>CALWXB010000084.1 GCA_944385405.1 uncultured Oscillospiraceae bacterium | reverse complement strand
ATGGTGACCCGTACGGGATTCGAACCCATGTTACAGCCGTGAAAGGGCCGTGTCTTAACCACTTGACCAACGGGCCACGGAGGTTTTGCGCACCTGGGGACGTATCGGCATACGCCCCAGGCGCTTTGGTAGCGGCACCTGGATTTGAACCGGGGACACTGCGGGTATGAACCGCATGCTCTAGCCAACTGAGCTATGCCGCCGTATTGATCACCCGTAACGGGCACAAATTACTATACCAGATGTCACTGTATTTTGTCAACCCCCAATATGCAATTTTTTTATTTTTTTCAGCAGATCACAGGCAGGCGGGGCTGCCGGTGCAGATCACGGCAGGCGGATGGACAAACTCCATGCGGAGATCAGCTGTTCCTTTGCTGCCTGCGGTGTGGGTGCGGGCGTCCCATGCACAAGATACGCAATGGCATCGTTCCACTCCCACAACGGGAAACTTTCCGCCGGCAATGTTTCCAGCGCCTGAAGCAGCCGGCTCCGCTCCACGGCGGTTAGAATCTGCAGATCCGACAACAGCATCGGCCTTGCCTGCATCAGAAAATACTCCAATAGCGAAATCTGCGGCCGCACAATGACAACCCCTTTCTTTGTGCCCTTTTTTTCAATGGCACAGCAAAAAATTTCCTACAAATCCGAATCGGATATTTGCTTTATTTTATCATATCCGAATGGGATATACAATAAATATTTACAGGAAACGAGGTGATAATATGGAACTCGATTATCAAGCTGTCGGCATCCGGGTCCGCAGGTTCCGGAAAGCGCGGGGGATCACGCAGCAGACGCTGGCTGAGTTATCCAGCCAGGAGCCGTCCAATATCTCCCACATTGAGCGGGGCGCTACCAAGCTGGGGCTTCCCACCATTGTGAGCATCGCAAATGCGCTGGGAGTGAGTGTGGACGATCTTCTGTGTGACAGCCTTGAAAGATCTGAACAGGCCTTTGCGCGGGAAGCGTCGGAGATCCTCTCTGACTGCAGTCACTGGGAGCGCATGGTCATTACCAGCACCATGCGCTCCCTGAAGGAAAACCTGCGGAAACCCAATTTGTCTGCGCAATGAGCCGGCCCGATTCCAAGCGTGCCCTGCGCGCTGCCCGGGCGGAAGGACAAAAGGACCGGATCTCCCATGGGAGATCCGGTCCTTTTCATAAGCGCCGGGAACCGGCGCATGAACTTGCTTGCAGGGCTTAGTACATGCCGCCCATGTCGGGAGCGGCGGGGGCGGGAGCGGGGGGCTCGGGCTTGTCGGCCACCAGGGACTCGGTGGTCAGCACCATGGCGGAGACAGAAGCAGCATTCTCCAGAGCGGAGCGGGTCACCTTGGCGGGGTCGATGATGCCCGCGGAGACCATGTCGCAGTACTCCTCCTTATAGGCGTCGAAGCCATAGCCGTTCTTGCCGGAGGAACGGACTTTCTCCAGGATCACGGAGCCGTCCAGGCCGGCGTTGGCGGCAATCTGACGGATGGGAGCCTCCAGGGCCTTGGCTACGATGCGCACGCCGGTCTTTTCGTCGCCCTCCACAGAGGCGATCAGGGCCTCCACAGCGGGGATCACGTTGACGAAGATGGTGCCGCCGCCGGCAACCACGCCTTCCTCCACGGCGGCGCGGGTGGCGTTGAGGGCATCCTCGATGCGCAGCTTCTTCTCCTTCATCTCGGTCTCAGTGGCAGCGCCCACCTTGATGACGGCCACGCCGCCGGCCAGCTTGGCCAGGCGCTCCTGGAGCTTCTCCTTGTCGTAGTCGCTGGTGGTGACGGCGATCTGGGCGCGGATCTGAGCGACCCGGTCCTTGATGGCCTGGGCGTCGCCGGCACCGTCGACGATGGTGGTGTTCTCCTTGGTGACCTTCACCTGACGGGCATGGCCCAGCATGTCGATGGTGGCGGACTTGAGCTCCAGGCCCACCTCTTCGCTGATGACGGTGCCGCCGGTGAGAACGGCGATATCCTGCAGCATCTCCTTGCGGCGGTCGCCGAAGCCGGGAGCCTTCACGCACACCACGTTCAGCGTGCCGCGCAGACGGTTGACGATCAGGGTGTTCAGGGCCTCGCCCTCCACGTCCTCGGCGATGATCATCAGCTTCTTGCCGGACTGGACCAGGGTCTCCAGGATGGGCAGGATGTCGGAGATCACGGAGATCTTCTTATCGGTGATCAGGATATAGGGATCGTCCAGGTTGGCCTCCATCTTCTCCGTGTCGGTGACCATGTAGGGGGTGATATAGCCGCGGTCGAACTGCATGCCTTCCACGACCTCGCTGTAGGTCTCGGCAGTCTTGGACTCCTCGATGGTGATGACGCCGTCGGCGCTGACCTTGTCCATGGCATCGGCGATCAGCTGGCCGATGGCATCGTCGCCGCTGGACACGGCGCCGACCCGGGCAATGTCCTTGGAGCCGTCCACGCTCTTGGCCTGCTTCTTCACCTCGGCCACAGCGGCCTCCACGGCCTTGGCCATGCCCTTCTTCACCACAACGGGATTGGCGCCGGCGGCCAGGTTCTTCAGACCCTCGTGGATCATGGCCTGGGCCAGCAGGGTGGCGGTGGTGGTGCCGTC
>CALWXB010000083.1 GCA_944385405.1 uncultured Oscillospiraceae bacterium | reverse complement strand
CCCTGTGGGTCATTTTCCGCGCGGCGGCGTCCGCCGAGATCTACGCCCTGGCCCTCCACGACGCCCGTCCGGCCTTGGGCCCCGTCGCCGCCGCGGCCCCCTCCGCCGGGGCCGTGGCCCACATGCCCGTGGCCCGGGTGCCCAACATCCCGGCCCTTTTGAAGGACCTGAAGAAGCAGGGGGTGTGGGTGTTCGGCACCGCGGCGGGGGGCACCACCTCCCTCTACGACGCCGACCTCAGGGGCCCGGCGGCCGTGGTCATCGGCAGCGAGGGCGACGGCATGACCCGCCTGGCCATGGAGAACTGCGACTTTCTGGTGAGCATCCCCATGCGGGGACGGCTCAACTCCCTCAACGCCTCCGCCGCGGCGGCGATCCTGCTCTACGAGGCGGTGCGCCAGCGTCTGCAGTGAGGAAAGGAACGCGAGATGACCCCAAAGGACGAACATACCCTGTACGATACATTGGACGCCCTGGCGCCGGACACCGGCGTGCCGGAAGCGGAGGAGGACTACTCCCTGGAGGAGATCCTGGCCGAGTACGGCGCGGACCGGGAGCACCGGCTGCTGGAGGACGTGGAGCGGGCGGTGTCGGCCCCGCCTCCGGCGGCGGAGCCCGCGCCCCCCGCCCAGGCGGCCCCGCAGGGGCCTGCGGAGCAGGTCCGGGAGACCGCCGGGAAGGAGCCGGCGGAGCAGGCGCCCCGGCAGGCCCCGGACAAGGCCCCGCCTCCCCATGAGACGGCGGAGGACGTGGTGGAGCAGCTCAAGCGGGAGCTGCCCCGGTCCCCCCGGCCCCTGAGCCTGGAGGAGATGGTGGGCAATACCGTGGACGCGGTGATGGAGACCCGGCGGGAGCCGCTGCTGCGCCGGCGTCTGGGCCTCTTTTCCCGCCGGGTGATGGAGGAGACGGAGGAGCTGCCCAAGCCTCCGGAGCCGGAAGAGGAGGCGGAGGAAGAGCCGCTGATGGAGGAGGCGCCGCTGTGGGACACGGCGGAGGACTTCCGGGCGGAGTATCACCGCCGCCGGGCGGGGCTGCCCGCGGCGGCGGCGGCATCGCTGATCCCCACGGTGCTGATGATCCTGGAGCGGCGGGGCTTCGTGATCCCGTACTGGTCCGATGACACGCAGATCCAGACCCTGGTACTGCTGGGGCTTTTGGCGCTGGTGTGCCTGCTGTGCCGCAGCGTGTTCGCCGAGGCGGCGGGGAAGCTGGGACAAAAGCGCTGCGTCAGCGCGCTGCTGGCGTCCCTTGCCGCCCTGGCGTCGGCGGGGGACTGCGCGGTGCGGCTCCTCTCCGACCAGCGCACCCAGGCCGCGCCCTACGCGGCGGTGAGCTGCTGGGTGCTGGTGTTCGCCCTGTGGGGGCTGAGCCGGGAGAGCCGGGGCCGCTTCGACGCCTTCCGCACGGCGGCGCTGGACGACGAGCCGCCCTATCTCGTCACGGAAACGGACCGGGGCGCCTGCAAGCAGCGGGGCGCGGTGCCGGGGTTCTACACCACCGCCTTCCGGGACGGCGCGCCGGAGATCTGGCAGACGGCGGTGCTGCCGGTGGTGCTGATGGCCACGGTGATCTTCGCGGGGCTCACCTCCCTGGGCCAGAACCGGGGGGCGGACTTCCTTCTGAACTGGTCGGCGCTGCTGTGCGCCGGGGCGGGCTTCGCCCTGCCGCTGTGCTTTGCCCTGCCCTATTCCAAGCTGGCCCGGCATCTCCACGCCACCGGCTGCGCCGTGGCGGGCTGGTGCGGCGCGGAGAAGATCAGCCGCCGCAGGAGCATGATCCTCACCGACGCGGACCTCTTCCCCCCGGGCACCATGCAGCTCAACGGCGTGAAGGTGTTCGGCGAGGAGCTCTACAAGGTCCGCTCCTACGCCGCCACCATGGCCCGGGCCGCCGGCAGCGGCCTGGAGCGCCTCTTCGACGGCCTGCTGCGCAGCGAGGGAGGGCGGTACTACACCGCCGACGACTTCAGCTTCTACGAGGAGGGCGGCTGGGCCGCCTCCATCCGGGGGGAGAGCGTGCTCATGGGCACCGCCTCCTTCATGCGGAAGATGGACGTGCGGCTGCCGGGGAACATCAACCTGAAAACCGGCATCTTCCTGGCGGCGGACCGCCAGCTCATGGCGGTGTTCGCCGTGAAGTACAACCCGGCGGAGAACGTGGACTTCGCCCTGCGGATGATGCGCCGCAGCCGCATCACCCCCATCCTGGCCGCCCGGGACCCCAACATCACCCCGGCGCTGCTGCACCGGAAGTTCAGCAAGAAGGTGAAGGTGGAGTACCCGGACCTCACCGCCCGGGTGGCCCTCAGCGAGGCGGAGCTGGACCGGGGGATGCCCCGGGCGCTGCTGTTCCGGGAGGGCCTTCTGCCCTACGCGGAGACGGTGGCCGGGAGCCGGCGGCTGTGTAAGGCGGTGCGGCGGGCCCTCTTTTTGAGCCTGCTGGGCAGCGCCGCCGGGACGCTTCTGGCCTTTTACCTGGCGGGGATGCGGGCCTACGACCTGCTGACCCCCCTGGGCCTGGAGGCCTTCCTGCTTTTGTGGACGCTGCCGGTGCTGCTGATGACGGACTGGACGGGGCGGTACTGAATTTCTTCCGAAAGGGCGGAGAGGACGCGACGCGTCCCCTCCGCCCTTTCTGCGTCCGCGCCAAAATTTCGCCGCGAAATTCTCCT
>CALWXB010000082.1 GCA_944385405.1 uncultured Oscillospiraceae bacterium | reverse complement strand
CCGATCCCCAGCGGGTCATCGCCGTCTCCGCCGAGGGCGCCGTCACCTACAAGGCGCTGCTGTTCATCCCCGGCGCCGCCCCCTTCGACTACTACACCAAGGAGTATGAAAAGGGCCTCCAGCTCTACTCCAACGGCGTGCTGATCATGGACAAGTGCGCCGACCTCCTGCCGGAGCATTTCCGCTTCGTCCGGGGCGTGGTGGACTCCCCCGACCTGTCCCTGAACATCTCCCGGGAGCTGCTGCAGCATGACCGGCAGCTGAAGGTGATCGCCTCCAACCTGGAAAAGAAGATCAAGGCGGAGCTTGCAAAGCTCCTCCAGGAGGACCGGGAGGGCTATGAGAAGTTCTGGAAGAACTTCGGCCGCCAGATCAAATACGGCGTGGTGGGCGAGTACGGCGCCCACAAGGACCTCCTCCAGGACCTGCTGGTGTTCTACTCCTCCACGGAGAAAAAGCCCGTGACTCTCTCCGAGTACGTCTCCCGGATGAAGGAGGATCAGAAGTATATCTACTACGCCGCCGGCGAGAGCCTGGAGAAGATCGACAAGCTGCCCCAGACCGAGGGGCTGCGGGATTCCGGCACGGAGATCCTCTACTTCACCGAGGAGGTGGATGAGTTCTGCGCCCAGATCCTCCACAGCTTCCAGGACAAGGAGTTCCGCTCTGTGCTGGACCAGGAGATCGAGGACGGCGCCGCCCAGAAGGCCCAGGAGGCCCAGGACGCCCACAAGGCCGCCTTTGACTTCGTGAAGGAGGCCCTGGGCGACACGGTGCAGAAGGTGCGGGCCTCCACCCGCCTGAAGTCCCATCCCGTCTGCCTCACCGCCGGGGAAGGCCTGTCCTTTGAGATGGAGAAGTACTTCCAGGCCGTCCAGCCCGACAGCGCCATCAAGGCCCAGCGCATCCTGGAGCTGAACGTGGAGCACCCGGCCTTCCAGGCCCTGGAGCAGGCCGTGACGGAGGATCCGGAGAAGGCGAAGAAGTACGCCTCCCTCCTCTACAATCAGGCCCTGCTCATCGCAGGACTGCCCCTGGAGGACCCCTCCGGATACACGGACCTGGTGTGCGAGCTGATGAAATAATGAAAAACGCGGCATGAGGAGTTCCCCATGCCGCGTTTTCCATCCGCGTTGGTACTATCTTTTTATATGCGGTCATGTTATACTGGCGGCAGGAAACCATCCCCGCCGGGGAACAAGGAGGGTCTGCAAATGAACGTCGGCTCTGTTCTTGTCCTGATCGCTTTGGTTGCCATTGATCGGTTTTTGCACAAGCGTTTTCCCCGATTCTATCAGCGCATCCAGCTGCCGGCGCTGATCTTTGCCAGCCTGCTGGCGGCAGTGTATTGTGCCTTCCTGGGATACGGGGCGTGGCAAGTCCTGACCAGCGGCGTTTCCGCCGGGGACAAGGGGTTTTTCGTCATCTTTGTTGCCGCCGTCATTGCCATCTATGCAGCCGTACTGATCTTTGCGTGGACCGACTGGCTGCGCAAGCGCCGCAGCCATGCGCCCTGACCCCCGCCCCCGCGAAAAAGCACCTGTTTCCCGAAGGAAGCAGGTGCTTTTTTGTTTTTACAGATGGTGGTCCCGCAGGAGCTTTTTCGCCTGCTCCCACAGCTCGTCGCTGACGGTCTGCACCGCCACCACCTGGCGCACCAGGTCCGGCAGCGCGCTTTTCAGCTCCATCTCCACCAGGTTCTCCGTGGTGAGATCCGCGGAGGGACACCCGGCGCACTGGCCCAGGAGCTTCACGTACAGCACCCCGTTTTCCAGCCGGTCCACCTGGATCTCCCCGCCGTGGGCATGCATGGTGGGCCGGACCTTCTCCTCCAGCACCGCCTCGATGCGCTTCAAATCCTCATTCATCCTTCGTTTCCTCCCGTTCCGCCGCCCTGGCGGCGGCAATTTCCTCCCGGATGCGGTGCCGGGTATCGTCAAAGAGCAGCTCCCGGTTGTGGCGGAAGTAGGCGTCGCAGCCGAAGTTCTCCACGAACCAGCTGGCGTCGAACCCCGCCGTGACCTCCGTCACGAAGATCACCAGCTCCTGGCCCTGGCCGAAGGTGGTCTCCAGGAAGCGGAAGGCGTTGTCGAACTGCGCCCCGGCAGTCCGTCCCAGCTCTGCGCGGCGCTCCACCTCCTGCCCGAACCACTTCCGCACGGTCTCCATGGCCGCGCCGGGGTCCGTGATGTCCTCCCGGCTCAGGGCCTGCCGGTAGCCCTCCAGGGCGTTGACCGCCCGCTGCCCCAGGTCCCGACTCTCCCGGTCCAGCTGCCCGGCCTCCCGGGCGGTCTTGAGGGCTTCCCGCCGGACCCGGGCCAGCTCCTCCAGGGTCGCCCCCGGGTCCTTCCCCGCCTCCATGGCGGTGCGGAACTCCGTCAGCGCGCCGTGGAGGGCGGTGGTCAGGGCATCCTGCTGCCGGGTGTGCCGGGCAGACTCGCTGAGGCGGCTGAAGATCAGCCCCATCACCGAGAGCTTCTCGTCAAAGGGCGCGGCCCGCAGCTCCGAGACCGTGATGGCGGGCCAGGTGCCGGAGAGGATATCCTCCACGTGGTAGGTCCGCTGGTACTTATAGTATAACTCCAGGTAGTTGGCGAAATCCTTGGCCACCCGGGGCAGCTGGATGTACTGCTCCACCACGCCCCGGTCCACCCGCAGTCCCAGCTGCTCGTAGGCCTGGATCAGCTCGCTGAGGTCCTCCCAGCCCCGGGCGGTGGCGAACTGCAGCCCGTCCACCGTGGTCTCGATGCGGTAGAAGTGGTCCTTCTTGATATCCAGATAGGAGATCACCGCCCCGTGGAGCCCCCGCCGCTGGGCGTACTCCTTCCAGACGGCGAAATCCTCCGTGACGTCGATGCGCTTGACCCGGTCCAGCGTCACCACGTCGAAGTCCCGGACGGACTTGTTGTACTCCGGCGGGTTGCCCGCCGCCACGATGAGCCACCCCTCCGGCAG
>CALWXB010000081.1 GCA_944385405.1 uncultured Oscillospiraceae bacterium | reverse complement strand
CTTTGACGGAGGCCTTACCGATGCCATCCCGGTCCGCCGCGCCCTGGAGCAGGGCTGCGAGAAGCTGGTGGTCATTCTCTCCAAGAACCGGGACTATGTACGAAAGCCCCAGGGCATGCGCAGGCTGTACCGGCGGGCCTGCCGCAGTTACCCCAACATTGTGGATGCCATTGATCGCCGTCATGTGGTGTACAACCGCAACCTGAAGGATGTATTTTCTCTGGAGCGGGAGGGGACTGCCTTTGTCTTTGCTGCCAGCGAGCCCATCCATGTGGGGACTTACTCCATGAGAGAGGATGCGGAACGGGAGCTGTATGACCTGGGACTGCGGGATTTTTCTGCACGGAAAGCAGATTTGCTGGAATTTTTGAGTATTTGACCATGAATGGATATCAGCAGAGAAAAGGTGTGAAAACTATATGGAACCAATGGAACTTTTGACGAGCAACACTCCGTACAGCGTTTATAACATCCATCTCCCCCAAAGCCTGAAGGAAAATGCCCAGCGGCTGTGCTGGGAGTATAACCAGCTGCCGCCCGGGCAGGGGGAGCGGCGCAGAGAGATCTTAGAGAAGCTGCTGGGCACATGCGATCCCAAAACCTTTGTGATGCCGGGATTTCACTGCGATTATGGATTCAATATCCATACGCACGGACTGGCGTTTATCAATTATAACTGTGTGATCCTGGATACCTCCCCGGTGCATATCGGCGCCAACGCCTTTATTGCCTCCGGCGTATGTATCAGCTGTGTCGGCCACGCCATGGATGCCCAACAGCGGGCAGAGTCGATCACCACATCAGCTCCCATTACCTTGGAGGACGACGTGTGGATCGGCGCCAATGCTGTGATATGCGGAGGGGTCACCATCGGGAAGGGTTCCATCATTGGCGCCGGGAGCGTGGTGACCCGGGACATTCCCGCGGGCGTTGTTGCTGCGGGAACGCCCTGCCGTCCGTTGCGGCCGGTTACGGAGGCAGACAAGATCGACTTGCGTACAGTCGCCTTTTGAAAACGCCGGAATGGTTTGACAGATCGTCAAACCATTCCGGCGTCTCTTGTTGCTTAGGGGAACTCCTGGAAAGCCGCTTGCTCAAGGGATATACTTCATGCCCCACTGGGAGATGGCGTAGAAAACCGGCAGCAGGTCCGTTCCCTTTTCCGTCAGGGAATACTCCACCCGGGGCGGGATCTCGTTATATTGCTCCCGGTGCACCAGACCGTCCCCCTCCAGCTCCTTCAATGCGTTGGTGAGCATGGTGTTGGTGATGGGTTTGAGCATCTTCTTCAGTTCTCCAAACCGCATGGGAGACTGGATACACAGCTCGTAGATGATCTGGAGCTTCCATTTCCCCTGGAGCATCTGGACCACCGGGGTCACCGGGCAGTTTCCGTTTTCAGTCAGGATGACACTGCCCACGCGGGCTTGAAATTCCTCATAGGTCATGGATTGGTTCATGGAGCAGCCCTCTCTATCAGTATGGTTTTTCGTACTAAGTACAAATAATCTGCGTACTTGCACCGTTATTTCTTCTAAGTATAATAATTATATCGGCATCAAAATGGGATGTCAACGACAGAAACGATAGAGAGTGAGGAACTGATTTATGAAAGAACTAAACATTATGGAGGCCACGGTCCTGACCTCCCCCAACCCTCTGACCCTGATCTGTTCCCAGAATGAGGACGGCACCACCAACCTGGCCCCCATCTGCTTTGTGTCCTACCTGTCCTTCAACCCGCCCATGGTCGGGTTTGCCGCGGGAAAGCAGTCCCATACCGGCAAGCGGGTGCGGGAAACGGGCAAGGTGATCGTGACCGTTCCGGGGGAGAGTCTGACCCAGGCCGTGATGGCCTGCGGCAGTTCCACAGGTGCGACTACCAATAAAGTTGCGGAGAACCACATCGAGATGACCTCCGTGGAGGGCAGCGACATTCAGATCCCTGCGGATACCCGCCTTGCCATGGTGGCTACTTTGCAGCAGGCTGTAGAGGTGGGCGACCATATCCTGCATATCTGCCAGGTGGACAAGTTCCTGGGGGATGAGAGCAAACAGGGCCTCTATGCCTGGAACGGCTTTGGAAAAGTCGCCCCGGCGGTGGAAGGATAGCATCTGCTATAGCAAAAGGAGCGTGTCAGATGGAAAACGGCATCCTGCTCCGGGATGTGGAGACAAAAAATATCATGACCAAATCCAATCTGCCGGTGGGGGGCTACTCCGTAAATCCCTATGTGGGGTGTACCCACGGCTGCAAGTACTGCTACGCCTCCTTTATGAAGCGCTTTACCGGGCACACCGAGCCCTGGGGGGCCTTCCTGGATGTAAAACACTGGCCGGAGATCAAAAATCCCCGAAAATATCGGGGACAGCGGGTGGTCATCGGCTCGGTGACCGACGGCTATCTCCCCCAGGAGGAGCAGTTTCAAAACACCCGCAAGCTGCTGGAGCAGCTGAAGGGCAGCGGGGCGGAGATCCTCATCTGCACCAAGTCCGACCTGGTGGTGCGGGATATTGACTTACTCCGGGAGATGGGGAAGGTGACCGTCTCCTGGTCCGTCAACACGCTGGACGAGGAGTTTCGGGCGGATATGGACAAGGCGGTAAGCATTGAGCGGCGGCTTTGTGCCATGAAGCAGGTCTACGACGCAGGCATCCGCACCGTCTGCTTTATCGCGCCGGTATTTCCCCGCATTACGGATTTTGAGGCCATTTTCCAGCGGGTGAAGGATCAGTGCGATCTGGTCTGGCTGGAGAATCTGAATCTGCGGGGCGGATTCAAACAGGAGATTTTAGACTACATCCAGGAAAAGCATCCCGACTTAACACCCTTATACCAGACAATCTACCAAGAGGGTGACCGGAGCTATTTCCGGGACCTTGAGCGGCAGGCAGAACAGCTGGCGATGGAAAACGGCTGTCCCTTCGTGGACAACGAGCTGCCCTATGGCCGGGCAGAGCCGGGCCACCCGGTGATCGTGAACTACTTCTACCATGAGGAGGTCCGGGGCTCGGAGAATACGGGGAAACGAAAAAGAACTTGATATCGCAATAAAAATAGTCTCTGTCCGAGATGAGTATTGGTGAGCAAAAATATACATTTTCACAGAAAATTATGCATAAACAGAAT
>CALWXB010000080.1 GCA_944385405.1 uncultured Oscillospiraceae bacterium | reverse complement strand
GCCAGGTGCGGCCCAGGGAGTCGGCCAGATGGAAGTCCAGCTTGGGGCCGTAGAAGGCGCCGTCGCCCTCGTTGACGACGAAGTCCTTGCCCATGTCGGTGATGGCGTTTTTCAGGATGTCCTGATTGTGCTCCCACTCCTCCACGGTGCCGATGTGGTCCTCGGGCATGGTGCTCAGCTCGATGGTATAGCTCAGACCGAAGGTGGAATACACCTCGTCGAACAGGCGCACGGTCTCCTGGATCACGTCCTTCATCTGCTCCCGGGTCATGAAGACATGGGCGTCGTCCTGGCTGAAGCAGCGCACCCGGAACAGGCCGTGGAGGGCGCCGGAGAGCTCATGGCGGTGCACCAGGCCGATCTCGCCCACCCGCAGGGGCAGATCCCGGTAGGAGTGGGGCTCGCTGGCGTAGACCAGCATGCCGCCGGGGCAGTTCATGGGCTTGATGGCATAGTCCTCGCCGTCGATGACGGTGGTGTACATGTTCTGCTTGTAGTGGTCCCAGTGGCCGGAGCGCTCCCACAGCTGACGGTTGAGGATGATGGGCGTGGAGATCTCCACGTAGCCGTACTTCTTGTGGACCTGGCGCCAGTAGTCCAGCAGGGTATTCTTGAGCACCATGCCCTTGGGCAGGAAGAAGGGGAAGCCGGGGCCCTCGTCCCGCAGCATGAACAATCCCAGCTCCCGGCCCAGCTTCCGGTGGTCCCGCTTCTTGGCCTCCTCGATGCGCTGGAGATATTCGTCCAGCTCCTCCTTCTTGGGGAAGGCGATGCCGTAGATGCGCTGGAGGGTCTCCCGGCTGGAGTCGCCCCGCCAGTAGGCGGCGTTGCAGGCGGTGAGCTTGATGGCGTTGCCCTTCACCCGTCCGGTGGAGTCCAGATGGGGACCGGCGCACAGGTCCGTGAATTCGCCCTGCCTGTAGAAGGAGATGTGGGCGTCGGCGGGCAGGTCCTGGATGAGCTCCACCTTATAGGGCTCGCCCTTTTCCTCCATGAACTTCAGCGCCTCCTCCCGGGGCAGCTCGAACCGCTCCAGCTTCAGCTTCTCCTTGCAGATCCTGCGCATCTCGCCCTCGATCTTTTCCATGATCTCCGGAGTGAAGGGGAAGGGAGAATCCAGGTCGTAATAAAAGCCGTTTTCGATGCTGGGGCCGATGGCCAGCTTCACCTCCGGGTACAGGCGCTTGACCGCCTGGGCCAGGATGTGGGAGCAGGTGTGCCAGTAGGTCCGGCGGTATTCCTCGTTTTCAAAGGTATACTTGTTTTCTTCGCTCATGGTGCTTCCTCCTTGTCTGAGGGGTGAAAAAAATTCTCACCCCTGACGAAAATCAGGGGTGAGATACGAACAAGCGTATTCCACGGTTCCACCCTGCTTGCACCCCCGGGGGTGCCGCTCGTGTCCTCTGTAACGGGAGGGCCCGTCCCGGCCTACATATCGGCGGGCGGCTCCGAGGCGGTGGCTGGTCCCGGTTCCGGCGGGCACCGCTCACAGCCCACGGCGGTCCCTCTCTGACGTCTTTCCCGGCAGCGTCCTCTTCCATGCCTTTTCATGATTAAGCGGTACTATATCACGGAAGAATCCCCTTGTCAAGGGGCCTGCCCATCCTTTTTCCCCCGCTCATCCCAGCGTGCGCCAGAGCCACAGCCCCAGGGGCAGGAGCACCTGCACCGCCAAAATCGCCGGGATGCCGAAGCGGAAGGCGCGGTGGAGGGTCTTGTGGTGAAAGACCCGCATCCCCAGCAGGGCCCCCACGCTGCCGCCCAGGATGGCCAGGAGGAACAGCGTCCGCTCCGGCACCCGCCGCACCGCCTCGTTTTTCGCCTTGCGCTTGGCCTTCCACTTGTCCAGGCCGAACACCAAAAACGTCACCACATTGATGCCCACCAGCCAGATGGCCAGAAGGCCCCACGGGGACCCGATCACCGCCCAGATCCTGTCCCCCCGGGCCTGGGGCAGATACACCGCCTTCTCCATGCCGCGCGCCTCCCTTCCGTTCACGGTTTTTTTCTATCATACCACGCCTCCGCCGCCGCGTCCAGCGTTTTGAAAAACGCGGGCCGGAACCGGAACCAAATCCCGCTCCCCCGCGTCTATCCCATCAAAAGGAGGGGATCGCCATGAAAAAATGGCTGTGGTTCACCGGCTTTCTGGCCGTTTATCTGATGCTGTGCGCCCTGGCGGCCTGCACCGCCGGAGAGGGCGGCGCCCCGGCGGAGGGTGCGGACGGCACCGATGTCCCGGAGGCCGAATCGTCCTCCGTCACCTGCCGGGTGGTCACGGAGCTGGGGGGGCAGCTGCTGCTGGCAGAGGAGGACGGCAGCGGCATCTACACCGTGGTCCTGGACGGCCCCGCCCTCACCCTGGACGGCGCGCCCTTCGACCCGGCGGAGCCGGGGGCGTACCAGGCCCTGCCGGGAGCGTCCCTGGCCGGCGCCGCCGTCACCGTCACCTTCTCCGGCGGCGTCCAGGAGTCCTGGCCCATGGGCTTTTCCGGCCTGGATGCCCTGGACTTCTCCACAGCGGAGTTCGACAACCTGGGGGCGCTGTACGTCACGGTGCTGGAGGACCTCTGGTGTGTGGACAGCGGCCTGAACGAGAACATCACGGAGCTGGGGGTGGACCTCTCCGCCACCCGCCTCACGGAAAGTGAGCAGGCGGCGGTGGCCTGGGCCTTCGGCCAGTCCGTGGGCCTGGCCCCCATCCAGGCCACCTGGGAGGAGCTGGTGGAGCAGGGCACCATCACCGCCTCACCCCTTCTGGCCTCCGGGTCGGACCCGGAATCCCAGGAGCCGGAGCACTTTTTCTACGAGTGGGAGGACGGGTGCCTCTTTTCCATCACGGAGACGGACGAGCCGGTGATCTTCAATACCCCGGCCATGGGTCCCCTGTCCACGGAGGAGGCGGACTGGGAGGCAGTCTCCTTCAACGCGCAGAAATGGCGCACGTCCCTGGGGGCCTACGGCTTTTCCCGCTGCGCCGCTTTGCGCCATGCCGGCGGCGCCTGGACGAATTACACCGTGGGAGACGAGTACATCTCCTGAATCCCGGCGGAAAATCCCGTTTCCTCTTGTCAATCCCGGGAAAATGGAGTACAATACCATGGAATTGCTCCAAAAACGAAAAAACGGGTGATTGTGATATGAGTTATACGAAAATTGCGGCGGTATACGCCGACAGCCAGGCCCTCTCCGGTCAGGAGATCACCGTGGGCGGCTGGGCCCGCACCATCCGGGACATGAAGAATTTCGGCTTCATCGAGCTCAACGACGGCTCCTGCTTCCGCAACCTCCAGGTGGTGATGGACGCCGCTTCCCTGGAAAACTACAAGGAGATCGCCGGGCAGAACGTGGGCGCCGCCCTGATCGTCACCGGCACCGTGGTGCTGACCCCCGAGGCCAAGCAGCCTCTGGAGCTGAAAGCCGCCTCCATCCAGGTGGAGGGCGCCTCCGCCCCGGACTATCCCCTGCAGAAAAAGCGCCACAGCGTGGAGTTTCTGCGCACCATCCAGCACCTGCGGCCCCGGACGAACCTCTTCTCCGCGGCCTTCCGGGTGCGCAGCGTGGCGGCCTTCGCCATCCATGAGTTCTTCCAGAGCCGGGGCTTCGTCTACGTCCACACCCCCATCATCACCGCCAGCGACTGCGAGGGCGCCGGCGAGATGTTCCGGGTCACCACCCTGGACCCCAAGGATCCCCCGCTGACGGCCGACGGCCAGGTGGACTTCAGCCAGGACTTCTTCGGCAAGCCCGCCAACCTCACCGTCTCCGGCCAGCTCAACGCCGAGAACTTCGCCATGGCCTTCGGCGACGTGTACACCTTCGGCCCCACCTTCCGGGCGGAGAACTCCAACACCCAGCG
>CALWXB010000079.1 GCA_944385405.1 uncultured Oscillospiraceae bacterium | reverse complement strand
GGTGACGGGTACTTCTTTCGGCGGAGTGTGAACTTTGTGGATACAAGTGTCAAGCGCGGCGATATTTACTATGCCGATCTCTCCCCGGTGGTGGGCAGCGAGCAGGGCGGCGTCCGGCCGGTTCTGATCATCCAGAACGACACCGGAAACCGCTACAGCCCCACTGTGATCGCGGCGGCCATAACCTCCCAGACGGGCAAGGCCCGGCTGCCGACACATATCGACCTTCCCGTGGACCGGAACTGCGGCCTGAGCCGGGATTCCGTGATCCTGCTGGAGCAGGTGCGGACCCTGGACAAAAAGCGGCTGCGGGAGCGAATGGGACACGTGGAGGAGTCGGTGATGGAGCAGGTGGACCTGGCGATCGCGGTGAGCTTCGGTCTGCCCCACGACCAGATGGTGTGACGCGCCGCTTTCCCGGAAAGGGCAGACCCCCTTTCCGGGGCGCGGCTTTCCCAACGAAAGACAGATGGAGGTACATATGAAGAAAAACAGGTGGGTGCTGCGGACGCTGGTGCTGCTGGCGATCTGCGGCGTGTTGAACGCGACGGTGTCCTTTGCTGCGGAGGCGGGGACCGATCAGGATCCGCTGGTGACGCTGAGCTATCTCAACGAGACATTTTTGAACACTGTGCTCAGCCGGGTGGATGAGAAGATCGCCGACCGGAACGCGCAGCTGTCCCAGCAGACCGGGGGAGGCGGGACCTCCGCCAATTTCTCGGTGGTGACCCTCACCAGCGGACAGGTCCTCACCGGAGGCGTGGGCTGTGAGGTGATGCTCCGGGTGGGAACGGCTGTGTGTACGGCCTCCTCTGCGCCGGGCCTCATCGACGAGACCACCGCCGGCACGCTGAATAACGGCGGCGCGCTGGTCCAAAACCACCTGTACATGATGACCATTGAGGGGCGGGGGGTGAAAGCCACCGCCGCCACCACCAAGCTGCTGGTCCGCGGCAGCTATACCATCGCCTGACATGTTTACGGCCGCCTGCGCATAGATTTGCGCAGGCGGCCTGTTTGCGGAGAGGGGGGATGGCCGTGGACCGGTATCCGGTAATGTGGAGGGAGACGGCGGCTGGGGAGCTGACGGTGGAGCGGGAGGGCCTGTACGCCGTGTGTTCCGTCTGCTGCCATCCGCCGGGGGACGGGCTCTGGTGCGTTTGGGTGGTGGGAGACCGGGGAGAGGTGCGCCTGGGCATCGCGGAGCCGGGGGCGGCGGGCTTTGCGCTGCGGCGGCGGCTGTCCCTGCGGAGCCTGGAGCCGGCGGGTCCGCTGCGCCGGGGAGAGCTGCGTCCTGCATCAGAGGATGGCTGGACGGCACTGACCGAGCCGGAGGCGGTGTTCCGGGGGGCATGGCTGCGCAGCAGGCTGCGGGGGACCGGAGATGCCCTGGTGCGCCGGGACGGGGAAGGGGTGACGGTGGCGTTTCCCTACCGGCCCGCTGCGCCGTTCCCGCTGGTGCCTATGTTCTGCTTTGCCTCCATCTGCACCCTGCGGGGCGGCAGGTATTGGCGCATCTCCTTTGATGGGGAGGAGCGGCCGGTGTTCCGGTGAAAAAATGAAAATTGATGTATACCAATCTGGGATGCGGTATGCTATAATAGCCCCAACCGGTGCGGGGGTCCCGCTCAGCGGGCCACAACCGGTAGAGAAAGAATGGCCGGCGCTGCCGGTGAAGTCAGGGAGGTCCGCCATGAAATGTCCGTTTTGCGGTTACAGCGAAAGTAAGGTCATTGATTCCCGCCCCGCCGACGAGGGTGCCAGCATCCGCCGCCGGAGAGAGTGCTTGTCCTGTTCCAAGCGCTTTACTACCTATGAGACGGTGGAGAGCCTGCCCATGGTGGTGGTGAAGAAGGACGGCAGCCGCCAGAGTTTTGAGCGGCAGAAGGTACTGGGCGGCATGATTCGGGCCTGCGAGAAGCGGCCGGTGCCCCTGGCGGAGCTGGAGAAGATCGCCTCGGAGATCGAGCAGGACATCCAGAACTCCATGGAGCGGGAGATCAGCACCGAGGCCATCGGCGAGCGGGTCATGGAACGGCTCCGGGAGGTGGACCAGGTAGCCTATGTGCGCTTTGCCTCTGTGTACCGCCAGTTCAAGGATATCGACACCTTCATGGCGGAGCTGAATAAGCTCCTCTCGGAGAAGTGACGGCGCGTCAGAGTACGTTTTTCACGTTCAGCCGTTCCATTTCCGCCAGGAGCCGCAGCTGATCCCGCAGATCGGACACCTCCGCCTGGAATTCGCTGTCCTCCCGGGCGACGCCGAAAGACAGGGCTCGCTGGTACATGGCCTCGGCATCGTCCAGGGCGTCATGCCGGGAGACGATGTGGAGGTAGGTCTGCGATCCGGACCAGTCCTGATAGCTCTTTCGCAGAGCATCCACGGCGGCGGGCCAGTCCCCGGCCTGGGCCAGGGCGGCGGTCTGCTGCAGCTGGTCCCGCCAGCGCTGGGTGTTCTCTGTCATTTTGTGGCTGTTCCAAAGGCAGAGAGCCAGCAGGATGCTCAAAACAGCCAGCGGGGGAACATACGCACGCTTCATTTCATGCCTCCTTTTTGATGCAGGTCACACTGCCCTGTTCGTCCACCGTCAGCAAAAAGACATCCTCCCAGCGGGATACACTGTGACTGTGCAGCGTTTTTTTCAGCCATGATTCGTCGTAGCCGCAGGCCCGCAGATGGGTGCGGATCAGCCGCCCGTCGTTGATGATCACCGCGGGCAGCGTCACATCGTCCTCCACGTCCAGGCCCAGCTGCTGGGCGGTGGGAGGCTGGCAGCGGGCCCATGGGAGCACGGAGAGCTGGCCGGAGTTTTCCAGAATGGCATACTTCACATCCTCGATGCGGCAGATGCCCTTTTCCCGCAGCTCCTCCAGCAGCTCATCCAGCGTATAACGGTTTTTCCGCATGGCCTGCTGCTGCAGCTTCCCGTTGCGGATGAGCACAGAAGGTGTGCCGCACACCAGTGCCCGGAAGCGGATGCTCTGCAGGGAGATCTGGCTGAAGAGCATGGACAGTGCCAGCAGTGTGGCGATGGGGATGACGCCGGAGAGCAGCGGGATGCCGAAATCCTGCATGGGCACGGTGGCCAGGTCCGAGAGCATCATGGTCAGCACCAGCTCGCTGGGCTCCAGTTCGCCGATCTGGCGCTTGCCCAGGAGGCGCAGTCCCAGGGTGATGAGCAGATATAGAATGACGGTGCGGGCAAAAGCGGTGATCATCAGACATCCCTCCGTTGGTATTGGAATAGCATGTGCCGGCGGCGGGAAAATATACCTCAAGCGGGATCCGGCCCTGGAAAGGGCGTTTTCATAGATCCGAATCAGCGCAGAATGGAAAGGAGATTTTGGGCACGGTCCCAACAAAAGCGCCATGCGCCGGCAGCGTTGCCGGACGACGAGGAGAGGGGAGTATCGAAGGCTTCGGCGGATGCCCCTCCGTGGCCGCGGACATGTGACGCAGCGAGCAAATATGCGGGCGACCGCAAAACAAAGACGCTGTGACCGCGGAAAGCGACAGATCTCTGCGCGTTTGTCCGCTTGTATTTTCTCAAGCAGGAGGAACGATTCAAAGTATGTGTGGAATCATTGGTTTTGTGGGCCGCGAACAGGCGGCCCCTGTTTTGCTGGACGGACTGGCTCGGATGGAGTACCGGGGCTATGACTCGGCGGGGATCGCGGTGCGGTCCGATACGCTGGGCCTGCAGGTGCGCAAGACCAAGGGCCGGCTCCAGGCCTTGTCGGACATGGTCCACGGCGGTGTGGATCTGGAGGGCGCGCTGGGCATCGGACACACCCGCTGGGCCACCCACGGAGAGCCCAACGACGTTAACGCCCATCCCCACGTCAGCGAGAACGGCAGCATTGCGTTGGTGCATAACGGCATCATCGAAAATTACATGGAGCTCAAGGAGCAGCTCCTCC
>CALWXB010000078.1 GCA_944385405.1 uncultured Oscillospiraceae bacterium | reverse complement strand
GAAAAACTGTATGAAGTCCTCGGTGACATCAATGAGAATCATATCAACGAGGCAAGGGCATATCACAAAGCAAAGAAACCCATCTGGATTAAGTGTGGAGCTATCGCAGCTTGCTTGATGTTGGTTATCGGATATGTTCTTCTATCTCCCACAACATACAATGGTAGACTTGTAATTAACGAATACCATACCAATTCAACTGATAGTTATTATTCATCTCCGGCCTCCGGCGAAGTAGATTTCACATACGAAGTTAGAGAAGCTCTTGAGAAATATAAAGGTAAAAATGTGATTTTTCTGCTGACGTTTGATTTGTTCAAGGATGGTGGAATTACAGATGAAGAACGGAATGAAGAATATCAACGTCTTGTTTCTTTAGGGTATAAACTTTATTCTGCAAAATGCTGGACTTATCAAGGAGAAGGAGAAAAACAATACTATACCGTTGTCGTTGGCTACTTTACGGAAAGCGACCTGTCTCAATTTAAAAACAATTCTGAATATGGGTATATGTTTGATTTTGCAACAAATGGAGATGGTTCCGGGATTTCCGTTAACGAAGATGAAATTATCACAAGTTTTCCGATTGATTTTTCATAAGAAGGTATAATAACTACCTGCAAGGGCAGCCGAGAAAATCGACTGCCCTTTTTCCATGCCTACAAGCAGAAAGGAGCGACCAGCCATGACGAAACCGAGGGAGAAAGAAACCGGCCTTCAAGGTTTAAGGTGGAGCCTCGTTATGTCCCCTAATGAATATTTCTACATCGGCTTCTGGATTTTAGTCTCCGGGAACACAAAAGGGAATTGGGAGTTAAAAAAAAAGAGACGCCCGCAGGCGTCTCTTTTAGAAACCGCATCAGTCCTCCCAGGTGACATCCACGATGGTGCCGCCGGAAAACTCGATGTATTCGCTCTTCAAAATGTAATCCGTCTTGCCGATGCGGACCTCCTGCTCACCCACCTTGGTGGTCATGACGGCACTGGTGGGCGTCTCGGTGGTGGCAGTGAACAGCAGCGTCACATGCTCCGGGTCCTGGATCCACTCCCCGTCAGGGCCCAGCACATAGTAGGGCTTCTGCTCCACGGACTCGATCTGGCCGCCCACCAGCTCCCCCGAGGCCATCAGAGGAGACGGCAGATGGGCCTGGCACGTCTCGTACAGGAACGCCGGAACGCCCTCCACCTGCACAGTATAGGTGACCTTGGTCATGGCGGCCTCGCCCTGTTCGGCACCGCCGCGGCTCACCAGCTTCCAACCCACGAAGGCCAGTACCGCCAGGATCAGGATCACGGCGATGATATCCACGATGTTGAATTTTCCGATGCGCTTTGCTTTCTCTTCCATGCTTTCCTCCGCTGCGGACGCCGGGCGTCCGGTTCTATGGTTATGGACAACGCTTATGAAATATTGTATAATATTTTTTTAGATTCCACAAGTACCATTTCTGAAAACAAGGAAGGCTGTTTCATGAAGGTCATCCATCTCATCAGCGGCGGCGACTCCGGCGGTGCCAAGACCCATGTGCTGAGCCTGCTGCAGCATCTCAACCAAACCATCACCGCCCAGCTGGTGTGCTTCCGAGACGGGCCCTTCGCCCAGGAGGCACGCTCCCTGGGCATCCCTACGGAGATCATGGGCGGCAACAACATCCTGCGCATTCGCCGTCAGCTCACCGCCTATATCCGCCAGGGCGGCTACCAGATCATCCATTGTCACGGCTCCCGGGCCAATATGATCGGCGCTCTGCTGCGCTCCTCCACGGGACTCCCAGTGGTCTCCACCGTCCACAGCGACTACAAGCTGGACTACATGGGCCGTCCCCTCAGCCACCTCACCTTCGGCAATATCAACGCCTGGGCCCTGCGGCAGCTGGATTACCGCATCGGTGTCTCCGATGCCATGGTGGACCTGCTGATCTCCCGGGGCTTCCCGCCGGACCGGTTCTACGCCATCTACAACGGCCTGGATTTCACTCCCGCACCGCCTCAGGGGGACCGGCTGCCCTATCTGCGCCGCCTGGGGGCGGACGTGGACGAGGACAGCGTGGTGGTGGGCATCGCGGCCCGGCTCAATCCCGTCAAGGACATGTCCACCCTGGTGCGGGGCTTTGCCGCGGCATATCAGTCCTGCCACCGCCTGCGGCTGGTCATCGCCGGCGACGGCGAGGAGCGGGAGAAGCTGGAGGCTCTGGCCCGGGAGCTGGGCGTGGAACAGCAGGTCACATTCGCCGGCTGGATCAGCGGCGGCATGGACCGGTTTTACAGCGCTCTGGACATCAACGCGCTGACCTCCCTGTCCGAGACGTTCCCCTACGCCCTGACGGAGGGCGCCCGGTTCCACCTGGCCACCGTGGCCACGGCGGTGGGCGGCATCCCCTACCTCATCGACCAGGACGTCAACGGCTATCTCTTCACCCCCGGCGACCACGAGGCTCTGGGCCGGTGTCTGGCCACCCTGGGCAACGACGACGCGCTGCGCCGGGAGATGGGAGAAAAGCTCTACCGCAAGGCCTCCACCCAGTTTTCCATCCAACGCACCGTGGATACCCAGCTGGAGATCTATGAAAACATCCTCCGCCGCCACAGCCGCCCCAAGGCGGCCCGGGACGGCGTGGTGATCTGCGGTGCCTATGGCCGGGGCAACGCGGGAGACGACGCCATTTTGGAGGCCATTCTCCAGGAGATGCGTACCATCGATCCGGACATGCCCGTGACGGTGCTTTCCAAGGATCCCAAGAGCACCCGGCTGACCTACCGGGTCCGCGCCGTCAGCCGCACCGCCTTTTTCACCTGGCACCGGGCCATGCGCCATGCAAAGCTGTATATCAACGGCGGCGGCAGCCTGATCCAGGACGTCACCTCCCGCCGCTCCCTGTGGTTCTACCTCATGAACATCCGGGCCGCCAAGCGGGCGGGCTGCCGGGTACAGATGTACGGCTGCGGTATCGGCCCCGTCACCCGGCCCAGTCACCGCAATCTGGCCGCCGCCGTCCTCAACCGCAGCGTGGACGTCATCACCCTGCGGGAGCCCAACTCCCTGGAGGAGCTGCAGTCCATGGGCGTCACCAAGCCGGAGATCCTGCTGACGGCGGATCCGGCGCTGATGCTGCGCCAGGCCCCGGAGGAGGAGACAGACAGCGTGCTGCTGCGCGCGGGCATCCCGCCTCACGGCCGCTATATCTGCTTCGCTCTGCGGCGGTGGAAGGGCTTTGAGGAGAAAGCCCCCTTCTTCGCTGCCGCCGCCCGGTACGCCTACGAGCGGTACAATCTGACCCCGGTATTCGTGGCCGTGGAAAAGCACCAGGACCCCGGCGCCGGGCAGTTGGCCGCCCGAGGCCTGAACGTCCCCTGCTACTTTCTGAACGACGCAGGCAGCGCAGGGACCATCATCGGCGCGCTGTCCCGGATGGAGGTGGTGGTGTCCATGCGCCTCCACGCGCTGATCTTCGCCGCAGGTCAGGGAATCCCCCTGGCAGGCGTGGTATACGACCCCAAGGTCTCCGCCTTCCTGCGCTACATCGGGCAGGCGTGCTTCACGGATCTCAGCGATCTGACGGAGGCAGCCCTGCGGGAGATGATCGACCGGTGCATGGCCCAGCGGGACCATCCGGAGGCCCAGGCCGCCGCCGTGGCGCGGCTCCAGGAAATGGAACAAAAAAATGTGGAGGTAGCCCGGCGCCTGCTGGGCATGTCGTCCTGAAAAAGCGGGAGGAGGCGCATGCCTCCTCCCGCTTTTTTATCGCTTCCGGCTCTTTCTGGCCGGGTCCATGGGAAACACCGTCAGCTCCTCGCCGCCATCCAGCAGTGCCAGCAGCACGTCTCCCTCGTCCCGGTAGCCCTGATCCGCCAGACGGCTGCGGACCCACTCCGCCTCCTTGCCCGTCCGGCGCAGGTTCTCCGCCACCAGCCGTCCCTCCAGCACCACCGGCGTCTGTGCGGCCCAGGGAGCCCCCGGGGCATCCCGCTGCGGCAGCAGCGTCACGGCGCCGTCCGGCTCCAGCACTGCCGCCCGCAGATGCCTGAATTCCAGCCATCCGGCAGCCGCGCACAGCCGCAGCAGCTCATCCGGGTCCAGGCCCGCCCGGCGCAGGTTCTC
>CALWXB010000077.1 GCA_944385405.1 uncultured Oscillospiraceae bacterium | reverse complement strand
GGTCTGTCCATTGCTGAAGGGCTGCACCTCTTTGCAGATAACCAGGCATTTGAGGATTTGTTCGGCGACTTTAAGGAAAAGTACGGCCTGCGGTGCCTGCTGCATGGGATGGGAGCCCGCTGGTCTTCGGAAGAAGTAAAGTGGGCCTTCTGGAGCAGGCTCATCCACCACTACTGCGGACAATATCAGCCCGCACAGGTCATGCAGGACCTGAGAGCCGTTGTGGGCAGTAAGGACTATTTCGTCCTTACCTCCAACGGGGAATGTCACTTTGAACACAGCGGATTTGTACCGGAGAAAATTTATGAAATCGAGGGGACCTGGCTGACCATGCAGTGCGCCCGCCCCTGCCATGATACCCTATATCCCACGTTGGAGTTGGCAGCGCAGATGGCAGCCGCGGAACAGGATGGCAGAATCCCCTCCGATTTGGTGCCCCGTTGTCCCCGCTGCGGCGGCCCCATGGAGGTTCATATGGCAGCAGGGCCGAATATGGTTCCGGACCATGGTGCCAGACAGAGATTTCAAAAGTTTCTGAACCAATACCACGAGAAACAGCTGGTGGTCCTGGAGTTGGGGATCGGATGGCGCAATCAGCTCATCAAGGCGCCTCTGATGCGTCTGGTGGCTCGGGAGCCCAACGCCGCCTATATCACCATCAATCTGGGCGAGGTCTGCATTGCAGACAGCATCAAGCACAAGTCCTTTGGTCTGGACGGCTCGCTGAGCGAGATTTTATCTGCCCTCCGGAAACAGAAATGCACCATTGACCACAAGGTGCAGATCGGCGACTCCCTAAACGACACAGGGCCGAAACAGGAATAAGTTTGCATCCGCACCTGCCTGTGGTATGATAAACCAAACAGGAGGGTGATCGGATGCAAACCACTTCTTTGCCTCACGACCATGGACAGCCCATGGAGCAAGAACTGCAGAACATGCCCAGTGCGGAGAATTTTCAGATGCTGTCAGATATTTTTAAGCAGCTGGGGGACGGCAGTCGCCTGCGTATTTTCTGGCTGCTGTGCCACTGCGAGGAGTGTGTGGTCAATCTCTCCGCCATGGTAGGGATGAGCAGTCCGGCGGTATCCCATCACCTCAAGCTGCTGAGAGCTGCCGGCTTGATCGTCAACCGCAGAGAGGGAAAAGAAGTCTATTATACCGCGGCAGACACACAGCGATCGCAGCTGCTCCACCACATGATCGAAGACTTAATGGTGATTGCCTGCCCATCAAAGCAAAATTCGTGAGGAAGTTGGTATGAAACAACGGGAACCGGCACATATCGCACAGCAATTACAGGATGTTCCGGGCGGAGGCCTGACAATCGTCCGCAATTCCACATCCAGTCAGGAGTATGTCCTTCTAACCGGGCAATTTTCTGCCAAAACAGTTGGGAAAGGGAAAATCGAAGCCTACCATGTGTTCCCCGGCGTCGACGCTTCCTACAACCTGCTGTCAGCTCCCGAAATCACCATACACCATGCTGCTTCCTCTTCTGTCCTGGAGCTGTTCTACTGCCGCAATGGCCGGGTGGGCTGGAATATGCGGGGCGGCACAGCGGTCTATTTGGGTGCCGGAGATCTCACCGCTCACAGCTCCGCTTGCTGTGCAGACTCGGCCTTGATGTTTCCGTTGGGCTACGCAGAGGGCATTTCTGTTTCCATCGATCTGCCGGTCCTGGAAGCAAATCGCCCGGAAATTCTAAAAGAGTCCGGCTTGGATCTTTCAGCCATACAAAGCACCTTTTGCAGCGAAACACCGGTAGCCATCCCAGCCTGCCCGGAACTGGAAGGGATCTTTGCCCCTCTGTATTCAGCCCCCTCTTTCCGGCGCAGGGCCTGCTTACAGCTCAAAATCCAGGAGCTGCTGCTTTATCTCTCAGATGGGCAGCCAGAAAAACATGCACTGACACAATACGGTTCTCAGCAGACGGAACTGATCAAGGAAATCCACCGTCAGCTGACAGAACATTTGGATCAGCGGTTCACCATTGAGACGCTCTCCAAGCAATACCTCATCAACACCTCCACGCTGAAGGAGGTCTTTAAGACCGTATATGGCCTGCCCATCGCCACTTACATGAGAGAATACCGCATGACACAGGCCATGAAGCTGCTGAGAGAAACCAGTATTCCGATCTCCGAAATCGCAGATCGGGTGGGCTACGAAACCCAAGGGAAATTTTCAAAAGCATTCAAAGATGTTACGCAGATGCTTCCAACCGAGTATCGCCGTACCCGGGATTCCAATCGGAACGGTTAAAACAGGCAGAAGATTTTAGATACAACCCCAAAAAGGGCACCCCTTTTACAAGGAGTGCCCTTTTTGCCGCTTTTTGTCATCTCGCTTATCGTTCAAATGATCGGATTCCCGGCCGACCAGACATGATCCTTTTTCGCTGCTGCAATCGAGTTCTGGGCCATGACGCCCACCAGCGGATGGGGGGTGTAGAGTTCCTCCAGGTAGGCGCGCTCCTCCGCCGTCAGGTCGAGATCCACTGCCTTGGCAGCCCCCTCGATGTGGTGGAGTTTCGTAGCCCCAACCACTGGAGCGGTGACACGGGTCAGCAGCCAGGCCAGAGAGATCTCCGTCATGGACACACCCCGGCGCTCTGCCAACTCCGCCACCCGGGCCAAAACGGGGGCGTCCTGGTCGTGAGCCGCGCCGTATTTCAGTTGGGCATAGCTGTCCTCCCGGAGCCGCTTGGAGGTCTCACCGGGGCGCTTGGACAGCCGCCCGCCGGCCAGAGCGCTGTACGGCGTCATGGCGATGTTTTCCTCCCGGCAGAATGGAGCCATCTCCCGCTCCTCTTCCCGGAAGATCAGGTTGTAGTGCCCCTGGACGGAGATGAATTTGGCAAAGCCCTCCTTTTCCGCCAGAGCATTGGCCTTGCAGAGCTGCCAGGCAAAGCAGTTGGAAATGCCGATGTACCGAACTTTGCCTGCTTTGACCGCATTGTTCAGTCCCTCCATGATGTCATAAAGGGGCGTCTGGTGATCCCACATATGATAGATGTAGAGGTCTACATAGTCCATCCCCAGGTTCTGAAGGCTCCTGTCCAGCATTCGCCGGATATGCTCCTGGCCGCTGATGCCTGCCGCGATCTCCGCGTTGGTGCGGGGGAGGAATTTGGTGGCCACCACCACTTCGTCCCGTTTGGCAAAGTCCCCCAGGGCCCGGCCCACATACTGCTCGCTGGTACCGCTCTGGTAGGCAATGGCGGTGTCGAAGAAATTGACCCCCAGTTCCAGACCCCGCCGGATGATCTCCCGGGAGCGGGCTTCGTCAATGGTCCAGGAGTGCTGACCGTTTTGGGCGTCTCCAAATCCCATGCAGCCCATGCAGATGCGGGAGACCATGAGATCCGATTTCCCCAGTTTTGTGTATTTCATGCCGGTTCCCCTCACAGCTTCAGCCCGGACACCCATGTTTTCAGTTCGTCCGCGTTCAGCCGCCCGTTGAACAGTCGGCCGCCCAGGATTTTGGCGCCGGGGGCGCTGTCCCGCAGGTCGGACGCTGTCTTGCCCAGACCGCTGCCGCCGGAGGTGGCAAAGAGGACGATGGTCTTGCCGGTAAAGTCATAGCGCTCCAGGAAGGTGTTGATGATGGTGGGCGCCGTGTACCACCAGATGGGAAAGCCCAGGAAAATCACATCATGCCCGGCGATGGGGGCTTCCGTATCGGCCAGGGCCGGGCGGGAGTGTTTGTCGTTCATCTCCACACTGCTGCGGGAGTGCTTGTCCATCCAGTTGAGATCGGCGCCGGTATAGGGTACAGCGGGCTTGATCTCATAGAGCTCCCCCTGGGCCGCGCTGGCCAGGGCCTTTGCCGCCTTGGCGGTGGTACCCGTGGCAGAGAAATAAGCAACCAATGCATTCATAAACGAAACCTCCTTTGCCTCATTCTAAGTCCGCGATCCAAAAATGTAAAATGCTCATTTCCTATTGTCAAACATTCTCGTAAGGCATTTTTACCTTGCCGGATCAGGATGGATATGATACGATGGGATCAAGGAGGCGGGACCATGGAACTTCGGGTTTTGAAATATTTCCTGGCGGTAGCCCGGGAGGAGAACATCACCAAGGCGGCGGCGCTGCTCCATCTGACCCAGCCTACTCTCTCCCGGCAGCTGATGCAGCTGGAGGAGGAGCTGGGGGTGCAGCTCTTTCACCGCAGTCGGTATCACATCGTTTTGACCGACGAGGGGATGCTGCTTCGGCGCCGTGCCCAGGAGCTGGTGGATCTGGCGGAGAAAACGGCTCAGGAATTTCGGAAGGACCCGGAACTGCGGGGAGAGATCTCCATTGGCAGCGGTGACCTGGAAGGAATGTATGTGCTGGCGGAGCTGCTGGCCTCGTTTCAGAAGCTGCACCCCCAGGTGACCTATCAGATCTACAGCGGGAACGCCGACCACACCAAGGAGCGCATTGAAGGCGGGACCCTGGATCTGGGCCTTTTGCTGGAGCCCGTGGATATCAGCAAATATGATTTTATTCGGATGCCGGTGAAGGAACACTGGGGGGTTTTGGT
>CALWXB010000076.1 GCA_944385405.1 uncultured Oscillospiraceae bacterium | reverse complement strand
TAGTACAGCCCCGCCTGGGCGCCCCAGCAGATGTGGAGGGTGGAGTGGACGTGGGTCTTGGACCACTCCATGATCTCGCACAGCTCCGGCCAGTAGTCCACCGCCTCGAAGTCCAGCAGCTCCACCGGCGCGCCGGTGATGACCAGGCCGTCAAAGGTGCGGTGGCGTACCTCGGCGAAGGACTTGTAGAAGGCCAGCATGTGGGCCTGGGAGGTGTTTTTGGATACGTGTCCGCTGGGGGCGATGAGCTCCAGCTCGATCTGCAGCGGCGTGTTGCCCAGCACCCGGGCCAGCTGGGTCTCGGTGTCCACCTTGGTGGGCATCAGGTTCAAAAGAAGGATCTGCAGCGGCCGGATGTCCTGGGTGATGGCCCGGGTCTCCGTCATGACGAAGATGTTCTCCTGGGTGAGGACATTGGTGGCTGGCAGCTGGTTGGGGATCTTGATGGGCATCAGACCGCCTCCAGTGCCTGGGCAATGTCGGCGATGAGGTCCTCCTTGCTCTCCAGGCCGCAGGACATCCGCACCAGGCCTGCGGGAATGCCGGCCTCGGCCAGCTGCTGCTCCGTCATCTGGCGGTGGGTGGAGGTGGCGGGGTTGAGGCAGCAGGTCCGGGCGTCGGCCACGTGGGTCTCAATGGCGGCCAGCTGCAGCCGGCCCATGAAGGCCTCGGCGGCGGGGCGGCCGCCCTTGAGCTCGAAGGACACCACGCCGCAGGAGCCGTTGGGCAGGTACTTCTCCGCCAGGGCGTGGTAGGGGTCGCCGGGCAGGCCGCAGTAGTGGACGGCCTCCACCTTGGGATGCTGCTGGAGGAACTCCGCCACGGCCTGGCCGTTTTCACAGTGCCGCTGCATCCGCACGTGGAGGCTCTCCAGCCCCAGGTTCAGGTAGAAGGCGCTCTGGGGGGACTGGGTGCAGCCGAAGTCCCGCATCAGCTGGGCGGTGCACTTGGTGATGAAGGCGCCTGCCTGGCCGAACTTCTCGGCGTAGGTGATGCCGTGGTAGCTCTCATCGGGAGTGCAGAGGCCGGGGAACTTGTCGGCGTGGGCCATCCAGTCGAATTTGCCGGAGTCCACGATGGCGCCGCCCACGGCCACGCCGTGGCCGTCCATGTACTTGGTGGTGGAGTGGGTGACGATGTCCGCGCCCCACTGGATGGGCCGGCAGCCGATGGGGGTGGGGAAGGTGTTGTCCACCACCAGCGGCACGCCGTGGCGGTGGGCCGCGGCGGCGAATTTCTCAATATCCAGCACCGTCAGGGCGGGGTTGGCGATGGTCTCGCCGAACACGGCACGGGTGTTGGGCCGGAAGGCCGCGTCCAGCTCCTCGGCGGTGGCGTCCGGAGAGACGAAGGTCACTTCGATGCCCATCTTGGCCATGGTGACGGAGAGGAGATTGAAGGTGCCGCCGTAGATGCTGGCGGAGGAGACGATGTGGTCGCCGCAGGAGGCGATGTTGAAGAGGGCGAAGAAGTTGGCCGCCTGACCGGAGGAGGTGAGCATGGCGGCGGTGCCGCCCTCCAGGGCGGCGATCTTGGCGGCCACATAGTCGCAGGTGGGATTCTGGAGCCGGGAGTAGAAGTATCCGCTGGCCTCCAGGTCGAAGAGCTTGCCCATGTCCGCGCTGGTGGCATACTTGAAGGTGGTGGACTGGACGATGGGGATCTGCCGGGGCTCGCCGTTGCCGGGGGTGTAGCCCCCCTGGACGCAGATGGTCTCGGGACGGTAGTTTTGCATGGTGAAGTGCTCCTTTCTGATGCTTGGAACGAAAAAACGGCTTTCGTCCCAAAGTGTGTGCTTTGAGACGAAAGCCGTATGATGCTTCCGCGGTACCACTCAAATTGCGGCGGTCCATGACCGTCCGCCCCTCATAGGGTCCAACAACCCCTTCGCGCTGACGCGGCGTACACGGGACGCCCTAACGGCGTCTCCGCCCTCGAACGTCCGGCTCAGGAGCCATAGGAGCTGGGAAGTTCCGCCGCCGGCTCGCACCATCCGCCGGCCTCTCTGAGGCATCCGTTCCCGTCCCTCTCCGTCATTGCTTTGGGATTTATTATAAAAAGCCGGGGTGGGTTTGTCAACTGCGATTTTCCACGATGTGCACGTTCAGGTGGTCGTAGGTCATCTCCACCCCTGCCTGGGCGAAGGTCTCCCGCAGCCGCTCCCCCAGGGCGAAGTGCACGGACCAGTAGTCGTCGAAGGAGGCCCAGCAGTAGACGGTGTACTCGATGGAGCTGGAGCCGTACTCTGTGAGATAGACGCTGGGGGCGGGGTCCTCCAGGATGCCCTCCGTGGCAGCCAGAGCCCGGCGGCAGGCCTCCTTCACCGTCTCCGTGGGAGCGTCGTAGGAGGCGGAGACCTTCCAGGTGATGCGGCGGCGGCCCAGGGTGGAGTAGTTGATCATCTGGGAGCTGGCCAGCTCCTTGTTGGGCAGCATCACCATGAGTCCATCGGGGGTCACCAGCTTGGTGTGGTTCAGGCTGATCTCGTGCACCGTGCCGGAGGTGCCGGACACCTCCACGAAGTCACCCAGGGAGAAGGGATGGGAGGAGAGGATCACCAGGCCTCCCGCCACGTTGCCCAGAATGTCCTCGGCGGCCAGGGTGACGCCCAGGGATCCCACCGACAGCATGGCCACCAGGGAGGTCATGTCGATGTTCAGGCTCTCGGCCACGATGAGGCCGGTGAGCAGGTATAAAAGCAGCCGTACCGCTGCCAGGACATATCGCTGGACCCGCTGGTCCAGCTTGGACCGGCCAAGCAGACGGCGGACCACCTTCAGCACCAGCCGTACCACCACCAGACACAAAAGCAGCGTGATGACGGCGGCCAGGATATCGCCCAGGGAGGTTTTGCCCAGGGAACGGTTCAACAGTGTGGAAAGATCAGACAGCATATGCGTCAGCTCCTTTTTGCTGCGTGTTCATGAAAATCATAGCGAAAAGCGGCCGGAAAGTCAACGGGGCGCATTGACCGGCGGCAGCGGGAGGGTATATGATAAACAATACGTATGTGGTCCGGCGGGGGATGCCGGGGGAGAGGAGCACGGAATGAAAAAACAGGATTTGCGGGAACGGGGCAGCGGATGGGCGCTGGCACCCTTTGTGGTGTTCATTGTCATCTATCTGGGGGCCGGACTGGTGCTCCAGGCCCGGGGAGAGGAGATGGCCTTCTATCAGTTCCCCTCGGTGACGGCCATGTTTCTGGCAGTGCTGACGGCCTTCTGCATGAGCCGCGGTTCCATTGAGGAGAGATTTGCCGTGTTTGCCCGGGGCGCCGCCAATGAAAATGTGCTGACCATGCTGATGATCTACATCCTGGCCGGTGCCTTCTCTCAGGTGGCTGCGGATATGGGCGGCCTGGATGCCACGGTGAATCTGGGCGTGAGCCTGGTGCCCGCACGGTTTTTGGCAGTGGGCATCTTTGTGATCTCTGCCTTCATGGGCACCGCCACCGGTACCTCCATGGGCACCGTCACGGCCATCGTCCCCATCGCCGTGGGCGTGGCGGACCGGGGCGGCATCAGTGTGCCGCTGGTGGTGGCTGCCTGCGTGGGCGGTGCTATGTTCGGCGACAACCTGTCCATGATCTCCGACACCACCATTGCCGCTACCCGCACCCAGGGCTGCGCTCTGCGGGATAAGTTCCGGGTGAACTTCCGCATCGCGCTGCCTGCGGCGCTGGCCACGGCGGTGATCCTGCTGGCGGTGGGCCGTCCGGAGACGGTGCCGGACATGGAGCAGGCGGCCTTCAGCCTGTGGAAGGTGGCACCGTATGTGACGGTGTTGGGGTTGGCCCTGGCGGGGGTGAACGTGTTTGCGGTGCTGGTCATTGGATTGTTCGTGGCGGGCGGTATCGGTCTGGCTGCCGGGGATCTCACGGTGTTCACCTTTGCCCAGAGCGTCTGGAGCGGCTTTACCAGCATGAACGAGGTGTTCTTCCTCTCCCTGTTCAGCGGCGGCATCTCCGCCATGATCGCGGAAAACGGCGGCATCGCATGGCTCATCGCCCGGCTGCGGCAGCTGATGCGGGGCAACCGCTCTGCCCAGGTGGGCATCGCAGCCCTGGCCTCTCTGGCCGACTGTGCCACGGCCAACAACACCGTGGCCATCATCGTCAGCGGCGGCGTGGCCCGGGATATGAGCCGGGAGTACCGGGTGGATCCCCGGCGCACAGCCTCGCTGCTGGACGTGTTCTCCTGTGTGGTCCAGGGCATCCTGCCCTATGGTGCCCAGCTGCTCAGTGCGGCAGCTCTGGCCACGGAGCGGGGGGTCCTGCTAAGCCCGGTGGAAATCGTGCCCCATATGTGGTATTGCTGGCTGCTGGCTGCCTTCGGCCTTATCTCCATTTTCATTCCCTATGCCGACAGCGCGTGCCGCCGGGACCCCTGGGACTGGAAAGCGGACGCACCGGCCTCTCAGGTGGGGCGTGATCCGGGAAAGGCGTGACCCGTTCGCCTGCGGCAGCGCGAAAAAGAAAGGCACGACGTGCGTCGTGTCTTTCTTTTTTCGGGATCTGCGGTTCCTGTCAAAGGAACGCAAATCACGCTCCAACGCGAGCCGTTGCGGTTTGAAGAGGATCAGCAGCAAAATAAGCATGCTCTGGTTTTTCAAAAAAATCAGAGCAAACGATATACGCTTGCTCTGACAATGGTGCGCGAGGCGGGACTTGAACCCGCACGTCCGTAATGGACACTAGAACCTGAATCTAGCGAGTCTGCCAATTCCACCACTCGCGCATA
>CALWXB010000075.1 GCA_944385405.1 uncultured Oscillospiraceae bacterium | reverse complement strand
CGGCCGTGCCGCCGGACAGCTTTGTTAGAATACCAGACTGCCCACCATTTGTCAACCCCTTTTTTCACCTTTTTTCGCCGGAGCTTTCACGGCCCTCCGTCTCGAGGAAATCAGGCTGGGCAACCGCTCCCTTCGGTGTTATAATGTAGCATGTCCATATGTCTTTTATTTATGTTATGAATAAGGAGGGGATCCTTCTGCTGATCCGCCGTCTCACCGCCACCTTCGGCGGCTTGCGGGACCGTACGCTGACGCTCTCGGACGGTCTCAATATCATCCAGGCGCCCAATGAGGCCGGCAAGTCCACCTGGTGCGCCTTTTTGCTCTCCATGCTTTACGGCATCAACAGCCGGGAACGGGACCGTGCAGGCTTCATTGCCGACAAGAACCGCTACGCCCCTTGGTCCGGCGCCGCCATGTCCGGCCGGATGGATTGCCTTGTCAATGGAAGGGAGCTCACCCTTACCCGGACCACCCGGCGGCAGACTGCCCCCCTGGGAGAGTTCCAGGCTGTCTATGCCGGCACCGGTGACGCTGTGCCGAACCTCACCGGCACCGCCTGCGGCGAGACGCTGCTGGGCGTCAGTCGGGAGGTTTTGGAACGCAGCGCCTTCATCCGGCAATCCGGCCTCCCGGTAAGTCAGGACCCGGGGCTGGAGCGGCGCATTGCCGCCCTCATCACCTCCGGCGAGGAGGACGTCTCCTACACTGAGGCCGCCGATGCCCTGAAAAAACAGCTCAACCGCCGCCGCCACAACAAAACCGGCCTGTTGCCCACTTTGGAGGCGGAGCAGGCAGAGACGGTCCGGCAGATCGGGGAAGCAGAGGCGTTGGAAGCGCAGCTCCTGACCGCCCGGGCGGAGGCGGAGCAGTTGGAGGCCCAGGTCGCAGAGCTGTCCGGGCAGTTGGAGCAACTGGACCGTTGGGAAGCCGCCCAGGCGAACCGGGAGCTGGAGGAAGCCCAAGCCCGGGCCGCAGAGGCGGAGACCCAGGCCCAGACCCTGCGGCAGCTTCTGCAAAGCCAACGCATCCCGGAAAACGACACCATCGGCCGTCTGCGGGGCGCCATCGTGAACCTGGCCACCGTCCGCAAAAGCGTGGACAAGGCCCGGGCGGAGCGGGACGAGGCCATGAAGCAGCTGCTGAAGGCAGAGGCCACAGTGGCGGAGAGCCCCTTTGCCGGGCAAAGTCCGGACAGTGCCCGGAAGGAGGCCGCCTCGCCTCCCACACCCGCCGGCTGGCGGAAGGGCCCCGGCCTGGCGCTGATCACGCTGGGCACCCTTACCGCGTTCATTCTTTTTTACGTGACAGGCACAGCCCTCTCCGGCTCCCCCTGGCAAAAGCCTGCCGCGCTGGCGGTATTGCTGGCCATCCTGGGCATCACCTATTTTCTGGCCGGACGGCTGCGCCGTCGGGCCATTCAGGAGGCCCGGAGCACCGCGCTGATGAAGCGGTTCGGCACCGCCGACGTCAGCGCCATCACGGCGCTGGCCGATACCTATTGTAAATTGTATGAGGCCCGGGACGCGGCCCAGGCGGAAGTCAACGCCAAGACCGCCACCGCCGATGCCCTCTATGCCTCCCTCACTTCCAACGAACAGGCGATTTTACTGGAGGTCCGCCGCTTTGCCCCCAGCGCCTTTGACCTTGCCGCCGCGGACCAGCTGCTGCGCGGCTGCGCCGTGCGCCGCCGGGAGCTGGCAGAGGCGGAAGCTGCCGCCAAAGAGGCGGCGCTGCGCCGGGACCTGCTGGCCCGGCAGGCTCCGGCGGCTCCGGAGACCGATGTTCCCGCCCCCGCTGTCCGGGACCGGGAAGTACTCACCGCCCGTCTGGCGGCGGCCCAGGCCCGCTCCGCCGACGCCCGGTCCGCGGCAGACCATCTGGCGGGCCGGCTTCACGCTGCCGGGGATCCGGTGGTGCTCCGCTCCGCCCAGGCGGATCTGGAGCAGCGCACAGCTGAGCTGGAGGCAGAGTATGACGCTCTGGCCCTGGCCATGGAGGTTCTGGACGAAGCCAATACCGACCTGCGCAGCCGCTTTTCGCCTGCTCTGGGCCGCCGGACAGCCGAGATCTTCTCGGCGCTGACCGGGGGGCGCTACGATGCCGTGGTGCTGGACCGCAGCTTCCGCCTCTCCGCCCAGCCCTCCGGCGCGCATGTATACCGGGATGCCGGGTTCCTTTCCGCCGGCACGGCGGACCAGCTGTATCTGGCAGTGCGGCTGGCCATCTGCGATCTGGTATTGCCCCCGGAAACAAAGGCGCCGCTGGTGCTGGACGACGCCCTGTCCAATTTTGACGACCTCCGCTGCGAGGCAGCCCTGCGGTATCTCAAGGAGGCGTCAAAGCAGCGGCAGATCCTGCTTTTCACCTGTCACAGCCGGGAAGCGGCCTTTTTTGCCGGAGACAGGGAAGTTTCCATCCAGCGGTTGACGGACCGGGGAGAAGAGGTATAAGATAGGCGTACCGGCCCGGACGCCGTTCCGGGCAACAGAAGTATTGAGGAAGTCAAAGGAGATCAGCATCATGAGCGAGTGCACGCACGACTGCGCCTCCTGCGGCGAGAGCTGCAGCGAGCGGCAGGAACCCCAGTCCCTGCTCAAAGAACACAATCCCGCTGCCCGGGTGGGCAAGGTTTACGGCATCGTGTCCGGCAAGGGCGGCGTCGGCAAGTCCATGGTCACCAGCCAGCTGGCCGTGACCATGCGCCGCCGGGGCTACCAGGTGGGCATCCTGGACGCCGATGTCACCGGTCCCTCCATCCCCAAGGCCTTCGGCGTTCACGGCCAGGCCATGGGCAGCGAGCAGGGCCTCTACCCCATGGAGTCCCGCACCGGCATCCAGATCATGTCCACCAATCTGCTGCTGCCCAATGAGACGGACCCTGTCATCTGGCGCGGCCCCGTCATCTCCGGCGTGGTGCAGCAGTTCTGGACGGACGTGCTCTGGAACTGCGACTATCTGTTCGTGGATATGCCTCCGGGGACCGGAGACGTGTCCCTCTCCGTGTTCCAGTCCATCCCCCTGGACGGCATCCTCATCGTGGCCAGCCCCCAGGAGCTGGTGAGCATGGTGGTGGAGAAGGCCGTGAAGATGGCGGAGATGATGGAGGTGCCCATCGTGGGCCTCATCGAAAACATGAGCTATGTGGCCTGTCCCGACTGCGGCAAGAAGATCCACCTCTTCGGCGAGGGCAAGACCGCTGAAGCCGCCCAGCGTCACCATCTCTCCGTCCTGGCGGAGATGCCCATTGATCCTGCTCTGGCCGCTCTCACCGATGCCGGAGACATCGAGTCCTTCCAGGGCGACTGGCTGGCCTCCGCCGCCAACGCGCTGGACGCATGATCCTGCCCAAAAGCCGTTCCGCTGTGCCGCGGAACGGCTTTTGCCTCATTTTTCTCCATTTCCCACAAGGCGGCCCCGCCCGTCTTTCCAGGACATAGGACGTTTTTGTGCTGAAAAACAGTTGCAAAACGCCGCGTAATCCGGGATAATAGAAAAACAAGCGATCTTGTGCGTATCCTTGTCACAAGCAGAGAGAATATAAAGAGAACAGCAGAGGGGGAACCTACGTATGCAGGAACTGAAAGACCGCATCGTGAAAGAGGGCAAGGTGCTGCCCGGCAACATCATTAAGGTGGATGGCTTCCTGAACCACCGGATCGACACCGAGCTGATGGACCACATCGCCGAGGAGTTCGGCAAGCACTTCAACATGGACGAGGTCACCATGATCCTCACCGCCGAGGCCAGCGGCATCGCCCTGTCCGCCATCGTGGCCCAGCACTTCCACAAGCCCATGATCTTCGCCAAAAAGGCCAAGAGCGACAATATCGAGGGCGGTCTGTATCAAAGCGATATCTTCTCCTATACCTATAAGAAGAAGGTGACGCTGCTGGTTTCCAAGGAGTGGATCTCCTCCGACGACAAGGTTCTGGTCATCGACGACTTCATGGCCAACGGCGAGGCCATGCGGGGCCTGTGCGACATCGTCACCGCCGCCGGCGCCACCCTGGTGGGCATCGGCTGCGCTGTGGAGAAGGGCTTCCAGGGCGGCGGCGACCGCCTGCGCGCCGCCGGCGTGAATCTCAAGTCCCTGGCCATCATCGAATCCGCCGAGCCGGGTCACATCGTCTTCCGGGACGACGACTGACTCTGCCGGCCTTTCCGGCAGCCGCCCCGGGGCGCGCTGCCGGAATCCCCGGACCTTCCGCCCTGCCCCGCCCTTCCGGCGGCAGGGCGAAGGTCCGACACTTCTTTCAAGGGAGGAATCTACGTGTCTCATCAAACTGTCATCGTCCTCGATTTCGGCGGTCAGTACAACCAGCTCATCGCCCGCCGTGTCCGCGAGTGCGGCGTGTATTGCGAGGTGAAGCCCTATACCACCTCCATCGAGGCCATCCGCGCCATGCATCCCATCGGCATTATTTTTACCGGCGGCCCCAACAGCGTCTATGATCCTGCCTCTCCCCAGGCCGATCCCGAGATCTTCCGCCTGGGCATCCCCGTTCTGGGCATCTGCTATGGCTGCCAGCTCATCGCCCACAACCTGGGCGGCCGGGTGGTGGCCGCCACCGACGACTCCGCCCGGGAATACGGCAAGACCGAGACCTATTTCGACACCAGCTGCAAGCTCTTCAAGGGCCTGCCCCAGCAGGGCATTACCTGGATGAGCCACGGCGACTATATGGAAAAGGTGCCTGAGGGCTTTGCCTTGGTGGCCCATTCCGACGCCTGCCCCAACGTGGCCATCTGTGACGAGAGCCGGGGCTTCTACGGCGTCCAGTACCATCCCGAGGTCAACCACACGGAGCACGGCACCGACATGATCCG
>CALWXB010000074.1 GCA_944385405.1 uncultured Oscillospiraceae bacterium | reverse complement strand
TAGCGCCGGGTACCGCTGACGCTGTCCAGACTCCTGAGTCCTGCCAGGATGGCCTGCATCTCGGGAGCGGTGAGCACGGTGCGGTCCACCCGGTAGCCCTCCATGATGGAGATGCCGCCCCCCGCCCCCTGGGCGGTTGCAATGGGAATGCCTGCCCGGCACAATGACTCAATGTCCCGCTGGATGGTCCGGCGGGACACCTCGAACTGCTCTGCCAGCTCCGGGGCGGTGACCTTCTCCCGCTGGAGCAGGATGGACAAAATGCCGATGAGCCGCTCCATCTTCATGGAAACCACCGCCTTTCCTGATTATGTCTGCATTATAGCACAGGAACACGACAACTGTCTGTCATGTTTCTCAAAGAATTGCAGAGGCACAGATCGTATGGTATCATAGTCCCATCAATCAAAGGATGGATCACTCCATGGATATCAGAAAAGTGGAAACCGACAAAAAGAGATATCTGGATCTACTCCTGCTGGCCGACGAGCAGGAGGACATGGTGGACCGCTATCTGGAGCGGGGAACCATGTATGTGCTGGAGGACAACGGCGTCAAAGCCGAGTGCGTGGTGACCGACGAGGGCGGCGGCGTTCTGGAGCTGAAAAACCTCGCCGTGGAGCCTGCCTTCCAGGGCAGGGGCTATGGGAAGGCCATGGTGGACTTTCTCGTCCGGACCTACAGGGGGCAGTATACGGTGCTGCAGGCGGGCACCGGAGACAGCCCCTCCACCATCCCCTTTTATGAGACCTGCGGCTTTCGCAGGCACCATCTGGTCAAAAACTTTTTCACCGAACACTACGACCACCCCATCTGCGAGGGCGGGATACAGCTGGTGGATATGGTGTATCTGCAAAGAGACCTGTGAGAAAAGCGGAGTGCCCAAGCACTCCGCCTTCTGTTAAGTATCCCTTTGTGCCAGAAAGGCCGCAATGGCCTCCACAGTCTGTTTCTGCTGCTCCTTCGCGGAGATGGCTGCGGGGAGATCCCCCTTCTGAGGACCGTAGTTGCCGAACTGGGCGTGGTTGCCGCCCTGGATCTCCACAACGTTCTCCGTGTAGTCAATGTTGTCCTCCACACTCTGGTTGAGAGAGCCGTAGACGGTCAGGGTCTTTTCCGGCGGGTAGTCCCCGTAGATGTAGGCCCCCAGCAGGATGAGGCCGTCCACCTGGTCGGGATGATCCGCCGCAAACTGAGAGGCCATGGCACCGCCCATGGAGTGCCCGGCAATGTACCAGTGCTGGATCTCCGTGAACTGCTCCATCACCTCTTCCGCCGCGTTCGCGTCAAAGATCGCCAAGCGGAAGGGCATATGGACCAGGATGCAGGTGACGCCGGTCTGCCGGATCTGCTCCAGCAGGGGCAGATAGGCCTCCGCCTCCACCTTGGCGCCGGGATAGAAGATGACGGCGGTGTCCGCGGGGTACGAGGGTGAGAGGATCGTCAGGTCACCCTGCACCGTGATGGAGCTGTCCTGGGCCAGCACCTCCAGGGCGATCTCGTCCGCCGGGTAGTAGTCCGACACATACCAGAAAAACGCCCCTGCCAGGACGGCCAGGACCAGCAGGACGATCCCCCCTGCCAGCAGCCGCTTTTTTCGCCGGGGCATTTGCCTTGTTTTCATGGCCCCTTCCCTCACTGCTCGTCCCGGGGCAGATAGGCTCGGATGGTATAGCGGCGGCGCCCGGCCGTGGCCTTTCCGTATTGGATGGCCTGCCGGGGACACTCATTGATGCAGCGCAGACACTGGCAGCATTGGGCCCCCCACACCGGCTTTCCCTCCCGGATAGTAATGGCATGGGCCGGGCAGTGCTTGGCGCACTGGCCGCACCCGTTGCAGGTCTCTCCGGCGAAGAAGGGCTTCGCGCTCCGGGCGAACTTGTTGAACCCGTAGTTGACCAGGCTGGACTTGAGCCCGGCCATGGCCCCCTCGTGGACCCGGTACACCTGCTCCTGATGCCGGATCTCCCGGGCCATCCGCTCCAGCTCCGCCCGGGCGGCGGCGATCTTTTTCAGGATCTCGTCTTCGCTGTCGGTGTCGGAACCGATGATATAGTTGTTGGGCATCCGCAGGCTGTAGCTGCTGCTGAGGGGGTACAGCCGGGAAAACCGCTTCATGGCGTGGCCGGCGTCCTCTCCGCAGGTGCATACGCCGAAGGTGAATGCCTGGGTCGCAGGCAGCTTTTTCGCAAAGTCCGCCATGATCTCCGGCACGCCCCAGGCGTAGATTGGAAAGACGAATCCGATCTGCCGGGCATTCGTCAGATCCGGCAGTTCGTTCAGCTGCGTAATGTCACAGGCCGCATCCTCGGTGAGGCGGGCCAGCTGCCGGGCTGCCCACGCCGAGTTGCCTGTTCCGGAAAAATAGAAGATCACCGTTTACGCACTCCTTTCCCGCCGCTCCGGCAGACCGTTGATGAAGCGGCACAGGTTGAATCCGTCGTACATCGCGTGCTGCACCTGTACCGTCAGGGGCTGCAGTGTCCTGCCGCCCTTTTCCCGGGCATTTTCCCCGTCTTTGTTTTTATTATAATCAGAACAGCGCCCAAGCACAACAGGAGGGTGCATCCATCTGCGTTTCGATAACCGATTCCGGAGCTTTGCCGCTTTTGGTAGGAAGCGTCCAGGCAGTACATCGGCGGAGCCAAAGAACAGCAGGAAGCGGAGCTTCCCGGAGAAAATCAGTGATGGAAAATCCCGCCCTCTGAAATCCGCGGATTTCAGAGGGCGGGATCAAGGTTTGCATGGACGTTTTCCAGGCTCAGCGCAGCTTGCCGTACACCTCATCCGGCACGGCCTCCAGCCATTCATTGGAGCAGTCCTCCCCAGGGACCTCCAGCGCCAGATGGGAAAACCAGCTGTCCGCCGCCGCGCCGTGCCAGTGCTTCACACCGGCGGGGATGTTGACCACATCACCGGGATGCAGCTCTCTGGCCGCCTGGCCCCATTCCTGATACCAGCCCCGACCGGCCACGCAGAGCAAAACCTGCCCGCCGCCCTGTCTGGCGCGCTGGATGTGCCAGTTGTTCCGGCAGCCCGGTTCGAAAGTCACGTTGCAGACGCCCACCTGGCCGGTGGAGAGCGGCTGGAGATAACTCCTCCCCACGAAATACCTGGCAAACCCGTCGTTGGGCGCCCCGATGGGGAACACCATCTCCCGCTGGTGCTGTGCCTTGCCGTCCTCAGCTCCATCCTCCGCCCAGACCTCCTTGGCCAGGCGGAAGGCCGCCCAGGCCTTGGGCCAGCCGGCATAAAAGGCCGCATGGGTCAGGATCTCCGCAATCTCCTGACGGGTGATGCCGTTTTGCCTGGCGGCAGCCAGGTGGTACTGGAAGGAACTGTCCACCAGACCCTGGGACATCAGGGCCACGACCGTCACCAAAGATCTGTCCCGCAGGGAGAGCGCCGCCTCCCGGCTCCAGACCTCTCCAAAGAGCACATCGTCATTGAGCTGGGCAAACTTGGGTGCAAACTCTCCCAGAGTATCCCGCCCCGCCGTCTGTTTCACTGCCATATCACATACCTCCCGGCCTCGCTTATTTCAGATATTGCTGGAAAAACTGCTGGATCTTGTCAAAAGGAATGATGTCCTTCCGGTCATAGAGATCGGTGTGGACCGCGCCGGGGATGAGGAGCAGTTCCTTGTTGTCCGCCCAGGGGTTGTTCCGTACCATGTCGGCAAAGGCGTCCTTGCTGAAGTAGCAGGAGTGGGCCTTGTCCCCGTGGATCACCAGTACGGCGCTTCGGATCTCGTTGGTGTAGTGCAGGATGGGCATATTGAGGAAGGACAGCGACGAGGTCACATTCCAGCCGTCATTGGAGTTGAGGGACCGCTCGGTATAGCCCCGCTCCGTCTTGTAATAGTCGTAGTAGTCCTTGACGAAGAAGGGGGCGTCCTCCGGCAGCGGGTCCACCACGCCGCCCGCCCGGGCATAGGAGCCCGTTTTGTAGTCCGCCGTCCGCTGGGCGTTGAGGGCTTTTTTCGTCTCGTACCGTGCGTCGGCGCTGTCGGCGGCGTCAAAGTAGCCTTTGGCGTTTACTCTGGTCATATCGTACATGGTGGAGGTCACCGTGGCCTTGATGCGGGTGTCCATAGCGGCGGCGTTGAGGGCCATGCCGCCCCAGCCGCAGATGCCCAGGATACCCACCCGCTCCTGGTCCACGAAGTCCCGGGTGGAGAGGAAATCCACCGCTGCGCAGAAGTCCTCAGTGTTGATGTCGGGAGAGGCCACATTCCGCGCCGCACCGCCGCTCTCACCGATAAAGGAGGGATCAAAGGCCATGGCGGCGAAGCCACGGCTGGCCAGCTCCTCGGCGTACAGGCCGGCACACTGCTCCTTCACCGCCCCGAAGGGCCCGGCCACGGCCACAGCGGCACGGGTTCCGACAGCGTCCCGGGGCAAATACAGGTCTCCCGTCAGCTCGATACCGTACCGGTTATGAAAGCGCACCTTCTCCCGGGTGACAGTGTCCCGCAGGGGGAAGGAATATCCGTTGTATTTGGAATTCATGCTGATCCTCCTCATATATTCCTGGCCATTTCATAGGCCTGTTTCAGGGCGGCGTGTCCCTGGATCTCTCCCACAGAGGTCACGCCGCCGGCAAAGACGCTTCCAGCCAAGCGGGCCTTGTCAAAGCAATCGATCCACCCCTGCAGCCCCGTGACTGCCCCGTCCACCGTGTGCTCATCCTCCTCAGCTGCAGCAGCCAGCAGATAGACATCCCGGAAGCGATACTCTGCGGAATAGAGGGGATTAGCCCGGTCCAGCAGGGTCTTCATCTGACCGCACATCCCGTAATAGTAAATGGGGGTGGCAAAGACAAGCACATCTGCCGTCAGCATCTGCCGGGCAATGGTATCCGCATCATCGCGGATGACACAGCGCTGGGTTTTGACGCAGGTAAGACATCCTTTGCAGAACCCGATG
>CALWXB010000073.1 GCA_944385405.1 uncultured Oscillospiraceae bacterium | reverse complement strand
TGGACCAGGAGGCCCTGGCGCGGCTGCGGGCCGCCGCCGGGGCGTCGGCCGCCAGAGGAAAGGCGGCGGAGCTCATCGGCCGCCGGGCCATGAGCCGGGCGGGACTGGAGCGCCGGCTCCGGGAGAAGGGCGCCACCGAGGCGGAGGCCCGGGGCGCGGCGGAGTGGCTGGAGGCCATCGGCGCCCTCAACGACGCGGAGTACGCCCAGGTGCTGGCGCGGCACTGCGCCCGCCAGGGGTACGGGCCCGCCCGGGTCCGGGACAAGCTGCGGGAAAAAGGCGTCCCCCGGGAGCTGTGGGACGCGGCGCTGGAGGCGCTGCCGGACCCGGAGGAGCTGGCGGTGCGGTTCCTGGAGGGAAAGCTCCGGGGCCGCGCGCCGGAGGAGCGGGAGAAGAAGCGCCTCAGCGACGCCCTGATCCGCCGGGGCTTTTCCTGGGGCGACGTGAAGGCGGCGTGGCGCCGCCTGGATACGGAGATCGACGTGGAGTAGATCCGCGGGAAGCGTGAGGAGGATATGATGCAGTATCACATCGCATTCATTTCCCTGGGCTGTGCCAAAAACCAGGTGAACTGCGAGCAGATGATGGCCGCCGTCACCGCGGCGGGCCATACCGTCCAGGCCGCGCCGGAGGGCGCGGACGTGGTGGTGGTGAACACCTGCGGATTTCTGGAGAGCGCCTGCCGGGAGGCCATCGACAGCATCCTGGAGATGGCGGAGCTGAAGCGGGCCGGGCAGGTGAAAAAGATCCTGGTCACCGGCTGCATGGCCCAGCGGTACAAGGAGGACGTCCTCCGGGAGCTGCCGGAGGCGGACGGCATCCTGGGCACCGGCAGCTACGGCGACATCGCCCAGGCCATCCAGGAGGTCATGGAGCAGGGGGCCCGGCCCTGCCATCTGGGCAACATCCACACGGCGGAGCAGGGGGGCCCCCGGATCCTGTCCACGCCGCCGTGGTACGCCTACCTGCGCATCGCCGAGGGCTGCGACAACCACTGCGCCTACTGCGTGATCCCGTCTCTCCGGGGCAGGTACCGCAGCCGCCCCATGGACGAGCTGCTGGACGAGGCGGCGGAGCTGGCCTCCGCCGGGGTGCAGGAGCTGCTGGTCATCGCCCAGGACATCACCCGCTACGGCACGGACCTGGGTGGGGAGCATCAGCTCTCCGCCCTGCTGCGGCAGCTGTGCCGCCTGGACTTCCACTGGATCCGGCTGCACTACCTCTATCCCGACGAGATCACCGACGAGCTCATCGACACCATCGCGGAAGAGCCCAAGATCCTGCCCTATCTGGACATCCCCATCCAGCACTGCAACGACGGCATTTTGAAGGCCATGAACCGCCGGGACACCAAGGCGGAGCTGCTGGACCTCTTTGCCAGGCTCCGGGCCAGGATCCCGGGACTGGTGCTGCGCACCAGCCTCATCACGGGCCTCCCCGGCGAGGGCGAGGCGGAGCTGGAGGAGCTGTGCGATTTCCTCCGCCAGACCCGCATCGAGCGGGCCGGCGTGTTCCCCTTCTCCCCCGAGGAGGGCACCCGGGCGGCGAGAATGGACCACGTGGACGCCCAGGAGGCGGCCCGCCGGGCGGAGCTGGTGGTGGACGTGCAGTCCGACATCATCGACGATTACAACGCATCCGTCCTGGGCACGGAGCGGGAGGTCCTCTGCGAGGGCTTTGACGGCCAGATGTTCTTCGGCCGCAGCTACGCCGAGTCCCCGGACATCGACGGCCGCATCTGGTTCGACGCGGAGGAGGAGGTCCCGCCGGGGACCTTCGTCACCGTCCGCCTCACCGGCACCATGGACGGCGAGCTCACCGGAGAGCTGGTGCCGTGAGGTCCCCGCTGGAGGAGATCCCCGGCGTGGGGCGGCGCATCGCCGCCGTGATGGAGGCCCTGGGCATCCGGTCCGTCTCCGATCTGGCGGGCCGCGACCCGGAGGAGCTGTACCGCCGGGAGTGCGTCCTGAAGGGCTTTCAGGAGGACCGCTGCGCCCTGTACGTGTGGCGGACGGCGGTGTACTACGCGGAGCACCCGGACCCCGAGCCGGAAAAACTGAAGTGGTGGTACTGGAAGGATCGCCCCTATCCGCCGGTGCCGGAAGGAGAAGGCCATGAATCTGCCGAATAAATTGACCCTTTTGCGCATTATCTTGATCCCCTTCTTTATGGGCGTGCTGTACTGGGGCTTCCCCGGGGCGGATTACGCGGCCCTGGCGATCTTCATCGTGGCCAGCCTCACAGACATGCTGGACGGGAAGATCGCCCGGAAGTACAACCTGGTGACGGACTTCGGCAAGTTCGCCGACCCCCTGGCGGACAAGATGCTGGTGACGGCGGCCATGCTGTGGTTCGTGGAGACGGGGCAGATGGCGGCGTGGATGCTGCTGATCGTGCTGGTGCGGGAGTTCGCCGTCAGCGGGCTGCGGATGATCGCCAGCGACAAGGGGCGGGTCATCGCCGCCGGGTGGTCCGGCAAGGTCAAGACCGCCGCCACCATGGTGTGCATCGTGGTGATGTTCCTGCCCATCCCGCCGGTGCTGAACACCGTGTGCGTGTGGATCATCACCCTCACCACGCTGTACTCCGGCGTGGAGTACTTCGTGAAGAACAAGGATGTCATCGCCTCGGCCTGAGGCGCGGAAAAGCCGCGGAGCCATCGCTCCGCGGCTTTGTTTGCTATCCGGCCCGGTCCAGGGCCCGGAGGACGGCCAGCATGGCCATGGCCCCCAGCCATACCGCCAGCACGTCCCGGGGGTCCCCCACGGACCGGGGAAGGTACAGCGGCGTCACCACCTCCCAGAAGAGGCCGCAGCCCAGGGCGAAGAGGCCCGCCGGCAGAAAGCGGCGCATGGGCGGCCGCCGGGCCAGGATCAGCAGCGCGTTGACCAGACACAGCATCAGCGCCCCGGCCAGAGCGTCGGCGCCGTGCCAGGCCAGCAGGCGGCTGCCGGTAAAGGGGACCAGAAGGAAGCGGTTCAGGAGGTACAGCCCCCCGATCACCGGGATGGGGATGAGATACCGCTTCATCAGAAGAACGAGAGGATCAGCAGCGCCACGATGACGGCGCCCACCACGCCCCAGAAGCCGAGACCATTGCGCTGGACGACGGCCGGCGCGGGCAGCTCCATGGCGGCGGGCTTTTCAATGAGCGCTTCGTCCGCCTCGCCGCCATCCTCCACGATGCGCAGCTGGAAATCCGCTGGCAGGAGGTGGGCCGTTATATACTGGGCGGCGCTGTCGGTGAGGCCCCGCCGCAGCAGCGTGTGGGTGCCGTAATCCTGGCTCTGGCTTACCAGCATCTCCGCGTGTTCCCGGTCCAGGCCGCAGTATTTTTCCAGGGCTTCCCGATGGCGCACCTGGTCGAAGGCCCGGTCCGTGCGGTCGATGACGGCGTAGCGGGGGCCCCGGGGCGGCCTGGTGGGCAGGGGATAGCCGCACACGGTGCAAAGGCTCCCCGGGACGCTGCGGCCGCAGCAGGGGCAAAGAACCTCGCCGCCGTCCGCCCCGGTGTCAGTCTCCCCGCCGCCGCTCCGGGGGGCGGCGTCCTCCTCCGGCTCCCGGCCCAGCAGCACATAGTCCGCCGAGACGTGCAGCTCCCGGCACAGCCGGGCCACCGTGGCGGTGTCCGGCACCGTCTGGCCGGATTCCCATTTGCTCACCGCCTGCCGGGTGACCCCCAGCAGCTGGCGGAGGCGGTGGGCGTGGCCCGCCAGACCGTCAGCAAGTGGGAGACGGGGGAGACGGTACCGGATGCGGAGAGCCTGGGGAAGCTGGCGTCGGTGCTGGGCTTTTCCGTGGACCGCGCCCTGGGGCTGGAGCCGGAGGAGGACGAGGACGGCATGGCGTGGCTGATCCTGGGCGGCACCGTCATCGGTCTTGCCCTGGGCCTGGCGCTCTCCGCGCCGCTCCTTGGCGTCCTGGGCGCCATGGCCGGACTGGGCGCGGGCCTTTGCCGGAAGGGGCTGGGCCGGAGATGACGCTGCCGGCGGCGGAAAAAGACGCGTCTCCCCGCTTGACACGCCGGGGGAATCCTGCTAGTATACTAAATTACAAGTGAACAGCGTGATGATCGGAAAGAGTAACAGTCCACCCAACGGACAGAGAGGGCGCGTCACCGGCTGCAAGCGCGCCTGCGGAGGAGGCTGCGAAGTGCGTCCGGGAGCGCGGGGGATGTGGAAGCCCTCCGCACGGCCTGCGTCAACGGCCTTCCTTGAGTGATAAAAGAGAGTGGAACCGCGATTCGTCGCCTCTCGTACTTTGGTACGGGGGGCGCTTTTCATTGCCTCCCGACCGACACAAGGAGAATGCGATCATGGCAAAACGAGTGACCCGACTGGGCGGCCTCCTGGCCGCCTACCAGCGCCGCGACCCCGCGGCCCGCAGCAAGCTGGAGATCTTCTTGCTCTACCCCGGCGTCCACGCGGTGCTCTACCACCGCCTGGCCCACTGGCTCTACGTGCGCCGCCGGTTCTTCCTGGCCCGGTGCGTGTCCCAGTGGAACCGGTTCTGGACCGGCATCGAGATCCACCCCGGCGCCGTCATCGGCCACCGGCTGGTGATCGACCACGGCATGGGGATCATCATCGGCGAGACCACGGAGATCGGGGACGACTGCCTGCTCTACCAGGGGGTGACCCTGGGGGGCACCGGCAAGGACAAGGGAAAGCGTCACCCCACATTGGGGAACAATGTGCTGGTGGGCTCCGGCGCCAAGGTGCTGGGCCCCTTCACCGTGGGAGACAACGCCCGCATCGCCGCCGGCGCGGTGGTGCTGGGGGAGGTGCCGCCCAACGCCACCGCCGTGGGCGTCCCCGCCCGGGTGGTCCGGGTGGCGGGCAAGCCCATCTATTATGCCGACGACGTGGATCAGATCCACATGGCCGACCCCATGCAGGAAGAGCTGCTGGCCATGAGCCGGCGCGTGGAAGCATTGGAACAGGAGCTCAAGGACCTGCGGGAAGCGGTCCGGAAAACGAAGGAAAGGACAGCCTGACATGTATCTTTACAACTCCGCCACCCATAAAAAAGAGGAATTCAAGACCCACACCCCCGGCCGGGTGGAGATGTACACCTGCGGCCCCACGGTGTACCACTTCGCCCACATCGGCAACCTGCG
>CALWXB010000072.1 GCA_944385405.1 uncultured Oscillospiraceae bacterium | reverse complement strand
CCATGTTCTCAAAGGGGTCCTCCAGCTCGATCTCCTTGGCGATGGTCACGCCGTCGTTGGTGATGAGGGGAGCGCCGTACTTCTTGTCCAGCACCACGTTGCGGCCCTTGGGGCCCAGAGTGACCTTGACGGTATCAGCCAGGGTGTTGACGCCGGCTTCCAGAGCCTTGCGGGCCTCTTCGCCGCGCTTGATGAGCTTTGCCATAATAAACAACCTCCAGTTAGAGATAAAAATTTACGAAATCAGCAGGATGGGAGACCAGATTCCCGGAGAATTACTCGACGATGGCCAGGATGTCGTTCTGACGGACCACCACGTACTCCACGTCCTCCAGGGTGACCTTGGTGCCGGCATACTGGCTGGTGATGACCTTGTCACCGGGCTTGACGGTCATGACGATGTCCTTGCCGTCCACGTTGCCGCCGGGGCCCACGGAGATGACTTCAGCCACGGAGGGCTTTTCCTTGGCGGAACCGGTGAGGATGATGCCGCCCTTGGTGGTCTCCTCGGTCTCCACCATTTTCAAGATGACACGATCTGCCAGCGGAGTGAGTTTCATGGGGATTCCTCCTTAAAAATATAAAAAATTTTGAAAACAAATTCAGCGTTAGCACTCAACTCTCTCGAGTGCTAACGTTGCTATCATAGTACACTCCCCCGCATTTGTAAAGGGGGTTTTTGCAGAAAAGTTATGAAGAATTTGTAAATGTTCCCCCGCCTATTTCCGGGCGGTGGCGTTGGGGTCGGCACCTCTGGGGGCGAAAAAGCGCAGCTTTTTGTCCGACAGACGCAGCCGGGCCTCCCGCCAGCGAAAGCACTCCCCGTCCAGGCAGGTGACGAAGGGGACGTCGGCACGGATACGTACTTCCTTGGGTGTGACGACCCGGATGAGGTCCGGCGGCAGATCCCGCCAGCGGCCGGCGGAGTAGGCGGGAAAGAGCCGAACGAAGGCGGCGCGGTCCACGCCCCGCACCACCACCGCATGGAGGATGCCGTCGTCCACCCGGGCCTCCGGCACCGGCGTGGACCCGCCGCCGTAGTGCCGGGCATTGCACACCGAGACCAGGGTGAAATCCCCGGTCTCCTCCGCGCCGTCCATGGACACCGTCCACCGCCGGGGCAGCGGACGGGACAGCACCGCCGCCACGGCGCACAGGTAGCTGGCCCGGCCTCCCGCGGGCAGATGCCGGAACCGGTCGACTGTATCCGCGACCCGGGCGTCCGCACCAGTGCAGGCGATGGTCAGGCACAGCCGGCCGTTGCAGTCGATGAGGTCCAGCAGGTGCTCGTCCCCGTCCCAGAGTGCCTCCGCGTCGGTGAAGCGTTGGGCGTCGGGGCCGAAGTTCTTCAGGAAGTCGTTGCCGGTGCCCAGGGGAATGGCGGTGACTGCGGCATGGGGCACCCCCGCTGCCGCCTGGACCACCTCATGCAGCGTCCCGTCGCCGCCGCAGGCATAGAGCCGCAAGGGCTCCCCCTCCCCGATCAGCCGGCGGGCGGCCTCCTCCGCCCCGCCGGGCCGCTCCGTCACCACGCAGGTGCAGGAAAGACCCCGGCAGGACAGCCGGTCTGCCATTTCCAGCACCCGGGCGGCACCGTTTCCCCGGCCCGCCCGGGGATTGATGACAAATACGTGGCGCACAGTGGCTCCCTCCTCGCTCCGGGGCGCCTGTTCAGCCCCCGTACTGGAACACGTCGCACTTGAGCATGCCGTTGTAGAGCTTGCGCTTTTTGTCCGCCGGACGGCCGAAGCACCGCTCGAACTCCGTGTGGGACGAGAGCACCAGCACCCGCCACTTGGGGGGCAGGGTCCGTACGGCTTTGCCGAAGGCCCGGTACAGCTCCTCCGCCTCCTTCTTTTCCAGAAGGCGCTCACCGTAGGGGGGATTCGTCACCAGCTGGCCGTAGGTGCTGTCCCTGTGGAAGGCGGCGGCGTCGGCTACCTCAAAGCGGATGCAGTCGTCCACCCCCGCCAACGCGGCGTTGTGCCGGGCCAGCTCCACGGCTGCGGGGTCGATATCCCCGCCCCAGATGTCGTAGGTTCCATGGAATTCCTTGTCCATGGCCTCGTCCGCCGCGTCCAGCCACAGTTTCGAGCCCATCTTCTTCCACCGCTGGGCGGCAAAGCTCCGGTCCAGGCCCGGAGCCCGGTTTTTGGCGATGAGGGCCGCCTCGATGGGGATGGTGCCGCTGCCGCAGAAGGGGTCGCAGAAGGGGTCCTTCCCCCGGTAGCGGGAGAGGATCACCAGGGCCGCTGCCAGCGTTTCCTTCAGGGGAGCGCCCATGTTCCTGGCCCGGTAGCCCCGCTTGTAGAGGCCATCGCCGGAGGTGTCCAGGTACAGCGTGGCAGTGTCCTTGATAATGGCGAACTGGATCTGGTAGCGGCTGCCGTTCTCCGGCAGCGTCTCGCAGCCGTACACCTGCCCCAGCCGCTTGGCCGCCGCCTTCTTCACGATGGCCTGACAGGCGGGCACAGAGTGCAGGGCGGAGTTCAGAGAGTAGCCCTTCACCGGAAACTCCCCGTCCCGGGGGATGTAATCCTCCCAGGGCAGCGCCGCTACCCCCTGGAACAGCGATTCAAAATCCGGGGCGGGAAAGGAGCCCAGCTCCATCAGCACCCGGGCGCCGCAGCGCAGATTGATGTTCAGCCGGGCGATGTCCGCCAGGGTCCCGGCGCAGTGGACCCGGCCGTTTTCCGCGCGGACGTCCTTCAGCTCCAGGCGGCGCATCTCGTCCGCCACCAGCGCCTCCAGGCCCAACAGACAGGGGACCGTCAAGACCACGGCCCGCACCTCCTTTTTCAAATGATTTCACGGTTTTTCTTCAGTATAGCAGGAACGGCGGCGGTGCGCAACGTGGGACTTTTTCCTTGTGCCACGGCGGCGGTTCTGTTATTGTAATAATAGTGCAGATAAGGAGGGACGGGTATGGACAGCTTGTTGGAGATCCTTCTGGAGATCCTGGCGGAGGGCGCGGTGGAGGCCGCCGGGTCCCGCCGGGTGCCGCTGGCTGTGCGGATCCTGCTGGGACTCCTCCTGGCCGGGGCGGCCCTGGGCCTGGTGGGCCTCATGGTCTGGGTGGGGATCGACACCCGTACCCCGGCGCTGGCCGTGTTCGGCGCGCTTTTGGGCTTGCTGCTGGCGGGAGGCGCCGTGCGCCGCGTGCGCCGCTTCTGCAGCCGGCACCGGCGCGGTTTGTAACCGAAATGAAATAGTATTTTCCCATTTCGTGTGATACACTGAAACCAACATGACTGCTGAAACGTTACACGTACAATAGGAGGTGTTGGTTTGGACTATCTGATGATCTGGATCTGGCTGGGGGCTGTGGTGCTCTTCGGCGTGGTGGAGGCCATGACCGCCGGGCTGGTGTCCATCTGGTTCGTAGTCGGCGCCCTGGCTGGTCTGGCTGCGGCACTGATGGACGCGCCGGTGGCAGTTCAGCTGGTGGTGTTCGCGGTGGTGTCTGCCATAGCCCTGGCTGCCAGCCGGCCTTTGGTGCGGCGGCTGCAGGCAAAGCCGCCGGAAGCCACCAATCTGGACCGGGTGATCGGCCAGACGGCCTCCGTGACGGAGACTGTGGACAACCGGCATTCTTCCGGCGCCGTCTATGTGGACGGCAAGACCTGGACCGCCCGCAGTACCGACGGCTCCGTGATCCCCGCAGGCACACAGGTGGCCGTACAGCGCATGGAGGGCGTCAAGCTCTTTGTGGAACCCATCAAACAGACGACGGAGGTAATGTAAATGAATATCCTGCTCTCGATTCTCCCCTGGGTGGTACTCATCCTCATCGTGGTGGTACTGGTCATCAGCAACATTGTCATCGTCCAGCAGTCCCGGGCCTATGTGGTGGAGCGGCTGGGCGCGTTCCGCACGGTGTGGAACGTGGGTCTGCACCTGAAAGTCCCCTTCATCGAGCGCATCGCCAAGAAGGTCTCTTTGAAAGAGCAGGTGGCGGATTTCGCACCCCAGCCCGTCATCACCAAGGACAATGTCACCATGCAGATCGACACCGTGATCTACTTCCAGATCACCGATCCCAAGCTCTATACATACGGCGTGGAGCATCCCATGAACGCCATCGAGAACCTCACCGCCACCACCCTGCGCAACATCATCGGCGACATGGAGCTGGACCAGTCCCTCACCAGCCGGGATACCATCAACACCCGTATGCGGGCCATTCTGGACGAGGCCACCGACCCCTGGGGCATCAAGGTCAACCGGGTGGAGCTGAAGAACATCATCCCGCCCAAGGAGATCCAGAACGCCATGGAAAAGCAGATGAAGGCCGAGCGGGAGCGCCGGGAGTCCATCCTCCAGGCCGAGGGCACCAAGCAGTCCCAGATCCTGGTGGCCGAAGGCGAGAAGCAGTCTGCCATCCTGAAGGCCGACGCCGCCAAGCAGGCCGCCATCCTCAAGGCCCAGGGTGAAAAGGAAGCCCGCATCATGGCCGCCGAGGCCGAGGCCCAGGCCATCATGCAGGTGCAGCAGGCCCTGGCGGACTCTTTGAAGCTCCTGAACGAAGCCGCCCCCAACAACCAGGTGGTCAAGCTCAAGGCGCTGGAGGCTATGCAGAAGATGGCCGACGGCAAGGCCACCAAGATCATCATCCCCAGCGAGCTGCAGGGCCTGGCGGGCCTGGCAGCCAGCGCCAAGGCTGTGTTTGACACGGAAGAGCCCAAGGCGCAGTGATGTCGTCCTGCCCGGGCCGGTCCCTTTTGGGACCGGCCCTTTTTTGTCCTCAGGCGGCGCTGGGGATTCCGCCGGAATTTTCTGCTCATTTTTGTCCAAAATGCAGAAAACGATTGCGCTTGTGCAATTATCACAAAAAACCTTTGGAAAATCGCGGTAAATATGCTAGAATGAGACAAACCGCCGCACGGAAGGTCCGTGTGAGATCAAAGGAGTGAAGCTCAATGGATAATTTGTTTTGGATCGGTTTTGTGGGAGCGCTGCTGGCTCTGGCATTTGCCTGGATCCAGCGGGGACGGGTCATGTCCTACTCCGAGGGGACCGATACGATGCGGAAGATCGCTGCGTCCATCCGGCAGGGCGCCAACGCCTATCTGAAGCACCAGTATACCACCGTGGCCAAGGTCTTTGCGGTGGTGTTCGTGATCCTGCTGATCATTGCCTTTGCCTCCGGCGGAAAGATGCTCTCCCAGTTCACCCCCTTCGCCTTCCTCACCGGCGGTATCTGGTCCATGCTGGCGGGCTTCATCGGCATGAAGATCGCCACCAATTCCAATGCCCGCACCGCGCAGGCCGCCTCCGAGAGCCTGAACAAGGGACTGCGGGTGGCGTTCTCCTCCGGCTCCGTCATGGGTTTCACCGTGGTGGGCCTGGGCATGCTGGATATCACCATCTGGTTTTTCCTGCTGCGCTATGCCTTCGGCATGGATGATCCTGTGGCTCTGGGCAACGTCATGGTCATGAACGGCATGGGTGCCTCCTTTATGGCCCTCTTCGCCCGTGTGGGCGGCGGCATCTACACCAAGGCCGC
>CALWXB010000071.1 GCA_944385405.1 uncultured Oscillospiraceae bacterium | reverse complement strand
CTGCGGGAGGGCCTGGACCTGCCGGAGGTGAGCCTGGTGGCCATCCTGGACGCGGACAAGGAGGGCTTCCTCCGGTCCGAGACGTCGCTGATCCAGACCATCGGCCGGGCCGCCCGCAACGCCGACGGCCTGGTGGTGATGTACGCCGACGAGATCACCCCCTCCATGCGGGCGGCCATGGACGAGACGGAGCGCCGCCGGAAGATCCAGAGCGACTACAATGAGGCCCACGGCATCGTGCCCAAGACCATCGTCAAGGGCGTCCGGGAGGTGCTGGAGATCTCCAAGACTGCCGAGGGCGAGACGGGCCGCAAAAAGAAGCGCAGGCTGACGGACAGCGAGCGCGCCGCGGAGATCGCCAAGCTGGAAAAGGAAATGAAGGAAGCCAGCAAGATGCTGGAATTCGAGTACGCGGCGGTGCTGCGTGACCGCATCATCGAGCTGCGGGGAGAGAAATAGGCTTCGGTGTGCAGCCGGGCCCGAAGCCGCGGACTCGAAATCGCCGGGAGTCCGGCGTACAAGCGGTTTGCCGGAGGCAAACCCTTGGCGCGGACGGGATTCATTCCCGGCCGCGCAGGAAAAATCAAGGGGGCCCCGCGGGATGATGTCCCGCGGGGGATACGCGGCGGTGCTGCGTGACCGCATCATCGAGCTGCGGGGAGAGAAATAGGCTTCCTTTCCGGGGCCCCCACGGCGGGGGGGGAGTTCCCCTTTCTGTACCTGTTTGGGATTTTGATCGCGCTGCTGGCCGGATGAGATCCGGGAGCAGCGGGCGCAAGGAGGAGATCGTATGGAAGAGCCCAGGACCCGATTGCAGAAGATCGTGCTCATCGCCCTGGCGGCCATGGCGGTGATCTTCACCGTGCAGATGTTCATCTCCCATCTCTTTTTCCGGGGCGTGCAGTTTCAGGACACGCTGCTGCGGGCGGAGGAGACGGCGGAGGGCGCCGTCTACACCGGCAAGGCCTACGGCCTGCCGGTAAGCATCCGGGTGACGCCGGGGGACGGCAATGTCACCGAGATCGACTATCAGGTGGGGGTGGACTTCCACGAGACCTACGTCATGGAGTACCCCACGGAGGAGACCGTTGCCGCGGAAAGCGGCCGCAGCGTCCCGGGTATCCGGATCTGGAAGAACGGCGAACTCCTCTTTGAGGGCGGCCGGGCGGAAAACCAGGAGTACGGCTGGTATGACGCCGACGGCCAGTGGGACCCGGGGATCACCGTCTCCGTTACATATCCCGGCGCGGAACCTGAACCCGAGAGCCTGAGCCGGGGACAGATCTTCTCCTTTGCCACGGGGCCGGAATTCACCGCCCGGGGGAATGTGTGGCTGTATGTGGTGATGCTGTTCTTCTCCGCTCTGCTGGCGGTGGACGCGGCGTGGCCCAGGGCCCTCTTTTACCTCCAGCACTGCTGCGATGTCCGGGACCCGGAGCCGTCGGATTTTTACCTGTCCATGCAGCGCATCGGCTGGATGGCCTACCCGGTGCTGATCGGCATCGGGTATCTGGTGGCGGCGTTCCAGCTGCCGTGACACCGCCCCGCCGGGCCCGGCGGAATTTTTGAAATCATGCCGCCGGGGGCGGCGGAATGGGAGAAGCGTATGTCCTTTGGCAGTATGGTATTTTTGTTTGGATTTTTGCCGGCGGTGCTGCTGTGCTATTTTCTGCTGCCGGCACGGTGGCGGAGCGGCCGCAACGGCGTGCTGCTGGTCTTCAGCCTGATTTTTTACGCCTGGGGCGGTGCGGCACTGCTGCCGGTGCTGCTGCTCTCGTGCCTGGGGAACTGGCTTTTGGCGCTGCTGGTTTTCCCCGGCCGTCGGGGGCGGAAGGGGATCTACCTGGCCGGGATCCTGGCCAATGTGGCCATGCTGGGCTACTATAAGTACACCGGCTTCCTGCTGGGGAATCTCCAGGCCCTGGGTCTGGACATAACGGTGCCCTCCATCGCGCTGCCGGCGGGCATCTCCTTTTTCACCTTCCAGGCCATCGCGTATCTGACGGACGTGTACCGGGGGACCATCCCGGCGGAGAAAAATCCCGCCCGGCTGACCCTCTTCATGGCGTTTTTCCCCCAGCTCCTCCAGGGACCCATCCTGCGCTACGGGGAATTCGCCCCGGCGCTGACGGACCGCCGTGAGAGCAGCGCGGAGGCCGCTGCGGGAGCCACCCGGTTCTGCTTCGGCCTTGCCAAGAAGGTACTGCTGGCCGATGCCCTGGGGACCATCGCCGACGCGGCCTTCTCCTCCGGGGACCGGCTCACCATGTCCCTTGCCTGGCTGGGGGCCGTGGCCTACACGCTGCAGCTTTACTTCGACTTTTCCGGCTACACGGACATGGCCATCGGCCTGGGCCGGGTGTTGGGCTTCTCCCTGCCGGAGAACTTCAACTACCCCTATGTGGCCCGGTCTGCCTCGGAGTTCTGGCGCCGCTGGCACATGACCCTCTCCTTCTGGTTCCGGGACTATGTGTACATCCCCCTGGGGGGCAACCGCTGCGCCCGGGGTCGGCAGCTCCTGAACCTCCTGGCGGTGTGGCTGCTGACAGGATTGTGGCATGGCTCGGCCTGGAACTTCGTGCTCTGGGGACTTTACTACGCCGCGCTGCTGATGGGGGAGAAATTCCTCTGGGGCAAGGGGCTGGAAAAGCTCCCGGCCCCGGTGCGGCATGCCTATGCCCTGGTGCTCATCGTCATCGGCTGGGTGTTTTTCCGGTCCGGGAGCCTCGCCCAGGTGGGACAGATGCTCTCCGCCATGTTCGGCGCCGCCCCGGGAGGCCTCTGGAGCGGGGAGACGACCTATTACCTCCTGCAGTTCCGCTGGGAGCTGCTGCTGGCGATCCCCGCGGCGCTGCCGGTGAAATGCGCCGTGGAAAACTGGCTGCGGAAGCAGTCCGGACTGCCGGCCAGGGCGGTGCTGGTGCTGGGACCCAAGGCGCTGGGCTTTGCCCTTTTGGGGTGGTCCGTGGTGCGGCTACTCAGCTCCACCTTCCGCTCTTTCCTGTATTTTCAGTTCTGAGAGGAGGCCCTGGATATGGAAAAATGGATGAACCGGGCCTTTTTGGCGCTGCTGCTGGCGGTACTGCTGGCGGTGCCCGCGGGCACCGCCCTCTGGTCCCACCGGGAGACCACCGCCTACTATGAAAACCGCACCCTGGCGGAGCTGCCCGATCTGAGCTGGGAGAGCCTCCGGGACGGCAGCTACGGCACGGACCTGGAGAGCTGGTACTCCGACCACGCCCCCGGCCGCACCACTCTTTTGGAGCTGGACACCGCCGTGCAGCTGAACGTCCTGCGCCGCCCGGTGGTGAACGACGTGGTGGTGAATGCCCCGGCGCTGCTGCCCAAGCTGGATTTTGACGAGTACACCGAGGAGGCGTATCAGTACAGCGCGCAGCCCATTGCAGAGGACTTCGGCGCCATCAGCGCGTTCGTGGAGGGCTGCGGCGGGCAGTTCTACTACGCGGGCTTTCCGGAGCAGCGGGTCTACTTTGAGGACCTGTTCCCGGATTATTTGAACAGCCACGCCCAGGAGGCGGAGACGGCGGACCGCGTGTTTGCCCAGGCCCTCTCCGACGCCGGCGTCACCTTCTGGGACATGCGGCAGGTGTATGAGGAGCTGGGCCACCCGGCGGAATACTACTCCACCGTGGATCATCACTATAACTACTACGGCGCCTACGCCGCCTACCGGGCCATCCTGGAGAAGCTGGCGGCGCAGGACTGGGATCTTCCCGTGCTGACGGAGGCGGACATCGACTTCGTGGAGCTGCCCAACCCCTACATCGGCTCCCGGAACCGCAAGCTCTACAACCTCTGGCCCAACACGGACCGGGCCGTCATCGGCGTGCAGAAGGACCCTGTGGCCTATACCCGGTGGGACAACGGGGCCCTCAGCGACAAGCCCCTGTTCGTCCTCCCGGCGGAGGATTATATGCCCACCACGTACAACCTCTACATGGGCGGGGACTTTGCCGAAACGGTGCTGGAGACAGACCGGCCGGAGTTGCCGGACGTGCTGATCTTCGGCGACTCCTTCACCAACGCATTGGAGACGCTGCTCTACGCCTCCTTTGACGAGACCCACATCCTGGACCTGCGGCACTATACGGAAAAGAGCCTGAAGGACTATGTGGCGGAGTACCGGCCGGACATCGTGCTGTGCATCCAGAACGACACCTTCTATTACACCGCCACCGGCAACGGCGCGGTGTGGGAGGACGCGGCGGATGGAACGTAAGGGCCGGGCGTACGCCGCCATCGTGGCCGGCGCCGCCTTGTGGGGCCTCATCGGCCTCTGGAACCGCCGCCTTATGGCCGGGGGGATCTCTCCCACAGATATCGTGGCGGTGCGGAACATCGGCGGCATGGCGCTGCTGGGGCTGTACGCCCTGCTCCGGCGGCGGGAGGTGTTCACGGCGGGAAAGCGGTACTGGAAGTGCTTTTTCGGCACCGGCGTCATCAGCGTGGTGCTCTTTACCGCGTGCTACTTCTCCTGTCAGCAGCTCTGCTCCCTGGCGGTGGCGTCCGTGCTGCTCTACACCGCGCCGGTGTTCGTGATGCTGCTCTCTGCCCTGGTGTGGCGGGAGGCCGTCACGCCCCGGAAGCTCCTGGCCCTGGTCCTCACCCTGGCGGGCTGCGCCTGCGTGTGCGGCCTCTTTGCGGGGGCGCTGACAGTGACGCCGGCGGGACTGGCTCTGGGATTGGGAGCGGGGTTTTTCTACGCGCTTTACAGCATCTTCGGCCGGACGGCCCTCTCCGGCGGGTGCGACGCGCTGACGGTGACGGTGTGGACCTTCCTCTTCGCGGGACCGGCTTCGACGGTGCTGGTGCGGCCCGGAGAACTGGCGGCGGCCTTGTCCGCGCCGGGGATGTGGGCCTGCGCTGCAGCGCTGGTGGTGCTCTCCACCGCGCTGCCCTACCTGCTCTACACCTGGGGCCTTGCCCGGGTGGAGGCGGGGAAGGCTTCCATCCTGGCCTGCGTGGAGCCGGTGGTGGCCGCCCTGGCGGGCGTACTGGCCTTTGGGGAGCCCATGAGCGTCCTGACGGCGGCGGGCATCGCCCTGGTACTTGCGGGCGTGTACATTCTGAGGTGAACGATATGGCAAAGCATAAGGAAGAAAAGACCAACGTGATGCGCATCCTGGACCAGAGGAAGATCCCCTACACCGCCCGGTTCTACCAGGAGGACCAGGGGCCGGAGGGCACCCGGGAGTACGGCGTCCACATTGCGGAAACGCTGGGGCAGGACCCGGCCCGGGGCTTCAAGACATTGGTGGCCCGGGGCGCCTCCGGCGGCATCCATGTATTCGAGGTCCCCGCGCCGGACACACTGGATCTGAAGAAGGCCGCGCGGGCGGCGGGGGAGAAGTCCGTGGAGCTGCTGCACGTGGCGGAGATCAACGCCGTCACCGGCTACATCCGGGGCGGCTGCAGCCCCGTGGGGATGAAGAAGCCGTACCCGGTGATCTTCCACACCACGGCGCTGGACTACGACACCATCTACATCTCCGGCGGGCGCATCGGCGCCCAGGTGGAGATTTCCCCCCAGGCCCTGCTGGAACTGCTGGGGGCCGAGACGGCGGATATCATCGTGAAATAAGGAGCGATCCCATGCAGTACAAGATCATCGTCAAGGGCGCCCGCGCCAACAACCTCAAAAACATCGACGTCACCATCCCCCGGGACAAGCTGGTGGTGATGACGGGGCTCTCCGGCTCCGGCAAGTCCTCCCTGGCCTTCGACACCATCTACGCCGAGGGTCAGCGGCGGTATGTGGAGAGCCTTT
>CALWXB010000070.1 GCA_944385405.1 uncultured Oscillospiraceae bacterium | reverse complement strand
GCCGGCGGCACCCCCATCGAGTTCGGCGTCATCGGCGGCTGCGACGGCATGGGCCAGGGCCACGACGGCATGCACTACATCCTGCCCTCCCGGGAGCTGATCGCCAACTCCATCGAGTCCATGGCCCAGATCAACCTGTTTGACGGCCTGGTGCTGCTGGGCTCCTGCGACAAGATCGTCCCCGGCATGCTGATGGCCGCCGCCCGGCTGGACATCCCCTGCATCTTCCTGCCCGGCGGCCCCATGGAGGGCGGCGTGGTCTTTGACGGCCGCCAGGCCGACCAGACCTCCAGCACCGAGGCCTACGGCATGCTCTCCGCCGGCAAGATCACCGAGGCGGAGTACGTGGCCCTGGAGGACACCGCCTGCCCCGGCTGCGGCTCCTGCTCCTACCTGGGCACCGCCAACACCATGTGCGCCCTGGCCGAGGCGTTGGGCATGACCCTGCCCGACGGCGGCCTGGCCCCCGCCACCTCCGCCGCCCGGCTCATGAAGGGCGAGGAGACCGGCATCAAGATCATGGAACTGGTGGAAAAGCAGATCACCTCCCGGAAGGTCATCACCAATGCCTCCATCCGCAACGCCATCAAGGCCTGCCTTGCCATGAGCGGCTCCACCAACGCCGTCATGCACCTCACCGCCATCGCCCACGAGGCGGAGCTGGACATCCATGTGCTGGACGAGTTCGACAGCCTCTCCCGCACCACGCCCCAGCTGGCCAAGATGAACCCCGCCTGCAAGTATAACGTCATCGACTTCCACCACGACGGCGGCGTGCCCCGGCTGATGGAGAACCTCCAGTCCCTGCTGGAGACCGACGTCATGACCGTCACCGCCCACACCCTGGCGGAGAACATCGCCACCCACCGCTATCTCTATCCCGCCACCGGCCTGGTGAACCACACCATGGACGATCCCTTCGGCTACACCGGCGGCGTGGCGGTGCTGCGGGGCAACCTGGCTCCCGACACCGGCATCACCAAGCCCGGCGCCTTCGACAAGAGCCTGCACCACTTCGAGGGCGAGGCCATCTGCTTCGACTCCGAGGAGGAGGCCGAGGAGGCCATCCTCTCCGGCAAGGTCCGCGAGGGCCACGTGGTGGTCATCCGCTACGAGGGCCCCAAGGGCGGCCCGGGCATGCGGGAGATGTTCAAGGCCATGAAGTACCTCTACGGCCGGGGCCTGGCCCTGTCCACCGCCCTCATCACCGACGGCCGCTTCTCCGGCACCAACAACGGCTGCTTCGTGGGCCACATCTCCCCCGAGGCCGCCGAGGGCGGTCCCATCGCCATCGTCCATGACGGCGACCGCATCGTCATCGACGTGGAGAGCCGCAGCCTGGAGCTGAAGGTCCCCCAGGAGGAGATCGAGGCCCGGCTGGCGGCCTGGAAGCGCCCCGAGCCCAAGTTCAAGAAGGGCTGGCTGGGCCTGTACTGCAAGATCGCGGCCTCCGGCTCCGAGGGCGCCATTTTGAAGTTCGACAACCTCTAAAAGCCCTCAAACGCCGGACGGTGACCCGTCCGGCGTTTGAATTTGCCGCCAAAGGCCTTTGGCGGCAGAGAGGCAGCCTGCCGCGTGCAAGGGTTTGTCCGCTTCCAGCGGACAAACCTCACACTTGCAGGCTGAGCGGTGTTTTTCCCGACGCGCAGGTCGCCGGGAAAAACGGATCGCAGGTCCTCCGCGGGCGCGGAGCAGGCGGGGCTTCCCGCAAAAAAGGACACGCCGGACAGAAAGTCCGGCGTGTCCTTCTTATTCCCGTTTTCCGGACAGCAGCAGTCCCGCCGCACCGGCGAACACCGCCAGGTCCGCCAGGTTGTAGACGTACCGCCCCAGGGGACCGGGGAAACGCAGGTAGTCGCACACCCGGCCCCGCTCCAGCCGCTCCCAGAGGTTGCTGGCGCCGCCGCCCAGCACCAGTCCCGCCGCCACCGGGGCGCTGCGGCCCAGGGACGCCGCGGCCGCCAGGGCCAGGGCGGAGAGCGCCGGCAGGGCCTTTGCCGGCAGGGGCAGTCCGAAGGCCGCGCCGTCGTTGTGCATGGGCCGCACCTCCGCGCCGCCCCAGCGGCAGGGCGTGAAGTCCGGCGATTCCACCCGCCGCCGCACGGCGGAGCAGGCCGCCGCCACCGCGGCGGCCGTCAGGATCTGCTTCATCATGGCCCCTCCTTTCCGGCGGCCTTCTCCATGGCCGCCCGCACCGCGCCGGTCTTTTCCCGGCGGTTGTTCTTCTCCAGAGCCGCGGCGATCTTCCCCTGGACCTGCTCCATCTCCTCCCGGAAGGCGGAGGCGGACAGGCGCAAGGCCCCGTGGCCCAGGATGATGAGCTGCTCCGGGCCGTCGGAGGTAGCCACCCGGACGCGGTTCCCCGGGCCGATCTCGTAGGTGGCCCGCTCGATGTAGGCGTCCGCCGTCTCCGCCTCCCGGGTGTAGACCAGGGTGATGTTGTGGTATTTCTCCACGGATCCCTGGCCCCCCTTGACCTTGTAGGCGTCGAACACCGCGATGACATGGCACTTCCGCCAGCCCTGGTAGTTGCACAAAAGCTCGCACAGCGCCGTCCGGGCGGCGTCCAGGTTCTCCCGGGCCATGGATTTCAGCTCGTCCCAGGCGAAGATGATGTTGTACCCGTCCACCAGCAGGTACTCCTCCCCCTGGAACCGCTCCCGGATGGCCCGCTTCTCCTCCGGATCGTCCCGGGGCACCGGCCGCCGGGGCGGCTGCATGGGCTGGGGGACCTGGCGGCGGATGGGACCGTAGGTCCGCTCGAAGATGGCCCGCAGCTCCGCGTCCTGCTCCACGCCGCCGGTGGGGGCGGAGCGGCGGGTCCGGGCGGGGGCCTCCGGCTCCGGCGCTTCCCGGCCCAGCCGCAGCCCGCTGTCCACGTGGGCCATGGCGGCCACCTGGTCCCACTTCACCGTGTACCCCCCGCCGTGGGCGCAGAACACGGAGTCCGGCGGGTTGTCCGCGTCCCGCTCCGGGTCATACCCGGACGCGGCGATCACCGCTTCGGCGTCGGCGCAGGGGCGATAGCCTCCGGCGGTGCAGGAGAGCCGTCCCCGGCCCCGGGTGTAGGCCGCCACCTCCCGGGCGTAATCCCCCAGGGCCGCCACCGGCACGCGGCCGGTGAGGGCCGCCTCCTCCCCCAGCGTCACCGGCGGGTCCGTCTCGCCGTTCATCCGCTGGATGTCGCTGATGGCCCGGCCCACCAGCTCTCCCGGCACTTCCAGCCGGAAGGCATACCACGGCTCCAGCAGCACGCTCCCGGCCTGCATGAGGCCCTGGCGCACCGCCCGGTAGGTGGCCTGGCGGAAGTCGCCGCCCTCGGTGTGCTTCACGTGGGCCCGGCCCGCCACCAGCGTGATCTTCAGGTCCGTCACCGGCGCGCCGGTGAGGACGCCGGGGTGGGAGCGCTCCGCCAGGTGGGTCAGCACCAGTCGCTGCCAGTTCCGGTCCAGCTGGTCCTCGGGACAGGCGGTGTCCAGCACCACGCCGCTGCCCGGCGCCCCCGGCTCCAGCAGCAGGTGCACCTCCGCGTAGTGCCGCAGGGGCTCGAAGTGGCCGATGCCCTCGGCGGGGCGGGTGATGGTCTCCCGGTAGACGATGCTCCCGGGGCCGAAGGACGCCTCCAGGCCGAACCGGTCCCGCAGCTGCCGCTGCAGGATCTCCAGCTGCACCTGTCCCATGAGCTGCACCCGGATCTCCCGGGCGGACTCGTTCCACACCACGTGGAGCTGGGGGTCCTCCTCTTCCAAAAGCCGCAGCTGGCGCAGCGCCGTGTGGGGGTCCGCCCCCTCCGGCAGCTCCAGCTGGTACGTCATCACCGGCTCCAGCACCGCCGCCTTTCCGTCGGCCTCGAAGCCCAGGCCCATGCCCGGCATCGTGCGGCTCAGGCCCGTGACGGCGCACACCGTCCCCGCCGGGGCCTCCTCCGCCGGGCGGAACTTGGCCCCGGAGTAGATCCGCAGCTGGTCCGCCTTCTCCGTCACCGTCTCGGACCCGGCCCGGCAGGACACCGGGTCCTTCACCCGCAGCGTCCCGCCGGTGACCTTCAGATAGGTCAGCCGGGTCCCCTGGCCGTCCCGGGCGATCTTGAACACCCGGGCGCCGAACTCCGCCGGGTACACGGGCCGGGGGGCCAGGGTATCCAGGGCCTCCAGGAGGGCGTCCACGCCCTCCAGCTTCAGCGCCGAACCGAAGAGGCAGGGGAAGAGCTTCCGCCGCGCGACGAGGTCCCGGAGGTCGCCGTCCGTCACGGCCTGTCCCTCCAGATACCGCTCCAGAAGGGCCTCGTCGCACATGGCGGCCTCCTCGGCAAGGTCCGGCGAGGAAAGGTCCGCGCAGCCGCCGTCCAGGCGGCGCTTGAGCTGGTCCAGCACCGCCCCCCGGTCCGCCCCCGCCAGGTCCATTTTGTTGACGAACAAAAACACCGGCACGCCATAGCGCCGCAGCAGGTCCCACAGCGTCCGGGTATGGCCCTGGACGCCGTCGGTGCCGCTGATGACCAGCACCGCGCAGTCCAGCACCCGGCACGTCCGCTCCGCCTCCGCGGCAAAGTCCACGTGGCCCGGGGTGTCCAGCAGCGTCACCTCCGTGTCCCCGGCGGTGAACACCGCCTGCTTGGAGAAGATGGTGATGCCCCGCTCCCGCTCCATCTCGTCCGTATCCAGAAAGGCGTCCCCGTGGTCCACCCGCCCCAGCCTCCGCAGCGCGCCGCTGCGGTAGAGCAGCGCCTCCGAAAGGGTCGTCTTGCCCGCGTCCACGTGGGCCAGGATCCCCACCACCAGCTTCCTCATGCCCGTCCTCCCGCTTCTCTTTGATGTCCCTCCATCATATCATCTCCCGTCCCCCCGCGCAAGCGCCCCGCGGGGCCTTGTATTCCTTCACATATTTTTCACCAAAAGTTAATCGTTTTCCACAGAATTTAATCATTTTCTCATGTAGAATCTTGACAGTTCCGGTGGTTGATTGTATAGTCGAGGGGACAGAGACGGCCGGACCCCTCCGGCCTTTGCAACGCGCCTCACAGGAAGAAGGAGGAACCCGTAATGGAAAAGCATGTCAAGCGCATCGGCGTTCTCACCAGCGGCGGCGACGCCCCGGGCATGAACCCGGCGGTCCGGGCGGTGGTGCGCACCGCGCTGGGCCTGAAGGTGGAGTGCATCGGCATCCGCCGGGGCTGGAACGGCCTCATCAACAGCGACTTCGTACAGATGGACACCAGCAGCGTCAGCCACATCATCAACGCCGGCGGCACCATCCTCTACACCGCCCGCAGCGAGGAGTTCCGGGAGCCGGCGGGCCGGGCCAAGGCCCTGGCCACCTGCAAGCTGCTGGGCCTGGACGGCATCGTGGCCATCGGCGGCGACGGCACCTTCCGGGGCGCCCTGGCCCTGTCCCGGCAGGCGGCGGAGGCGGGACATCCCCTCCAGGTGGTGGGCATCCCCGCCACCATCGACAACGACATCGGCTGCTCCCACTACACCATCGGCTTCGACACCGCCTGCAACACCGCCGTGGAGTGCATCGACAAGCTGCGGGACACCATGCAGTCCCACGAGCGCTGCTCCGTGGTGGAGGTGATGGGCCGCCACGCCGGATACCTGGCGCTGTACGTGGGCATTGCCGTGGGCGCCACCGCCGTGCTGATCCCCGAGCGGCCGGTGGACTTTGAGCAGGACATCGCCGAGAAGATCCGCCGGGCCCGGCTGGCGGGCACCACCCACTACATGGTGGTGGTGGCCGAGGGCGCGGGCAGCGCCGTGGAGATCGGCAAGCGCATCCACGAGGAGATCGGCATCGACCCCCGGGTCACCGTGCTGGGCCACATCCAGCGGGGCGGCTCCCCCTCCGCCCGGGACCGGGAGAC
>CALWXB010000069.1 GCA_944385405.1 uncultured Oscillospiraceae bacterium | reverse complement strand
GGAGATCCTGCGCACTGTGGGCATCCATTTGTAAAGAGATCAGCAGGAGGACCGGAGCATGCTCCGGTCCTCCTGCTGATTTTGTCCGGGCGGCATCCGGAGATGGGACGCGGACGGAGCGGGTGCGGTTTGTGCCGGTGTACGGGGGAAGGGGACCGCGGGTCCGGACCGGGCGCAAAAATACCCCCCGGCGCATCTGCACCGGGGGGGAGATTGATGGGGCCGTCACTCCAGGATATAGACAGTGCAGCTGCGGCGGCCGAAGTTGATGCACTGCTGATAGGTGTCATAGTAAAGGTCCACCTTATTGCCGCGCACGCCGGTGTCCTCGGCCACAGCCATGCCGTAGACGATGCCGTCGCTGGTGACGATGAACATCCGGGTCCCCAGAGGGATCACGCTCTTGTCCACGGCCACGGTGCCCACCTGGACGGTGGTGCCGCTGGCGGTGCGGGTGCCCACGCCGTCATGGCCGCTGGTATAGGCGGTGGCGGTCATGGTCTTGGCGTTGGAGAAATCCAGCGTGGCGCCGGACTGGAACACCAGGGTGCCGCTGCCGTCGGCGTTCTTGTTGACGCTGACCAGCGGATCGCTGCCGGAGACGGACTGAGTTTTGACGGCAGTGCCGTACTCCACGATGCGGTCCACGGCGGTGCTGTCCAGCTCCTCCACGAACTGACGGGAGATCTCCTGGCCGTTGGACCACACCACCTCATAGATGGAGGTGCGGTAGCCGTCGCTGCCCTCCTGGACCACCTGCTCGGTGCCCTGGGGAAGGTCCGGGTTGGCCACCCGCACGGTCTCACAGGAGACAGCCTCCTTCACCTCATCATAATAGGTGAGATCGGAAGCCACGGTGATGACCACGGCCTCTCCGGAGACGTCCACGCCCACCATGTCCAGAGGACCGGGGGTGACCCGCAGGCGGGAGAGCAGGGAGGAGACGGTCTCCTTCCGGGACGTGGTGGAAATGATGCCCTCGCTGCTGCGGACGGTGACGGACTGGCCGGCAGTCAGGGTGATGTCGCAGCCGCCGGCACCGGTGGTGACGTCTACCATCTGGGAGGAGAAGTCCGGCGCGGTGCCGGTGCCGTCCAGAATGATGGCGGAGTCGTCGGCACCTGTGAGAATGTACAGAGCACCGGCCCAGTTGGTGGCGGCGGCGCCGGCGCAGATCAGTGTGGCCAGCACGAAAGCGGCCATGGTGCGCCGCGCCCACAGCGCGTGCAGTTTTTTGGAAAGGTTATATCGGTTCAAAATCATACCTCCTGCATTCGGTTTGCGGTGTGCGTTCCACATAGAAACAACTTGTAACTTTTGTTACCGACCGAAAAACTAGGCGTAGTATACACCACGTTCCCACTTTTGTCAAGTTTATCCCGGCAAAAGTGGGTCTGCAATCCCACTTGGGGCGAAAATCGGCAAAAAAGAAGTGGTAATAAATGTAAAATGGAATCAAAAAAATTACAAAATAGTAACATTGAGACGCACAAAAAATACCCTGTATCCAGAGAGGCGGATACAGGATATTTTTTAACGATATGGGGAGATCCTGCAACTTATCCTTGGATTTCCGGGGAAAAGCCCAGATCCTCCAGCTCGCTGACGGCGGTCTTGACGCAGTTTTCGCAGCCGTCGATGGTGACAGATTTTTCCGAAAGGCTCACCTGAAAGGTGAGCTCCGCGGCAGTGAGGGCGTTGGTGATGCGCTTGACACAGTTTTCGCACATCATGTCGGGGACAGAGATCTTGGTGGTCATAAACATCGTTCCTTTCTTATTTCATCAGCTTTTGTATGGTGGAGAGGAGATCATCCACGACCTCCAGATTCCCGGACTGGATGTCCTGCACCACGCAGGTGCGGATATGATTGCCCAGCAGCTCTCTGGAGAAGGCGTTGAGGGCGGATTGGATAGCGGAGACCTGGGTGAGGATGTCGGTGCAGTAGGCCTCTCGCTCCACCATGCCCCGCACGCCCCGGACCTGGCCCTCGATGCGGTTGAGGCGGCGGATCAGGGCGTCGTATTCCGGGGCCTCCCGGTGCTTGTGGCGGCAGCAGGTCTCCTGGGGATCCGGTGTATTCATGACAGAGCCTCCTTTCAGAGCTTGGCGCGGCCCAGCCGCAGGGCGTTGCCCACCACGCACACGGAGCTCAGGGACATGGCCGCTCCGGCGAACATGGGGGAGAGCAGGGGACCGCCGAAGCAGTACAGCAGTCCTGCCGCGATGGGGATGCCCACGGTGTTGTAGCAGAAGGCCCAGAAGAGGTTCTGCTTGATGTCCCGCAGGGTCAGGGCGGAGAGGCGCAGGGCCCGGGGCACGTCCTGGAGGTCGTCCCGCATCAGCACGATGTCCGCCGACTCGATGGCGATGTCGCTGCCGCTGCCGATGGCACAGCCCACCTCCGCCTGGGTCAGGGCGGGGGCGTCGTTGATGCCGTCCCCCACCATCATCACGGTGCGGCCCTGCTGCTGGAGGCGCTGGACCACGCCGGCTTTTTCCTCCGGCAGCACCTCGGCGATGACCTCGTCCACGCCCACCAGGGTGCCGATGTGCTCTGCGGCAGCGCGGTTGTCACCGGTGAGGAGCACGGTGCGGATGCCGGACTCCCGCATCCGGCGGATGGCGGCGGCGCTGGTTTCCTTCACCGGGTCCGCCACGCTGATGAGTCCCAGCAGCATGCCCTCCCGGGCAAAGAACATGGGCGTCTGGCCCTGGGCGGAGAGCTGGGCGGCGGTGTCCAGCAGAGGGGAGAGGTCGATGCCCGCCTCTTCCAGCAGGCGGCGGTTCCCCGCCAGGACGGTTTCTCCGTCCAGCACGGCCCGCAGTCCCCGGCCGGAGAGGTTCTCCACGGACTCCGGATGGGGGAACTCACATAGCTCCTGCTGCGCGGCGTAGTCCGTGATGGCCTGGGCCAGGGGATGGGCGGAGGCGGATTCCACCGCCGCCGCCACTGCCAGCAGCTCCCGGGTCTCCACGCCCTGGGGATGAACGGCGGTCACCGCGGGCTTGCCCGCCGTGACGGTGCCGGTCTTGTCCAGCACCACCGTGTCCACGCTGTGGGTGATCTCCAAGATCTCGCCGGAGCGGATCAGGATGCCGTGCCTGGCCCCCAGGCCGGTGCCCACCATGATGGCGGTGGGGGTGGCCAGACCCAGGGCGCAGGGACAGGCGATGACCAGCACGGAGGTGAACACCCGCAGCACGAAGGCGAAGGGCTGCCCGGCAATGGCCCAGACCACGGCGGAGAGCAGCGCCAGGGCGATGACCGTGGGAACAAAGACGCCCGCCACCTTGTCGGCGGTCTTGGAGATGGGGGCCTTCTTTCCCTGGGCGTCCTCCACGAAGCGGATGATCCGGGCCAGGGTGGTGTCCTGGCCGGTGCGGGTGACCTGAACGCGCAGCGCGCCGTTGAGGTTCACGCTGCCGCCGATGACCTCGCTGCCCGGACCTTTCTCCACCGGGATGCTCTCGCCGGTGAGCATGGATTCGTTGATGCTGCTCTCGCCCTGAAGGACCTGCCCGTCGGCAGGTACCCGGGCGCCGGGCTTCACCAGCATCACATCGCCGGGCTTCAGCTGCGCCGTGGGCACCTCCCGGCCGGAGTCGGCCAGGACGGCGGTGTCCGGCGCCAGCTGCATCAGCGCGGTGATGGCGCCCTTGGTCTTTTGCATGTTGCGGCTCTCCAGGAACTTGCCCAGGGATACCAGCGTCAGCACCACGGCGGCGGATTCATAATAAAGGTTGTGGACATAGGTGTGGGGATCGTCGGAGATGAGGAAGGTCATCACCACGCTGTAGGCAAAGGAGCAGGCTGAGCCGATGGCCACCAGGGAGTCCATGTTGGGATTGCCGTGAAAAAGGGCCTTGAAGCCGCCGGTGAAGAACCGCCGCCCGCAGTAGAGCACAGGGATGGTCAAAAGCAGCTGCAGCAGGGCAAAGTTCACCGGGTGAGTGTGCATGGACACCAGATCCGGCAGCGGCAGCGCCGGCAGGCCGAAGGGCAGCATCTGCCCCATGGACACATACAGCAGCACGGCGGAGAGCACCCCCGCCACGATGAGCTCCCACTTGCGCTGCCGCAGCTCCCGGGCCTCCTGGTCCTGCGCGTCGGCAGGGGCGGACTGCTGGGGCGTGTCGGCGTGGAGGACGGCGCCGAAGCCCGCCTTTTCCACCTTGGCTACGATCTGTTCCGGTGTGACCTGGCTTTCGTCATAGGCGATGGTCATGATGCCTGTTGTGAGGTTTACGTCGCTGCGCTCCACGCCCGGCAGCTTCCTTGTCACCCGTTCCACGGACGCGCTGCACGCCGCGCAGTGCATCCCGGAGATGTCATACTTTTCTTCCCGCATAGGACCTCCTGTTCTGTGAGGGGAAATACCCCCACGGGGTATACTGACTGAAAACAGAATATACCCCCTTGGTGTATTTGTCAAGTGGGAATCTGCGGCGCCGGAGCCCTGGCGGCAAAAATTTGCAAAAGCCCTTGACTTCCGGGGGAACTATGATATCATGAAGCTAAAAGCAAACAAAAAATTTGATATACTAAATTTTTTTGAGAGAGGTGCGGAATGATGAAGGATGCCATCAAGTGGGTCGGCAACCGGATGCCTCCCAGCGAAGACAGTCAGCTGTCCATCATGTCTTTGGGGAACGTGGCCAAGGCACGTTTTTTTCACACCAGCTTTCCCCAGTATTCCATCACGCCCCTGGCCCGGCTCAGCGGGATGGCCCAGTATCTGGGCCTGGGGGGACTTTTCGTGAAGGATGAGTCCTTCCGCTTCGGCCTCAACGCCTTCAAGGTGCTGGGCGGCTCCTTTGCCATGGCCCGGTACATTGCCCAGCAGATGGGCCGGGACGTCAGCGAGATGACCTATGACTACCTCACCAGTGAGGCCTTCCGGCAGGAGTTCGGCCAGGCCACCTTCTTTACCGCCACCGACGGCAACCACGGCCGCGGCGTGGCCTGGGCGGCCCACAAGCTGGGCCAGAAGGCCGTGGTCCATATGCCCAAGGGCAGCAGCCGGGCCCGGTATGAGAACATCGCCCGGGAGGGGGCGCAGGTCACCATCGAGGATGTGAACTACGACGACTGCGTCCGGATGGCGGCGGCGGAAGCGGCGGCCACCAAGCACGGCGTGGTGGTCCAGGACACCGCCTGGGAGGGCTATGAGGAGATCCCGGCGTGGATCATGCAGGGATACGGTACCATGGCATCGGAGGCGGCGGACCAGCTGCGGCAGATCGGTGTGAACCGGCCCACCCACGTGTTCGTGCAGGCGGGCGTGGGGAGCCTGGCCGGCGCGGTGGTGGGGTACTTCACCAACCTCTTCCCCAACGATCCCCCCAAGTTCGTGGTGATGGAGGCCCGGGCGGCGGACTGCCTGTACCGGGGCGCGGTGGCCGGGGACGGCAAGCCCCGCATTGTGGAGGGGGACCTCAAGACCATCATGGCGGGTCTTGCCTGCGGCGAGCCCAACATCCTGTCCTGGGATATCCTGCGCAATCATGTGTCCGCCTTCGTCTCCTGTCCGGACTGGGTCAGCGCCCGGGGCATGCGGATGCTGGGCGTGCCGGTGAAGGGGGACCCCACGGTGATCTCCGGCGAGTCCGGTGCGGTGGGCATGGGACTGCTGGCGGCCCTGATGGAGACCGACGAGTACCGGGACCTCCGGGAACACCTGGGGCTGGACCGGTTCAGCCAGGTGCTGCTGTTCTCCACCGAGGGCAACACCGATCCCATGAAATTCCGCAAGGTGCTGTGGGACGGCGAGTATCCCACGGTCTGAAGCTGAAAAAAGAGCGCCCCGGAGCATTCTCCGGCGTTCCATAGGGACAATTTATGAACCTACCCATATAACTCAATATTTGTTCCTGTGGAGGGAGGCTGTGTTTCGGCACAGCCTCCCTTTTCTGCTCATGCAACCTCGTTTTGGATTG
>CALWXB010000068.1 GCA_944385405.1 uncultured Oscillospiraceae bacterium | reverse complement strand
GCTGCGCGCAGAGTTTGTCCGCCCAAGGCGGACAAACTCCACACTTGCAGCCTGAGAAGTGTTTTCCCTGACGCACATGTCGCCAGGAAAAACGGCTTTGGACATTTTTCGCGCCTGCGGGCGCGAACTCTGCGAGGCTTTTCCGACAGACGCAAGGCCCCCGCTCTCTTGAGCGGGGGCCTTGTTGCGTCTTGTTTACTGCGCGGCCATCTGGGCGGCGATGTCCGCCTCTCCGGCCCGCATGGCCAGGATCGTCTTTTCCATCAGTTCCTCCAGGGGCCAGCCCAGCAGCTCCGCGCCCTGGCGGATCACGTCCCGGGAGCAGCCGGCGGCGAACTTCTTGTCCTTGAACTTCTTTTTCAGGGAGCTGACCTCCATGTCCTGGCAGCTTTTGCTGGGGCGCATCAGCGCCGCCGCGCCGATGAGGCCCGTGAGCTCGTCGGCGGCAAAGAGCACCTTCTCCATCTCATGCACCGGCTCCACGTCGCTGCAGGTGCCGTAGGCGTGGCTGCACACCGCGTGGACGAACTCCGGAGAGCAGCCGATCTGCGCCAGCAGCTCCGGCGCCTTCTTGCAGTGCTCCTCCGGCCACTGCTCGAAGTCCACATCGTGGAGAAGGCCCACCGTGGCCCAGAAGTCCGCCTCCTCCCCGTAGCCCAGCTCCCGGGCGTACCAGCCCATGACGGACTCCACCGTCAGGGCGTGCTGGATGTGGAAGGGCTCCTTGTTATACGTTTTCAGCAGCTCCAGGGCCGCGGCCCGGTCGGGACATGCGGGCATCGTCATCGTCTCCTTTTTCTCTGGTGTTGGGGGATATCGCCGTCAGTATACCCCTTCCCCGGCGTCTTTGCAACCCTCCCGGGGGTCCGGGTCCCCGTCCAGAGTGATGAAATAGTCATAAAAGGGCAGCAGGAAGGCAAAAATATCCTGCACCTGCCCCGCGATCTCCCGGGAGAACAGTGCCTCCGTCAGCTTGTCCTGATGGAGGATGCTAAAGGATCTGGCCCGGAACCAGGGCTCCAGGGCGGCGGACGGGGCCTGTCCCCGGGGACGCTTGTAGTCCTCCGTCTCCAGCGCCACGTCCCCCCGGCCCGCCAGGCGGGCCATCAGCGATTCCATGGTCCCCGGGTCCCGGCAGATCCGGGCACGGAGCTTGGCCATGGTCACCGGCCGGGGCATGTAGTACCCCATGCCGCACGTCCACCCCTCCGGCATCAGTTCGAACCAGAAGGTGGGCTTGGCCGTCCACTGCTCCGCCGGCTGCTCCACCGTGAACCACAAGCTTTCCTTGTACGGTCCCCGGCCGTGGAGCCGCCGGGCGTCCCGGTAGATCCGGGTGACCTTGCGGATCAGGCCGTAGTCCGGCCGCTCCTTCCGGAGAAAATCATAGGCCTCGTCCGCCAGTTCCGCCATGGGGCGGTAAAAATGCTGCAGGTAGATCTCCTTGTGGGCCTCGAACCATGTCCGCTCATTGTTGAAGCGGATGCCCCACATGAAGTCCACCGTTTCATCGGTAAATCCGGTAAACATCGTTTCCTCCGCGCATTTGAAGATGCCTGACAGTATACCACATCCGCCGCCCCCCGGCAAGCAGAACGCACCGGGCGGCGGGCCGCCCGGTGCGGTGTGGTCATCCCCCGCAGACGCTGCGCTCCAGCATGGACATCAGCAGCCCCGCGTGGCGGTATTCATCGTCGCTGAGCTCCCGGAACAGCGCCGCCAGGCAGATGTCCGCCGTGCCCTCCGCCGCCCGGGCATAGTTGAAGCCCCCGCAGGCCTCCCCATGATAGCTGCGCCGCAACGCCTCGCACCAGGGCCCCGGACAGGGCTGGCCGCAGCTGACACGGGGATGGTAGCAGGTCCCGGTGATGAGGTAGTGGGCCGCCATCAGCTTCCGGGCGTGGCCTCCCTCATCCGACGCCAGCTCCCGCAGCCGCTGCCGGGCCCACATGGGCGCCTGCCGGGCCAGGACCAGATAATTCCGCCGGTCCTCCAGCTCCTCCTCGATGAACCCCGTCAGCACTTCCAGCATGCTGGCGGCCTCGCTGCCCATGCAGCAGGGGTCCGGCTCCGCTCCCGGCAGCGTCTCCTCCTGCCGGACCTGGGGCGCCGGCAGCGTCTCTCCCTGCGCCTCCTCCCCCTCAAAGGGCGCCAGCGCCGGCGCCACCCGCTGCCAGACCCGGTCGTACTGCCGGAAATCATACGTCCCCGGCGTATGTACCTGTTGATCCATACATGGTCCCTCCTTTTCACTTCAGTCTATGCGCCGCCGCTTTTTTTCGTACCTGTGGCGGATGCAACATATCAAGGGCAGAAAATTGGGTAAAATAGCCGGTGAAAACACCGGCCCCGCGTTGCATTTCCCGTCGCATTCTGGTAGAATAGATGGGCTATGAGCATTTCTTCCATCAAAGGAGGTCCCCATTCCATGCTGGAATTGAACCACATCAGCTACGCCGTCCGGGAGGGCGACGGGGAGCTGGGTATTCTCAACGACATCTCCCTGGTCATCGACGACCACAAGCTGGTGGTCTTCACCGGCCCCAACGGCGGCGGCAAGACCACCCTGGCCAAGATCATCATGGGTCTGGTGCGGCCCACCGCCGGCCGGATCCTCTGGAACGGGCAGGACATCACCGACCTGGGCATCACGGAGCGGGCCCGCCTGGGCATCAGCTACGGCTTCCAGCAGCCTCCCCGCTTCAAGGGATTGACGGTGCGGGACCTGCTGACCCTGGCCTCCGGGGATCAGGCCCTGTCCAAGGACAAGTGCTGCCAGTACCTCACCCGGGTGGGCCTGTGCGCCAACGACTATCTGGACCGAGAGGTGGACGTGTCCCTCTCCGGCGGCGAGGTCAAGCGCATCGAGATCGCCTCCATCCTGGCCCGGAACAGCCAGCTGATGATCTTCGACGAGCCGGAGGCGGGCATCGACCTGTGGAGCTTCGCCCGGCTGACGGAGACCTTTGAGCAGATCCACGCCACCGGCAGCGCCACCATGATCATCATCTCCCACCAGGAGCGGATCATCTCCCTGGCCGACGAGGTCATCGTGGTGGGCGACGGCGCCATCCGCCACCGGGGCAGCGCCGCTGAGATTCTGCCCCAGATCCTCTCTGATACCCTGGGCACCTGCCCGGTCCTGACAAAGGAGGCGAAGGCACAATGATGGAAAACGAGATCGACCGCGAGCTGCTGGAAAAGATCGCGGACATGCTGGGCAAGCCCGTGGGCGCCTTCAACATCCGCAAGGACACCGGCTGCGACGGCCGCCAGTCCACGGACCACATCCACATCGACAGCCGCACCGACGGCCACTCCGGCATCGACATCCGGGTGGACAGCGGCACCGTGGGCGAGACGTGCCACATCCCCGCCATCATCACCAAGCCCGGCATCCAGGAGACGGTGTACAACGACTTCTATATCGGCGACGACTGCGACATCACCATCGTGGCCGGCTGCGGCATCCACAACTGCGGGGAGCAGGCCTCCCAGCACGACGGCGTCCACACCTTCCATGTGGGCAAGCGGTCCCACGTCCGCTACACGGAAAAGCACTACGGCAGCGGTGACGGCAAGGGCGGCCGCATCATGAACCCCCAGACCGTGGTATACCTGGACGAGGGCGCCACCATCCAGATGGACACCAGCCAGATCCGGGGCGTGGACTCCACCAAGCGCTACACCAAGATCGTCTGCGGCAAGGGCGCCGAGGCGGTGGTGACGGAGCGTCTTTTGACCCACGGGGACCAGACCGCCGAAAGCGACATGGAGATCATCCTGGACGGTGAGGACGCCAAGGGCCGGGTGATCTCCCGGTCCGTGGCCCAGGACGATTCCAGCCAGGTGTTCTACCCCCGGATGGTGGGCAACGCCCAGTGCTTCGGCCACGTCCAGTGCGACTCCATCATCATGGGCCAGGCCCGGATCAAGTCCATCCCGGCCATCACCGCCAACTGCACCGAGGCCCAGCTGATCCACGAAGCCGCCATCGGCAAGATCGCCGGCGACCAGCTTTTGAAGCTGGAGACCCTGGGTCTCACCGAGGAGGAGGCGGAGGAGTGCATCCTCAAGGGCTTCCTGGCATGAATCGTCCCAAGGCGCGGAGCATCTCTTCTTTTGTCCTCTTTTCAATTTTGCGAAACTTATTGTACCTTATCAAGCTTCTCCCGCAGCGCCTGCTTGAACCTGATCAAATCGAAGGTGCATAGCAGCGGGAGCATCTCCACCAACTGTTCCGGGGGCAGATCCCACCAGCGAAAGCGGAGCAAATGATTTCAGCCTCACCGGCCCCACCCAAAATCAATAGCAAGGCGGGCAAGCACCAGGGGTGCTTGCCCGCCTTGCTATTGATTGCTATTTGTTGAGATTGATATGTCCAGTGGAGTGAATGGCGTCCTGCAAATCATTTATAAAGCAACTTGCATGATATCCGTCGCATACCGCATGATGTACTTGGACTGAAAACGGAATGCTGTATGTGCAAGGCACTTCTTTCAGGTAATGTTCAAAATATTCTTTACGCTGCCAGTTGTTTCCGTCAATTACTCCTTATTCCATGAAAAATTCTCTCACTCGTTCCCTTCCATCTGGTCTGTGCTCCACCATTCGGGGATCAAAGATTTCAGTCGTACCGCTTTTTTCGTTTCATAGTCGCACAAAATTTCTGTTTCGCCTGCCGCTTTATTCAACTGCATCATAAATTCCCGGCAAACACCACACGGCATGCCTGCTTTTCCGTCCGGCATGACAGCGACTATTTTTATGATTTGGCTTTCCCCGTTTGTTATCATACTTGCAATCGCGTTTCTTTCCGCACACATTCCCAATGAACAAGCCGTATCAATGCAAACCCCGGTATAGATATTTCCTTTTGATGAAAGAAGTGCGGCAGAAACACTTCCAGCCTCCATCATTGGAGAGAGTTTTCTCTCGTTCTGCACTTTCCTTGCGGCAATATACAATTTATCCCATGTCCCGTCGTATTGCGCAAGCGCGCGCTCTTCCATCTCACGAACAAAATCTTCTTTCCCATCACAATATCCATCTATATCATAGGGAAACTTTTGTGCAAGGTCTTTCTTGAGTTTTGCGTATTCGTCCCGCTCTTTTTCATGGGTACGCATATAATCACGGAATGCAAGGTGCCGTCCGATATTGTTCCAATCGTCCGCCTGAAAAATATGAATTTGATGGGTTCGCTCATCGCCGCCTTTGCGAAGATAACGCCTGCCCGTTATTCCAAATTCTCCGAGATATTCATAGCCTATGTCAGAAAACTTTTCTGCAACTGTATCCACTCTCTCAAGGCTTCTAACGACCACCATAATATCAATAATTGGCTTGGCGGCCAGTCCCGGAACGGATGTGCTTCCAATATGGCAGATAGCAATGCAATTATCTGCAATCATTTCCTTGATCAGCAGGGCTTCTTTCTCAAATTTCTTTGTCCACAGCGGATTATAGTTTGTCACCACAATGTGTTGGCTCATCTATTCATGCCTCTGTTAATTGGAATTTGGAAAAATCCATCTGATTTACAGCGGCTTGCCATCTATAAAAGCATCGTTGACATACATGGCAATATGATCAATTTCCACGATGCTTCTCCTTGTCAAGCCACATGATATACTCTAATACATTCAAATCTAAGTCCATAAAATATATCCATCTTTCAGAGCCGGGTATTTCATTCGGGCCATTCAGTATCTCAATATTGTTTTTTTCGAGCATCTCAATTGTTTCATCCATATTATTTGTTTCAAAGCATAGGTGTGGGCAGTAGGGACGCTCTGGCCTGTTGGGTACATAGGGTACTCCAATGGTTTCTAGGAGTTCCAGGCGTGCCCCGTTATACTCAAGAAATGCTCCTTTTTCGCCATATTCCTCAGTTTGGTTTGTAAATAGTAGCTTAAACCCCAGTTTAGGTCAGTTTACAAGGAACTACACGCAGACCGTGAAACGGGCTGCTGACAACAAACGGCGGTATGCTCCCGG
>CALWXB010000067.1 GCA_944385405.1 uncultured Oscillospiraceae bacterium | reverse complement strand
GTCGTTGGGGGCCTTGCCGTGCCAGCCCGCCTGGTTCTCCATGTAGCTCACGCCCTTGCCCTTGGTGGTCTTCATGACGATGGCGAAGGGCACGCCGTGGGTGGCCCTGGCCTTGGCGAAGGCGGCCTCCATCTGGTCAAAGTCGTGGCCGTCGATCTCCGCCACCTCGAACCCGAAGGCCCGGAGCTTTTCCGGAATGGGATAGGGGCTCATGACGTCCGCCACGGCGCCGTCGATCTGGAGCCCATTGTTGTCGATGATGACGCAGAGGTTGTCCAGCTTGTAGTGGTGGGCGAACATCAGCGCCTCCCAGACCTCGCCCTCCTGGATCTCACCGTCGCCCAGCAGGGTATACACCCGGCAAGTCTTGCCCTGGTGCTTGGCGGCCAGCGCCATGCCGGCGGCCACGGACACGCCCTGGCCCAGAGAGCCGGTGGACATGTCGATGCCGGGGGTGAGGTTCATGTTGGGATGGCCCTGGAGGTGGCTGCCGATCTGACGCAGGGTCAGCAGGTCCTCCTCCGGGAAGAAGCCCCGCTGTGCCAGCGCGGCATACAGTCCGGGCACGGTGTGTCCCTTGGACAATACGAACCGGTCCCGGTCCTCCCACTTGGGATTCTGGGGATCCACCCGCATCTCCCGGAAGTAGAGATAGGTCACCAGGTCCGCGGCGGACAGGCTCCCGCCGGGATGTCCGGCCTTGGCCGCGTGGGTGCCCTTGATGACGCCCATCCGCACCTTGCAGGCCGTTGCCATCAGCTGTTTTTTCTCACTTGTTGTCATATACGTCCTCCTTCTCCGGTTTTCAAGCCGAGGATCAATCGCGTATTTCATTATATTCCCAATTACGGGAAAACACAAGAAAAATCCGTGCCGGGGATGGCAAGATCCACGATCTCCAGCCCCCGCTCCATGGCGTACTGCACCGTATACCGGGTGCCGCCGGGACTGCCGTCGAAGGCGGCGATGAGCAATGCGGCGCGGTCCACCATGTAGCGGTCCCGGCGCTGCATGCAGCTGGAGGTATAGCGGGCGGAGACCATCGTCTCCGTGTCGCAGGCAGCCAGCAGCCGCCGGTACCGGGCCTGCTGGTCCGCCGGCCAGGCGTCGGCCTGGGTGGGACAGGGCACCGCCGCCTCCACCGTCACCTCCGGATGGCGGTCCCGCAGCTCCAGCACCGCCTCGCAGAAATAGAGATCGCACCCCAGGGCCATGCCGCAGAGAAAATGCCGGTAGCCCTCCTGGTACGCCGCCTCCACCGCGTCGGCGATCCGCGCCTTCAGCGCAAGACACCGCCGGTCCTGCTCATCCATCCCCCAGGGCAGCTTTCCGGGCCGGTGCCCGGTGAAGCAGCAGCTCTCCTGTCTGGCAGCCATGGCCATCCCTCCTCTCTTCGTCATTTCTCAGTATAGAACATTTGTTTGCATTTGTAAAGTTGGAAATTGGGGCTTGCTTTTTTGTCTTGTCCATCGTATACTATCAGCGGAACACAACTGAATCTTTGTCTTCAGGGCGGGGTGGAAGTCCCCACTGGCGGTACAGTCCGCGACCGGATGCCGTACGGCGTCCGCTGACCCGGTGGAACTCCGGGACCAACAGTCACAGTCTGGATGGAAGAAGATGGATGCGGCTCAGGCCGCGCAGTTTGCTGCGCTCCTTTGTTGCTGGTTCACCTTGGAGAAGTCAAAGTATCCGGGGTGTTCACAAGCTGTCAAAGGAGTGTATTTTTTATGTCTGATCCCATGGTGAATGCCATCCCTGTGACCCGTTCCCGGAGCAACGTCCGCACCCTGGCCTCCCTGGCCATGCTCTCCGCCATCGCCTATGTGGTGATGCTGCTGAGCAAGCTGCTGCCTCAGGTGTACGGCTTTTTGCAGCTGGACGTGAAGGACACCGTCATCTGCATCGGCGGCTTTCTCTTCGGGCCTGTGGCCGCCGCCGCCGTCTCCATCGTGGTGCCTCTGCTGGAGATGTTCTTCGCCAGCGACACCGGCCCCATCGGCTTTATCATGAACGTGCTGGCCACCGCCTCGTTCTGCTGCACCGCCGCCTTCGTGTACAAGAAGATGCACACCAAGAAGGGCGCGGTCATCGGCCTGACCCTGGGCGTGGCGGTCCTCACCGCCGTGATGGTGCTGTGGAACTACCTCATCACCCCCATCTACCAGGGCCTGCCCCGGGAGACCGTGGCCGCCATGCTGCCCACCGTGTTCCTGCCCTTCAACCTGGTCAAGGGCGGCCTCAACATGGCGCTGATCCTGGTGCTCTACAAGCCCGTGGTCACCGCCCTGCGCAAGGCCCGGTTGGTGCCGGAGTCCCAGACCGGCGCCCAGAGCCGGAAGCTGGGAGCCGGGTTCCTGCTCTTCTCCCTGGCCCTGCTGGCCACCTTCGTCACCATCGCCCTGGTGCTGATGGGCATCCTGTGACCGATCCCGCTGCGCGGCGTGCAGAAAGCACGCCGCGTTTTTTCTTTGCAAATGCGAACAGATGTGCTATCATGAAGGGAGCTTCAGAAAGGGGGCGGAGCCATGGACCGCGTCATCCTCCACTGCGATCTCAACTGCTTCTACGCTTCGGTGGAGCTTCTCAGCCATCCGGACCTGGCGGAGGTCCCCACGGCGGTGTGCGGCGACCCCGCCTCCCGCCACGGCATCATCCTGGCCAAGAACGAGCCGGCCAAGCGCTGCGGCGTCCAGACGGCGGAGACCATCTGGCAGGCCCGGAAAAAGTGTCCGGACCTGGTGCTGCTGCCGCCCCACCACGCCCTCTACCGGGAATACTCCCGGAAGGTCAACGCCGTTTACGACCAGTACACGGACCTGGTGGAGCCCTTCGGCATCGACGAGAGCTGGCTGGACGTCACCGGCACCCTCCACCTCTTCGGCGGCGATCCCCGGCAGCTGGCGGACGCGCTGCGGGCACGGATCCGCCGGGAGCTGGGGCTTTCTCTGTCGGTGGGGGTGTCCTTCAACAAGGTCTTTGCCAAGCTGGGCAGCGACTACAAAAAGCCCGACGCCACCACCGTCATTTCCCGGGAAAACTGGCGGCGCCTCGTCTGGCCGCTGCCGGTGGGAGATCTTTTGTACGTGGGCGGCGCCGCCCGGAAGCTCCTGCACCAGTACGGCATCGACACCATCGGCCAGCTGGCCTCCTGCCGCCGCTCCACCCTGGAGACGCTGATGGGCAAGCTGGGGGTCCAGCTCCATGATTACGCCAACGGCCTGGACACGGATCCGGTGCGCTCCCGCTTCGACGCCGAACCGGTGAAGTCCGTGGGCAACGGCACCACCTTCCCGCAGAACCTCACCACCCGCCGCCAGGTCCACGACGCCCTGGCGGTGCTCTCGGACTCTGTGGCCACCCGGCTGCGCCACGCGGGACTCTACGCCGGCGGCGTCCAGGTGACGGTGCGGACGCCGGACTTCCGGGACCGGTCCCGTCAGCGCCAGCTCTCCGCCCCCACCCATCTCATCCGGGAGCTGTCCGGGGCGGCCATGGAGCTGGCGGACCAGCTGTGGACGCCGCCGTCCCCCATCCGGGCCCTCACCGTCACCGCCATCCACCTGGTGCCGGAGGGGGAGGCATACCAGCAGGAGGACCTGTTCGCCGACCCGGCCCCCCGGCGGGAGCGGCAGGAGCAGCTGGAGGCGGCCATGGACCGCATCCGGGGAAAATACGGCAGCGGCGCCATCGCCTTCGGCGCGGCCCGGACCGATCATGACGACGAGGAGGAACCCCTTCCATGACGAGACAAGAGGAAAAGCGCCGCCTGCGGGCGGCGATGCTCCGGCAGGCCCGATCCCTGTCCCCCGGCTACCGCAGCCGCAGCAACGCGGCCATCGCCGCCCGGGTGCTGGCCCTGCCGGAATATCAGGCAGCGGGCACCGTGTTCTGCTTTGTGGGTACCGGGTGGGAGATCGACACCCGCCCCATCCTGGCCGATGTCCTGGATGCCGGGAAGCGGCTGTGCGTGCCGCTGTGTACCGTGCCGGGACAGATGGAGCTGCGGCAGGTCACCGCGCTTTCCCAGCTGCGGCCCGGGGCCTACGGCATCCCGGAGCCTCCGGACAGCGCCCCGCTCCTCTCCCCGGACGAGACGGACTTCGCCGTACTGCCCTGCGTTACGTGCAATCGCCTGGGCCAGCGCCTGGGCCGTGGCGGCGGGTACTACGACCGCTTTTTAGCCCGCTACCGCAGCGGCGCGGTGCTGCTGTGCCGGGAGGAGCTGCTGCGCCAGGAGATCCCCCTGGAGCCCCACGACTACCCCGTCCCCTGGGTGGTGACGGAGCGGGCGCTGTACGAGGACGGCTCCCCCGCCCGGCTGGGATAAGCCCCCGCGATGCCTGCCATTGCAAATCCATGCTTGCCAAACGGCGTCAATCTGGTAAAATAGTGTCATATTCGGCCTCTGGCCCCCACATTCAGAAGGAGGAACGTCCCCATGATCCAGCAGTCCATGGAGTTCATCTCACAATTCGATCCGGAGGTAGGCGCCTCCATCCGGGCGGAATACGACCGCCAGCGCCGCAACATCGAGCTCATCGCGTCGGAGAACATCGTCAGCGAGGCCGTGATGCTGGCCATGGGCACCTGCCTGACCAATAAATACGCCGAGGGCTACCCCGGCAAGCGCTATTACGGCGGCTGCTACGCCGTGGACGTCACCGAGGAGATCGCCCGCAAACGGGCCTGCCAGCTCTTCGGCTGCAATTACGCCAATGTCCAGCCCCACTCCGGCGCCAACGCCAATCTGGCCGCCTTTTTCGCCCTGGCCAAGCCCGGCGACACCATTCTGGGCATGAGCCTAGCCCACGGCGGCCACCTCAGCCACGGCAGCCCCGTGAACATCTCCGGCAAGTATTTCCACATCGTCTCCTATGAGCTGGATCCCGAGACGGAGACCATTGACTATGACGCCCTGATGGAGCTGGCCAAGTCCTGCCAGCCCAAGGTCATCATCGCCGGCGCCAGCGCCTATCCCCGGATCATCGACTTCGCCAAGTTCCGGGAGGTAGCCGACGCCGTGGGCGCCTACCTGATGGTAGACATGGCCCACATCGCCGGTCTGGTGGCCGCCGGGGTCCATCCCTCTCCCTTCCCGTATGCGGATGTGGTGACCACCACCACCCACAAGACCCTCCGGGGTCCCCGGGGCGGCTTGATCCTGTGCAACGACGAGGAGCTCTACAAGAAGATCAACTCCGCCGTGTTCCCCGGCACCCAGGGCGGTCCCCTGGAGCACATCATCGCCGCCAAGGCCGTGTGCTTCGGTGAGGCCCTGAAGCCGGAATTCAAGGCCTATGGAGAGCAGATCGTGAAGAATGCCAAGGTCCTCTCCGAGGAGCTGGTGAAGCAGGGCTTCCGGCTGGTCTCCGGCGGCACCGACAACCACTTGATGCTGGTGGACGTGCGGAACTTCCACATCACCGGCAAGGAGTTCGAGCACCGCTTGGACGAGGTCCAAATCACCGTCAACAAGAACGCCATCCCCAACGATCCGGAAAAGCCCTTCGTCACCAGCGGCATCCGGGTGGGCACTCCCGCCGTCACCTCCCGGGGCTTCCAGGAGCCGGAGATGGTGCAGATCGCCGCCTGGATGGGCCAGGTGGCCCGGGATTTTGAAGGCTGCAAGGACCAGGTCCGCGCCGAAGTGGACGCTTTGTGCAAGCGCTTCCCCATCTACGAATAAAAAAAGCAAGCGGACTGCCTCCGGCAGTCCGCTTCTCTTTTTCAGTCCGTCCCGTGCCGCACGGCAAAGGCATACCAAGCCGTGCCGCCACCCAGCACTCCGTCCCACCGGGCTTCCGCCTGATAGATCCGCTCCCCCGGTTCCAGCTGGATCTCCATGCCCCGCACCGTCACAGGTGTCTCCATATCTCCCGGCACATCCTCCGGCCGCCAGCAGCACACCGACAGCGCGTCCGGCGGCTGCGTAAAGCGCAGCACGGCTGTCTCCTCGTCCGTCTCCAGCACTTCCAGCTGTCCCCGGAGTTCCAGGGGATGGGGGCTGTCTGCCATCTGGACGGCCATGCTGCCGTCCGGCTGGGGCCGGTGCCACGCATAGCCGCAGGACATCGCCCCCAGGGACGTGTCGCCGCACACCACCGCCAGCGCCGGGGGCGATTCCAGGATCACCTCTGCCCCCGTCTCCAGCAGGCGGTTGGCATACGCGTTCAGCGCCTCGCAGGGCGCTTGATCCGTCCGGTAACCCGCGCCGTCGATCACCAGAAAGGGACTGTACGCCATGACACGGGTCGTAGTCCCGTCCGTCAGATGCAGGGTGAACGTCACAGCCTGCCCCGCGTATTCGGTGTAGGAGTCGTCCCGCTCCCGGCATGTCACGGCCCGGAGCAGCTCCGCCAGCTCCTCCGTGTCTGGAACGGCCAGGGTGACGTCCGGCGGCTTCAGCGCCACGGAGGCGGATCCGATGTCCGCCGCCTCCAGGTCCCGGAAGGGCCGTTCCCCCAAAGAAAATCCGGTCCTGCCTCCCAGTCCCTGCCACAGCAGTCCGGCCAGCAGCAACACCGCGATCCCCGCGATCCACCAGCGCCGCTTCATGATACCGCCCCCTTTCATCCGGATAGACGGCCCGGGGATAAAAATCGTTCCCAAAGCGTAACAAAAAAGCGAGACAATCAAAGACTGTCTCGCTTTGTGTTGGCACTACCTATCTTCCCGGGCCGTCGCCAGCCAAGTATTGTGGGCAGAAACGAGCTTAACTACCGTGTT
>CALWXB010000066.1 GCA_944385405.1 uncultured Oscillospiraceae bacterium | reverse complement strand
GCTGGACGGTGCGGCGGGGCTGCTGGTGGGCGGCGGCAGGGTGGCGCTGCGCAAGGCGGAGAAGCTGCTGCCCTACGGCCCCCGGCTGACTGCGGTGGCACCGGCGTTCTGCCCGGAGCTGGTCCGTCTGGCCCAGGATGCCGGGATGGAGCTGCTGCCCAGAGCATTTTCGGAAACGGACCTGGACGCGTCCCCGGCCTTTGTCATCGCCGCTACGGACGATGAGGCGCTGAATCGCCGGGTGGCCGCGCTCTGCCGGCAAAGAGGCATTCTGGTCAATGTGGTGGACGACCCCGAGGCCTGCGGGTTCCTCTTTCCTGCGCTGGTGCGGCGGGGAAGGCTGTCGGTGGGGATCTCCACCGGCGGCGCCAGCCCCACCGCCGCCGTCTGGCTCAAGGAGCAGATCGAACGGCTGCTGCCCCCGGATTTTGCCGGGACGCTGGACCGGCTGGCGCGCCGCCGGGCGGACGTGCAGGCGGGATGCCCGGAGGAGGCCCAACGGGCGGAGCGCTTCCGCGAGGCCTTTGCCCGGGATCTGGCCGGCAGTGCGGGCCGTGTGGCGCTGGTGGGAGCAGGCTGTGGGAAGGCGGATCTCATCACCGTGCGGGGGCTGCGGCTTTTGCGGCAGTGCCGTGCGGTGGTGTACGACGATCTCATTGACCAGGCCCTGCTGGAAGAGGCCCCCGCCGGTGCCGGGCGGATCTATGTGGGCAAGCGCAGCGGCAGACAGGCGGCTTCACAGGAGGAGATCAGCCGCCTGCTGGTGGAGCTGGCCCGGGAGGGCGGACTGGTGGTGCGGCTGAAGGGCGGCGATCCGTTTGTGTTCGGCCGGGGCGGTGAGGAGGCGCTGGCCCTGCAGCAGGCGGGCATCCCCTTTGAGGTGGTGCCGGGCATCTCGTCGGCCATCGCCGTCCCGGCGGAGGCGGGCATCCCGGTGACCCACCGCGCTTTGAGCCGGGCCGTCCACATCTTCACGGCCCATACTGCCCCGGGCAGCCAGCCGGACTTCCGCCGCTGCGCGGCGCTGGACGGAACGCTGGTGTTTCTGATGGGGCTGCAGCGTCTTCCACAGATCGCGGAGGAGCTGATGCGCGGCGGGATGATGCCGGATACCCCGGCGGCGGTGATCAGCGGCGGGAATGCCGCCCGCCCCGCTGTGGTGCGGGCGCCGCTTGTCCGCATCGCGGAGGCTGCCTGGCAGGCGGAGATCGCGGCTCCGGCAGTCATTGTGGTGGGAGAGACGGCGGGCATGGATCTGACGTTTCGCCCGGAGGAAAACGAGACGCTGTGATATGACAGGAAGGCCCCTGCCGATGATTCGGCAGGGGCCTTCCTGTTGAATGCCGGAAAACAGCGGCGGAGCTCCAAAGAGAAGGGAGACGCCGCCTGCAAGGCTCATGCGGGAGATCCTGCGGTTCCGGCAGCCTGAGGCCGCCGGGTGCCGGACTGCGTGCTGTCCGGCGCGGCGCCCGGCTGTCCGGCGCCTTTGCCGCCGGGGACTCCGCCGCGTCCGCCCATTTGACCGGGATTTGCCTCTGAGCCGTCATTGGTGGCGACATCGCCGCCGTTATGGGTGTAGGTGCCGTCACAGTCCAGGGCGGTATCGCCGCTGCCGTTGCAGGTGAGGTCCAGGGTGCCGCCGTTGATGGTCAGATCGCCGTTGGAGTCGATGCTGTCGCCGCCGGACACGATGGTGAGGGTGCCGCCGTCGACGAGGATGAAGCTGTCGGAGCCGGCGGCAAACATGTCCTGCTGCCGGCCGCCGAAGCCCGCGAAGCCGGAGCTGTCCGTCCCGCCGGCGGCGTTGAGGCCGTCGTCGTGGGAGGTAATGTCGAAGATCCCGTCCTCGATGGTGATAGACAGACCTTCTATGCCCTCGTAGCAGTAGGGGATGGTAAATGTGCCGCTTTGGATGGTGAGGGCGTCGTCGCAGTGGACGGCGTCGTCCCCGCTGCTCAGGGTGAAGGCCCCGGCGGCAATGGTCATGGCCCCGCCGGCGTGGAGGCAGTCGTCGGCACTGTCGATGGTAAAGGACCCGCCGTTGATGGCGTAGCTACTTTCTCCCTTGATGCCCTTCTGGCTGACGGAGTTCTCCTCCGTTTCCGCGGCGGATTCCGCCGCAGCGGCCTCGCCGCCCCGGTGTCCGCCCATCTGGCTGAAGTCGCTGCCGCTGGTCATCTCTACGCTCTGGCTCCCCTCCCCGGCGGTCAGGTCAAAGCTGCCGCCGTCGATCTGAAGAGCGCCCTGGGCACTGATGGCGTCCCCCTGCGCCGAGATGATAAAGCTGCCGCCGGCGATGTAGAGGGTGCCCAGGGAGAGATCGTCGGTGTTTTCGCTGTGGATGCCGTCCTTGCCGGAGGTGATGGTAAAGGAGCCGTCGGCGATGGCGATGCTGTCCTTGCCGGAGAGGCCGTGGCTGGCGGCGGTGATGGTATAACTGCCGCCGGTGATGGTCAGTTCGTCCTTGGACACTACGCCGTGGCCCGCCTGGGCGTTGATGGTCAGGCTGCCGGAGCCGTTGAGGGTCAGATCTGTTTTGGCAAAGACCACGGCATCGATGTTATTGTCGTCGATGGCTGTATAGGTCCCGCCGTTGGACAAGGTGTTCTCCGTTCCGTCCGCCAGGGTGAGGAATACCTTGTCCGCCTCCAGGGCATAGACGGCGGCGGAGGTGCTGCTGGAGATGGCCGCTCCGCTGAGGACCAGCTGCACCTTGTCAGTGTCGCCGGCGTCCACCACGATCTGGCCGTCGGTGAGGGTGCCGGAGAGAAGGTATACGCCTTCTGCTCCGATGGTGATCTGACCGCCGTTTATGGTGACTGCGGCGGAATCGCAGACTGCACTGTCTCCGCTGAGCCGGATGGTGACGGCTTCGCTTTCGTCGAAGGTGCCCGCCAGGTCCCGGTCGCTGAACAGACTGGCGGTGTCGATGGCGGATATGACAGTGACGGTCCCGGCGGCTGTGTCCGCTCCGGCGGCCGGGACCGCCTCCGAAGCCTGTACGCCGCAGCCGGTGAGAGACAGCAGGGCGCACAAAAGCATCGCGGCGAATCTCCGGGGTGTGGGTTTCATGATCATGGTCATCTCCTTTTCAGAGGGCGGCCGCGGCGCTGTCCTGATGGCCCAGAGAGATCTCCAGGTTCCCGTTGCGCAGCCGCAGCTGGTCGATGAGGTGCTTTTCCTGGGCTGGATTTTTCAGTGTCAGGTCGTAGGTGAGCTTGAACAGGCTGCCCATGTTGGTGGTCTTTACCTGGGTGAGGGCATACCGGCGGGTGTACTGCGCCAGAATGGGGTCGAAGACTCCGGTATAGTCCAGATCCTCCGGAATGGTGATATGGAGGGTGCGTTCTGCGGGATCGCCCATTCCGGCACGGAGACTAACTGCATTATAGAGCATCATGGCTCCGCCCAGGATCAGCGTGAACAGAAGGCCGTAGCCCAGGTAGCCCATACCGACGATAAGGCCTGTTCCCATGGCCACGAACAGCGCCCCGATTTCCCGGGCGGAGCCGGGGGCAGAGCGGAAGCGTACCAGATTGAAGGCGCCGGCCACCGCCACGCCGGTGCCCACGCTGCCGTTGACCATCAGAATGACCACGCACACCACGGCGGGCAAAATCGCCAGGGTGACGGTCAGGCTCCGGCTGAAGCGGGAACGCCATACCGCCATGGCGCACAGCAGCAGCCCCAGCGCCAGAGACGTGCCCACGCAAAGAAGGAACTGGATGGGGGCGATGGGATCGGCCGCAGCGGTGTCGAACAAGCCGCGGAAAAAGGTATCAGGCATATTTCAGCGCTCCTTTCCGGCCCGCCAGCAGGATGTCCTGATAGGCGGCGCCGTATTTGGAGAAAGAGATTTTGAAAAGGTTCTGCTCCGAGAGAACGTGGGCCATCCAGACGGGGAACCCTTCGGCCACCTTCAGCTCCATCAGTACCCGGCCCTGAGGCAGGATGGAGATGCCCCAGGGCTCAGAATCCAGTGTCAGTTCCTCCCGGCGGTACCGGATCTGTGTATCAAAGGTCACCCGGAAATCCGGGTCGTCCGCACCATGAAACGCCTCCCGCTCATAGGAGAGGAACACGGCGGGGCGCAGGGGCCTATAGAAGTCCGCGGCGTAGGCCAGCTCCGCGCCGATCTGGCTGTCGGGCCAGAGGGCGGCTCCCGTCAGACATGCCAGAGCCTGATGCTGCGGCATGGAGATGCGGCGTTTGTATACCACCGAGCGGTACTTCTTTTTCAGTTCCGCAAAGACCGGGGCATCGCTCCCTGCCCGGCCGTAGCTGCGCATACGGAGTTTTTCCTTGTATACCGGCTTTTCCAGGCTGCGGCGGATGAGGCGGAAGTCGGGGGTGTCCAGATACAGGTTGCGGATAGAGCTGCGGCTGTATTCATCGGGCACCATATGGGGAGCCATTGCGGCCAGAACGGCCTGCAGCTGGCGGGCATCCAACAAATATTTGTATTCGTATCGCTGAAAGATCATCTGATTCTTCACAGGCAGTGCCTCCTCGTTTGAAAATTTCAAGGCCAGTGTAAAAATAAAACCCTAACTGGAGTTAAAAGCCAGGGATTTTTTTGACGCGGTTTTGCCCGGCGCCGCCTTTAAATTTAAGTTAAGGAAGACGCGGTATGCTGTTTCCATCATGAGAGAAAAGAGGGAAGACGGATGCGGATCTTACTGGCGGAGGATGAGCGTTCCCTGTCGCGGGCCGTGGTGGCCCTGCTGGAAAAAACAATTACTCGGTGGATGCGGTGTGCGACGGGCAGGAGGCTCTGGCCTATCTGGAGGCCGGGAACTACGACGCCGTGATCCTGGACATCATGATGCCCAAGCTGGACGGGATGGAAGTGCTGCGGCGGCTGCGGCAGCAGGGCGATGCCATCCCGGTGCTGATGCTCACTGCCCGGTCAGAGGTGGCGGACAAAGTGACGGGACTGGACACGGGGGCCAACGACTATCTCACAAAGCCCTTTTCCACTGCCGAGCTCATGGCCCGGATCCGGGCCATGACCCGCAGCCGGGCCGGCGGGCAGGTCTCCAGCCGGCTGGTTTTCGGCAATATCACTCTGGACCAGACCACCTTTGAGCTCTCCTCCCCGGAGGGCAGCTTCCGACTGGCCAACAAGGAGTATCAGATGATGGAGCTGCTGCTGCGCAATCCCCGGCAGCTCATTCCTGCCGAGCGGTTTCTGGAGCGGATCTGGGGCTATGACAGCGACGTGGAGATGAATGTGGTGTGGGTGTATATCTCCTATCTGCGCAAAAAGCTCTCCGCCCTCCATGCCGATATCCAGATCAAGGCCACCCGGAACGCGGGGTACTCTTTGGAGGAGTGCGTATGATCAAACGTCTTCGCCGAAAGCTCATCGCCGCCTGTATGGTCTCTCTGGCCCTTGTGCTGACGGTGATCCTGGGTGGCGTGAATCTGATGGGCTATTCCAGGGTGGTGGCTGATGCCGATGCGGTGCTGACGGTGCTGGGGGACAACGACGGCATGTTCCCCAAAAACCATGCACAGGAGGCTCCGCCGGAGGGTGAGAATGCCCCGGGGGAACCTCCCGGCGGAAAGAGGGATCTCTTCGGCCCCCGGGGCATGTCTCCGGAGACCCCCTATGAGTCCCGCTTTTTCTCGGTGCTGCTGGGGGAGGACGGACAGGTGCTCCAGACGGATACCGGCCAGATCGCCGCCGTGGACGCGGAGGATGCCGCCGCCTATGCCCGGAGCGTGGCGAGGTCGGGGAGCCGCTCCGGTTTCTGGGGGGATTACCGCTACCTGCTCTGCGAGGACGAGCTGGGCAGCCGGGTGATCTTTCTGGACTGCGGGCGGAGCCTTTCCGCCGTCCGCACCACGCTGCTGACCAGTGTGGTGCTGGCGGCGGCGGGACTCCTGGCGGTGCTGGCGCTGTTGCTGGTCCTGTCCAGCCGCATCGTCCGCCCGGTGGCCGAGAGCTATGAAAAGCAGAAGCGATTCATCACCGACGCCGGCCACGAGCTCAAGACGCCCATGACCATCATCAGCGCCGATGCAGATCTGGCGGAGATGGAGTGCGGTGAGAACCAATGGCTTTCCGACATCCGCCGCCAGGCCCAGCGTTTGACGGGGCTGACCAACGACCTCATTTACCTTTCCCGCATGGAGGAGGAGCAGCCCCGGCTGCCGTGCATCGAATTCCCCGTCTCCGATGTGGTGGAGGAGATGGGCCAGTCCTTCCTGGCGGTGGCCAAAAGCCAGGACAAGACGCTGGATATCCGGGTGCAGCCCATGCTGTCGTGGGCGGGGGATGAAAAGGCCGCCCGGCAGCTGGTATCCATCCTGCTGGATAACGCCCTGAAATATTCGCCTCCCGGCGGACAGCTGGCGCTGCGGCTGGAAAAGCAGGGGCGCGGACTGCTGCTGAGCGTATCCAATACGGTGGACAAGCCCATGGAGCGGGAGGCGCTGCCCCGCCTTTTTGACCGGTTCTATCGCATGGACCAGTCCCGCAACAGCCAGACCGGCGGATACGGCCTGGGGCTGTCCATCGCCAGGAGCATCGTGCTGGCCCACCGGGGAAAGATCCGGGCAGAGAGCCCGGACGGGCGTACGCTGTCCGTGGTGGTGACGCTTCCGGGATGATGCTGCGCCGGGACGGGCGGGCATCTGCCCAGTGGAACATGCGCCCTGTGCAGTACGGAGGCTCATTAAAAAATGGAAGCCCTTTTTCCGGTGCTCCGGGCTGTGGAAAACAAAAAAAGAAAAAGCCCCGCTT
>CALWXB010000065.1 GCA_944385405.1 uncultured Oscillospiraceae bacterium | reverse complement strand
GAGATCATGGAGTGGTCCAAGACCCACGTCCACTCCACCCTCCACATCTGCTGGGGCGCCCAGGCGGGGCTGTACTACCACTATGGCATCCCCAAGCGCAAGCTGCCCCACAAGCTCTTCGGCGTGTTCGAGCACACCGTGGAGGACCCCAACTTCATCCTCTTCCGGGGCTTTGACGACACCTTCCTGGTGCCCCACTCCCGGAACACCACCGTGGACCGCCGCGACATCGAGGCCGTGCCGGAGCTGAAGATCCTGGCATCCTCCCAGGAGGCGGGGGTCTACGCCGTCAAGACCCCCCAGTGCCGCCAGGTGTTCCTCATGGGCCACGCCGAGTACGACCGGGACACCCTGCGCAAGGAATACATGCGGGACCTCACCGCCGGGGTGGACATCCAGCTGCCCAGGCACTATTTCCCTGACGACGACCCCAACAAAAAGCCCGCCGTCAGCTGGCGCAGCTGCGCCCATCTGCTCTACAGCAACTGGCTGAACTACTGCGTCTACCAGACCTCGCCCTACGACATCCGGGACATTGAAAAGGGCGTCCGCACCGACGACTGAGAAATCGGCCCGCCGTTCCTTTGGAACGGCGGGCCGATTCGCTTATTCAAAATAGAACAGGTCCTCGAACTTCTTGTCCAGGGCGATGCACAGTACCAGCGCCAGCTTGGCGGTGGGATTGAACTGCCCCGTCTCGATGGAGCTGATGGTGTTCCGGGACACGCCCACCAGCTCCGCCAGCTGGGTCTGGGAGAGGCCCTTCTCCGCTCGGGCCACCTTCAGCCGGTTTTTCAGGATGAGCTGATCGTCCATGGCATCACCCCGCAAAAAACAGCACCAGATTCAAAACGCACACCAGGGTACAGGCCAGCGCGCTCACCAGCGCAGGCGTCCGGCGGGTCCTTCCGTACTGGTGGGCCTGGGCGCCGGCCAGATAGGCAAAGACAATGGCGGCATAGTCATAGGCGCCGCCGCCCCGCAGCAGCGACGCAGCCGCCAGGGCGACGCACAGCAGCATCATCAGCACCGCACCGAAGCCGAAGGATGCCCCCAGCATCTGCTGCTCCCGCTCATCCAGCCCTCCGCTCCGGGACTGGGCCCGTTTCAAGATCTCCTCCCGGTCCATGGCGCACCTCCTCACCCGGCGATCTGAAAGAATTTTACCAGATTATACCCCAAAAAGGCAAGGCAGATCAGCAGCGTCACGAAATCCGAGGTATCCCGCCGCTGGACCAGACGATAGATCCGTCCGGAGGCACAGGCCGTCCAGAACATCACCAGCACGTCCTCGTCCGGCAATCCATGCGCCCGCTTCCACGCCAGCAGGGCCAGTCCCATCAAAAACACGAACAGCAGGCTGAAGGACTCCCCCTCGATGCGCACCCGCCGCTCCCGCTCATCTCCCATCCGGTTTTCCCGGCGGCTGCGGGCCAGGATCTCCTCCCTGCCGGGCCGCTCCTGCTTGCTCTCTTCCATACCGTCCATCCCTTTCCGGCAGGCATGTCCCTGCCATGATGCAATGTTTACTGGTAATTTTGCAAAGTTTTATTTGCAAAATGACAATAGCACATACCAAGTAAACTTGTCAAGAGAGGGATCAAAAAAAGAGGGCCGCAGCCCTCTTTTTTATGTACCGGCGGCACGGTCCGCCTGGATCAGCCGCTTCATGGCCTCCACCGCCGTGCGGACGGAGGTGGAGGTGTCCTCGCAGGTCTCCTGGTCCAGCCCGGCGGCCTCCCGCTCCTGGTTCCAGATCACATGGAAGCAGGCGCCGCAGCGGCAGCCCAGGGCCGCCGCCACCACGAACAGCGCGGCGGACTCCATCTCGCTGGCCTTCACCCCCAGGCGCTTCCAGCTCTCCCACCTGGCCTTGAGCTCGTAGCTCACCGGGGAGGCCTCAGGGCTGTGCTGGCCATAGAAGCTGTCCTTGCACTGGACCACCCCGGTGTGGAAGGGGATCCCCAGGGCCCGGGCGGCCTCCGTCAGGCACAGCGTCGCCTGGAAGTCCGGCACGGCGGGGTACTCCAGGGGAGCATACTCCCGGCTGGTGTGCTCATAGCGGACGGCGCCGGTGGCCACCACCAGATCCCCGGCCCGGACGTCCAGGGCGATGCCGCCGCAGGTGCCGGTGCGGAGAAAGGTATCCGCGCCGCAGTTGTGCAGCTCCTCCATGGCGATGGCCGCGGAGGGGCCGCCGATGCCGGTGGAGCAGGCGGTGACCTTCTCCCCCAGCAGATAACCGGTCCAGACATTGAACTCCCGGTTGCAGGCCACCTGCCTGGCGTTGTCCAGCAGCGCGGCGATGGCGGGCACCCGGCCCGGATCTCCGGGCAGGATGCAGTACCGGCCCACGTCCTCCGGCAGGCAGGCGATGTGGAACTGTCTCTCTCTCGGCTGCATAAGCTGCACCTCCCATATCATTTTCCGGAAACGGCGGGCGGCTCAGCGCCCCTCCGCCGCAAGATTCTTCAGGGTGTCTCCCGTCAGGCGGTAGACGGTCCACTCGTCCATGGGCTCCGCTCCCAGGGACTTGTAAAAATCGATGCTGGGGCGGTTCCAGTCCAGGCACCACCACTCCATCCGGCCGCAGCCCCGCTCCGCCGCGATGGCCGCCAGACGCCGCAGCAGCGCCTTGCCGTACCCCCGGCCCCGGCACTCCGGCAAGACGTACAGGTCCTCCAGGTACAGGCCCCGCCGGCCCAGGAAGGTGGAGAAGTTGTGGAAGAACAGGGCAAAGCCCACCTCCCGGTCCCCCTCCAGGGCAAAGAGCACCTCCGCGCCCTTTTCATCGAAGATCTGGCGTTCCAGCGTGGCCTCGTCCGCCACCACCTGGTCCGCCATGCGCTCATACTCCGCCAGCTGGCGGATGAACCACAGGATCTGGGGCGTGTCCCCCCGGTCCGCCATGCGGAACGTCACTTCCATGGTCTCTCTCCCTCTCGCGCCGCTGCGGCGCGGTTTCTTATTTCAGCGTCACCACCGTAACGCCGGACTCGCCCTCGCCGTAAACCCCCAGGCGGAAGGTCTTGACGGCCTTGTTCCGCCGCAGGATCTCATGGACGGCCTTGCGCAGCGCGCCGGTGCCCTTGCCGTGGATGATGGTGACGGTGTCCAGCTTGCCCATGACGGCGGCGGAGAGGAAGTTCTCCACCACCGCCTCCGCCTCCAGGGTCTCCAATCCCCGGATGTCCAGCTCCCGGCTGGCGGCGGTGCGCAATGCCCGGGGCGCGCTCTGACGCACCGGCGCGGAGGGCTTCCGGGCGGCCCGCTCGTCGTCCTCGATGAGCCGCACCTCGGCGGCGCTGGCCTTCATCTTCAAAATGCCGGACTTCAATTGCAGCGTGCCGTCCTTGCTCACGGACACCACCTCCGCCGGCGTCCGGACCCCGGGGATCTCCACCAGGTCCCCCACCGCGATGGGGCGGCTGGGCTTGGGGATGGGCTCCTGCCGGGCGTCACGGCGAGTAACGGCGTCCTCGGCCTCGTTGAGCTTCCGGCGCAGGGCCGCCCGGGCCTCGTTCTCGTTCATGGCCCGGTCCGCCTTGGCCTGGGCCTTGCGCATCTCGCTCAGCTCCGCAAACACCTGGTCCGCCGCCGCCCGGGCATCCCGGACGATGCGCTTGGCCTCCGCCTCGCCCCGGCTGCGGGCGTTGTCCTTGGCCCGCTCCATCTGCTGCCGGAACTCCCGGGCCTTCCGGGCGTCCTCCTCCCGCTGGGCGTACAGGCGGTCCGCCTCCCGCTCCCGCTTCTCCAATGCCTGACGCTTGGCCTCCAGCTCGGTGAGCACGTCCTCGAACCGGACGCTCTCACCGCTCATCTGGGCCTTTGCCGCCTGGATGACGTCCTCCGGCAGGCCCAGCCGCTGGGAGATGGCAAAGGCGTTGGACTTGCCGGGGATGCCGATGAGGAGGCGGTAGGTGGGCGCCAGGGTCTCCACGTCGAATTCGCAGGAGGCGTTCTCCACCCCGGCGGTGGTCATGGCGAAGGTCTTGAGCTCGGCGTAGTGGGTGGTGGCGGCCACCTTCGCCCCCGCCCGGCGCACCCGCTGGATGATGGAGATGGCCAGCGCCGCGCCCTCCACGGGGTCTGTGCCCGCCCCCAGCTCGTCGAAGAGGACCAGGCTGTGCCGGTCCGCCTCCGCCAGAATGGAGACGATATTGCTCATATGTGCCGAGAAAGTGGACAAATTCTGCTCGATGCTCTGCTCATCGCCGATATCCGCCAGCACCTGGCCGAACACGGACACGGCGCTGCGGTCCCCGGCGGGGATGTGGAGGCCGCACTGGGCCATCAGCGTCACCAACCCCAGCGTCTTTAAAGAGACGGTCTTGCCGCCGGTGTTGGGACCGGTGATGACCAATGTGTCGAAGGTCTCCCCCAGCTCGATGTCGATGGGCACCGCCTTTTTGGGATCCAGCAGGGGATGGCGCACCCGGCGCAGCCGCAGGGAGCCGTCCCGCCGGACCTCGGGACGCATGGCGTCCATCCGGTAGCTCAGCTGGCCCCGGGCGAAGATCATGTCCAGGTGCACCAGGGCGTCGTAGTCCCACTGGATGTCCTCCCGGTGGGCCGCCGCCTCGGCGGAGAGCTCCGCCAGGATCCGCTCGATCTCCTTTTGCTCCTTGGCCTGGAGCTCAATGAACTCATTGTTGGCCTGCACCACCCCCATGGGCTCCACGAACAGCGTGGCGCCGGAGGAGGAGATGTCGTGGACCAGGCCCGGCAGATCTCCCTTGTGCTCGGCCTTCACCGGCACCACGAACCGGCCGTCCCGCTGGGTGATGATGGACTCCTGGAGGATCTTGCCGTAGGTGGGTGAGGAGATGATCTTCTGGAGGATCTGGCGGCTCTTGGCCTGGGCGGCCCGCATATGCCGCCGGATGTCCGCCAGCTCGGTGGAGGCGGCGTCGGCGATGGTATCCTCGTCGGTGATGCAGCGCTTGATCTTCTCCTCCAGGAAACGGTTGCCGTGGAGGGAGAGGAAGAGGTGGTCGATGGCGGTCTTTTCCGCCGCCTCGTCGTTGAAGTACTCCCGGGCCCGGCGGGCGGCCGTCAGCAGTCCCGCGATGGTCAGCAGCTCCCGGGTATTCAATGCGCCGCCCCGGTCCGCCCGGTCCAGGGCCTCCGCCACCGGCTTCACACCGGAAAAGGACGGTCCGCCCCGGAGGCCGATCATCATCCGGGCAGCATCGGTCTGGTCCAGGAGCCGCAGCACCTCCTCGGCTTCTGTCTCCGGCCGCAGCCGCAGGCACCGCTCCTTGGCCTCGGCGCTCACCGCCTGCTCCGAAAGCAGACGCAGCACCTTGGGCAGCTCCAGGGTGCGGATGGACTTTTCAAATAACTCGCTCATGGCATGTTTCTCCTGTCAAGGATTTTTCCTTGTTGGTCACTCATAAATATAGGGGTTCGGCTCCTCCAGTACCCAGGGCAGCACATGCTCGAACTCCAACTGGAAGCAGGGCCGGGGAAAGTCGTCCGGCAGCAGGTCACACGCCGTTTTGAAGGCCACGGAGAACCCCTCCGCCAGCTCATACCACCCCGCCGGGAACGCCTCGCAGTCCCCGGGCCGGGAGGCTCCCTCCAGCACCTGACCCACCAGATGGTACCACCCGCCGCCGGAGAGAGTTCGCTGCGTGCCCTGGTAGAACATCACCTCTCCGGGCTTTTCCGGGTCCAGGCCCAGGACACCGAAGAAGTCCCGCACCGCCGGGGGCAGGTCCTTCACCGCCTGGGCAAAGTTCCGGCACCCGTCGCACTGACAGGTGATCCAGGGCAGCGGATGGGCCGCGTAGTAGGCCCGGGTGGCCTCCACGTCCACCAGCAGGCGGCAACGGCCAAAGGTAAATTCCGTCATCGTTCGCTCCGTTTCGTATGGATCTCGCAAAATATTACCGTTTGTATTTTAATTCAGTGGGTCCCGGAGGCTCTTGTAGAAGTCCAGGGTCCGAAAGCCCCGCTCCAGCTGGGCAGTGAGGAAGGCCTCCGCCGCAGCGGAGAGGCGGTCCAGGGCAGCCTGCTCCAGGCGGAAGCTATAGAGCCGCTTGGGATCCCCGTACACGATATGCCGCAGCGCGGCCAGGGATGCCGGGCACAGCGGCATGGAGAGCATGCTGCTGCCCTCCCCGCACCGGCGGCAGCGCAGCACGCCCTGCACCACATCCAGCAGCGGTCCCTCCGGGTCCGGCACCCCGCAGTAGGCGCAGCTGTCCGCCAGCGGTTCGTAGCCCGCCAGGCACAAAAGCCGCAGCTCGAAGGCGGGCTTCACCACTTCCGGCGGCTTGTGTAAAGCAGACAGAGCATACAGTCCGTTCAGCAGATGGGACAGCAGCTCCCCGGCAGGGACCTCCGCCTGGGTGACGGATTCCGTGAGCTCGGCGAAGTAGCTGCCCAGAGCCAGGGCCGCGAGATCCCCCCGCAGGCCGGAAAACAGCTCCAGCGTGGCCCCCTCATTGGCGTAGTACCACTCGCCCTTCTGGTAGAGAGTCCACTCGGAATAGACCAGGGGCTGGGCACAGGCGGCATATTTGCATCCCTTGCGCCGGACGCCCCGGGCGATGACCGGGATCTTTCCCCGGTCCGCCGTCAGCAGGGTGAGGATCTTGTCGGCCTCCTTGGTCTCCGTCTCCCGGAGCACGACGCCTCTTGTGACGATGTACGGCGCAGCAGCCACGCGGTTCCCTCCCTATGTACGGGGGCACGGCCCCCGGCAGTCAGGACTCCTCCTCCGAAGGCTCCGCTTCCTCTGCCTCCTGCTCTGCTGAACGGAAGAGCATGTAGGCCAGCGGCCTGCCTGTAGCGGCAAAGAGTCCCCAAAAGAGTTCCGGTTCCATTGCGCAGACCTCCTTTGGAGATAGTCTGCGAGAAATGTCGAATGCTATGTGCGGAAAAATCTGTGCGTCAGTACCGGATCACAAAATACGCCACATAGACCCAACTCAAAAGTCCATGCACGATGGCCCACCCCACGGAGTGCCAGGTAGTATAGCTGATGACCATGGCCAATGCACTACCGAACGTGATACCGGATCTTACCGTTTTCTGAATCACGGTAGTAGAGGAATTCTGCTCCATTGCAATTATCTCCCATTGCGTCAGATTGCTTGACGCCGCAGCGCGGCGGCGGAAAACCGGCGGACGGACCCTTTCCGCCCCGGCAGAGCCTCACTCGTCCTGGTAGCCGAAGCTCCGGACGTAATTCACGTTGTCCCGCCAGTTT
>CALWXB010000064.1 GCA_944385405.1 uncultured Oscillospiraceae bacterium | reverse complement strand
TTACATGGAAAATCTGACGGGCGGTAATCCTCCCGTCAGACCGTTACCCTGTGTAGTCCCTTGTAAACTGTACTTTATCAACATAGAAACGAATTGCATTTTCTAGGTTGCTGACACGAAAAGCCCCATGATCGTATGCCATAATAAATCCCCTTTCTTTTGTATATTTTCACATATTTGCTTGATTTGGCTTGGAAATCTATTGACTAGTGTAACACACCCCAGTTCATATAGCAACGTTTATATCACCTTTCCCTATTAAGGGAGCGCCGGGGCCGCTTGCGGGCTTTCTCCGCCCGTTCCCGCTGTTCAGCGGCCTCCACCCGTTCCGGGCCAAAGGCCCGCTCGACGGACTCATAGCCGGCGAAAAATAAAGACCCGCAGGTCCCGGTACAAAGGGACCTGCGGGTAAAATTCCTTATTCCCACTCGATGGTGCCGCAGGGCTTGGGGGTCAGATCATAGAGCACCCGGTTCACGCCCGGGACCTCGGCGGTGATGCGGGCGGTGATGTGCTGGAGCAGGGCGAAGGGCACATCCTCCACGGTGGCGGTCATGGCGTCCACGGTATTCACCGCCCGGATGATGACGGGCCAGTCGAAGGAGCGCCTGCCGTCCTTGACGCCGGTGGACTTGAAGTCGGGCACCACGGTGAAGTACTGCCACACCTTGCCCTCCAGGCCGTTTTTGGCAAACTCCTCCCGCAAGATGGCGTCGGACTCCCGGACAGCCTCCAGCCGGTCCCGGGTGATGGCCCCCAGGCACCGCACACCCAGGCCCGGGCCGGGGAAGGGCTGGCGATAAACCATACCGTCGGGCAGACCCAGGGCCTTGCCCACCACGCGGACCTCGTCCTTGAAGAGGAACTTCAGCGGCTCCACCAGCTGGAACTGCAGATCCTCGGGGAGGCCTCCCACATTATGGTGAGCCTTGACGCCGCCGCTTTCCAGGATGTCGGGATAGATGGTGCCCTGGGCCAGGAACTCGATGCCCTCCAGCTTCCGGGCCTCCTCCTCAAACACGCGGATGAACTCCGCGCCGATGATCTTGCGCTTTTGCTCCGGCTCCTCCACACCGGAGAGCTTGTCCAGGAAGCGGTCCACCGCGTCCACGTAGACGAGATTGGCATCCATCTCGTCCCGGAACACCTGCACCACCTGCTCCGGCTCACCCTTGCGCAGCAGGCCGTGGTTGACGTGGACGCACACCAGCTGCCGACCCACGGCCTTGATCAGCAGTGCCGCCACCACCGACGAGTCCACGCCGCCGCTGAGGGCCAGCAGGACCTTCTTATCGCCGATCTGAGCGCGCAGCGCCTCCAGCTGCCGGGCGATGAAGGCCTCCGCCAGGGCGGGGGTGGTGATCCGTTCCATGCTCTCGGGACGCTTGTTGCTTTCCATAGAGTTTCCCTCCTGATTCATTTCTGTATCTTAGGGGCATCGCGATGGGAATAGTATACCATATCCCGGCAGGGCTTTCAACCGCTTCCCCCCCTGCCGCCGCCTTCCGGAGAGGGCGGCGGCTTTCCGGGAAAGTCACCGGTTTCCCTTGACAGAAACGTCCTAAATGATTAAACTAAAAAAGGATCATCATCGAACGGCAAAAGGGGTGTCCGTTCGATCATTTTCTGCCCACGGGGCCGTGTGTCCCGTGACCATACAGCGACCCATCCCAATCAACAAGGAGGACATCAGATCGTGGAGCCCATGACCATCGTGGCGGCCGTCATCGGCCTGCTGGTCGGCGGCGCGATTTGCTTCCCTGCCGGTTTTTACTACCGGAAGAATGTTTCCGAGAAGGAAATCTCAAGCGCGGAGGAAGAAGGCACGCGCATCATCAACGAGGCCATCAAGAGCGCCGAGACCAAGAAGAAAGAGGCACTGCTGGAAGCCAAAGAAGAGATTTTGAAAAGCCGCAGCGAGTATGAAAAGGAAGTAAAGGAGCGCAGAGCCGATCTGCAGCGGCAGGAGAACCGCCTGCAGCAAAAGGAAGAAAATCTGGACCGCAAGACCGAGGCCATCGAGAAGAAGGAAGAATCCCTGGCCCAGAAGCACGCGGCCATCGACAAGGAAAACGAAGAGATCAAGGTCATCAAGCGCAGCCAGACCGAGATGCTGGAGCGCATCTCCGGCTTCACCGCCGAGGAGGCCAAGGCATACCTCATCTCCCAGGTGGAAGCGGAAGTGACCCATGAGATCGCCCTCAAGATCAAAGAGGTCGAGTCCCGCATGAAGGAAGAGTGCGAGGCCCGGGCGCGGGAAGTGGTGGCCCAGGCCATCCAGCGCTGCGCCGCGGACCAGGTGGCCGAAATGACCGTCAGCGTGGTTCCCCTGCCCAATGACGAGATGAAGGGCCGCATCATCGGCCGGGAAGGCCGCAACATCCGCACCATCGAGACCCTCACCGGCGTGGATCTCATCATCGACGACACGCCGGAGGCCATCACCGTCAGCTGCTTCGAGCCGGTGCGGCGGGAGATCGCCCGCCTGGCGCTGGAAAAGCTCATCGCCGACGGCCGCATCCACCCCACCCACATCGAGGAAATGGTGGAGAAGGCCCGCCGGGAGGTGGACGCCACCATCAAGGCCGAGGGCGAGCGCGTCACCTTTGAGTGCGGCGTGCGCAATCTCCACCCCGAGCTGGTGAAGATGCTGGGCCGCCTGCACTACCGCACCAGCTACGGCCAGAACGTGCTGCAGCACTCCGTGGAGGTCTCCCACATCGCCGGCATGATGGCCGCCGAGCTGGGAGCCGACGTCCAGGCCGCCAAGCGGGCCGGACTGCTCCACGATCTGGGCAAGTCCGTGGACCACGAGCTGGAGGGCACCCATGTGTCCCTGGGCGTGGAGTTCGCCCGCAGGTACAAGGAGCGGGAGGACGTGATCCACGCCATCGAGGCCCATCACAACGATGTGGAGCCCCGGACCATCGTCGCCTGCCTGGTGCAGGCCGCCGACGCCATCTCCGCGGCCCGCCCCGGCGCCCGCCGCGAGAACCTGGAGAACTACATCAAGCGGCTGGAGCAGCTGGAGAGCATCACCGGCTCCTATCCCGGCGTGGACAAGGCGTACGCCATCCAGGCCGGCCGGGAGGTCCGGGTCATGGTCAAGCCCGAGCAGGTCAGCGAGGACCAGATGGTCATCCTGGCCCGGGAGCTGGCCAAGAAGATCGAGGAAGAGATGGAGTATCCCGGCCAGATCAAGGTCCACGTGCTGCGGGAGACCAAAGTGGTGGAATACGCCAAGTGATCTTCCGGCGGAAAAATCCATTCCGTATTGAAAAGCGGACGTCAGGCAGGCTGCCTGACGTCCGCTTTTTCGTCTGCCGCTAAAAGAGGTCGATGTAGGCCGCCGCCGCGTAGCCTACCAGCTCTCCATAGTGGACCACGTACCATCCCTGCCACTCGCCGTACACCGTGACAGCGGCCCCGCCGGGCATCCCCGCCAGGACGGCGGCGTCCTGGGACGGCGCCTCCCGCAGATTCAGCGTCCCCCAGTCCACCGCCACGACCCCCTCCGCCGGGTCCATGGGATAGATGAAGGGCAATCCGAAATATTCCGTCAGCGCCCGGGCCAGCTGCTGGGCGATGGCGTCCATATGTCCCTCCACCCAGACGGCGTCGGCGTAGTTGTCGTGATACCCGATCTCCACCAGCACCGCCGGCGCCCGGGACTGGCGCACCTCCCCCAGGGTGGTGGTCTCCCGGGTGGTGACCTTGCCCGGCAGCGGATAGATCTGCCGCAGTTCCTGGGCGATGAGCTCCGCCCCCCGGCGGCCCCCGGCGCTGGTGGGATAGTAGAAGGCGATGATCCCCCGCTCCTCTCCGTAGTGGCCGTCCGGCGCACCGTTGGAGTGCAGCGCCAGATAGAAGTCGTAGCTGCCCTGGTTGGCCTCCCGGATGGAGGAGGCGGCGGTCATCTCCGGCCGGTTGCGGCGGTACTGGATGCCGTTGGACAGCAGATACGGCTCCAGGGCGTCGGCCAGCAGGTTCATGTTGTACTCCTCGGAACCGCTGCCGGTGACGTACTCGTTCCACTCTTGCGTGGACGGGCTGAGGTAAATGATGGGCATGTCGCTCCCCCCTTCTCTCCTCATCCTATGGCGCAGCCTGGAAAACTGTGATATACTGATCCGGAAAACACTGCCCCAGGAGGCGTATCATCATGAATGCACAGCGCAGCTACCCCCGCTTCACCGTCACCCCCAAGGCCGAATCCGCCATCCGCCGGGGACACCCCTGGGTGTACGACGCGGAGATCCTCTCCAGGGAGGGAGACACGGAAAACGGCGGATATGTGGATGTTATCGGTAAAAAAGGACAATATCTCGGCACAGGCTTCCTGTCGGAGCACTCCAAGATCCGGGTGCGCCTGATCTCCCGCAACGCCAACGACCGCTTTGACGACGCCTTCTGGGCCCGGAAGCTCCGGTGGGCCTGGGAGTACCGCAAGACCGTCATGGACCCGGCGGACCTGGACTGCTGCCGCGTCATCTTCGGCGAGGCCGACGCCTTCCCGGGGCTGACGGTGGACAAGTTCCACGACCTTCTCAGCGTCCAGATCCTCTCCGTGGGCATGGAGCGCATCCATACCCGGCTGCTGCCCGCCCTGGTGGAACTGCTGCGGTCCGACGGCCAGACCATCCGGGGCGTCTATCTGCGCAACGACGCGGCCCTGCGGGAAAAGGAGGGGCTGCCCCAGGGCAAGGGCTGGTTCCCCCTGCCGGGGGAGCCGGTGCCGGAGTCTCCCATCACGGAGATCACGGAAAACGGCGTCAGATATCTGGTGGACGTGGAGAACGGCCAGAAGACCGGCTTCTTCCTGGACCAGAAGTACAACCGCCGGGCGGTGGCCCGGCTGGCGGCCGGCCGGACGGTGCTGGACTGCTTCACCCACACCGGCTCCTTCGCCCTGAACGCCGCCCTGGGCGGCGCCAGGCACGTCACCGCCGTGGACGTGTCGGAGTCCGCCGTGGAGATGGCCCGGGCCAACGCGGAGCGCAACGGCCTTTCCGGTGTGGTGGACTGCGTGGCGGCCAACGTCTTTGACCTGCTGCCCCGGCTGGAGCGGGAGGGCCACGACTACGATTTTATCATCCTGGACCCTCCGGCCTTCACCAAGTCCCGGAAAACCGTGGCCGGGGCCATGACCGGCTACAAGGAGATCAACTACCGGGCCATGCGCCTGCTGCCCCGGGGCGGGTATCTGGCCACCTGCTCCTGCTCCCATTTCGCCACGGAGGAGAAGTTCCTGGCCATGCTGCAAAGCGCCGCCCGGGACGCCGGGGTGCAGCTGCGGCAGATCGAGGCCCGGCAGCAGAGCTGCGACCACCCCATTTTGTGGGGCGTGGAGGAGACCAACTATCTGAAATTCTACCTCTTCCAGGTGGTATGAGAAAAAGAGCACCGGACGCATCTGCGTCCGGTGCTCTTTTTCAGGTCAGTCCACCCGGATCTTCACCAGGCATTTCCGGGCCCGGGCCGGGGCGTCCACCGCCACGCCGGGGGCGTGGGCGTCGCCGGGCCAGAAGATCATGAAGCGGCCGTCCCCCAGCGTCAGCTGCTCCGTGGGGCCGTGGTGGAGCCAGATATCCCCCTCCGGCCGGGCCTCCGCCACGTCGGTCATGGCCTCCAGAGGGGCCACCCCCACCTTCTCCCGGCTCTCCACCAGGTACTGGATGTCCACGTACTTGCGGTGGGCCTCCGGGGTGTCGTTGGCGGGCTTGGTCTCGTAGGTGCTCAGGCTCACGAACAAATCGTCTCCCTCCAGCTCGTAGCGGCCGTCGGGCAGGGCGGCAAGGTCCGTCTCCGCCATGTAGTCCAGGGCCTTGCGGAACCGCTCCCCCAGGCCGTAGTACAAAGACCGGTGGGCCAGGATGTCGTAGATCATGGGAACCCTCCTCCTTTTCATTCTGCCACCAGCATACCCTGTTTTTCCCGGTTTGTAAAGAGGACGCCGGGGAGGCTGAGCCTCCCCGGCGTCTCATTGCGGTATGGGATTTACTGCCGCACCTCGATGACCCGGACGATGCCGTCGGAGACATACAGGGTGGACGTCTGCGCGTAGGCGTGGGCCTGCTGGAGGCTCACCCAGGTCCTGGTGTCCCCGTTGTAGCAGGGCACGGTGGCCGCTACGGAGTAGCTCTGGCCGCCCACGGTGACGGTGTCCTGACCCACCCAGGCGCTGTTGGGCACGTTGGAGAGCTTCGTCAGCTGCTTGACGCTGGCAAAGCCGTCCTGCTTGGCGTTCAGCGTCACGGCCACATAGTCGCCGGTGCGGACGCTGTAATTGGTGGCGAAGGGACCCACCTTGCCCGCGCCGTTCTCCACGGTGAGCATGGTGTCGCCGGCGGCGTAGGTGGGATCATAGCCCTCCTCGCCGGGCTTCCGGCCCTGATCGTCAGGTACCTGGACCTTCTCTGTGGTAATGGTGGCGCGGCCATAGAACACGGTGTCGGTGGTGGCGCCGGTGAGGACGATGAGGTCCACCTGATCCTTCCAGTTCAGCCGGGCGTAATGGATCTGACCGGCGGGGATGATGCCGCTGGAGAGCTCGCTGAGGGCGATGCTCTGACCGTCCCGGAACACCCGGACGCCCTCGCTGAGGGCCACACCGCCCAGCTTCCGGGCGGAGACATCCAGCTGTCCGGAGGCGCCGCCGCTGACCCGGGCCAGATTCACGCCGCTCTTGGAGGAGCTGATGCGCACCGCCTGGCCCTTGTACTGAGATGCGTCGGCGGCCTGGACCTCCAGGGTGGTGCCGCCGCAGATCATCTGCACGGTGCCGCTGCCGGTGACGATGCCCACGGCGTTGCCCCGGACAGAGCCGCTGGCGTCCACGGCGCCGGCCACCTGGCCGCCCTCGGTGAGCAGCAGCGTGATGGTATCGCCGGGCTTGAACTCCGCCAGGGAGCTCATGGCGGTGGGCAGCACGTCGAAGGTGCGGCCCATGGCGGTGATGGTCTCCGGCTCCTTGGGACTGGGAGCGCAGCTCTCGTAGTACACCGTCACCCGGGTGTCGCACACCCGAATGGAGTTGCTGGCGGCGGAGTAAATGGCCACGTCGTATTTGCGCATGTCGCTGAGGGTGGCGGGCACGCCGTTTTTGTAGAGGCTGTAGCCCGTGCCGCCGGCCAGGGAGTCGAAGCCCGCGCCGGAGTGGTCCGCGTAGACCACCACCGCGGCCTCGGCGCTGCCGCCGCCGCCCACGAAGATGTAGTCCACGCTGCCGCCGGCGTTGAGGTACAGCGTCACCTGGGTGCCGCCGTGGATCCAGCTGGAGGCGCTGCCCCAGGTGGTCTCCGCGCCGTTGTAGTAGGTCTTGGTGCCGCTGGTCACCGCATACTTCACACCGCTGTTGTCGATGATCTGGGTGGCGGTGCAGGAGGCCAGGGTGATGGTGCGGCTGACGCCGGCGGCCTCCGGTACGAAGGTGACGGCCTTGCCATTGCTGTCCACCACC
>CALWXB010000063.1 GCA_944385405.1 uncultured Oscillospiraceae bacterium | reverse complement strand
CCTTGTTCCGCGGGCATAGCTCATCTGGTAGAGCGCCACCTTGCCAAGGTGGAGGTAGCGAGTTCGAGCCTCGTTGCCCGCTCCAAAAAAAGAAGGACATCCAAGAGGATGTCCTTCTTTTTTTGCTTTTTGGAAGAGGACCGGCCCCATGGACGGATCTCCGGCGCGCCCCGCGAAAAAGGGGGCTGGGCACCTTGCGCGTCCCCCGGCATTTCCTGTATACTGGATCCAGGACCTTCCGTCCGTCACAAGCAGAAAGGGGCTGAACCCGATGAACAAAAGCGACCTGACCCGGGATTACTGTATGCTCAAGGGACCGCTGGCCAAAAAGGGCTATGACTGGTGGCACTCCTTCACGGCCCGGCATGCCGATACCGGAGCCCGGAAGTCCTTTTACATCGAATACTTCCTCTGCAATCCCGCCCTGGCGCAAAAGGAGCCGGTGCTGGTGTGGAACGATCCCGCCGGCCGGGCGGCAGGCAGACGCCCATCCCGAGTGGATGAGCGACGCCGGAGAGATGGAGTGGGACCTGACCGTCCGCAAGCAGGTGGCCTATCACGTTGGCTACGGCGCCTCCCGGTTCTTCCGCCGCCTCAATGCCTTTGAGATGTTCTGGCACGCCGAGGGCATGAAGACGGCCTTTTCCGGCTGGGTGCGCCTCAACGGAGAGACGTATCTGGTCTCCCCGGACACCTGCTACGGCTATGCCGACAAGAATTGGGGCGGGGATTTCACCTCCCCCTGGGTGTGGCTGTCCTCCAATGATCTGGTGAGCAGCATCACCGGACAGCGGCTGCGCAACAGTGTCTTTGAGGTGGGAGGCGGCAATCCCAAGGCGTTCGGCATCGCGCTGGGGCGCAAGCTGCTGGGGCAGTTCTATTACGAGGGGAAGGACTACGAGTTCAATTTCAGCAAGTTCTGGACCGGCAGCCGCACCTTCTTCCGCTGCACGGAGACGGAGGACCGGATCCTGTGGAAGGTGGTCCAGACCACATTCCGGGCCAGGATGGAGGTGGAGATCGCCTGCCCCAAGGAGGAGATGCTGCTCATCAACTACGAGTCCCCCGACGGTTACAAGCGCCACACCCGTCTCTGGAACTGCGGCAACGGCTTCGGCTCCGTGCGGCTCTATGAAAAGCGCCGGGGCCGCTGGGAGCTGATCGACGACGTGCGGGCGGAAAGCGTGGGGTGTGAGTATGGGGAATACGCCTGAAACGGGCGCCCTTGGACATCCGCTGGCTATTGACAAACGAGCCGTTGGCGTATATACTGATCACATCAAAAACTTTTGATGTGAGGTGCGCAGATGGGAAACCACCAGGAGGATGCCAAGGTATTCAAGGCGCTGTGTGACCCCAAGCGCCTTGCCATTTTGGAGCAATTGCGCAGCGGAGAGAAATGCGCCTGCGTCTTGCAGGAGCCGATGGATCTGACGCAGTCCGGACTGTCCTACCACATGAAGATCCTGTGTGATTCCGGGATCGTAGTCAGCCGGCAGGAAGGCAAATGGACCCATTACCGCTTGAGTGCATCGGGCGGTGCGTGGGCCATGGAACGGCTGCGGGCCATTCTGACCCCCGATACAGAACAAGAAGATCGCTGCCCTTCCTGCGGCAGATAAACGCCATCCCATACCGATGGCGTTTCTTTCAGGATAAAACATCAAAATTTTTTGATATGTTTCCAATTCTGAGCAAAGCGAGGTTTCCGGAATGAGTATATGGCAATTCTTTCAGGACGAGATTTTAGGAATGAAGTGGTTGAACCGATTGATCGGCAATGGTCTGTCTGTATTGGGACTGGACACAGGTGGGCGGATGGGCGGCAGCGTTCAGTTTTTCCTCTATGATGTGATCAAGATCACCGTACTGCTGTGCTGCCTGATTTTTGTCATTTCCTACATTCAAAGCTACTTTCCCCCGGAACGGAGCAAGAAAATTCTGAGCCGGTTTCATGGGATCGGCGCAAATATCATTTCGGCCCTGCTGGGAACCGTGACGCCGTTTTGCTCCTGCTCCTCCATCCCGCTGTTTATTGGCTTTACCAGTGCGGGGCTTCCTTTGGGGGTGACCTTCTCTTTCCTGATCTCCTCCCCCATGGTGGATCTGGGCAGCTTGGTACTGCTCATGAGCATCTTCGGGGCGAAAGTGGCTGTGATCTATGTGCTGGTGGGATTGGTGATCGCTGTGGCCGGCGGCACGATCATTGAGAAGCTGCACATGGAACCGTATGTGGAGAGCTTTATCCTTTCCGCCGGAAGCGTGGATATAGAGTCTCCCACCCTTACCAAAACAGAGCGCGTGCAGTACGCAAAAGAGCAGGTCGTTTCCACCTTTAAAAAGGTGTTCCCCTATATTTTGGCGGGCGTGGGGATCGGAGCCGTGATCCACAACTGGATACCGGAAAGCTGGATCACGTCTGTATTGGGCAGCGGCAATCCCCTCGGCGTGCTTCTGGCCACCCTGGTGGGCGTGCCCATGTATGCGGATATTTTCGGCACCATCCCGGTGGCGGAAGCCCTGCTGGCAAAAGGCGCACAGCTTGGCACCATCCTGTCCTTTATGATGGCGGTGACAACGCTGAGCCTGCCGTCCCTCATTATGCTGCGGAAGGCCGTCAAGCCGAAGCTGCTGGCTTTGTTTATCGGCGTCTGCACCGTTGGCATCATCCTGGTCGGCTACTTGTTCAATCTATTCCAATTCCTTTTCATTTAATTTAGGAGGTATGAACCATGGGACTGTTTCACAAAAACAAAAAAGAGGAGAAGGCTTCCTGCTGCTGCGGTGGCAGTTGTACGCCCGAGGCGATGGTACAGGCGGAGGCAGGCAAGGCGTCCGGCGGCGTCAAGGTGCTTGGCTCCGGCTGTGCCAAATGCAATGCCCTGGAGCAGGCTGTCCGTGAGGCACTGGCAGAGCTGGGCATGCAAACGACCATTGACCATGTGACGGATTTTGCCCAGATCGCCGCCTATGGCGTGATGTCCACCCCGGCGCTGGTGGTGGATGGGAAAGTCGTCGCCTACGGCAAGGTTTTAAAAAAGGATGAGGCCAAGGCGCTGATCCAGAAGGTGCGGGGGTAAGTCATGTCACAAAAGCCAAAGGTCGCCTTCGTATGCGTCCACAATTCCTGCCGCAGTCAGATCGCAGAAGCCCTGGGCAAGCTGCTGGCTTCCGATGTGTTTGACAGCTATTCCGCAGGGACAGAAACCAAGCCGCAGATCAACCAGGATGCCGTCCGGCTGATGAAGCAGCTTTATGGTGTGGATATGGAGCAGACGCAGCGCAGCAAGCTGCTGCGGGAGCTGCCTCCGGTGGACATTGTGATCACCATGGGGTGCAATGTATCCTGTCCGTCGCTGCCCTGCCGATACCGGGAGGATTGGGGGCTGGATGACCCCACCGGCAAGGATGATGAATGCTTTTTGGAAGTGATCCGCAGCATTGAGGAAAAAATATATGAGCTGAAGCGCGGCGTGGAGAATAGAGTACTGTAATCATGAAAATCGCCGCAGAGGAATTGTGCTTGAGAGAACAGCAGATGAAGCAGTGCCGAATACCCGGTCACGCGTGACGTTGATGCAGCCGCTGATGACCGCATCGCCGGTTTCGGCATCTCTCGGCAGAGATTCACCGGCAGGGCCGCCGCGTTGAGGGTAGAATTGCCTTCCACAATGATTCCGTCAATGGGCACCTTCTCGCCGGGCCGGACAATGATCACGCCCCCACTTCCGCTTCGTCGGGGCCCGCCTTTTCCGGAATGTCATATCATATTGTCAGCATATTCTCAACTTTGCCCAAAACCGGGAAACTGTGCCATGTCAGCCCAAATGTGTATCATCATTCCAAAACCTTTTCCAGCCACTCGTTAGAGGTGTTCGTTCTGGGAACCTCTACCGCGATATGGGAAAACCAGCTGTCTTTTTTGCCCCGTTCCAGTGCTTGCCCCTTTACAGCATGGCGCTGAAATCCGCCATGGCCTCCGAGATCTTCAGCTGCTGGGGACAGACTGCCTCGCAGCTGCGGCAGCCGATGCAGGCGCTGGGCTGTTTTTCCGCCGGAATGGCGGAGAGGGCCATGGGGGCGATAAAGCCGCCGCCGGTGAACCGGTGCTCGTTATAGAGTGCCAGCAGGTGGGGGATGTCCAGGCCCTGAGGACAGTGGCTGGTGCAGTACCGGCAGGCGGTACAGGCCAGGGCTTTGGGGTTGGTCATTTCCTTGCCCAGAGCCAGCAGGCCGTCCCACTCCCGCTGTGTCAGGGGATCTTCCGTGTCGAAGGTGTCCAGATTCTCCTTCATCTGCTCCAAATCGGACATACCAGAGAGAATAACCGCCACGTTAGGGATGCTCTGGAGGAACCGGAAGGCCCAGGCGGGAATGGGACGCTGGGGCGCCAGGGCCTGGAGCACTGCGGACTCCTTGTCACTCAGGCGGGCCAGCCGGCCGCCACGGAGGGGCTCCATCACCCAAACGGGGATATGGTACTGCTCCAGCAGCTCCACCTTTTCTTTTCCGCCCTGGAAGGTCCAGTCGATGTAGTTGAGCTGCAGCTGACAAAACTCCATGTGCTCCCCGTAGGCTTCCAGGAACCGCTTCAGCACCGGCATGGCCCCATGACAGGAGAAGCCCAGGTGGCGGATCCGGCCGATCTTTTTCTGCTCCAGCAGGTAGTCCAGAATGCCGTACGTGGGGTCCAGGTAGGCGTCAATGTTCATCTCGCACACATTGTGGAAGAGATAGAAGTCAAAGTAATCCACCCGGCACTTCTTCAGCTGCGCCTCAAAGATCTCCCGCACCTTGCCCATGTTGCTAAGGTCATAGCCGGGGAACTTGTTGGCCAGGCAGAACTTCTCCCGGGGATAAGCAGCCAGAGCCTTGCCGATGGCCGTCTCAGAGGTGCCGGCGTGGTAGGCCCAGGCGGTATCGTAGTAGTTGACGCCCCGCTCCATAGCCAGGGCCACCATTTCCTCCACGGCGGCCTGGTCCACCACAGCATCATTCCCGCCTACAACGGGAAGGCGCATGCAGCCCAACCCCAAGTTGGAGAGCTTCAAGCCCTGAAAATATTTATAAACCATAAAATCAGCTCCTGTCTCTGTTATTTTGCTGCTTCGTTGATGCGGCGCAGGGCGTTCAGACTGCGGGGACAGCCGATATAGGGCAGGCACTGGGACACCATATCGATGAGCAATGCTTTGTCGCTGCCAATGCGCAGATTAGCGGCGGCATGACTGATCAGCTGAGGTTCGCAACCGACCTGAGCAGCCAGAAAGCAGAAGGTGATCAGTTCCCGCTGCCGGTAATCCAGGCCGCCTCTGGTGTAGTAATCGCCGAAGCAGTTCCCCGCAAGCCAGCGATTGATATGCCGGCTCTCTTCCGGGCCGCTGTTCTGGAACCCCCGCATCTGTTCCCGGAAAATATCCACCTGCGCCTGGTTGCCTGCCTCGATCCGGGTATCAGGCTTGGTGGTCCCCTGTGCCGGAAGCGGAAGGGATACCCTTGCTTTTCAAGCACAGCGTTGGTTCCGTTCAGGAAGGGCAGCACCCGTCCAAGGCCCAGATAGGCGGCTGCCTGATAGACCAACTCCTTTAGTTCTACCGGAGTCATCCCGCTTTTCAGAGCGGCGGATACCAGGGCGCAGAAGGCGTCACATCGCCCACCTGAGGGTCGTAGCTGGCGGGGGCGTCTTCCGTGGACAGCTCCCGGGTGAGGTAGCTGATCTTCTCAGAGCCTGCGTAGTCCCCAAAGGTGAGGGTGGCGGGCAGCATGGTGAGAAAATCACGAGTGGCGGCGTTGTTCTCCAGGGCAATGGCCGCCTCGCCGCCCGCAGAGGTCAGGCGGAGCTGGGTCTGGGTATCCTGGGTATCTGCAGAATGTTCGGGAAGATCCAGTCCCTCCACCCAGGAGACTACGGTGTCCTGGGACGCGCTGCCGCTGAAACGCTGGCCAGACAGCCAGTTGGCATTGGGCGCCAGGGGCTGAAGGTTGGCGGCACTGGAGCCGATGCCGCTGGAGCCCGAGGTGCAGAAGGGCACGATGGTCACGCCGTCAAGGTCATAGCTCTCCAGGAAGGTGTGGATGATCTTGGGCGCCTGGCCCCACCAGATGGGGTAGCCCAGGAATACCACATCGTAGTCCTCCGGATGTTCCAGGGTGCCGGTGATGGCGGGCCGGGCGGCAGGATCATTCTGCTCCTGGTTGGCGCGGCAGCTGTCATTGCTGTAATCGAGATCTTCGTCGGTGTACGGTACTTCCGGAACGATCTCATAGAGGTCGGCATCCAGGATACTCTGGAGATGCTGGGCAATGCCCTCGGTGTTGCCGGTGGCGGAGAAGTAAGCCACCAGCACGCCGCCTTCCGGTGTTTCCTCGGCGGATTCGCCTGCCTTCGGCGTGGAGGAAGCGGGAGGGGTGGACTGGCTGGGAGCGGACGGCTCCCCCACAGAGGATGTCCCCTCCTGCTGCGTCTGGGACTGGCCGGGGCTGCTCTGGGTTCGGGTTCCCCCGCAGGCTGTCAGGGCACAGGCAAGGACCAAAGCGGTGAGCAGTGCAAAGATTCGTTTCATTTCATAGCGCCTCCTGTTCCTCGCTGTGTTTTCCGGATCTCATGGCGCAGGTAATCCAACCGTTGAAGTTGATGCTCTTTGAAGTGGATCTCATCCAAAGCGGCGCTGCGCTTTTCCTCCAGCATGTGAAGCCGCTGTGCACAGGATGGCTCGCCTTCCAGCAGAAGCCGCATATAGACCTCCACCTCGTCCGTAGTAAAGCCGATGTCGTGGAGCGTCATGATGGTACTGAGCCGTTCCAGATCGGTGTCATCGTATTGCCAGTTCCCCATCACCTTTTTTACCGCTCCGCACAGCCCCCAGCTCTCATATTCCCGCAGAATATGCATTGGGATCTGATAGCGCTCGCTTGCCTCCTGGATCGTCATATCGCAGCCTCCAAATAAAAAATGCAGGTGTCCTTCGTTGGACACCCACATTCTAAAACGGTTTTTCATTTATGTCTAATGCTTATTCCGGATGATCAGAAATAGGCATCAGGCATTTCTTAATATGCACCAGCAAGGCTGTCACCGCCGGAGGGAAGGTCTCGGTTTTTTTCCAGGCCAGCACCGTACTGGATTCTAATGCCGGAGAAAGGGGGATGAACCGCAGCCCCTCGTAGGTGCAGTGCAGCTTCAAGGTAAGATAGGCACCAATGTGGGCGCCGGCCAGCAGGGCCATGTTGTAGGGCAGGTTCCCTGTGGCGTTCACCTGGAGCTGTTGGGCATAGGGGCCGAACCAGCGCTCCATCTCCTGCTGGATCAGCCCACGCCGGGTAAGGATCAGGGGGATTCCAGCCAGATCCTTCGGCGTTACCGCCTCCTGCTGGGCCAGAGGGGAGTCCTCATGGACCAAAACCCCCCAGTGTTCCTTCACCGGCATCCGAATAAAATCATATTTGCTGATATCCACGGGCTCCAGCAAAAG
>CALWXB010000062.1 GCA_944385405.1 uncultured Oscillospiraceae bacterium | reverse complement strand
GGAGATGGTGCAGGCCGTGCCCTTGCAGCCGCCGATATAGGCCGCCCGGGCGCCGGAGATGGCGCCGTCCGTGCCCTGGGCCCGGCGGGAGCCGAACTCCAGCACCGTGCGGCCCTGGGCCGCACGGACGATGCGGTTGGCCTTGGTGGCGATGAGGCTCTGGTGATTGATGGTCAAAAGGGTGAACGTCTCGATGAGCTGAGCCTGGATGGCCGGAGCCCGTACCGTCACCACCGGCTCCCGGGGGAAGATAGGCGTACCTTCGGGGATGGCCCAGATATCGCCGGTGAACCGGAAATCCCGGAGATAACGCAGAAAGTCCGCAGAAAAGAGGTTCTTGCTCTGGAGATAGGCAATATCCTCGTCATCGAAGTGCAGATTCAGGATATAGTCGATGAGCTGATCCAGTCCCGCGCAGACGGCAAAGCCGCCCCGGTCCGGCACATCCCGGAAGAACACGTCGAAATAGGTGATGCGGTCCTGGTAGCCCGCCTGGAAATAGCCGTTGCCCATGGTCAGCTCGTAAAAATCACAGAGCATGGTCATGTTCAGTTTCTGTTCGGTATTCATAGCACACCTCGAAAGCAGTCGTCCAGTGTCTTGTCACTTGACTTGATGATAGCCATTATAGCTGTCTGCCGCCGGAAAAGCAATCGTTTTTCCGCAGAGTTGTCAAATTTCTGTCAAATCCGGATTGACAAGAAGGCCCCCCTCCCCTATGATGGAGAAAAATCACACCGGCGGCTGGCCGCCTGAAGGAGAGATGAGAATGGACGTGATCCTGGGGATCGACATCGGAGGCTCCACCACCAAGATCGTGGGTCTGCGCACCGACGGCAGTGTGGTATCCATGCTGCGGGTCCGGGCGGAGGACCAGGTGACCAGCCTGTACGGCGCCCTGGGCAACTATCTCACCAGCAACGGCCTGACGCTGCAGGACGTACGGCGGGTAGTACTCACCGGCGTGGGTGCCAGCTATGTGGAGGGGGACATCTTCGGCCTGCCCACGGAGACGGTGGACGAGTTCTCCGCCAGCGGCGCCGGTGCCCTGGCCCTCTCCGGCCGGGAACAGGGCGTGGTGGTGACCATGGGCACCGGCACCGCCTTTCTCTGGGCGGAACGCTCCGGCGCCGTGCGGCACCTGTGCGGCACCGGCATCGGCGGCGGCACCCTCAGCGGACTGTGCCGCCAGCTGGCGGGTACGGGAAATTACGAGCAGATCCAGCATCTGGCTCAGGAAGGCGACCTCCATAAGGTGGACCTCACCATTCAGGACATCTCCCGCGACCCGGCTCCCACCCTGGACCCCAACCTCACCGCCGCCAACTTCGGCAACCTGGCGGAGGACGCCTCCCCCGCCGATCTGGCTGCCGGAGCAGTGAATCTGGTACTTCAGGCCATCGGCATCATGACGGTGCTGGCCTGCCAGGCCTGTCATACCGACACGGTGATCCTCACCGGCGCCGTCACCGCCATGCCCCAGGCATCGGAGAACTTCCGGACCTTCCGGGATCTGTTCGGCTATCAGTATATCATCCCGGAAAATGCCGCCTTTGCCACTGCCATCGGCGCGGGACTGTGCAGCCTGCGGAAAGAGCCGCTCCCCTGAACTTCAAAAAGAGCCCGGGCCAAATGGCCCGGGCTCTTTTATACCTGATAGTTATTCCTCAGGAGACTCCGGCTCCTCTTCCTCCAGGCTGCTGGTGTCAAACTCCAGCTTCTCGCCGCAGTTGGGACAGACCACTTCGCCGTCCTCTAGGACGGACTCATCGAAGTAGATGGTCTCCTCGCAGGTGGGGCAGGTGGTGGCGTAGCAGTCCTCGTCCTCCCCCAGATCATCCTCGTAGTACTCGTCCTCTTCGTCGTCCTCGTCATCCTCGTCTTCGCCGAAGACAGCGTCCTCCACGTCCTCCAGATCATCGCTGACGGCATCCAGGCCCTCGGCCAGCTCGGCCTGCTCATCCTGGATATCCTGCAGCTCCAGCGCGATGTCCTCCAGCACGTCGATGATGGCGGAGAGCAGCTTGCCCTCCTTCTTTCCGGTATCCAGCTCCATGCCCTCGGCAAGGCCCTTCAGATAGGCGACCTTCTCAGAAATTTCCATAGCAATGACTCCTTTCCAGTTTCAAAGTCAGTGATCGGGCTATTCCAAAGGGGGGACAAAAGTCCCCCCTTTTTGACAATTATTCCTTGCAGCGGCCCAGATACTCGCCGGTGCGGGTATCAATGGTGATCTTCTCGCCCTCGCTGATGAACAGAGGCACCTTGATCTGGGCGCCGGTCTCCAGAGTAGCGGGCTTGGTAACATTGGTGGCAGTATCGCCCTTGACGCCGGGCTCGGTCTCGGTGACCACCAGATCCATGAAGTTGGGCACTTCCACAGAGAACACACTGCCCTTGTAGCTCAGCAGCTTGCACATGGTGTTCTCCTTGACGAACTTGAAGCCGTCGCCCAGCACGTCCCGGTTCAGCGGGGTCATGTCGAAGGTCTCGGGGTCCATGAAGTAGTACAGGTCACCATCGTTGTAGCTGTACTCGGCGTCCTTGCGCTCCACGAAGGCCTGCTCGAACTTGGCAGTGGGGTTGAAGGACGTCTCGGTGACGGCACCGGTCACCACGTTCTTCATCTTGGTACGCACGAAGGCGGCGCCCTTGCCGGGCTTGACGTGCTGGAACTCCACCACCGTCATGACTTTGCCGTCCATCTCGAACGTCACACCATTCCGGAACTCGCCGGCAGTAATCGTAGGCATAGATCTTCCTCCTCACAAATCTTACGAGAAAACGACCCGCGGGAGGACATTTCCTCGAATTTTCCATATCTAGTCCATAGCCGAAGATATTTTACCGTATGTTGCCCGCTATTGCAAGTATTTTTCCGGGACTTCCCGGTTTTTTTCATGTCTCCCCGGTCTCCCGGCGGCGGCAGACGGCCTTGAAGGGGGCCTGCAGGGCATGGAGCACCTTCTGCCACGCCGTCACGGCGCCGCCCACCGGCTCCACCATCAGCGCCAGGACCCCCGCCCGGTTGGCCGCCAGCATGTCCGTGAGCAGCTTGTCCCCCAGCATGGCGGTCTCCTCCGGTCCTGCTCCGGCCCGGGCCATAGCGGCCCGCAGTCCCCGGGTGGAGGGCTTGCCCGCCCGTCCCTGATACGGCACTCCCAGGTCCGCGCAGAACTCCTGCACCCGGCGGCCGGAACGGTTGTTGGAGACGATCATGAAGCGGATGCCACAGGCCTCCAGCTGCCCGATCCAGTCCCGCAGCGCCTGGTCCGGACGGGCCGTCTTTTTGGCTGCCAGCGTAAAGTCCAGGTCGCTGAGCAGCAGCGAAACGCCCTGCTTTTCCAGATACTCCGGGCGGATGTCGGCGTAGCGGTCCACCACCCGGTGGGGGATCAGGGAAAACGGCATAGTCGGCTCCTTGTCTGCATATACATGCGGTGTAGTTGTCCTGTGTTCAGTATATCAGTTCCCACGGGAGGATACAAGGGGGAGATCATTTGCAGCTTTATCTGTCCGCCTCACCGGACCAGGCCCGGGAGGCCTCCGGCTTTTGCCGGAGCCTTGCCCACGCGGCCTACCGGATCGGGCCGGAGTCCGCCCTGCTGCGCAAAAGCCTTCTGCTGCAGACCCGGGGAGGACTGCTGTCCCTCAGCGACGCCCAGGCGCCCATGGTGGAGGACCCGGCATCCCTGTGCGCCCAGATCCAGCGGGAGTGCGGCCGCCGGGGCTATACCGGCGTGGTGCTGGACTTCGAAGCGCCGCCCCGGACAGACCTCCTGGTCCTGGCCGGGCAGCTGGGCCGGACGCTGGCCTCTGCCAAACGGGCGCTGTATGTCACGGAGGGCTATGCCCGGGCCGCACAGAGCGCATCGGTGCTGATCTGCACGGCCCTCTCCGGCGGCAGCTTCACGCAATACCTCCAGGAGGCAGCGGGCCGCATGGGCGGGCCGGGACGCATCGCCCTGGACGTCCAGCGGCTGCGGATGGACTTTCGCCTCCCCGCCCGCACCGGGCAGGGAGATCTCCTCACCCAGGAACAGCTCCAGGCACTGCTGGAGCGGGAATCCCCCTCCGTCTTTTTTTCCCGGGACCTGTGCGCCCGGTACTTTACATACCTTCGGGAGGGTGAGGCCCACTTCGTCCTCTTCGACGATGCAGACACCCTGCGGCAAAAGCTCCGGGCCGGCACGGCGCTGGGCGTCCCCGCAGCCTTTTTTGTCTGGCCGGAGGTACGGGACGTCGCCCCCGCTCTGTTTTCCCGCCAGGGATAAAAAAGGAAGCTGTGCTTTACACAGCTTCCTTTTCAGGGGATCAATAATAACGCTTCTTGTTCTTGCGAGCGGCCTCAGACTTCTTGCGGCGCTTGACACTGGGGCTCTCATAATGCTCTCTCTTGCGGACCTCGGCGATCACGCCCGCCTTGGCGCAGCTGCGCTTGAAACGCTTCAGAGCGCTGTCGATGGACTCGCCGTCCTTCACGTGGATCTCAGACATCTATATTTCCCTCCCTCCGAGGTATCCGGCTCAATCCAGGATACTTTAAGGGCCATACATTATGGCTTTAACACATGCATTATATCCGGAGGCAGGGAAGTTGTCAAGTCTTTTTCCGCAAAAACCGCTGACACTGCCAGCTTCCGTGTCTCACTGGGGCTTGACGATCAGGTTCACCAGGCGATTTTTGACCAGGATGGTCTTGACGATCTTCATGCCCTCGGTGGCCTTGGCCACCTTCTCCACCGCCAAAGCGGCCTCCACCACGGCAGCCTCCTCGCTGTCGGCAGGCATCTGCACGGTGCCCTTGAGCTTGCCGTTGACCTGAACGGCCATCTCCACCGTGGCGGCCACGGTCTTGCTCTCGTCCGCCACCGGCCACTGTGCCTGGCAGCACATCTTGCCCTCCTTGGCAGCAAAGCCCAGATTCTCCCACAGCTCCTCCGTGATATGGGGCGCAAAGGGATTGAGCAGCAGGATGAGATAGCGCAGGTCTCCCCGGCTGCAGCCGTTGGCGGCCAGCTCATTCACGAGAGTCATCAGTGCAGCGATGGCGGTGTTCATCTTCAGATTATCGATATCCTCCGTCACCTTCTTGATGGTGCGGTGGATGGGGGCTTCGTTGGCGGGGGTCACATCATAGCTCTCCCCGGCGCTCTCCGCCAGATTCCACACCCGGTCCAGGAACCGCTTGGAGCCCTTCACCGCCTCGGTGGACCAGATGGCGGCCTTTTCAAAGTCGCCCACGAACATGATATAAAGACGCATGGTGTCCGCGCCGTACTGGTCCACGATGTCGTTGGGGTTGACCACATTGCCCCGGGACTTGGACATCTTCTCGCCGCCCTCGCCCAGGATCATGCCGTGGCTGGTGCGCTTGGCATAGGGCTCCTTGGTGGGCACCACGCCGATGTCGTAGAGGAACTTGTGCCAGAACCGGGAGTAGAGCAGGTGCAGCGTGGTGTGCTCCATGCCGCCGTTGTACCAGTCCACGGGAGACCAGTACTCCAGGGCCTCCCTGCTGGCCAGGGCCTTGTCGTTGTGGGGATCCATATACCGCAGGAAGTACCAGGAGGAACCGGCCCACTGGGGCATGGTGTCCGTCTCACGCTGGGCAGGACCGCCGCACTTGGGGCAGGTAGTGTTCACCCAATCGGTCATCTTGGCCAAGGGGGATTCGCCGGTGTCGGTGACCTCGTAGCTCTCCACCTCCGGCAGCAGCAGCGGCAGCTGGTCCTCCGGCAGAGGCACCCAGCCGCACTTGGGGCAGTTCACCAGGGGGATGGGCTCGCCCCAGTAGCGCTGGCGGGAGAACACCCAGTCCCGGAGCTTGAAGTTGGTCTTGGGATGGCCCAGGCCGTTGTCCGTGACCCACTTCTTCATGGCGGGGATGGCCTCCTTGACGGTGAGCCCATTGAGGAAGCCGGAGTTGACCATGATGCCGGTGTCGTCCTTGAGGGTGAAGGCCTCCTTGGTGATGTCGCCGCCCTGGACCACCTCGATGATGGGCAGGCCGAACTTGGTGGCGAACTCCCAGTCGCGCTGGTCGTGGCCGGGCACGCCCATGACGGCGCCGGTGCCGTAGCTCATCAGCACGTAGTCGGAGACGAAGATGGGGATCTCGGTCTGGTTGGCGGGGTTGATGGCCCGGACGCCCTCCAGCCGCACACCGGTCTTGTCCTTGTTCAGCTCGCTGCGCTCAAAGTCGGACTTGTGGGCGGCCTCCTCCCGGTAGGCGGCCACATCATCCCAGTTGGAGATGCGGTCCTTCCACTGGTCCAGGAAGGGATGCTCCGGAGAGAGGACCATATAGGTCACGCCGAAGAGGGTGTCGCAGCGGGTAGTATAAACCGTCATGGTATCGCCGGCGGTGGTGGTGAAGTTCACCTCGGTGCCCTCGGACCGGCCGATCCAGTTGCGCTGCTGGATCTTCACGCGGTTGATGAAATCCACGTCGTCCAGGTCGTCGATGAGGCGGTCGGCGTACTTGGTGATGGCCAGCATCCACTGGCTCTTCTCCTTGCGGATGACCTCGCCGCCGCAGCGCTCGCAAACGCCCTCCACCACTTCCTCGTTGGCCAGGACGATCTTGCAGCGGGTGCACCAGTTGACGGGCATGGAGGCCTTGTAGGCCAGCCCCTTCTTGAACATCTGCAGGAAGATCCACTGGGTCCACTTGTAGTAGCTGGGGTCGGTGGTGTTGACCTCCCGGTCCCAGTCGAAGGAGTAGCCCAGCATGTGCAGCTGCTTGCGGAAGTTGGACACGTTGTCGTGGGTCACCTTGGCCGGATGGATGTGGTGCTGCACGGCGTAGTTCTCCGTGGGCAGGCCGAATGCGTCATAGCCGATGGGGAACAGGACATTGTAGCCCTGCATCCGCTTTTTCCGGCAGATGATGTCCATGGCGGTGAAGGGCCGGGCGTGGCCTACGTGGAGCCCCTGGCCGGAGGGATAGGGGAACTCGATGAGGCCGAAGAACTTCTCCCGGCTCTTGTCCCCGGTGACGGCGGCGAAGGGCTTCTCCTCCAGCCACTTTTGCTGCCACTTCTTCTCAATGGCGGTAAAATCGTACTTCATAACCTTCTCCTTATCATATGAGTGCCGCCGCGTCAAAAAACGCCCCCGACCCAAACTAGGTCAGGGGCGTTTCCACGCGATACCACCCTGATTCGGCCTCCGGTCGCCCGCAAGGCCCTCAGTGATCGAAACGATCCGGCCGGTAACGGGGCCGCCGTCCCACCCTACTCCATCGTTCAGGCGGAAAACTCCGGGACCAGTCATACGGAACTCCCCCGCCGGCTCGCAGCGACCGCCGGCTCTCTGAGGGCGGGAATTTCCGTCTTTCTTCCCTTCCACGTCGTTAACGCCCCCATTTTAAGGGGGTTTTCCCGGTTTGTCAAGAGCAATCGGGGAAAAACTCCGCCTTCCGGCGGCGGAAAAAAAGTTTGAAAAAAGCGAAAAAAAGGGTTGACTTTTCAGAACCTCCCTGGTATAGTATCACTTGTTCCGCCGCGGAACACACAGCTCGGGGGTATAGCTCAGCTGGGAGCCCGGTTGAAGCGGTAAACAACCCCCGTACAGGGAACATAAAAATTAAACATCAC
>CALWXB010000061.1 GCA_944385405.1 uncultured Oscillospiraceae bacterium | reverse complement strand
CTCCCGGCAAAAATTTTTCAAAACTCCTGCCGGCGGAGGCGCCCGTGATTGCCCTTTCATAATAAATGGAGAAAAGGACCCCTGTTTTTGCCCCCCTTGGGAAAAGTTTTTTGAAAATTTCAGCCGGGCGCAAAATACGTGTAGCCAAATTGTTTACAGCAAACACTTGATATTGCACATAAAATGTAATATAATTGCAATGCAAGGAGGTGCAATAATGGACGCTAATATGACTTTTCGCATCGATGCCGACGTAAAGGCGCAGATGTCCGCCATCTGCAAGGAGTTGGGGATGACCACATCCACGGCCTTCAACTTGTTCGCCAACGCTTTCGTCCGGGCCAAGGGGATGCCATTTCCAATCAAGATCCAGGAAGCAGAGGGCGTACCGACACGCGCCCAAATGCTGGCCGACGCGGATACGGTTCTGGAGCAGTTTGCGGAGGACTACCGGAGGATGGCGGAATGATCTGGGTAACGGCAGATGATGTGATTGCCCTTCATTCCCGCATAATCGAGAGATCCGGCGGTATGGACGGCCTTCGGGATCGGGCATTGCTGGAGGCCGCCGTAGCCGCGCCGCTCCAGTCCTTCGGAAATACGGATCTTTACCCTACCGTCCCCGAAAAAGCAGCTCGTCTTGGCTATGGCTTGGCCTCCAATCACGCGTTTTTGGACGGCAACAAACGGATCGGCGCTCTGATGGTCCAGTTGATCCTCAAGTGGAATGGGTATGAGCTCCAGCTTCACACCGGAGAGCTCTCTGACGCGTTTATTTCCATTGCGTCCGGTACAATGGACGAACAGCAGTTGTACAACTGGATCTGTGAGCACTTGCGGACAGATGAATGAAGGAGGGGCCAGACACAACCAGGGGGTTGTGTCTGGCCCCTGCTAATGTATAAACTGCAACGTCCCGTTGTCGCTGTACTTCTGCAAGGCACTGCCCAACAAAATTGTCGGCCCATAGACCAGTAGTACCCACAGTGGCAATACAAAAGCGTTCAGCGCAGACGTTTCACTACACAGCAGAGTGTGGCGTTACATATCGTCTACGCTGCTCGTAAATCAGAAAACCAGATACGCTGTACGAGGACTTTTACGTCCACTGCCGGAGCGGCACAGCCCAATAAAATGGCTCTGCGGAGACAAAATCCCCATACAATCCCGCGACGATCTAATATAATAATTATCAGATTATTTGAACCATTTTTTATGCGAGTATATATACCCTTTCGTTTACACTCCCTAACCAATCGGAACTTCCTCCGGTGCCGGCTTCGGGCTACAATAGTCCCGAAAGAAGGTGCCACTATGTTTTCCATTCAACAGATTTTCACATTGTTTCTGACGCTGACCATGGAACTGAGCCTCACCGCCTGCGGGGCGGAGGGCACAGTGCAGTCCACCCCGGAAACGCCCGAACCGCCGGCACAGGTGCAGGAAACGCCAGAGCCTGCCCCTGATCCATCCCCGGAGCCGGAACTGGAGGTTACTCAGGGGACAGAGACCTACCGGGGTTTCCAGATGGACAACGTACTCCACGCCCCGGAGGGGGACATCCACTACCATATTTACATCCCGGACAGCTATGACGGCAGCGAGGCATACGCTCTGTTCCTTACCCTCCCCGGCTATGAGGGCCTGTACTTCCAGGGCATGGGGCAGAACCTATACAGCGAGAACTTTGCATTTGAGGCGCTGAACTACAACGACAAGATGATCGTGGCTGCTCCGCAGCTCAGTGATTGGGGAGAGACTTCGGCAGAGCAAACCATCGCCCTGACAGAGTACCTGTTGGATGCCTACAACATCGACCCCGACCGGGTGTACGCCGAGGGCTACTCCGGCGGCGGGGAGACCATGTCCCTGGCCCTGGGGATGCGGCCTGACCTGTTCACCGCCTACCTCCAGTGTTCCTCCCAGTGGGATGGGGCCTATGCACCGGTCGTGGAAGCGCAGGTTCCGGTGTATCTGGCCATCGGCGAGGGGGACGAGTATTATGGATCGGAACCCACCCGGGAGGCCTATGACCAGCTCCATGCCCTGTACCAGGAAGCCGGGCTCTCCGAGGAGGAAATCAGTCGGCTGCTGGTGCTGGACATCAAGGATGCGGACTACTTCCGAGCGGGAGGCGTATCCAGCCAGCACGGCGGTGGGAATCTGTTCGCCCAAGACCCGGAGATCATGGGATGGCTGTTCGGACAGTGACCTCATATATACCACAAGAGATCGACAGGAAGAAAGGCGGTGAAGCGGTGCCCAAACGATGGATCACAGACCTGGCACTGACGGTCATCCTGCTCCCGTTGATGGGCTACTCCCTGATCGGTGAGGACGTCCATGAGTGGCTGGGGCTTGCCATATTGGCGCTGATCGTCCTCCACCATATCTGGAACCATGCCTGGTACAGGGGGGTGGACAAAGGACGGATGTCCATTTACCGGGCGGCGCAGACCCTCTTGACCTTCCTGCTCCTGCTTTCCGTGTTCGGTTCCCTGTTCAGCGGCCTGATCCTCTCCCAATACGTCCTGGACTTTCTACCGCTTGGCTGGGGACAGGAGCTGGCCCGGATGCTCCACCTGCCCTGCGCCTTCTGGAGCTTCCTGCTGATGGGCCTGCACCTGGGCCTCCACTGGAGCGGCATCATGGGGCAGACCCGCCGGATTGCAGGACTATGCGGCCTGTCCAGAATGCGGACAGCGGTTCTCCGGCTGATGGGCGCGGCCATTGCGTGTTGCGGCCTGCTGGCTTTCTTTCGCAGCGGCTTTTCGGACTATTTGCTTCTGCGAACCCACTTTCTGTTCTTCCCGCCTGGGCAGACCGCGGCAGGCTTTCTGGCAGATTACTTTGCTATCTTTGGCCTGTTTGTCTGGATCGGCCATTACGGGGGAAACGGCCTGCGGCGCTGTTCCGCCAGAAAGAAGGTGTCCCAATGATACAACATCTCATTCCAATCAGCGCCCTGGCGCTGGTTCTGCTCCTATCCGGGTGCGGAGCTCAGACGCCCATGCCGGGCAGTCAGGAGCCGGAAGGAGCGACCACAGTGGAGACAACATTTACAGTCAATACCCCCATTCAGACGGTCATGGACGATCCCGCCTTTGGAGACTATGGCCGTCTGCTGTTTCCCGCGGATGACGGCTACTGGAGCGGCGAGACCCTGGGAGATCTGCGGCTGACCTTTTACAGCCACATTGACCCCAGCGAGACCGTGGAGATCGTCAACACCCTGAAGGAGCGGGCGCTGGCTGGAGAGACCATTTTCTACGACATCTACACCGACGAGGAGAAGGCCGCCGACCCGGACAAGGAGGACACCGGCCTGTTCTTTTTCAGGGGGGAGCCGGGGGCGCGGTTTGCCGTGTGCAACGCCGGCGGGGCCTTCGCTTATGTGGGGGCCATGCACGACAGCTTCCCTCACGCCCTGGAGCTGTCCAAGCAGGGCTATAACGCCTTTGCCCTGATCTACCGCCCGGGAGCCCAGACCGCCTGCGAGGATCTGGCACGGGCCATCACCTTTATCTTCGGTCACGCGGAGGAGCTGGAGGTGGACACCAGCTGCTACTCCCTGTGGGGCGGCTCGGCGGGGGCCCGGATGGCGGCGTGGCTTGGCACCTACGGCCCGGCGGCCTTCGGCGGGAACGATCTGCCCCGGCCCGGCGCCGTCATCATGCAGTACACCGGCCTGAGCGAGTACAGCACGGACGACCCACCCACCTTCGTGTGCGTGGGGGATTCGGACGGCATTGCACCCTGGCGGGTGATGCAGGCCCGGCTGGAGGCTATGTCCGCCTGCGGCATCGACACGGAGTTCCACTGTTATCCCGGTCTGGGCCACGGCTTTGGCCTGGGCACCGACACGGCAGCGGAGGGCTGGCTGGATCTGGCGGTCCGGTTCTGGGAGCGGCAGATGTAGGGCGGTTGCAGCGGTTGCAAAAGTTCCGCGGATGCGGTAAAGTATCAGAAAAAGAGCGGGGAGGCAGTGAAATGGAATATCGTCAGCTGGGCCGCACGGGCTTGTTGGTCAGCGAGATCGGTATGGGCTGCGAGGGCTTTGTGGAGAAACCCTATGAGCAGGTCAAGGAAATGGTAGATGCCATGGAGGCGGGCGGGGTCAACTGCATCGACCTCTATTCTCCCAACCCGGAGTTCCGCTCTAACCTGGGCCATGCCCTGCGGGGGCGGCGGGAAAAATTCGTGCTCCAGGCCCATCTGTGTACCATCTGGAAAGACGGGCAGTACAAGCGCACCAGGGATATGGCCGAAGTCAGAGAGGGCTTCGCAGATCAGCTTCAGCGGCTGGAGACCGACCATGTGGAGATCGGCATGATCCACTATGTGGATTCCATGGCCGACTGGGAAGCCGTGCGGGACAAAGGTGTGCTGGACTATGCCAGGGAGCTGAAAGCCCAGGGCGTCATCCGGGCCATCGGTTTGTCCAGCCACAACCCGGAGGTGGCCCTTGTGGCGGTACGCAGCGGGGCCATTGAGGTGCTGATGTTCAGCGTCAATCCCTGCTACGACCTCCAACCTGCGGGAGAGGATGTGGAACAGCTCTGGAACGGGAAGAACTATGAACAGCCCCTGGTAAACATGGACCCTCAGCGGCAGGAACTGTATGAAACCTGCCAGCGGCTGAGAGTGGGCATCACCGTGATGAAAGCCTTCGGCGGCGGCGACCTCCTGAACGCGGAGCTGTCCCCGGCCGGGAAGGCACTGACCCTCTACCAGTGTCTCCACTATGCGCTGACCCGGCCCGGCGTGGCCACCGTCATGTCCGGGGCCCGGAACTTGGAGGAACTGAAAAACAGCATCGCCTATGAGGAGGCGTCCGAGGCTGAGCGGGACTATGCCGCCGCCTTTGCCGCCCTGCCCAAGATCAGCTGGGTGGGCCACTGTATGTACTGCGGCCACTGTGCCCCCTGCCCGGTGGGCATCGACGTGGCCAGTGTCACCAAATTCCTGAATCTGGCCCGCGCCCAGGGAGAGGTGCCGGAAACCGTGCGGGAGCACTATGCCGTCCTGCCTCACCACGGTGGAGAGTGCATCGCCTGCGGGGCCTGCGAGAAGCGGTGCCCCTTCGGGGTCCCGGTGGTGGAGAATATGCACCGGGCAGCGGAAGTGTTTGGAGCGTAAGAGACTATGCGCGGGCAGACGGATGTGTCTGCCCGCGTGTTTTTCTTGCTATTCCCTGCAAAAGACGGTAAAATAGTTCTTAAACAGGGCCCCGGGCGCGGGCGGAAAGGCGGTGGCGCGTATGATGTATAATCCTCAGCTGGAGACCTTCCTCCGGGTGGCGGACGCGGGGAGCTTCAACAAGGCGGCGGAGGAACTGTATATCACGCCGCCGGCAGTCATCAAGCAGATCACCTCCCTGGAGGCGGGGCTGGACCTCCAGCTTTTTGTCCGTAGCCCCCGGGGGCTGAAGCTCACCGCGGCGGGCAAGTCGGTCTACCGGGATGCCCAGTACATCGTCCAATACTGCAAGGACGCGGTGGTGCGGGCCAAGAACGCCGCCGAGGAGGGGGACAAGGTCATCCGCATCGGCACCTCCCCCATGACGCCGGGACAGTTCCTGCTGGATCTGTGGCCCAGCCTCCACCAGCACTGCCCGGACATCAAATTCCAACTGGTGCCCTATGAGAACACCCCGGAGAACGCCCGGGAGATCCTGCGCAACCTGGGGCAGAACATCGACATCGTGGCCGGTCCCTATGACCAGAATCTGCTGGACACCCGCCAGTGCGCCGCCCTGGAGCTGAGCCGGGAGCCGGTTCGCTGTGCGGTGTCCATCTACCACCCACTGGCGGCCAAGGAAACTCTGACAGCGGACGACCTCCACGGAGAAAACTTCCTGATGATCCGCCGTGGCTGGAACCACTATCTGGATCAGATGCGGGACGAGCTGTGGCGGGATCACCCCCAGATCCACATCGTGGACTTCGACTTTCTCAGCATCAATATCTTCAACCAGTGCGAGAACTCCAACGACATCCTCATGACCATCGATAACTGGAAGAACATCCATCCCCTGCTGAAAACCATCCCGGTGGACTGGGACTACACCGTTCCCTTCGGCCTTTTCCACTCCCCCAAGCCATCTGCCACCGTGAAGCGGCTTCTCAAAGCGGTCAAAACCGTGTATGAGTTGTAACACAAAGGTATATACTGCATAACTTTTCGAGACTTCTGCGGAAGTCTCGATTTTTTTATAATAGAGGCACAAAAGGAATCGCCCCCGCATGGGGTGGGATCAAGAGGTGTGCCATGAACAATTTTCTCTTTGAAAACGGGACCAAGTTCCTCTTTGGCGGCGGCTGTGTGCGGGAGTATCTGGCCAGTTTTCTGGCGGGGTTTGGTCCCAGTGTGCTGCTTGTCACGGAGGAGGACGGCCGGAACTCCGACGCGGCGGACGAGGTGCGGAACATCCTGCGCCGAAGTGGGAAACAGACGGCGGAGTGCGTAGTCGGCCCGTTCTGTCCCCGGTATGAACAGGTACAGCAGGCGGCCAGGCTGTGCCGGGAGCGCCATGTGGACCTGATCCTCGGCGTGGGTGGCTCCGCTGTTTTGGACGGCTGCAAGGCCGCCTCTCTGGCGGCGGTGTGCCGGGGCGACCTGTGGGAGAATTTTGGGGAATTGCAGGGCGTGGTGGACGTGCCGCCCCTGCCGGTGGGCTTTGTGGCCTCCTACTTGGAGGCCGGGGCTATCAACGGCGCGGCGGGGCTGATCCATGAAAACCAGTGTGTCTGGAGGGACTATCCTCCCTGTGACCCGCAATTTGCCCTGCTGGACCCGGGCTATACCCGAAAACTGTCTCGCCAACTGCTTACTGCCCAGGGATTCTCCGCTCTGGCCGGCGCGTTGGAACAATATCTGACCCCGGCGGACGGGATGGGCGTCTCCCATGAATTGCTGGAAACCTTGATGCGGGGCATGGTCCAAGATCTGCGCGTCTGCCGGACCGTTCCAAGCGACGAAGATGCCCGGAGCAACCTTATGTGGCGGTGCGCCCTGTGGGGGAACCGGTTTTTCCAGCTGGGCCGGCGGTTCTCCTTCCCGCATTTACCTCTGCGTGAGGCAGCCATCCTCTCGTCATCGGATTGGGCGGAGTATGCCGGGGCGCTGGCCGTCCTTCTCCTGGCCCACTGCCGTCGGGAGGCGGAGCGACATCCCGACGTGCTGGCACAGCTGGCCCATCGTGTATGGGAAGTGCCGGAAACAGGTCAAGACGAGCAAGAAGCGGCTCAGGCCAGCATCCGTGCCTTTGCGGACTTCCTGCGGGAGCTGGAACTGCCCACAGAATATGCGGAATTGGACGATGCACTGCGGTGCCATTTGAAGAAATCTGCCGCTACTCAAAACCTTTTGGTATATACTGCGTAACGAATCGGAACTTCCGCAGAAGGCGGATCTGCATTATCATCATTTCTGTAAGAACGATACCCGCAAGGAGGCATTTGACGATGAATACGCGCACACTGGGCGCTGACCTGACGGTTTCCGCTGTGGGGCTGGGCTGTATGGGGTTCAGCCACGCCTACGGAGCGCCCACAGAGCGGAGCGAGGCCGTCCGGGCCATCCGGGCCGCTTACGATATGGGCTACACCCTGTTCGACACCGCCGAGACCTACGGCACCGCCGCCGATCCCCACGAAAACGAGAAGCTGGTGGGCGAGGC
>CALWXB010000060.1 GCA_944385405.1 uncultured Oscillospiraceae bacterium | reverse complement strand
ACTGCGCTTGTATACAAAAGAAAGGTCCAATACCTCAATGCACACATCGAATCAGGAGGAGAATCATGGAATATCCTGATTTGACAAAGCAGGATTCGGCAGAATTACAAGAGTATCTCGCTATACATCAGAATGCACAAAGGGATGTTTGATACTTAAATGTTCTGCAATTATTTTATTTTCGTCAACAAGAAAAGAGACTATAGCCGCAAGCCCTCATAATGACTTGCAGCTATAGTCTTTTACCGTATCGATATTACCCCATTAGGGGAGGTTCACTTCGTGTCCCTATGACACGGAGCAGTTTGCTCCGGGGCGCTTTTTCTGATTTTCACAGGCAGCACTTGCCCCGGGCCATGTAGCGGCCCTGGGGCGTCTCGTCCAGCACGGCGCCGCGGTTCACGGCCTTCCGGCCCCGGAGCCACACCTCCCGGATGCCGCCGGCGGTGACGAAGCCCTCATAGGGGTTGTAGTCCACGTTGGCCACGCAGTCCTCCGCCTGGATGACATGGCTGAGGCCGGGATCGTAGACCACGATATCGGCGTCGCTGCCGGGCCGGAGGATGCCCTTGCGGGGGAAGAGGCCGTACAGCCGGGCGGGATTCTCGCTGAGCACCCGGCACATCCGGGCGGGGGTGATGCGGCGCTTGGCCACGCCGTAGGACCAGATCAGCTCGCCTCGGGTCTCCACGCCGGGCAGGCCCCCGGGGATCCTGGTGAAGTCCTCCCGGCCCATGTCTTTCTGGGCCAGAGTGAAGGAGCAGTGATCCGTGGAGACGGTCTGGATCTCGCCCCGGCGCAGCGCCCGCCAGAGGGCCTCCTGCTCCGTCCGGGACCGCAGGGGCGGCGCACAGACATACCGGGCGGCGGCAGAGTAGTCGGAATTGAAGTAGAGGCTCTCATCCAGCAGCAGGTACTGGGGGCAGGTCTCCACGTAGACCCGCTGGCCCCGCTGGCGGGCGTGTTCCACCTCCCGCAGGGCCTCATGGTTGGTGAGGTGGACGATGATCACCGGGCAGTCTGCAGCCTGGGCGATGCGCAGCAGCCGTCCTACCGCCTCCGCCTCCAGATAGGGCGGGCGGGAGCGGGGATGGGAGTCCGGTCCCAGCTCACCGGCGGCCTTGCGCTCGGCGATCATGCCGTCGATGACCCCGGCGTTTTCGCAGTGGACACCGCAGATGCCCCCCAGGGCCTTGAGCTCCTTCAGTGCCCAGTACATGTCCCGGTCCCCGATCATCATGGCCGGGTAGGTCATATACATTTTAAAAGAGGAAACGCCCTGGGCGAACATGTCCGGCAGCTCGCTGCGGATGGACTCGTTCCAGTCGTCGATGGTCATGTGGAAGCCGTAGTCGCAGAAGGTGCGCCCGTCGGCCTTCTGATGCCACAGGGAAAGGCCGTGGTGGAGGCTTTCCCCCTTGTTGGGGCAGGCAAAGTCGATGACGGTGGTGGTGCCGCCCCGGAGGGCGGCGCGGCTGCCGGTATAGAAGTCATCGGCGGTGGTGGTGCCTGCCACGTCCAGATCGAAGTGGGTGTGGGCGTCGATGAAGCCCGGGAAGAGCAGGCAGCCGGAGACGTCCGTCACGGCGTCGGCCGCCTGTTTGAGGTTCCGGCCCACAGCCAGGATCTTCTCGCCGTCCGTCAGCACGTCAGCCCGCTTGGCCCCGGAACCGGAGATCACGGTGCCGCCCTTGAAGAGTGTCCGCATACGCATATCCTCCGTTTCATTTTGGTATCTGATGTTTGGGTCCAGTATAGCATGCCCCGGTCCGGTTTTCCAGAAGCGGAGGCGATTTTTCCCCGTTGTTTGGGAAAATTGGGGGAATTCGGGAAAATCTGCTGTGCGGCGTCGAAAAATGTGCTATAATCAAACAATCAAAACCATCATGAGGAGGGGGATTGAGAATGAAACGCATGTTGTCGCTGCTGCTGGCTGCGGCGTTGGCGTGGACGCTGTCTGTCCCGGCGCTGGCACAGCAAGCAGGCGAGCTGGAGGGCTCCATCGTGATCCTGCACACCAACGACATCCACGGCGCCATCGGCGGCTATGCCAAGGTGGCGGCGCTGAAGGACGCGTATGAGGCCCGGGGCGCCCATGTGCTGCTGCTGGACGCCGGGGACTTTATCCAGGGGGACCCCACCGTCAGCGCGTCCCGGGGAGCCGCCGCCGTGGAGCTGATGAATCTGGCGGGCTATGACGCGGCGGTGCCGGGCAACCACGAGTTCGACTACGGCTATGACAATCTGGCCGCCCTGGCCCGGAAGGCGGACTTCCCTGTCCTGGGAGGCAATATCCGGTATCCAGGGGAGACGCCCTTCGCGGATCAGGCCATTTTCCAGGCACCGGACGGCACGCTGGTAGGCGTGTTCGGCCTGACCACGCCGGAGACGGCTACCAAGGCCAACCCCGCCAACCTTCAGGGCGTGACGTTCCTCTCCGGCAGTCATCTTTGGGATTATGCCCAGGCAGAGGTGGAGGATCTGCGGGACCGGGGCTGCGACTATGTGATCTGTCTGGGGCATCTGGGGATCGACGAGGCGTCCGCAGGCAGCCGTTCCATGGATCTTCTGGAGCATGTGGACGGCATCGACGTCTTCATCGACGGGCACTCCCACTCCACTCAGACCGATATCCTCCTGGCTCTGGGCGGCACCGCGTTCACCGCAGGCGGCGCGGATGTCGTCGTTGGATCGGACATGGTCAATGGCGCGATCCTCACCTCCGCCGGTACCAAGCTGGAGGAGGTAGGCGTTGTCACCATCAACTGCGAAAGCGGCTTTATCAGCACCAAGACCCTCTCCACCGATTCCCTGACCGGTGAGGACGCGGCGGTGGCCGCCCGGGCGGAGGCCATCCAGCGGGAGATCGACGCGGCCTACGGCGCGGTGTTCGCCAAAAATGAGGTGGCCCTGGACGGGGAGAGCCAGCATGTCCGCACCCAGGAGACGAATCTGGGCGATCTCATCGCCGACGCCCTGGCCTGGGGCGCCCGGGAGGCGGGGGTGCCGGTGACGGCGGCCATCACCAACGGCGGCGGCATCCGGGCCTCCATCCCGGCGGGGGACATCACGAAAAAGGACATCCAGACCGTGCTGCCCTTCGGCAATACGGTGAGCGTGGTGGAAGTCACCGGCGCGGAGCTGCTGGAGGCGCTGGAGGCGTCCACCTACTGCACCCCCGCCAGCCTGGGCGGCTTCCCCCAGGTCAGCGGCATCGAATTCACCGTGGATACCGCCGCGGCCTATGACGCCGGGGAGCTGTATCCCGGCACCACCTACCACGCCCCTGCCTCCATCCAGAGGGTGGAGATCGCGTCCGTGGGGGATGAGCCCTTTGATCCGGCGGCTACCTACACCATCGCCACCAACGATTTTGTGGCCGCCGGCGGCGATACCTACCACGCCTTTGCCGCTGCGGGGACATGCTACGACCTGGGTCTTGCCATGGACGAGGTGGTTATGGACTATATCGCGGACTACCTGGGCGGTACCGTGACCTATGAGGCCTACGCTTATCCCAACAGCCGCATCGAGATCCAGGGCAGTCTGCCCTTTACGGACGTCTCCGGAGATGAGCCCTATTACGATGCCGTGCGGCACTGCTATGAAAACGACATCTTCAAGGGCGTCACCGAGACGCTGTTTTCCCCCAACGGCACCATGACCCGGGGCCAGATGGTGACGGTGCTCTGGCGCATGAGTGGATCTCCGGAGCCGGAGCAGGCTGCGCCCTTTACCGATGTGGCGGCGGATTCCCCCTTTGCCGACGCCATCGCCTGGGGCTATGCCAACGGACTGGTGAACGGCTACACCGCCGACACTTACCAGCCCGGTCAGGCCATCTCCACCCAGCAGTTCCTGGCCATTCTCTACCGCTACGGCGCCATGATGGGCTGTGATATGAGCGGCGGCATCACGTTGGAGATGTACCTTGATCAGGACACCATCAGCGACTACGCCCGGGAGGCCATGGAGTGGGCCGTGGGGAACGGGATCCTGGTGGCGGACAAGGCCCTCCGGCCCGCGTCGGCTGCCATGCGCTTTGAGGTGGCGGAGTATCTCACCGCTTTCGACCTGCGGGTGGCGCCGTCCCAGGCGGCCGCCTGAGTGCATATCAAAAAAGTGAGACGCCGCGCAAGCAGCGTCTCACTTTTTTGATGTTATTTTCCCAGATCCGCGCTTTTTTCGCACGCGGCGATGACGGCCTCCATGACGGCACTGCGGAAGCCAGCCTGTTCCAGTGCCCGGACACCCTGGATGGTGGACCCGCCGGGGGAACACACGGCGTCCTTCAGCACGCCGGGGTGCTGGCCGGACTCCAGCACCAGCTGGGCCGAGCCCAGCACCATCTGCGCCGCGAACACCTGGGCGGAGGCCCGTGGCAGCCCGCAGGCCACGCCGCCGTCGGCCAGGGCCTCGATGAAGAGGTCCACGAAGGCCGGACCGCAGCCCGCCACGGCGGACCCCGCGTCCATCAGGTGTTCCGGCAGGGCCTCAAAGCGCCCCGCGCCGGAGAGGGATTCCAGAAAGAAGGCCAGGTCCTCCGCCGGGACGTGGGCATCGGCGGCGTAGAACACCATCCCCGCGCCGATGGCGGCGGGGGTGTTGGGCATGATGCGGATGACGGGATAGTCCCCGCCCGCCAGCTCCCGGATGCGGGAAATGGAGAGCCCCGCCGCCATGCTCACCAGGAAGAAGGGGTCCTGCCGCCCGGAGAGCACCGGGGCGATGTCGGAGAGCATCTCCGCCATCATCTGGGGCTTCACCCCCAGGAAGAGATACTTCGACTGGGCCGCCGCGGTGCGGTTGTCCGAGACTATGCAGCCCAGCTCCGCGGCCAGGGCCTCCGCCTTGGCCGCCGTGCGGTTGGCCAGCAGGATCTCCTCGCCGGGGAGATGCTTGCGGGCCGCCCGGGCCAGCGCGCCGCCCATGTTGCCGGTGCCGATGAATCCAAATGTTGCCATGTCGTCTCCTGCTTTCTTTTGGCGCCGGAGGTCCGGCGCGATGTAGGCTCAGCGCACCTGGCCCTGGCCGTAAATGACGTATTTTCCGCTGGTGAGCTCCTCCAGGCCCATGGGGCCCCGGGCGTGCATTTTCTGGGTGGAGATGCCGATCTCCGCGCCCAGACCGAACTCTCCGCCGTCGGTGAAGCGGGTGGAGGCGTTGACGTACACCGCCGCCGCATCCACGGCGTCCAGGAAGTGCTGGGCGGAGAAATAGTTCCGGGTGACGATGGCCTCGGAGTGGCCGGTGCCGTGGGCGTTGATGAAGCCGATGGCTTCCTCCAGGCTCTCCACCGTGCGCACGGCCAGGATATAATCGTCGTACTCGGCGTCCCAGTCGCTCTCAGCAGCGGGAACGGCACGGCCGCCCAGGATCTTCAGCGCCGCCGCGTCTGCCCGGAGCTCCACGCTGTGCTTGTCCAGCAGCGGCAGGGCCTTTTCCCAGAAGGCCCCGGCCACGTCCCGGTGCACCAGCACGCACTCCACGGCGTTGCACACGGAGGGACGGGAGCACTTGGCGTTGTATAGGATCTCCGCTGCCATGTCCAGGTCGGCCTCCGGGTCCACGTAGATGTGGCACACGCCCTCACCGGTGCGGATCACCGGCACGCTGGACTCCCGGGCCACGGTGCGGATGAGGCCCGCGCCGCCCCGGGGGATCAGCACGTCCACGTACTGGTCCAGGTGCATCAGCTCGGCGGCGGTCTCATGGCTGGTGTCCTGCACCAGGGAGATGCAGTCCTCCGGCAGCCCCGCCTGCCGCAGCGCCGCACGCATCAGCTCCACGGCGCAGCGGTTGGACCGGATGGCCTCCTTACCGCCCCGGAGGATGCACACATTGCCGGACTTCAGGCACAGCGCCGCGGCGTCCACGGTGACGTTGGGCCGGGCCTCGAAGATGATGGCGATGACGCCCAGAGGCACCCGCCGCCGTCCGATGATGAGGCCGTTGGGCCGGGTCTCCATCTTGTCCACCCGTCCGATGGGGTCCGGCAGGGAGATGATCTGCCGGACGCCGTCCACGATGCCGGCGATCCGCTCCGGGGTCAGTGTCAGGCGGTCCAGCATGGCCGGACGCATCCCGGCTTCCCGGGCGGCGGCCACGTCGGCGGCGTTGGCGGCAAGCCACTCGTCCTGCCGCTGGGTCAAAACGGCGGCGATGGCTTCCAGTGCGGCGTTTTTCAAGGCGGTGCCGGCGGTGGACAGGGGATAGGAAGCGGCCTTGGCCGCCGCGCCCTGCTGCTGCAATGTGGTCATGATACAGCCTCCTTTTGGCGTTGGAATAAGTTCGGAAGGGGAAATGGTTCGTCAGGCAGCGCGGACAATCCGGCTCATGCCTCACGGGTCCGGCCATGGGCCAGGAACCGGGTGCCGATGTCCCGGCCGTCCACGATGCCGTAAAGATCTTCCATCCGGCTGCCGTTGGTGATGACCATGTCGCATCCGGCTGCCATGGCGATGCGGGCGGCGGAGAGCTTGGTGGCCATGCCGCCGGTGCCACGCCAGGTGCCCGCGCCGCCGGCCATCTGCAGAATCTCCGGCGTCAGCGCCTCCACCCGGTGGAGCAGGCGGGCGTCGGGATGCGCCTTGGGATCGGCGTCGTACAGCCCGTCGATATCGCTGAGCAGGACCAGGAGGTCCGCGTGGCACAAAGAGGCCACGATGGCCGAAAGGGTGTCGTTGTCGCCCAGGACCTTGTGGTGGCCTGTCTCGATCTCGGCGGAGGAGACGGAGTCGTTTTCATTCACCACGGGGATCACGCCCATCTCCAGCAGGGCGGAGAAGGTGCCGTATAAATGGGCTTCCCGGTCGCTGTTTTCCACGTCGTCGCCGGTGAGCAGGATCTGGGCCATGGAGCAGTTATACTCGGAGAAGAGCTTGTCATAGATGTGCATCATCCGGCACTGCCCCACTGCGGCGGCGGCCTGCTTCATCCGCAGCTCCTTAGGGCGCTGGGCAAGGCCCAGCCGGGCCGTGCCAACGGCGATGGCGCCGGAGGTGACCAGAATGATCTCATGGCCCGCGCCGTGGAGATCCGCCAGGGTCCGTACCAGATGCTCCATGCTCCGCAGATCCAGGCTGCCGGAGTCGTGGGTCAGGGTGGAAGTGCCCACCTTCACCACGATGCGCTGCGTGTTTCCGTCCATGTGCAGGACCTCCTGTGTAACCGATTTTCTGCCTGAATTATCATTATATCATACGCCGCGGCAAAAAGGAAGGGCGGGAGCGTGTAGATTCGTGAAAATTGCGGACACTACCCGGAAAAAGGAGGGATCCGATGAACGAACCGACCAAACCCGGCCAGCAGCCGGAGGAAAACAACCCAGAGGCCCAGGCCGCCCAGGGGATCCTGGATTTCGGCTCCGCCCTGACCCGGACGGCCCGGGGCAACGTGTACTGCCTGACCATCATCGGCCAGATCGAGGGGCACAACACGGCCCCCAATACCGCAAAGACCACCAAATATGAGCATGTGCTGCCGCTTCTGGTAAAGCTGGAGGAGTCGGAGGAGGTGGACGGTGTCCTGTTTCTCCTCAACACCGTGGGCGGCGATGTGGAGGCAGGCCTGGCCATCGCGGAGCTCATTGCCAGCATGACCAAGCCCACGGTATCCATCGTCCTGGGAGGCAGCCACTCCATCGGCGTGCCCCTGGCGGTGGCGGCGCAGCGGAGCTTTGCCGTGCCCTCCGCCGCCATGACCATCCATCCCGTCCGCATGAGCGGCACGGTCATCGCCGCGCCCCAGACGTACAGCTATTTCCAGCGCCTGCAGGAGCGGATCGTGGCCTTTGTCTCCGGCCACAGCGGCATCAACGCAGGGGCGTTTGAGATGCTGATGCTGAAAAAGGACGATATGGCCGCAGACGTGGGCAGCGTGATCTACGGTGAGGAGGCCGTCCGCCTGGGACTCATCGACCGGGTGGGGGGACTGGCAGAGGGACTGGAGTGCCTCTACCGGCAGATCGGGGAGGCAAAGGAGGCGCGCCGCTGAGGCGGCGCGCTTTTTTGCTGCAATTTTTTGGATTTTCCTTGAAAAGGACACACTTATCTGATAAAGTATGCTAGTTATCGTATGGAAATCCGGCGGAGGTGAAAACGTGTACTTAAAGGCGCTGAAAATACATAGAGAACCCACCAAACCGCTGTAATGCCTGGGAAATCGGTACTTTGATGGTATGGCTGCCGAGTGA
>CALWXB010000059.1 GCA_944385405.1 uncultured Oscillospiraceae bacterium | reverse complement strand
GATGTACCTCACCGGCATCTCCAACATCCGCGACGTCCTGCCCCATCCCCGGACCGTGGGCAACGCGGAGTTCTGAGCCTTTCCGGACGCGCCGGGCCATCCGGCCTTCCCGGCAGGACGTCCCCGCGCACAGCGCGGGCGGCGCGGACGCGCCGTACAAGCGTTTTGGGCCGTGCCCAAAACCTTGGCGCAGAGGCCATTCACTGGCCTCGCGCATGGAAGATCCGGGGCCCCGGCGCGGCCTGCCGCGCCGGGCGCTGCCCCATCCCCGGACCGTGGGCAACGCGGAGTTCTGAGGGGCTTCCGCACCGGACGCCCGGTATCCGAATATCGCTTTGCGATCAGGGGGACCCAGACGGGGTCCCCCTGATTTTGCGCTTCGCGATTCGTTTTGCTTATGGCAGAGGCAAGCAACTCCGCAGACCGCTTATGGATTTTCCCCTTCCCTTTCGCCGGGATTCGTGATATAGTGATGTTCCGTGAGAAGTATTACCTTTCCGGGCAGCCGGAATATCAACGAATATGGAGGCCATACGCATGAAGATCCTCTCTGATATCGAGATCGCCCAGTCCTGCGCCATGAAGCCCATCCGGGACATCGCCGCCGCGGCGGGGGTGGACGAGGAGTACCTGGAGCTCTACGGCAATTACAAGGCCAAGGTGGACTACCGCCTGCTGCGCCAGTCCGCACGCCCCGACGGCAAGCTGATCTTAGTCACCGCCATCAACCCCACCCCCGCCGGCGAGGGCAAGACCACCACCACCGTAGGCCTGGCGGACGCCATGCGCCGCCTGGGCAAGCACACCCTGGTGGCATTGCGGGAGCCCTCCCTGGGGCCGGTGTTCGGCGTCAAGGGCGGCGCCGCCGGCGGCGGACACGCCCAGGTGGTGCCCATGGAGGACATCAACCTCCACTTCACCGGGGACTTCCACGCCATCGGCGCGGCCAACAACCTGCTGGCCGCCATGCTGGACAACCACATCCAGCAGGGCAACGCCTTAGGCATCGACGTCAAGCGCATCACCTGGAAGCGCTGCGTGGACATGAACGACCGGCAGCTGCGCAACGTGGTGGACGGCCTGGGCGGCCGGATGCAGGGCGTGCCCCGGGAGGACGGGTTCGACATCACCGTGGCCAGCGAGGTCATGGCAGTCCTCTGCCTGGCGGCGGACATCCCCGATCTCAAGGCCCGGCTGGGCCGGATGGTGGTGGCCTACACCTACGACGGAAAGCCCGTCACCGCCCACGACCTCAAGGCCGAGGGCGCCATGGCCGCCCTTTTGAAGGACGCCCTGAAGCCCAACCTGGTCCAGACCCTGGAGGGCACCCCGGCCTTCATCCACGGCGGCCCCTTCGCCAACATCGCCCACGGCTGCAACTCCGTCATGGCCACCCGGATGGCATTGCGGCTGGGGGACTACGCCGTCACCGAGGCAGGCTTCGGCGCGGACCTGGGGGCGGAGAAGTTTTTGGACATCAAGTGCCGCCTGGCGGGGCTGCGGCCCAGCGCCGTGGTGGTGGTGGCCACCGTCCGGGCGCTGAAGAACCACGGGGGCGTGCCCAAGGCGGAGCTGAACGCAGAAAACCTGGAGGCGCTGGAGAAGGGCCTGCCCAATCTGCTGCGCCACGTGGAGAACATCACGAAGGTCTACGGCCTGCCCTGCGTGGTGGCCATCAACGCCTTCCCCACCGACACCGCCGCCGAGCTGCAGCTGGTGGAGGACAAGTGCCGGGCCCTGGGCGTCAACGTGGCCCTGAGTGAGGTGTGGGCCAAGGGCGGCGAGGGAGGCCTTGCCCTGGCGGAGGAAGTGGTGCGGCTTTGCCAGCAGCCGGGTGACTTCCGCTTCGCCTACGACACCGAGGACTCCATCGAGAAAAAGCTCACGGACATCGCGTGCCGGGTCTACCGCGCCGACGGCGTCACCCTGACCCCCGCCGCCCGGAAGCAGGCGGCGGAGCTGGAGGCCCTGGGCTTCGGGAAGCTCCCCATCTGCATGGCCAAGACCCAGTACTCCTTCTCCGACGACGCATCCAAGCTGGGCGCGCCGGAGGGCTTCACCATCACCGTGCGGAACCTGAAGGTCTCCGCCGGCGCCGGGTTCCTGGTGGCTCTCACCGGCGACATCATGACCATGCCGGGCCTTCCCAAGGTCCCCGCCGCAGAGAAGATCGACGTGGACGAAAACGGCAGGATCACCGGCCTGTTCTGAAAAACCCCGCGGCCCGCTCCGATGGGAGCGGGCCGCGTTTTTCGTCTGCGGGCTGCGATCCCGCAAAAAAAGTCCGCGCCCCTATGGGCGCGGACTTTTTACGAAAGATCTTACTGGGGCAGGGTCTGCACCACGCCTCTGGCGCAGTCCACCGACACCATGACGCCGTCCTGGAGGCGGCGGGTGGCGTCCGTGGCGCCCACGATGACGGGCTTATCCAGCGTCAATCCCACCGTGGCAGTGTGGCTCTCGGCGCTGGCCTCCTCGCTGACCACCGCGGCGGCCTCCCGGATATAGGGCAGCAGGTCGTTGGTGGTGTAGGGCACCACCAGCACGTCGCCGGGGCGGAACTTCTCCTCCACGGCGTCCAGGGTGCGGCACACGCACAGCCGGCCGGTGGCCTTCTTGGTGCCGATGCCGGTGGCGTTGACCAAAGAGCCGCCCACCTGATGGACCCGGATCATATTGGTGGTGCCGGTGATGCCCACGGGCACGCCGGCGGTGACCACCACCAGATCGTCCTGCTTGACGATGCCGGCATCCACGGCGGCCTTCACGGCAAAATCCACCAGCTCGTCGGTGCTTCTGGCATAGGGCATGGTCAGCGGCTCCACGCCCCAGTACAGGGCCATCTGCCGCTGCACCTGGGGATCCAGCAGCAGCGCCACCACCGTGGTGCTGGGCCGGAAGCGGCTGACCATCTGGGCCGTGACGCCCCGCTGGCTGACGGTGAGGATGGCGTCGGCGCCGATGTCCATGGCGGTGGTGCAGGCGGCGTGGGCCGTGGCGGCGGTGATGGACAGCCGGGACTTGCCCTTCAGGGGCCGCATGTCGGTGCCCACGTTGGCCTCGGTCTTGCGGGCGATGGCGTCCATGGTGCGCACCGCCTCCACCGGGTACTTGCCCGCCGCCGTCTCGCCGGAGAGCATGATGGCGGAGGTGCCGTCATAGATGGCGTTGGCCACGTCGGTGATCTCCGCCCGGGTGGGACGGGGGTTCTCCATCATGGAGTCCAGCATCTGGGTGGCGGTGATGACCGGCTTGCCGCAGGCCACGCACTGGGCGATCATCTCCTTTTGCAGGATGGGGATCTCGGTGAAGTCGATCTCCACGCCCAGATCGCCCCGGGCCACCATGATGCCGTCGGCGGCGGAGAGGATCTCCGGCAGGTTGGAGATGCCCTCCTGGTTCTCCACCTTGGCGATGATGCGGATGGCGGAGCCCGCCCGGTCCAGCACGCTGCGGATCTCCCGCACGTCGGCGGCGGAGCGGACGAAGCTGGCGGCGATGTAGTCGAAGCCCTGCTCCACGCCGAAGAGGATGTCGTCCCGGTCCCGCTGGCTCATGTACGGCATGTTCAGCCGCACGCCGGGGACGTTGACGCCCTTCTTGTCCTTCATGACGCCGTCGTTCTCCACCCGGCAGCGGATGTCCGTGGCGGTGGTCTCCAGCACCGTCAGCCGCACCAGACCGTCGTCCAGAAGGATGGTGTCCCCCTCCTTCACGTCGCCGGGCAGGTCCGCGTAGGTGATGGAGCAGCGGTGCGCATCGCCGGGGACCTCCACCGTGGTGAGGGTGAACTCCTCGCCGGTGATGAGCTGCACCGGGCCGTTGGCAAACTGCTTGAGCCGGATCTCGGGGCCCTTGGTGTCCAGCATGGCCGCCACCGGACGGTTCAGCTCCTCCCGCAGGCGCTTGAGCGCTTCCAGCCGGGCCTTGTGCTCTTCGTGGCTGCCGTGGGAGAAGTTGAACCGGGCCACGTTCATGCCCGCCTCGATCATCTCCCGCAGCACGCCCTCCCGGTCCGTGGACGGACCCAGGGTGCAGACGATCTTCGTCTTTCTCATGCGTATCTCCGCCTTTCAAAGGTAATCGTTTTCGTTCGCCGGTATTGTATCACATTCCAGGCCAATGTCAAACCCCTGAAATATAAAAAATTTTTTAAATGTGTGGCCTTCCGGCCTGCTTCCGCCCCGGAAACAGGCAGAAAAAGCCCGCGCGCAGCGTCTGCCGCGCGCGGACGTGTCATGCCCGGACGCGCCGGGGCGGAAGCGGGGCGGGGGCGGGATGGAGGATCCGCTCCCGGCGGTAGATCTCCTCCAGGCACCGGCCCACGGCCTCCAGGCTCCGGGCCCGGGCCACCGCCCGGCCCGCCGCGGTGAGGTCCGGCAGCGTGCCGTCCAGGATGCCGGTGAGACGGCGGTACGCCGTCTCGTCGTCGGCGGCCTTGTAGACGTTCTCCCCGTCGGTGAGCCAGCGGCGGTAGACGGGGATGTCCCGCACCAGCACCGGGATGCCGCAGGCCAGGGCCTCCAGCACCACGATGCCCTCCGTCTCCTCATGGCTCAAAAAGGCAAAGGCGTCGGCGCCGCAGTAGGCCTCCCGCAGCCGCTCCCGGTCCACGAAGCCGGCAAAGCACACGTTCTCCGGCGCCGCGGCCATGGCCGCCCGGACGGGGGCGGGCACCAGCTTCGGGTCCGTCCAGCCGAACCAGAAAAAGCGCACCTTCGGCATCCGCGCCGCCAGGGCCAGGAACTCCGGCAGTCCCTTCCGGGCGATGGTGTGGCCCACGGAGATCACCGCCTTCTCCCCCTCCTTCAGACCGTACCGGGCCCGGAAGGCGTCCCGCAGGGCGGGGTCCGGGGCGAAGAAGTCCGTGTCCACGCCGTTGGACAGGCTGTACACCGGGCGGCGCAGGCCGTAGCCCCGCAGCAGCTCCCGGGCGTAGGGGGTGGGGGTCACCACCACGTCCCCCAGGCCGTAGCAGAAGGTGATCCACCGCCTGAACCAGGGGGCCAGCAGGTTGGACCCCACGAAGGAGTCCCGGAAATCCTCCATGGTGGAGTGACCGTACCAGACCACCTTGCGCCGGCGGAGCCGGGCGCGCAGGGCCGTGAGCACCGCGTCCGGCAGCACCGTGTTGATGTGGACCGCGCCGGTGTCCCGGCTCCAGCGGTCCGAGGCGGGCAGCCCCGCCCGGCGCAGCGCCTCACGCTGATGGCGGATGGCCTGTCCCACGCCGCTTTTGCCCACCAGTCGCTCACCGCCGCCGTAGATATAGATCTCCATCGCGCGTTCCTCCTTCGTTGGTCACCGCACCAGCATCTGCCACAGCGCCGTCAGTCCCAAGCTGTACAGGGAGATGGCGAAGGGCTTGCCCAGCAGTATGATGGCGGTATAGCGCCGCCAGGACATGTCCGTGGTCCCCGCCAGATAGCAGAGGAAGTCGTCCGGAGCCACCGGCAGGAAGATGGCCAGGGCGAAGAGCCGGGCGAAGCGGTCCTTCTCCTCCGCCCAGCGGCTGTATTTGTCGATGGTCCGCTGGGAGAAGAGCAGCCCCAGCAGGGGCCTTCCGCAGCTGCGGGCCACGGCGAAGGCCATGAGGGACCCGATGCAGATGCCCACGTAGTTATACACGAACCCCATCACCGGGCCGAACAGCAGCACCCCCGCCAGGCACCCCAGGCCGCCGGGCAGGATGGGCACCACCACCTGCACCGCCTGGAACACGGTGAAGAGCACCGCCCCCGCCGCGCCGCAGCTTTTCACCAGGGCCTCCAGCCGCTCCTGGGAGGTCAGCACCCCCGTCTGCCAGCCCCACAGCGCCAGCAGCACGCACACCGCGAACCCCGCCATGGACACCACCCGCAGGACCGTTTTTTCCATAGGCTGCGTCACGCGGACACCTCCTCTCTCCGATTCATTCTTTCCAATTGGCCGCGATAAATTTCTTCCGCCCGCCGGGCAAATTCCTCCGCGGAAAACGCCTCCGCGCTGCGCCGGGCGGCGGCTTTCATCCGCTCCCGCCACTGGGGATGGCTGCGGAACTCCTCCAGCCTTCTCATGAAATCCGCCGTGTCCCGGTACTGCCAGCCGTTTTCCCCGTCCCGGATCACGCCGCCCAGGCACGGGTCCGCCCGGCACAGCGCCGGGACGCCGGCAGCCAGCGCCTCGGCGTAGGTCAGGCCCTGGGTCTCGCTGGTGGAGGCGCTGACGAACAGGTCCCCCAGCTGATACCAGTCTCCCACCTGCTCCGGCGGCACCATCCCGGCAAACACCACCGCCGGGGCGGCGAGGCCCAGCTCTGCCGCCCGCTCCTCCAGCCGGGCGCGGTTGGGGCCGTCTCCCACGATCAGCAGCGTCACGCCGCCGTCCAGCCGGGCGCGGAGGTCCAGCAGCTCCTCCAGGTTCTTCTCCGCCGCCAGGCGTCCCACGCTCACCAGCACCAGGTTCTCCTGGGGGATGCCCATCCCCGCTTTCAGCACCGCCGTGCGCCAGGGGTCCGGCTCCCGGCGGAACCGCCTCAGGTCGATGCCCGACGGCACCACGAACACCGGGCTCTCCACCCCGTAATCCTCCAGCAGCAGCCGCACCTTCCCCGTGGGGGCCAGTATGCAGCTGGTCTGGGCCGCCACCCACCGCGTCAGCAGCGCCGCCGCCGTGCGCCCCAGCCGGACGCTGGGGGAGAAATAGTGGGTGTAGTCCTCGTACACCGTGTGGTAGGTGTGGATCAGGGGCGCCCCCACCTCCTGGGCGATGCGCCGGGCCAGGGAGAAGGTGGAGAACTCGCACTGGGAGTGGACCACGTCCGGCCGCCAGGCCACCAGCCGCCGGACATACCGCCCCGCCAGGGCCGTGCGCAGCCGGGCCCCGGGATACACCAGCCCCGCCGGGATGGAGCCCAGGTATGTCACGGCGTCCTTTTCCTCCGTCCGGGCCGTGCGGGAGAGGGTCAGCACCCGGACCTCATGGCCCCGGCGCTCCAGCTCCCGGCGCAGATTCAGTACCGACGTCACCACGCCGTTGACGGCGGGGGCGTACCAGTCCGTGGTCAGCAGGATCTTCATATCGGTTCCTCCCTCTTGGTTCTCACTTCATAAGACGGCGCAGGGGGCCGTCAGGCTTCAACGATTTTTCGCTTTTGTATCACTGTACTAGTGTATTAGTAATGATAGTACAGTTAATACAGTTTGTCAAGGGGATTTCCGGAACTGCTTCCAGTTTATTCTTTCCATGTGAAGTCTCTGTCGGCGGACAGGTGAAATCTTTGCAAAGGCGGACAAAAAAAGGCCCCCGCGGGCCGTTGCCCGCAGGGGTCTTTTTCATATGGACGCTGTGTTTACTTGGCGAAGCTCTCCACGTCGGCCTTGGCGCCCTGCATGAAGATGTAGGTGTCGCAGGCGTAGCCGATGAACTTCACGCCCAGGTCGCGCCACTTCTTGCCGCCCTCCACGGAGTCGGCGAAGCAGCCCACCTTCACGCCCTTGGCAGAGGCCTTGGCGATGATGCCCTTGATGCACTCCACCACGGCGGGGTGGTCGATCTGGCCCACCAGGCCCAGGGAGCTGGACAGGTCATAGGGACCCACGAACACCACGTCGATGCCGGGGACGTCCAGGATCTCGTCCAGGTTGTCCACGGCCTTCTGGCCCTCGGCCTGGACGATGACCATGGTGTCCTGGGCCTTGGCGAAGTAGTCCTTGCCGGGGATGGCGCCGAAGCCGGCGGAACGGACGAAGCGGCAGGTGCCGCGGTTGCCGATGGGAGAGAACTTGGCGGCGGCCACGGCGGCCCGGGCCTGCTCGGCGGTGTCGATCTGGGGGATCATCACGGCGCCGGCGCCCACGTCCAGGGCCTGGTCGATCCAGATATCGGTGCCGCGGGGCACGCGGACCACGGGGCACACGCCCGCCACGTTGGCGGCGCGGATCAGGTTGGGCAGGGTCTGATGGGTGGTGGTGCCGTGCTCCATATCCAGCAGCACGAAATCATACCCGGCGTAACCGGCGGCCTCCACGAAGGCGGGGTCGGTGCTGATCATGAAGGGACCCAGCGCGCCCTTGTCAGACTCCATGGCGGCCTTGAAACGGGCGACGCTGTCCATGGTGGGCATCTTGCTTACATCCATAATCATTCTCCTTATCTTTTCCGGCGGACGATCCCCGCCGGTTTTTCCTTGGAGCGGAATCCCTTTCCGTCTCCTACGGGCCTTGCCGTTATCCTTACTATACTCGCCCCCGCCGTCCTTTGTCAACGCCCCCGCCGTTTTTTTTCCGCCTCCGCCCCCGGCGGATTGACAGCCCTCCGCCGGGGATGGTATGATAGGAATAGAATTGAATTTTCCTGCAATTCCCATACTTTAGAATCACAAGGAGTCGGATGATTATGGAACGCAGCAAGCACATCCTGGAGGGCCTGGGCAACCAGTATTACCGGGCCACCCTCAAGTCCATGGGCTTCACCACGGACGACCTCAAGCGCCCCGTCATCGGCATCGCCAACGCCTGGAGCGAGTGCGTGCCCGGCCACTTCAACCTCCGCCAGGTGGCCCAGCGGGTCAAGGACGGCATCTACCGCGCCGGCGGCACCCCCATCGAGTTCGGCGTCATCGGCGGCTGCGACGGCATGGGCCAGGGCCACGACGGCATGCACTA
>CALWXB010000058.1 GCA_944385405.1 uncultured Oscillospiraceae bacterium | reverse complement strand
CTTTGCGGGGCTTTTTTGCTGCGGAAAAGGGGCGCAGCAAATAAAAATATTTGAAACCCATTTGATGAGCTTTAAAAAGTCAATCTCCGATGTGTGCCTGTGGGGGAAAATGCAGCTGCCGGATGTGCATGACAGATGCATCCCTTTCATAACTTTAAAAGGGACGGGCCGGGAGCCGCAAGGGGGGCGCTGGGCGGATCACCGGCTCTTTACGCTGAAGCGTGTGACAAGGCAGGTGGAAAGGGCGGTGTTCAGCCGACCCACGGAGGCCATCTGGTGGGGAACCTCGCCCCGCCGGATCCGGCGGTCCAGATGCTCCACGGCGATGATGCCCAGCTCCTCCTTGAAGGAGTGGACCGTGGTCAGCGGCGGATCCAGCATCTCGCACATGGGGATGTCGTCGAAGCCGATCACCGAGACGTCGTCCGGGACACGGTAGCCGTGCTTTTTCAGCACCCGAATGACGGCCGCAGCTATGATGTCGTTTTCTGCAAACAGGGCGTCCGGAAGCGGAGGTGCCTGCTTGACCCAGGCATCGAAATCCTGGAAGGCACCCTCGGAGGATATGTCCACCTCAATGGTGGCGGCGAGCTGGCAGCCAAAGCGCTCCAGGGCGGCCCGGACCCCCCGTTCCCGCTCCTCCAGATTGCGGATGCGCTGTTTGGCCTTGATGTAGCCGATGCGCCGGTGACCGGATCTCAGCAGATACTCTGCCGCTTCCTTGGAACCTCCGTAGCAGTCGTTGGTGATGCAATCCACCCGGTTGGCCAGCAGATTGCTGTCTACCACCACCACCGGGATGCTGCCGATGGACTCAAAGAAACGTTCGATCTCCGGCAGCTGGCTTTCCGTGATGTCTGTGCCCAGGAAAATGATGCCCCCGGCGTTGCGGATGACATCCAAGGTTTGAGGATTGTACATGTCCCCGGTATTGAGATAGCGCACCTGGGTGGTGTAACCCAGTTCTGTGGCGCGGGATTCCACGCCCTGAAGCACGAAAGAGGCAAAGGAAGTATGCTCCGCGATCTGAACGATTTGACCGGCATAGCGGAGGAAGCAGATGGTCCGCGGAGGCGAGAGCGGGGCGGTATCCGGCCTGGAGTATCCCATCTGCATGGCGGTCTCCAGCACCAGGGCGCGGGTGTTCTCGTTGACGCCGGGCCGCCCGTTCAGCGCCAGAGAAACAGTGGATTGTGAGAGATTCAGCTTCTCGGCGATTTCTTTGGCGGTTACTCCAGGCATACAAATTCCCTCCTTTGATGTTTGAAAATATTATACAGGATGCACAATTGAAAATCAATAAAATCTTTAAAGAAAGTTTAAAAAGTTTTAAATGCGGGAAAACGGCAAAAGGGGGCGAAGAACATGTAAATGTGCACAAGATAAAACGATTGCATGGTGTCTATATTGACAAAAAGAAGAAAAGCAACCAGAATATGGTTGACACTGAGGGTGAAATTATTTAAACTTTATTCAAGAACGGCGGGCGACCGCTGTCGAACCGTGATGAAAAGGAGATTTTGCCATGAAAAAGTTGCTTGCATTGTTGCTGACTCTGACGATGGTATTTGCGCTGTCTGCCTGCGGCGGCAGCCAGGAAGAGGAAGCACCTCCTGCAGAGGAGGGCGGCGAGACTGTGGAAGAGTCCAGCGGCGGCAATCTGGTGGGCGTGGCCATGCCTACCAAGGACCTGCAGCGCTGGAACCAGGACGGCGAGAACATGAAGGCCCAGCTGGAAGCTGCCGGCTATACCGTGGATCTGCAGTATGCCGCCAACGACATCCCCACCCAGGTCTCCCAGATTGAGAACATGATCGCCAACGGCTGTGAGGTGCTGGTGATCGCCTCCATCGACGGCGAGGCCCTGGGCACCGCGCTGGATCAGGCCAAGGCCGAGGGCATCCCCGTCATCGCCTATGACCGTCTGATCATGAACTCCGACGCCGTCAGCTACTACGCCACCTTCGATAACTGGAACGTGGGCGTCAAGCAGGGCGAGTACATCGTGGAGGCTCTGGATCTGGCCAACGCCGGCGACAAGACCTACAACATCGAGTACATCACCGGCGACCCCGGCGACAACAACATCAACTTCTTCTTCGACGGCGCCATCAGTGTCCTGCAGCCCTACATCGACGCCGGTACCCTGGTCTGCCCCTCCGGCCAGACCGAGAAGCAGACCGTTGCCACCGCCAACTGGGCCACTGATGCCGCCCAGGCCCGCTTCGAGAACATCCTGGCCTCCTACTACACCGACGGCACCCAGCTGGATGTGGTCCTGGCTTCCAACGACTCCACCGCGCTGGGCGTGGCCAACGCCCTGGCTTCCTCCTACACCGGCAATTATCCCATCCTCACCGGTCAGGACTGCGACGTGGCCAACGTGAAGAACATCCTGGCGGGCACCCAGTCCATGTCCGTGTTCAAGGACACCCGCGATCTGGCCGCCAAGACCGTGGAGATGGTGGACGCGCTGATGAAGGGCTCCGAGCCTCCCGTCAACGACACCGAGACCTATGACAACGGCACCGGCATCATTCCCAGCTACCTGTGCGAGCCCGTGGTCTGCACCACTGAGAACTATCAGGAGCTGCTGGTGGATTCCGGCTACTATACCGAGGCTGACCTGGCCAGCTGATATCAGCATGGGTTCCGGTCTGTCGGAACGAAACGTTCGGGCAAGGCGGGGGATTTCCCGCCTTGCCCGATAACCTTACGAACGGGGTGATATCTTGTCTGAAAATATTCTGGAAATGCGGAATATCACCAAGCTGTTTCCCGGCGTCCGGGCCCTGGACGACGTGAATTTGCAGGTGAAAAAGGGGACGATCCACGCGCTGGTAGGCGAAAACGGCGCCGGAAAGTCCACCTTGATGAACGTATTGAGCGGCATCTATCCCTTCGGCAGCTACACCGGCGACATCGTCTACGAGGGCGAGGTGTGCAAGTTTGCCAAGATCACGGACAGCGAGGCCAAGGGCATCGTCATCATCCATCAGGAGCTGGCCCTGGTGCCCTACATGACCATCGGCGAGAACATGTTCCTGGGCAACGAACAGGGCAAGTCCTTCTCCATCGACTGGGACACCACCTACGCCAAGGCGGACCAGTATCTGAAGGTGGTGGGCCTGGCGGAGTCCTCCCGGACGCTGATCAAGGACATCGGCGTGGGCAAGCAGCAGCTGGTGGAGATCGCCAAGGCCCTGGCCAAAAATGCCCGGCTGCTGATCCTGGACGAACCCACCTCCTCCCTGAATGAGTCGGACTCCAAGGCGCTTTTGGATCTGCTGCTGCGGTTCAAGTCCGAGGGCATGACCTGCATCATCATCTCCCACAAGCTCAACGAGGTCTCCTACGTGGCCGACGACATCACCGTCATCCGGGATGGCAAGACCATCGAGACCATGCACAAGGGCGTGGACGACATCTCCGAGGACCGGATCATCCGGGGCATGGTGGGCCGCGAGATCGCGGACCGGTTCCCCGCCCGCAGCGGCGTGGACATCGGCGAGGTGTGCATGGAGGTGAAGGACTGGACGGTCTACCACCCCATTTACCGGGAGAAAAAAGTGGTGGACAGTGTGTCCATGTACGTCCGCAAAGGTGAAGTGGTGGGCATCTCCGGCCTGATGGGCGCGGGACGCACGGAGCTGGCCATGAGCCTTTTCGGCCACAGCTACGGACACGGCGCTCACGGTTCGCTGATCCTGAACGGCAAGGAAGTCAAGCTGAAAAACGAGAAGGACGCCATCCATCACGGTCTGGCCTATGTCACCGAAGACCGCAAGGGCAACGGCCTGATCCTCTCCAATCCCATCCGGGTGAACACCACGCTGGCCAATCTGGAGGGCGTCAGCGCCCGGGGCGTGGTGGATCAGGACAAGGAATACGCCGTGGCCGATGACTACCGCCAGAAGCTGCGGACCAAGTGCACCGGCGTGGAGCAGAACGTGGGCAATCTCTCCGGCGGCAACCAGCAGAAGGTGCTGCTGGCCAAGTGGATGTTCACGGACCCGGATATCCTGATCCTGGATGAGCCCACCCGCGGCATCGACGTGGGCGCCAAGTACGAGATCTACTGCATCATCAACGAGCTGGTGGCTTCCGGGAAATCGGTGATCATGATCTCCTCGGAGCTTCCGGAGGTGCTGGGCATGAGCGACCGGATCTACGTGATGAACGAGGGCCGGATCGTGGGCGAGTTCCAGCAGAAGGATGCCTCTCAGGAGAGCATCATGGCCTGCATCCTGAAATCCACCAACAACTAAAGGAGCGTTCCGTCATGACTAAAACAAAAGTATTGAACTGGCTCCAGAAAAACACCATGGTTTTGATCCTGGTGCTGGTGTTCGTATTCTTTGCCTGGCAGACAGGCGGCAAGATCCTCAATCCCCAGAACATCACGAACCTCATCGCCCAGAACGCCTACGTGTTCATCCTGGCCACCGGTATGCTGCTGTGCATCCTCACCGGCGGCAACATCGATCTTTCCGTGGGCTCGGTGGTGTGCTTCACCGGCGCCGTGGGCGCGCTGCTGATGGCCGGCGGCATGAACATGTGGCTGGCTGTGGTGGTCATGCTGGCCATCGGCCTGGCCATCGGCGCCTTCCAGGCCTACTGGATCGCCTACGTCCGTGTCCCGCCCTTCATCACCACCCTGGCGGGCATGCTGATCTTCCGCGGCCTTTCCAACGTGGTGCTGGATGGCCGTACCCAGTCCATCTCCGACCAGACCTTCAAGGACATCTTCGGCGGCGGCGCCACCTGCTACATCCCCGATCCCTTCGGCGGAGAGGGCCTGAACGTGCTGTGCCTGCTGGTTGGCATCGTGGTGTGCGCGCTGTATCTCTTCACCGTGTTCCGCAACCGCATCAACCGCACCCGCAAGGGCTATGAGGTGGCTTCGCTGACCTCCGTGGTGCTGCGCAGCGTGGTGATCGTGGCAGCGGTGATGTTCTTTACCGTCAGCCTCAGCCGCTACAAGGGCATCCCCACCGCCCTTCTGTGGGTGGCGCTGGTGATCTGCGTGTACGCCTACATCACCTCCAAGACCACCATGGGCCGCCACCTCTATGCCGTGGGCGGCAATGAGAAGGCCACCAAGCTCTCCGGTATCGACACCAAGAAGGTCTACTTCTTCGCCTATGCCAACATGGGCTTCCTGGCGGCCCTGGCCGGCGTGCTGACCATCGCCCGCATGGCCTCCGCCCAGCCCACCTACGGTGACGGCTACGAGATGGACGCCATCGGTGCGTGCTTCATCGGCGGCGCCTCTGCCTACGGCGGCGTGGGCACTGTTCCCGGCGTCATCATCGGCGCCGTGCTGATGGGCGTCATCAACCTGGGCATGAGCGTCATGGGCATCGACCAGAACTTCCAGAAGGTGGTCAAGGGCGGCGTGCTGCTGGCAGCCGTGGTGTTCGACGTGCTGTCCAAGCGCAACGACTCCTGACGGTTTCCCTCGAAAAAGGAGCTGGAGCTATGTATTATATCGGAATCGACCTGGGGACCTCTGCCGTCAAGCTGCTGCTGGTGGATGAGATGGGAGGCATCCTGGGGGAAGTGACCAAGGAATATCCCCTGGAGTTCCCCCATCCCGGCTGGAGCCAGCAGGCCCCCCAGGACTGGGAGAAGGCGGTGCTGGAGGGGGTCCCGGAGCTGCTGCGGGGCGTGGATGCCGGCCAGGTGGCGGGCATCGGCTGCGGCGGCCAGATGCACGGGCTGGTGGTGCTGGACGAACACGATCAGGTGATCCGTCCCGCCATCTTGTGGAACGACGGCCGCACCGCAAAAGAGGTGGAGTACCTCAATGAGACGGTGGGCCGGGAAAAGCTGGCCAGCCTCACCGCCAACATCGCCTTTGCCGGCTTCACTGCTCCCAAGCTCTTGTGGATGCGGGAGCACGAGCCGGAGAACTTCGCAAAGATCCGCAAGATCATGCTGCCAAAGGATTACATCAACTATGTGCTCACCGGCGTCCACTGCTGCGACTATTCCGACGCCTCGGGTATGCTGCTGCTGGACGTGGAGCACAAGTGTTGGAGCCGCGAGATGCTGGAGATCTGCGGCGTCACGGAATCCCAGATGCCCCGGCTCTATGAGAGCTATGAGACGGTGGGCACCGTGAAGCCGGACATCGCGGAAAAGCTGGGCATCCCCGCCACCGTGAAGGTGGTGGCCGGCGCCGGCGACAACGCTGCGGCGGCTGTGGGCACCGGCGTGGTGGGAGAGGGCGGCTGCAACATTTCGCTGGGCACCTCCGGCACGGTGTTCATCTCCTCCAGGCACTTCGGCATGGACCCCAACAATGCTCTCCATGCCTTTGCCCATGCCGACGGCGGCTGGCACCTCATGGGGTGCATGCTCTCGGCGGCGTCGTGCAACAAGTGGCTGTGCGACGAGATCCTCAAGACCACCGACTACGCCGGTGAGCAGAAGGACATCACACCGGAGAAGCTGGGACGCAACCACGTCTACTTCCTGCCCTATCTCATGGGCGAGCGCAGCCCCATCAACGACACCAATGCCCGGGGCACCTTCACCGGCATCACCATGGATACCACCCGCTCCGATCTGGTGCAGGCGGTGCTGGAGGGCGTGGCCTTCGCCATTCGGGACTCCTTTGAGGTGGCCCGGTCCCTGGGGCTGGACATCCCCAGCAGCAAGATCTGCGGCGGCGGCAGCAAATCCCCCCTGTGGCGGACCATCTTTGCCAACGTCCTGGGCATCCCCCTGGAGCTGCTCAAGACCGAGCAGGGGCCCGGCTACGGCGGCGCCATGCTGGCCATGGTGGGCTGCGGCCGGTATGAGAGCGTTCAGGCCGCGGCGGACGCGCTGGTGGAGGTGGCGGACCGGGTGGAGCCGGATCCGGAGCTGACGGCGCGGTATGAGGCCCGATACCAGCAGTACCGCAAACTCTATCCTGCCCTGAAGCCCGTATTCCCCCAGCTGCTGTGAACGGGAAACAAGGACTGCGGACATGGGCCGTCCGGGTGGCGCTGCTGCTCATCGGCCTTTGCATCGCCCATCTGGGGGTGACGCTGTTCCTGCAGACGGAGCTGGGGTCCGACCCCTTCAATGTATTCGTGCAGGGGCTGTTCCGCGCGCTGCCCTGGCCGGCGTTCATGACCCACGGGCGGGTACACCTGCTGGTGTCGCTGGTGATCCTGGTGATCTTACTGGCGGTGGACCGGCACTACGTGGGGGTGGGCACCGTGCTGTGCATGGCCCTGGGCGGCCCCATCATCGACGTGTATACGGCGTGGCTGTCCCCGGTGCTCCACGGCGGACTGCCCCTGCCGGTGCGGCTGGGGATGCTGGTGGCGGGATGCGGGATCCTGGCCTTCGGCATGACCATCGTGATCCGCTCCCAGGCGGGCACCGGGCCCAACGATCTGGTGGCGGTGGTGCTCAGTGACAAGCTGCATAAGCCCTTCGGCCCGGTGCGTGTGGCGGTGGACTGCGTGTTCGCCGGTACGGGATGGGCCCTGGGCGGCGTGCTGGGACTGGGCACCGTGGTGTGCGCCGTGCTGGTGGGTCCCACGGCCCAGCTGTGCTTCCCGGTGAGCGAGCGGCTCTGCCGGACGGCACTGCGGTATTTCGCGGGCGAGGAGGCCCGCGCTTGAGGTGATTGCATATGATCATTCAGTCTGTATTCGACCCCGCCTTTGCCCCCTACGGCAAGGTGCTGGAGGGGTATGACACGTCCGCGTTGCTGCAGACGCTGCGGGAGGTGACGCCGGTGCCGGAGGGCGTGGAATACGTCCCCTCCCAGCCGGAGCTGGAGGCGCTGCCCATCGCCGGGCAGCTGTCTGTCAATGCCTACGGCGGCATGCCCATCCAGCTGGGTTGGTGCAACGGCCACAACACGAAGCTCAACTGCCTGGAGTACCACCGGGACAGCGAACTCAACTGCGGCGCCCAGGACTTCATTTTGCTGCTGGCCCTGGAGAGCGAGATCGCAGACGGCAAGCTGGACACCGGAACGGTGAAGGCTTTCCGGGTCCCCGCCGGCGTGCTGGTGGAGGTCTATGCCACCACGCTGCACTACGCCCCCTGCTCCGCCGCTGCCGGCGCGCCCTTCCAGGTGGTGGTGGTGCTCCCCTGGGGCACCAACGGTCCCAAGCCGGACCTGGAGGTCCTGAACTGGGAGGATGAGATCCTCACCGCCTGCAACAAGTGGCTGCTGGCCCATCCCGATTCCAGCGAGGCCAAGGGCGGCGTCAAGGCCAGCCTCACCGGCGAGAACATCGACATTGCCGGTTTGATTTGAATTCATCAAAAGGAAAAGGAGAGATCTGCCATGAACATTCCTGAAGTGAAGCTGGGCATCATCGCGGTGTCCCGGGACTGCTTCCCCATTGCCCTGTCCACCCAGCGCCGCAAGAACATCGTCGCAGCCTACGGCGAGGGCCTCTACGAGTGCCCCATCACCGTGGAGAACGAGGCCGACGCCCTGAAAGCCCTGGAGGACGTGAAAGCCAACGGCGTCAACGCCCTGGTGGTGTTCCTGGGCAACTTCGGCCCCGAGACCCCCGAGACCCTGCTTTGCCAGAAGTTTGACGGCCCCACCATGTACGTGGCTGCCGCCGAGGGCGACGGCGACCTCATCAACGGCCGCGGCGACGCCTACTGCGGCGTGCTGAACTGCTCCTACAACTTAGGGCTGCGCCATTTGAAGGCCTACATCCCCGAGTATCCCGTGGGCACCGCGGAGGAGTGCGCCGACATGATCCGGGACTTCGTCCCCGTGGCCCGGGCCATCATCGGCGTTAGAAATCTGAAGATCATCACCTTCGGCCCCCGTCCCCAGGACTTCTTCGCCTGCAACGCCCCCATCAAGGGCCTCTATGAGCTGGGCGTCGAGGTGGAGGAGAA
>CALWXB010000057.1 GCA_944385405.1 uncultured Oscillospiraceae bacterium | reverse complement strand
GCAACGAGGCTCGAACTCGCTACCTCCACCTTGGCAAGGTGGCGCTCTACCAGATGAGCTATGCCCGCGGAACAAGGAGTATCTTACCAGAAGATGTGCTCCTTGTCAATGGTTTTTCGAAATTTTTTTATTTTTTCATGAAGCGGGCGCCGCGGCCTCCGGCGCCGCCTGCTCCTCCGGCGCGGTACCCTCCGCCGGGACCGTACTGTTGGCCGGAGCCGTGCCGCCCGTCTCCGCCGGATCCAGCAGGAACTCCACCAGCCCCACCGGTCCGTCGGAGGGATAATAGGTGACGGTCCACGCCGGCGTCTCCGTCAGTCCCCGCTCCTCCCGGACCTGGGAGACGGTCTGCTCCACATGGGCGGCGTCATCGTCGCCCCAATAGCCCAGCCGCACCGCCAGTTCCGTGCGCCCCTCCTCCACCGCCGCGTCCAGCAGGCTGTAAAGGGCCTCGGTGCTGGTGGCGTTCACCACCGCCTGGATCTGCTCGGCGCTGCGGCGGTAGGCGATGGCCACGGCGATCTCATAATAGCCCCGCTGGGACTCCATGGTGGTGGTGATGAACTCCACCGCGTAGGCGCCCATGGGGGTCTCCTGCTGGATCTCCGTGGTGGCCCGCTCCATGGTCTCGGCCACGGTGACGTCGTCCTTGAAGTTGTAGAGCCGCAGCGTGGCGCTCTCCGTGCGGCGGCCGATGAGGATCAGGATGTCGTTGACGATGTCCTGATAGTTCTCCGCCCGCATGGTGTCGGCGGCCTCGCTCTCCCAGAACTTGCTGCTGTGGGGTTCGGAGGTGCTGTATGTGCGCTCCAGCAGCGACGCGCAGCCTGTCAGCAGCAGGCAGCACAGCGCCGCGGCCATGGCCGTGCGGCGCAGCCTCTTTCCCGGATGGCTCAATAGCCCAGCTCCTCGTCCACCAGCACGACCTCCATCTCGGCGGTAGACATGCGCTCCCACAGCACCGCCAGGCCCCGGCAGATGCGGTCCGGGCTCTTGCAGTCGTAGCAGTGATCTGCCTTCACGGCGCAGGGGGTCTTTTTCCCCAGCCGCTGTGCATTTTTGGGCGCGGCGATGTTCCGGGCCCGCCAGAGGGCCTCGTCATAGGTGGGGGCCAGCTTGTTCTTCCCCACCAGGAAGAACACCCGCTTGTGGCCGTAGAGCATGGAGGCCACCCGGTTGCCGTTGCCGTCGATGTTGAGGAGCTCGCCTGTCTCCGCCAGGCCGTTGACGGAGGTGAGGTAGGCCTCGGCGGTCATGGCTTTCGGCAGCTCCTCCGGTCCGTTGACCCAGTGCCAGAACACCTGGTTGTGGGCGGAGAGGCGGTCATAGAGCCCCAGCTGCTGCACGGAGACGCTGCCGCCGATGCCCACGCTGGTGCCGTCCAGCACGCTGTCCAGGTAGTCGGCGGCCTCTTTGCCGGTGGCAAATACCTTCACGGAAAAGCCCCGGTCCTCCAGATTCTTCTGTACCGCTTCAAATGCCATTGTGATCTCCTCCTTTTTTCTCTTCACGCCCCCTCCGGGGCGGATGGTCACTCTGTGGGATCCCGTCATCCCTCTTTTTGATAGTCCCCGAAGCCCTCGCCCAGCACCTCCTGGGCGTTGCACACGATCATGAAGGCCCGGGGGTCCAGGTCGTGGACGGTGCGCCGCAGCCGGGCGATGTCCCGCTGGCGGAAGGCCACCATCAGCACCTGCTTTTCCTCGCCGGTATAGGCTCCCTGTCCCCGGAGGATGGTGACGCCCCGGTCCTGCTCCAGCAGCACGCCGGCGATGTCCTGCCACCGGTCGGAGATGATGTAGGCGGTCTTGCAGATGTCCAGGCCGTAGAGCACCATGTCCATGACCCGGGAGGTGACGTAGAGGGCCACCGCGCCGTACAGCGCGGCGGACACGTCCCCGAAGGCCAGGGCCGCGGCGGCCAGGACCACGCCGTCGGGCACCAGCAGCAGCTGGCCCATGGGCAGCCAGGGGAATTTCAGCTTCAGCAGCCGGGCCACGATGTCCGTGCCGCCGGTGGTGGCTCCCTGGGAGAACACCATGCCCAGACTCAGCCCCAGCAGGGCGCCGCCGCAGAGGGTGGCCAGCATGGGGTCCATGGCCGGGAACTCCCACGCCAGGGCCAGAAGGTCGATGGCGGCGGAGCTGACGGCCATGGAAAAGAGGGACGAGGCCAGCAGATGGAAGCCCAGCAGCCGCCAGCCCGCCAAAAACAGCGGCACGTTCAGCGCGATGGTCAAAAGGCCCACCGGCAGCACCGGCGCCAGGACGTGGATCACCTGGGCCGCGCCGGTGACGCCGCCCATGGCCACCTGATTGGGGGCGAAGAACCAGTCGAAGGCCAGGGCGAAGAGCACGGAGCCCGCGGTGATGACGGTGTAGCTTTTCAGCGTCTTTCGGATCATGCGTCTTCTCCGCCGCCCAGCAGATCCAGCTGCGCCTCACCGGTGTCCTCCGCCCGCAGCAGCGCGCCGGCGGCGGGCACCGCCCGGACCCGGTAGCGGCTGCAGTTCACCACAGCGCTCTCCTCCACAGCCTCCGCCCGCTCCAGGCGGTACTTGGGCTTGAGGGTCATCACCGCCACGCCCTGGGTGGTGCGGGTGGTCTTGGGGGAGAGCAGCGCCGTGTGGAAGATCAGGCACCTGGGCTCCGTGGAGTACACCGCCAGCTCGCAGTCCCCGTCCAGCCGCCGGATGCAGCAAAGGGGCGATTTGTCGGAGTAGGCCCCGGTGAGCTTGCGGCGGTTGGAGGTGGTCTTGTATGCGGAGATCTCCACCCGGGCGGCCTTGCCGTTTTCAAAGAAGAACAGCAGCGCCCCGGAGTAGTCCCCGGGCAGTACGGCGTAGATCACGTTCTCCCCGGCGTCCATCCCCAGCTTGGCAGGCAGGTAGTCCCCCAGTACGCTGGCCTTGGTGTCGTCGAACTCCGTGAGGCGGGTCTTGTACACCTGGCAGCGGTCGGTGAAGAACATGATCTCGGCGTTGGAGACGGTCTCGAAGCTCTGGCTGGGGCCATCCCCCTCCTTGTACTTCTGCTCCCCGCTCATCCGCAGGGACTGGGGGGTGATCTTCTTGAAGTAGCCCTCCCGGGAGAGGAACACGTGGACGGGATACGCCTCCTCGGCCTCGTCGTCCTCCGCCGCCTCCTGGGCGTGGTCGTAGCAGATGTCGGTACACCGGGGCTGACCGTATTTCTTCGCCGCCTCCTTCAGCTCGTCGGCAATGATCTTCTTCACCCGGCGGGGGTCGGCCAGGATGTCCTCCAGGTCGGCGATCTCCGTCTGGAGGTCCTCCGTCTCCCGGACCCGCTTGAGGATATACTCCTTGTTGATGTTGCGCAGCTTGATCTCCGCCACGTACTCCGCCTGGACCTGGTCGATGCCGAAGCCGATCATCAAATTGGGGATGACCTCGGACTCTTCCTCCGTCTCCCGGATGATGCGGATGGCCTTGTCGATGTCCAGCAGGATGCGCTTCAATCCCTTGAGGAGGTGGAGCTTTTCCTTGCGCTTATTCAGCACGAAGTACACCCGCCGCCGCACGGAGTCGGTCCGCCAGGCGGTCCACTCCTCCAGGATCTGCCGCACCCCCAGCACCTTGGGGCTGCCGGCGATGAGGACGTTGAAGTTGCAGGAGAAGCTGTCCTCCAGGCTGGTCTGGCGGAAGAGCTTGGCCATGAGCTTGTCGGGGTCGGTGCCCCGCTTGAGGTCGATGGCAAGCTTCAATCCGGACAGGTCCGTCTCGTCCCGCATGTCGGCGATCTCCTTGGCCTTGCCCGCCTTGATGAACTCGGCCACCTTGTCCAGGATCGCCTCCACAGTGGTGGAGTAGGGGATCTCGTAGATCTCGATGAGGTTCTCTTCCTTCACATACCGGTACTTCGCCCGGACCCGGACGCTGCCCCGGCCCGTCTCGTAGATCTCCCGGATGGCGTTCTCGTCCCAGAGGAGCTGCCCCCCGGTGGGGAAGTCCGGACCCAGCAGCGTCTCGGAGAGATCGCAGTCCGGATTCTTCAGGTACGCCGCCGCGGTGTCGCAGACCTCCTTCAAGTTGAACCCGCAGAACTGGGAAGCCATGCCCACGGCGATGCCGCTGTTGGCGGAGACCAGGATGTTGGGGAAGGTGGTAGGCAGCAGGGCGGGCTCTTTCATGGTGTTGTCGTAGTTGTCCACGAAATCCACGGTGTCGCTGTCGATGTCCCGGAAGAGCTCGGCGCAGATGGGCGTGAGCTTGGCCTCGGTGTACCGGGGGGCGGCGCAGGCCATATCCCGGGAGTAGGCCTTGCCGAAGTTGCCCTTGGAGTCCACGAAGGGGGTCAGCAGGGCGCCGTAGCCCTTGGACAGGCGCACCATGGTGTCGTAGATGGCGGCGTCGCCGTGGGGGTTGAGGCGCATGGTCTGGCCCACGATGTTGGCGGACTTGGTCCGCGCTCCGGTGAGTAAGCCCATCTTGTACATGGTGTAGAGGAGCTTGCGGTGGGACGGCTTGAAGCCGTCGATCTCCGGGATGGCCCGGGAGACGATCACCGACATGGCGTAGGGCATGTAGTTGAGCTCCAGGGTGTCGGTGATGGGCTGCTCCACCACCTCGGCATGGAGGCCCAGCACATTGGGGTTATTCACTTTTGGCCGGTTCTCACCCGGCTGCTTCTTTTTCGGCATGGTGTTGATTCCTTATCTTTCCATCAAATCGTCCGCGCCCGCTGCGCGGAAGCCTTTACGAGATGTCCGCCATCTCCAGATACTTGTACCCGTTGTCCGCGATGTGGTCCTTTCTGCCCTGGAGGTTGTCTCCCAGCAGCAGGTCGAAGATCTCCGCCGTGCGGGCGGCGTCCTGGGGCATCACCCGGATGAGCCGCCGGGTCTCGGGGTTCATGGTGGTCAGCCACATCATGTCCGGGTCGTTCTCGCCCAGGCCCTTGGACCGGTCGATCTTGTACTTCTTCCCCTCCAGGGACTTCACGATGTCGTTTTTCTCCCTGTCGGAGTAGGCGAACCACGTCTTGTCCCCGCTGTTGATCTCAAAGAGGGGAGTCTCGGCGATATACACGTACCCCTCCCGGATTAGGGTGGGGGTGAGGCGGTAGAGCATGGTCAGCACCAGGGTGCGGATCTGGAAGCCGTCCACATCGCCGTCGGTGCAGATCACCACCTTGTTCCAGCGGAAGTTACTCAGGTCAAAGGCGGCCATATTCTTGACGTGCTTGTTCTGCACCTCCACGCCGCAGCCCAGCACCCGGATGAGGTCCATGATGACGTCGCTTTTGAAGATGCGGGCGTAGTCGGCCTTGAGGCAGTTCAAGATCTTGCCCCGGATGGGCATGATGCCCTGATACTCCGCGTCCCGGCTGAGCTTGACGCTGCCCAGGGCGGAGTCGCCCTCTACGATATAGATCTCCCGGCGGGAGACGTCCTTGGACCGGCAGTCCACGAACTTCTGCACCCGGTCGGCGATGCTGATGCCGGCGGAGAGCTTGTTCTTGATGTTCAGCCGGGCCTTCTCGGCGCTCTCCCGGGAGCGCTTGTTCACCAGCACCTGCTCGGCGATCTTCTCGGCGTCGAAGTGGTTTTCGATGAAGTAGATCTCCAGGTTGGACCGGAGGAACTCCGTCATGGCCTCCTGGACGAACTTGTTGGTGATGGCCTTTTTCGTCTGGTTTTCGTAGCTGGTCTGGGTGGAGAAGTTGTTGGACACCAGGACGATGCAGTCCTCGATGTCCGCCCAGGTGACCTTGCTCTCGCTTTTCTGGTACTTGCCCTGGTCCCGGAGGTACTTGTCCACGGCGGAGACGAAGGCGGATTTCGTGGCCTTTTCGGGACTGCCGCCGTGCTCCAGCCAGCTGGAGTTGTGGTAGTGCTCCACCACGCTCACTTTGTTGGAAAAGCAGAAGGCCACGGAGAGCTTCACCTTGTACTCCGGCTTGTCCGCCCGGTCCCGGCCCCGCTTCTCCGCCTGCCAGAATACCGGCGAGGTGAGGCTGCCCTCCCCCGCCAGCTCGGAAACATAGTCCGCGATGCCGTTTTCATACAAGAAGGTCTGCTCTTCAAACTGTCCCGGCGCCGTCTCGTTGCGGAAGCGGAACGTCACCCCGGCGTTCACCACCGCCTGGCGCTTCATGGTGTCGGCGAAGAACTCCGCCGGGATGGCGATGTCGGTGAACACCTCCAGGTCCGGCAGCCAGTGGGTCCGGGTGCCGGTCTTTTTGGCCTGGCTCTTGGGAAGGGGCGTCTTGGTCAGCTCCCCCACCAGCTCGCCCCGCTCGAAGTGCAGCGCGTACTGGCACCCGTCCCGCCACACCGTCACGTCCATGTAGCGGGAGGCATACTGGGTGGAGCAGGCACCCAGGCCGTTGAGGCCCAGGGAGTACTCGTAGCTCTCCCCGGACATGTTGTCGTACTTGCCGCCGGCGTACAGCTCGCAGTACACCAGCTCCCAGTTCCACCGCTGCTCCTTCTCGTTCCAGTCCACCGGGCAGCCCCGGCCCGCGTCCTCCACCTCCACGGAGTGGTCGGCGTAGCGGGTGACGGTGATGACGCTGCCGTGGCCCTCCCGGGCCTCGTCGATGGAGTTGGACAAAATCTCGAACACCGCGTGCTGGCATCCGTCCAGCCCGTCGGAGCCGAAAATGACGCCGGGCCGTTTCCGGACCCGGTCCGCGCCTTTCAGGGACGAGATGCTCTCGTTGCCGTATGATTGCTTCTTTGCTGCCATAGTTCCTCCCAGGCGGCCTCGCCGCCGAAATTTTCAATTCGTATCATTGTACCACACCCGCCCGGCGGGTTCAAGCCTCCCCCCTCCCCTGCCGGTCCTTTCCCGCCCTTTCCCGTGTGGATGGGTCGTTTTTCAGGAAAATGTTGTTGCGCAATTTTTTACATAATCGTGCTGTCACCCCCAGCATCCATTCGGAATGCAGGGTTTTGCACATTCTCCACAGACTTTTCCACACCGTTATGTAAACCCTGTAACCCGCCGAAAATGCCTGTCCGGGACCTCCCCGGCAGACAGGGGGGAGCCCGCGCCGGGAAAGACGGCCTTGACGATACCGGAGGCGGTGTGCTATGATGACCGCAAGGGAATGAAGTTCTCCCCCGGGGCGACCCGAAACCGCTTTTGTAAGCTGATGACTTCTGTGATGGCCGCATCGCAGGATTCATCGGCTTTTTTTGCGGGGCGGCACAACAAATGAAAGGCGTGATCTCCCATGCTCACCTCCCTGGCGCTGATCTTCCTGGCGGGCCTGGCCCTGGCGTCCATCTGCCAGAAGCTGGGGCTGCCCCGCATCATCGGCATGCTCCTCACCGGCATTCTGCTGGGCCCCTACGTGCTGGATCTGCTGGACGATTCCATTTTGCTGGTGTCGGCGGACCTGCGGCAGCTGGCCCTGATCATCATCCTCATCAAGGCGGGGCTCTCCCTGAACCTGGGGGACCTGAAGGCGGTGGGCCGTCCGGCGCTGCTGATGAGCTGCCTGCCCGCCTCGGCAGAGCTTTTGGCCTACGTGCTCTTTGCCCCGGCGCTGCTGGGCATCACCCACATCGAGGCGGCGGTGATGGGCGCGGTGCTGGCGGCGGTGTCTCCGGCGGTGGTGGTGCCCCGGATGGTGCAGCTGATGGAGGAACGCCGGGGCACCGGCCAGGGCATCCCCCAGATGATCCTGGCGGGGGCCTCTCTGGACGACGTGTACGTCATCGTCCTCTTCTCCACCTTCACCGGCATGGCCCAGGGCGGCTCGGCCCATCTCTCCGATTTTGCCGCCATCCCGGTGTCCATCGTGCTGGGGGTGGCCCTGGGGGCCGCGGCAGGCGCGGCCCTGGCGGCGTTCTTCGAGTCCTGCCACGCCCGGTCCCGCACCATCCGGGGCAGCGTGAAGGTCATCATCGTGCTGGGACTTTCCTTTCTGCTGGTGGCGGCGGAGGACGCCCTGGAGGGCACGGTGCCCCTGTCCGGACTGCTGGCGGTGATCTCCATGGCCTGCGTGCTGCGTCTGCGGTCTGCGGAGGTGGTGACGGTGCGCCTGGCGGAGAAGTTCGGCAAGCTGTGGCTGGCGGCGGAGGTGGTGCTGTTCGTGCTGGTGGGCGCGGCGGTGGACATCCGCTACACCCTCACTGCCGGGCCCATGGCGGTGGCCATGATCCTGCTGGCCCTGGCGGTGCGCTGCTGCGGCGTGGCGCTGTGCCTCGTCGGCACCTCCCTCACCCGCAAAGAGCGGCTCTTCTGCATGATCTCCTATCTCCCCAAGGCCACGGTGCAGGCGGCCATCGGCTCCGTGCCTCTGGCCATGGGCCTGCCCTGCGGGAACCTGGTGCTGTCCGTGGCGGTGCTGGGGATCCTGATCTCCGCCCCCCTGGGGGCCTTCGGCATCGACCGCACGAAAAATCGATTGCTGCGGCCGGAGTGATCCCAATATGAACAGCAGCCCCCGGCGCGGAATGCGCCGGGGGCTGCTCTCGTTTTCCTCACGATTCCAGGCGGATCTCATAGATCTCGTAGTCCGCCTCCATGGTCAGCTCCGTCTGAAACACCGCCGCACCGCCGGGGAGATCGTACACGCACAGCACCGCCGCCCGCGCCTCTCCGCCGCCGGTGTCCAGCAGCACCGCCGCCCGGGATGCCTGCAGGTCCGCCGTGAAGATCCAGTACCGCTCTCTGTCCTGCACCCAGGCCAGGAACGCATGGGGCAATGTCAGCTCCGTCCGGCCGGCGATGTGCCCGGCGCGGTCCAGGGACAGCACCTCCAGCGTCCGGGCGGCGGGATGGCTCACCAGCGCAAAGGCCCCGGCGTCTCCGTGGAATACGTCCAGGACCTGGGCATCGGCCAGCACCGTGCAGCCAAGGGTCCGGCCTTCCGCCAGATCGTACGCTGCCAGCACCGACCGGTCTTCGACGCCGTAGTGGGTCTGGGCAAAGAACAGTATGTCTCCCTCTGCCCAGATGCCCGCTATGTCCCACAAAAAGCCGCCCATCCGCAGCGGCTCGCCGTCCGCATCCAGATCCGCCCAGGCAAGGCCGTACGTCTCCTGCGCCCCGGAAGTCTTGTCCGTCGCCTGGAGGAACACCCGGTCCTGGGGCTGATCGTAGGAGAGGATGTACAGCGCCGTTTCATCGCTCCATGCCGCGGCGCAAGGCGCGCTGTACGATCCCGCCTCCACGGCAGCGGTGCAGACCACCTCGCCCGCCGCGCCGGCCTCCGCCGCGGTGTACGTCCCGCCGTCCCGGTAGACGGCCAGATACCCCGTCTCCGTGGGCCGCAGATCCGTGAGCTGCCCCTCCGGGCGGGCCCGGAGGGCGTCGGAGCCCGCCCGGGGAACGG
>CALWXB010000056.1 GCA_944385405.1 uncultured Oscillospiraceae bacterium | reverse complement strand
GGTGAGCAGGTTGAACACCGTGGTCTTGCCGGCGCCGTTGGGGCCGATGAGGCCGGCGATCTCGGTGCGGCCGATGGCCAGGTTGAAATCCTCCACGGCCTTGAGGCCGCCGAAGGTGATGCCCAGGTTGATGCACTCCAGGATGGGACGCTTGTCGATGTCCCGGTCCGGGATCATGTTGGGGGAGGGGACGGGGACCAGCTTGGTCTTGGTTTTGGTGGTCATGTCAGACAGCCTCCTTTTTCTCGCGGTTGCCGGGCCGGAGCCGGGCCAGGAGGGATTTGAGGGTGGGATTGTTGGTGGCCAGCATCACCAGGATCAGTACGATGGCGTACACCAGCATCCGGTAATCGGAAAATTCCCGCAGGGCCTCCGGCAGGATGGTCAGGGCTGCGGCGGCGATGATGGAGCCCAGCATGTTGCCAAGGCCGCCCAGCACCACGAACACCAGCACCAGGATGGAGGTGTTGAAGTCGAACTTGTTGGCCACGATGGTGGAGTAGTTGGCGGCGAACAGGGTGCCGGCGGCGCCGGCCAGGGCGGCGGAGGTGACAAAGGCCATCATTTTGTACTTCGTCACGTTGACGCCCACGCTCTCGGCGGCGATGCGGTTGTCCCGGATGGCCATAATGGCCCGTCCGGCCCGGCTGCCCACCAGGTGGAACACCACCACCAGCGTGATCATCACCAGCACGAAGCCGGCGGCGAAGGTGGAGATCTTCTGGATGCCGCCGATGCCCATGGGGCCGCCGATGATCAGCGTGCCGGTCTCATCCAGATTTGTGGTGTCGCTGAGGAGGCTGAAGTGGAGGCCCTTGCTGTCCACGCCCATATAGAGGTTGTTGAAGATGCTCTTGATGATCTCGCCGAAGGCCAGCGTGACGATGGCCAGATAGTCGCCCTTGAGCCGCAGCACGGGGATGCCGATGAGGAATCCCGCCAGAGCGGCGAAGGCGGCGCCCACGGCCATGCCCACCGCCAGACGCAGCGGCGCCATGGGGATGACGTCCTGCAGGAGGATGGCGGTGGCGACGCCAGTGAAGGCGCCCACGCTCATGAACCCCGCGTGGCCCAGGCTCAGCTCGCCCAGGACGCCTACGGTGAGGTTCAGGGACACGGCCATCACCACATAGGCGCAGATGGGCACCAGCATGCCCTTGAGGGAGGAGCTGATGGACCCGGTGGTGATGAGGGCCTGGAGCACGATGAATGCCAGGATGACCAATGCGTAGGTCAGGAAATTGCGGCGGGTGGATTTGCGGAGACCGCTGAGTTTGTTTGCCATGATCCTCACCTCACACTTTCTCGCGGATCTGCTTGCCCAGCAGGCCCGCAGGTTTGACCAGAAGCACCACGATCAGCACCGCGAACACGATGGCGTCGGAGAGCTGGGTGGAGATATACGCCTTGGCGAAGATCTCGATGACGCCCAGCAGCAATCCGCCCAGCAGCGCGCCGGGGATGGAGCCGATGCCGCCGAACACGGCGGCGGTAAAGGCCTTGATGCCGGGCATGGAGCCGGTGGTGGGCACCAGGGTGGGGTAGGCGGAGCACAGCAGCACGCCGGCCACGGCGGCCAGGCCTGAGCCGATGGCGAAGGTCATGGAGATGGTGGCGTTGACGTTGATGCCCATCAGCTGGGCCGCGCCCTTGTCCTCGGAGCAGGCCCGCATGGCCTTGCCCATCTTCGTCTTGCTGGTGAACCAGGTGAGGGCCAGCATGATGATGATGCAGATGAGGATGGTGGCCAGGGTGACGTAGCTGATCTTCAGCTGACCGGCGAAGAGCTCCACGCCGTTTTTCACCACCTCATTGCCCTCTGCGTCCACGCTTTTGAGCACGAAGGCATTGGGGAACACCTTGGGGTTGGAGGACCAGAGGAGCAGCGCGGCGTTCTGCAGGAAATAGCTCACGCCGATGGCGGTGATCAGCACCGCCAGGGAGGGAGCCGCCCGCAGGGGCTTGTAGGCCAGCCGCTCCACCACGATGCCCAGGACGGTGCACACCAGCATGGCCAGCAGCACGCCCACCAGCGGCGGCATGGAGTAGCGGGAGACGGCGTAGAAGCAGATGTACGCGCCCACCATGATGACGTCGCCGTGGGCGAAGTTCAGCATCTTGGCGATGCCGTAGACCATGGTGTAGCCCAGGGCGATGATGGCGTAGATGCTGCCCAGACTGATCCCGCTGATGAGGAAGTTCAGAAAGGTCATATGTAACACCCCTTGTTTGTTTCGTTGAGGGAAGCGATACGTTCAGTACGTATCTGAAAGCCTCCGGCGGCCGGGCGCTTTCAGATACGCGCTGAAGCGGGAGATACCGCCGCGGGCCGGAACGGCCGAAAGGCCGCTCCGGCGCCGCTGCCGGGTTTGTCGGATGGAGGATCAGTCGAGGCCGACGTAAGCGCCGTTCTCGATGACCATGCCCTTGGGGCTCTTGGACACCGCGCCGGTGGCGTCCCAGGTCATGCCCTCGCCGGTGAGGCCGTCAAAGGTCATGGAGGTGAACTGCTGGATCATCAGGTCGCACAGCTCCTCGGCGGTCATGTCGGGAGTGGCGCCGGCGGCCTCCAGGGCCTGCTTGTAGGCGTAGACGCAGTCATAGGCGTCGGCGGCGAACTGGTTGGGGGTCTCGCCGTAGCGGTCCTGGTACTCGGTGACGAAGGCCACGGTCTTGTCGTCGGTGGCGTCGGCGTTGAAGGGGGTCAGCAGCATGACGCCCTCGGCCAGGGCGGGATCAAAGCCCTCCATGGTCAAAATGCCGTCCATGCCGTCCACGCCGAACCACTTGGGATTGTAGCCCATGGAGTTGGCCTGGGACAGGATCAGGGAAGCGGGCTGATAGTACATGGGCAGGAACACCAGATCGGCGTCGTTGGCCTGGGCGTCGGCCAGCTGCACGGAGAAGTCGGTGTCGTTGCCGTCGGCAAAGGTGGTGTCGGAGACGATGGCCAGGTTCAGCTCGGCAGCCTCGGCCACGAAGGTGTCGTGGATGCCCTTGGAGTACACGTCGTCGTTCTTCCAGATGATGGCGACCTTGGTGCCCAGGCCCTTTTCAGAGATATAGGTGGCGGAAGCGGAGCCCTGGTTGGGGTCCATGAAGCACATCTGGAACATGTTGTCCTTGCCCTCGGTGGTGGCGGTGGAAGAGGCGGAGGGGGTCAGGGCAAAGATGCGGTCGGCATAGGTCTCAGCGGCCGTGGCCTCGCAGGGCTTGGAGGTGACGGAGCCCAGGGACAGCTGCATGCCCCAGTCCTTGAGGACGTTGTAGGCGTTGACGGCCTTCTCGGCGTCGTGCTGGTCGTCCTCATAGCGCAGATCGAACTGGACGCCGCCCATGGCGTTGATCTCGTCCACGGCGATCTGGGCGCCGCGGTAAGCGGCATTGCCGTAGATGGCGGCGCCGCCGGTCAGGGGGCCGGTGCCGCCCAGCAGGAAGGCAGTGCCCTCGGCGGGAGCCTCGGAACCTTCCTCAGCAGGAGTCTCGCCGCTCTCGGCAGGGGTCTCCTCGGTGTCGCCGCCGCAGGCGGCCAGGCTGAGGACCATGACCATGGCCAGCAGCAGGCTCAGGAACTTCTTTTTCATCGTGAATCTCTCCTTTTGCAGTAGATATTATACAAAAAAGCGGTCCCGCCATAGCTGCGGAACCGCTTTACTGTATCACCAGTTCAGCATACGTTCTCCACAGAGGCGCTTTTTTGAAAACCGATTTTCCGCAGCAGCAGTACCAGCAGGAACAAGGAATTGCCCAGAATGGCCAGATTTACGCGGCGGATAATAATAATGGACGCCATGACAATGGCGTCCAGAATGGTGATGACGGCAGTATGAGAAGGGCAGGAAAAGGAAGCGTCTGCGGAAGCGGCGGACGCATGGCTGGACACCTGCATAGACTGCATCATACGGTAAGTCATGTATGCCACTCCCTTCTTCAAACGTTTTCCTTTACAATTTGTTCTTATTTTAGCGGACCAAAGAGGCAAAGTCAATCGGCGTTTTGATGGGAAGTTCCGGCCAAAACAGCCGAAAAGACAGGCGGAATGTATAAAATACACAAAAAGGGGGAGGCGGGGTCATTTCCGCTGCCGGCAGGCGTGATTGCACTCCTCACAGCTGCCGCTGCAGCCGCCGCGCCGGCTGGCGCAGGCCCGCAGAGCCAGTGCCAGCCAGATGCCAAGACCCAGCAAAATCAGCGTTTCCAGCATAAGTGCCTCCTTTATAAGAGGATCAGGGCGATGTGATAGACCACAAAGGCTGCGGCCCAAGCCACCAGGCATTGGCAAAGGGCCACGCCTGCGGCCTTCCAGCCGGAGCGCAGCTCCCGCTTCACAGCAGAGATAGCTGCCACACAGGGGGTGTAGAGCAGGGTGAACACCAGGAAGCCGGCAGCGGCTGCCGGGGTGAAGAGGGTGCCCAGGGCCTCGGCGGAGACACCGGCGCCGGAGCCGGTGAGGATACCCAGGGTGGAGACCACGGATTCCTTGGCGATGAAGCCGGTGATGAGGGCGGTGGAGACCCGCCAGTCCCCGAAGCCCAGGGGGGCGAAGAGGGGCGCCAGGACCGCGCCCACGGTGGCCAGGAGGCTCTGGGCGCTGTCGGTGACCAGATTCAGCCGGGTATCGAAGGTCTGGAGGAACCAGACGATGATGGTGGCCACGAAGATGATGGTGAAGGCCCGGGTGAGGAAGTCCTTGGCCTTGTCCCAGCACAGCTGCCCCACGCTGCGGGCGGAGGGGAAGCGGTAGTTGGGCAGTTCCATGACAAAGGGCACGGGATTGCCCCGGAAGGCAGTGGCCCCCAGTACCTTGGCCGCCAGGATGCCCACCAGGATGCCGGTGAGATACAGCCCGATCATCACCAGTCCCGCGTGATCCGGGAAAAAGGCGGCGGAGAACACCACGTAGATGGGGATCTTGGCCGAGCAGCTCATGAAGGGGGTCAGGAGGATCGTCATCCGCCGGTCCCGCTCCGAGGCCAGGGTCCGGGTGGACATGATGGCGGGGACGGAGCAGCCAAAGCCGATGAGCAGGGGCACGATGCTGCGGCCGGAGAGGCCGATCTTGCGCAGCAGCTGGTCCATGACGAAGGCCACCCGGGCCATATAGCCGGTGTCCTCCAGGATGGAGAGGAAGAAAAACAGCACTACGATGAGAGGCAGGAAGCTCAGCACGCTGCCGACGCCGGCAAACACGCCGTCGATGACCAGGCTGTGGACCACGGGGTTGAGGCCGTAGGCGGTGAGCCCCGCGTCCACCGCGGCGGTGAGGGCGTCGATGCCGGCGGCCAGCAGGTCCGAGAGGAAGGCGCCGATGACGTTGAAGGTGAGGTAGAAAATGGCCATCATGATGCCGAAGAAGATGGGCAGGGCCCAGATCCGGTCCGTCACCACCCGGTCGATGGCCTCGCTGCGGCGGCGCTCCTTGGATTCCCGGCACTTGACCACCGTGTCCCGGCAGACGGATTCGATGAAGGTGTAGCGCATGTCGGCCAGGGCGGCGTTGCGGTCCATGCCGCATTCGCTCTCCATCTCCTGGACGCTGTGCTCGATGAGCTCCAGCTCGTTCTGGTCCAGCTCCAGCCGCTCCAGGATGTCCGGGTCGTCCTCAATGAGCTTGGTGGCGGCAAAGCGTACAGGGATGCCCGCCGCCTCGGCGTGGTCCTCGATCTGGTGGACTACGGCGTGGATGCAGCGGTGCACCGGGCCGGGGGAGCAGAAGTCGTACACCGCCGGATAGGTCCGGGAGCGCGCGGTGTGCACGGCGGTGCGGATCAGCTCTTCCACGCCCTCGTTTTTCACGGCGGAGATGGGTACCACCGGGATGCCCAGAGCCTGGGACATGGCCTTGACGTTGATGGTGCCGCCGCCGCTGGACACCTCGTCCATCATGTTCAGCGCCAGCACCATGGGGATGCGCATCTCCATCAGCTGCAGCGTGAGGTAGAGGTTCCGCTCGATGTTGGTGGCGTCCACGATGTTGATGATGCCGTCGGGCTTCTGGTTCAGGATGAAATCCCGGGTGACGATCTCCTCCGGCGTATAGGGCCGGATGGAGTAAATGCCCGGCAGGTCCACCACCGTGCAGTCCTTCTGGCCCCGGACGGCGCCGGACTTCTGGTCCACGGTGACGCCGGGGAAGTTGCCCACGTGCTGGTTGGAGCCGGTGAGCTGGTTGAATAGAGTGGTCTTGCCGCAGTTTTGATTGCCGGCCAGTGCAAAGATCATGCCTCGTGCACCTCCACCTGGATGTTCCGGGCGTCCTCCTTGCGCAGGGACAGGGCGTAGCCCCGCACCCGCAGCTCGATGGGGTCGCCCAGGGGGGCCACCTTCTCCACCCGCACCACGGTGCGGGGGATGAGGCCCATATCCAGAAGGCGGCAGCGCAGCGCGCCCTCGCCGCCCACGGCGGTGATCACGGCGTCCTGCCCGATGGGCAGCAGGTCCAGTGTCATAGTTCAGCACCTCCAAAAGTTAGCATCTTCTAACTATTGAGAGTGTATCACGCCGTCCCCTCTCCGTCAAACAGAAAAACGACGGAAAACGACGCTCTTTTTCTGCCAGACTTGTGCAGAAGGGGAAAGAGCGGCGGCACCAGGGCTTGCGCCGGCGGCGCGGAGCATGGTATACTGGCGGCGAGGTGATACGATGCTGACATTCAACCATTTCAATTTCAATGTCTCCGATCTGGACAAGTCCCTGGCGTTCTATAAGGAGGCCCTGGGCCTGGAGCCGGTGCGCCGGAAGGAGGCCCCCGACGGCCGGTTCGTCCTGGTGTATCTGGGGGACGGCAGGACGGACTTCACACTGGAGCTGACATGGCTCAAAGACCATCCCCAGAAGTACGACCTGGGGGAGTGCGAGTTCCACCTGGCCCTCCGGGCGGACGACTATGAGGCCGCTCACCGCCGTCACGCGGAGATGGGCTGCATCTGCTTTGAAAACCCGGAGATGGGGATCTACTTCATCACGGACCCCGACGGGTACTGGATCGAGATCATCCCTACCCGATGAAAAGCTGAAAAAAAGAGGACCGCAGAGCGGTCCTCTTTTTTATCACCACACCAGGGTGGCGAAGTAATCGTCGATGGTCTCGGCCCGGCGGATCAGCTCCACGCTGCCGTCGGTGCGCAGCAGCAGCTCGGCGGAGCGGAGCTTGCCGTTGTAGTTGTAGCCCATGGCGTGGCCGTGGGCGCCGGTGTCGTGGATCACCAGCAGGTCCCCGATGTCCACCTTGGGCAGCATCCGGTCCACGGCAAATTTGTCGTTGTTCTCGCACAGGCCGCCGGCCACGTCGTACTTGTGGTCGCAGGGCAGGTCCTCCTTGCCCATGACGGTGATGTGGTGGTAGGCGCCGTACATGGCGGGGCGCATCAGGTTGCAGGCGCAGGCGTCCACACCTACGTAATCCTTGTAGATGTGCTTTTCGTGGATGACCCGGGTGACCAGATGGCCGTAGGGCCCCAGCATGAAGCGGCCCAGCTCGGTATAGAGGGCCACGTCCCCCATGCCCGCGGGCACCAGGATCTCCTCATAGGCCTTCCGGACGCCTTCGCCGATGGCGGCGATGTCGTTGGCGGGCTGCTCGGGGCGGTAGGGGATGCCGATGCCCCCGGAGAGGTTGATGAAGGTGACATGGACGCCGGTCTCCGCCTGGAGCTCTACCGCCAGCTGGAAGAGGATCCGGGCCAGGGCGGGGTAGTACTCGTTGGAGAGGGTGTTGGAGGCCAGGAAGGCGTGGATGCCGAACTCCTGGGCGCCCATGGCGTGGAGGCGGGTAAAAGCCTCCGCGATCTGCTCCCGGGTCATGCCGTACTTGGCGTCGCCGGGGTTGTCCATCACCTGGAAGCCCTCCCGGGTCTCCGCCAGGGTAAAGACGCCGCCGGGGTTGTAGCGGCAGCAGATCTTCTTGGGGATCTGGCCGATGGATTCGGCCAGGTAATCCACCAGGGTGATGTCGTCCAGGTTGATGATGGCGCCCAGCCGGTGGGCAAGCTGAAACTCCTCGGCGGGGGTGTTGTTGGAGGAGAACATGATGTTCTCCCCGGTGACGCCGCACTTTTCCGCCATCAGCAGCTCTGCCTCAGAGGAGCAGTCGCAGCCGCAGCCCTCCTCCTTGAGGAGCTTCAAAATGGCGGGGGTGGGCGTGGCCTTCACGGCAAAATACTCCCGGTAGCCGGGGTTCCAGGCAAAGGCGGCCTTCAGCCGCCGGGCGTTTTCCCGGATGCCCGCCTCGTCGTAGATATGAAATGGAGTGGGATAGCGCCGGACGATGTCCTCCAGCTGCTCCTTCGTCACAAATGGTGTTTTCATCGGTATGCCCTCAAATCCTTCCGTGTGGGCCGTCGGCCCGAAACTGTGTCCCATTTTACGGGCTTTCCCCCGGTCCTGTCAAGGAATTTGACCGGGATCAGCGGGATTTCCCATGATTTTTTTGCATCCGGGCCCGGCGGGAGGCTCTTGGAACGGCGAAGGAAGTGTGGTATACTGCCGGAGAGGTGATTGGATGGCTTCCAATTGTGAAGAGTGCGTCTATTACGATTACGACGATGAGGCGGACGTGTGGTACTGCACCATGGACCTGGACGAGGACGAGATGGAGCGCTTTCTCCGCCGGGCCGCCGACGCTTGTCCCTTTTACCGCCGGGGCGACGAGTACCGCACCGCCCGCCGTCAGTGAGGAGGCTCCCTATGGAACTGGTGGATCTGTACGATGAAAACCGCGTCCCCCTGGGCAAAACGGCGGAGCGGTACGGGAAAAAGGGCCCCGGGGAGTACCGGACGGTGGTCCACGTGTGCCTCTTTGACCGGCAGGGCCGGATGCTGATCCAGCGTCGGACGCCGGAGAAGGTGATCTGGCCGGGATACTGGGACGTGTCCGTGGGCGGGGGTGTGGACGCCGGGGAGACCAGCCGCCAGGGCGCGGAGCGGGAGTTCCGGGAGGAGCTGGGGTATCCCCTGGATCTGACGGGCTGCCGTCCCACGGTGACGGTGAATTTCCCCGGGGGCTTCGACGATTTCTATCTGGTGACCCGGGACGTGGCGCTGGAGGAGCTGACGCTGCAGCCGGAGGAGGTCCGGGAGGTCCGCTGGGCCACCCTGGAGGAGATCCTGGGATTGCTGGAGGCGGGGAAGTTCATCCGCTACCCTGCGGGATTCCTCACCTATCTCTTCGAGACCCGGGGCGTTTTCGGATTCCCCACAAAGTAAGGAAACGGCCCCTGCGTCCGCCTGGACGCAGGGGCCGTTTTGTGTACTATGCTGGGTCCTGCAGGGAGTCGTCCGGCGGCAGCAGGCGCATGGCGGAGACCTCATAGGCGGTCCGCTCCTGCGTGGTGCCGTCGTCGGTGACCTTGTGGTAGATGCGGCTCTGCACCCGGCCCTCCAGGGCCAATGATTCCCCTACCTCCAGAAGACTGGCCCGCAGGGCCACCTGTCCCCAGGTGATCACCGGCAGGTAGTCCGCCCGGCCGTACCGCCGGGGTACCGCCAGCATCAGATCGCAGATACTGCGGCCCAGAGGCGTGCGGCGGAAGATGGGGGGCTTGCACACGGTGCCGTGGAGCAGGATCTGGTTGCAGGCTGTCCCCGCGGCGGGGAGCAGCTCCTTGGCATACACGGTGAGCACCAGGCGGCTGCCCACGCCGCTGCGGTTGTTGAAGGACCGCAGCTGCCCGGAGAGGCGCAGCGTCTCCCCGGCGGCCACGCCGTCCCGGAGCGCCTGAGACACCAGCACGGGCAGGGTGTCTGCCGCGCCGGAGAGCCGGGGCACCTGGAGAAGGAAGCGGTAAAAGACGGCACCGTGGTTTTCGTGGGACCGCTCCGGCTCCGTCAGGGCCAGTCCCTCCAGCAGCACCTCGTTGCAGGTCTGGATCGTCATAGCGTCACCTCTCGGATGTGATGGTCCAGTCTATGAGGGGACGCGCCGGGATAGACCGCTTGTATTGGGGCAGCTAAAGGATACGGGGTGCGCC
>CALWXB010000055.1 GCA_944385405.1 uncultured Oscillospiraceae bacterium | reverse complement strand
TGGCGTCCTTCCAGCCCATGAACATCAACTTCGGCATCATGCCTCCCCTGGACCACCGGGTCAAGGGGAAGCGGAATAAAAACGCGGAGCTGTCGGCGCGGTCTCTGGCCGTCATCGACGCTTTGCAGGAGGAGGTCCTTCCATGAAGATCATCGTAGACGCAATGGGCGGCGACAACGCTCCCCAGGCCCTGGTCCAGGGCGCGCTGGAGGCCCACAGGCTCCACGGGGTGGAGATCATCCTGGTGGGCCGGGCGGAGGAGGTGCTGCGGGCCGTGGAGGCCTGCGGCGAAAAGACCCTGCCCGCCGGGGTGGAGGTCCGGGACGCCCGGGAGGTGGTGGAGATCGCCGACGATCCCGCCACGGCCTTCAAGGTGAAGAAGGATTCCTCCCTCACCGTAGGCCTGAATCTCCTCAAGGAGGGCGCGGGGGACGCCTTCGTCTCCGCCGGGTCCACCGGCGCGCTGCTTGCCGGCGCCACGCTGCTGGTCAAGCGCATCCGGGGTATCCGCCGGGCGGCCATGGGGCCGGTGTTCCCCACCGCCAAGGGACAGGCCATCCTCTGCGACTGCGGCGCCAACGCCGAGTGCACGCCGGAGTACCTGCTGCAGTTCGCGTACCTGGGCAGCTACTACGCCAAGCGGGTGCTGGGTGTGGCGGAGCCCCGGGTGGGCCTTCTGAACATCGGCGCCGAGGCTGAAAAAGGCGACACCCTGCGCCATGAGGCGTATGCATTGCTCCAGGAGGCGGACGCGGCGGGCCGCATCCGCTTCGTGGGCAACGTGGAGGCCAATGCCGCCATGGAGGGCCAGGCCGACGTGGTGGTGGCCGACGGCTTCTCCGGCAACATCATGCTCAAGTGCATGGAGGGCACCAGCGGCTTTTTGCTGCGCCAGCTCAAGGGTGTGTTTTTGTCCAATCTCCGCACCAAGCTGGGCGCGCTCCTCATCAAGGGGGACCTGGGCGCCCTGAAGAAGAAGCTGGACCCCCGGGAGACCGGCGGCACGCCCTTCCTGGGGATCTGCCGTCCCGTCATCAAGGCCCACGGCTCCTCCGACGCCCGGGCCGCCTGCAACGCCATCCTCCGGGCCAAGGAATATGCCGAAAGCGGCTTCATCGCCGACGTGGAGGCCAACGTGGCGCTGATGAAGGTGGAGCGCCCGGCAGAAAAAGCGTAAACCCCCTTGACAGACGCGCGCCTCTTGCCGTATGATTACCCCAACAAGGACAACGAGCCAAGGAGTGAGGATCATGTCGGTGGAAGAGATCTTCCAGACCATGCGGGATCTGGTGGCGGAGCAGTTTGCCCTGGAGCCGGACGAGGTGACCATGGACACGGACTTTGACCGGGACCTGGGCGCCGACTCCGTGGATGTGGTGGAGCTGGTCATGGCCATGGAGGAGGAGTTCGAGATCGGGGAAGTCTCAGAGGAAGAGCTGGGCACCCTGAAGACCGTGGGCGACGCGGTGAACTACATCGCCGGAAAACAGAAATAAGCACGACAGGGAAGCCCCGCGATGGCGCGGGGCTTTCTTTTGGAGAGGACCGTCATGGAGGAACTGGAACAAAAACTCAATTACGTCTTTCACAACCCCGCGCTGCTCAGCGAGGCCCTCAGCCACAGCTCCTACGCCAATGAGCACCGCTCCGCCCACCTGCACAGCAACGAGCGGCTGGAGTTTCTGGGGGATTCCGTGCTGGGCTTCGTGACGGCGGAATTCCTCTTTGCCCAGCATCCGGACCTGCCGGAGGGGGACCTGACCCGGATCCGGGCGGCGCTGGTGTGCGAGCAGAGCCTTTATGAGGTGGCCCGGAAGCTGGACCTGGGCCGGTATCTGAAGCTGGGCCGGGGCGAGGAGGCCGGCGGCGGCCGCCAGCGCACCTCCATCCTGGCCGACGCCACGGAGGCCGTGTTCGCGGCGGTGTATCTGGACGGCGGCATTGCCGCCGCCTCGGCGCTGATCCACCGGTGTCTGCTGGACGCAGAGAAGGAAGAGGCGGTGGAGGAGCGCCGCCGGGATTACAAGACCACCCTCCAGGAGCTGGTGCAGCGGCAGGCGGACCAGGTGCTCACCTATCGCATGGCCGGGGAGCAGGGGCCGGACCACGCCAAGACCTTCCTGGCGGAGGTGCTGCTCAACGGGGAGCTGGCGGGCAGCGGCAGCGGCCGCAGCAAGAAGGAGGCCGAGCAGGCCGCGGCCCGGGCCGCCCTGGAAAAGCTGACGGAAAAGTGAAGGGACCCGGCGGGACCGCCTGTACGGCGGTCCCGCCGTTTTTTCATCATGTGCGCAAATAGAACTGGAATTTGCCAAACCGGCATGATATAGTATCCATGTATGCAAATTTCTTCGAGATCCAATGAAAAGGAGCGTGAGTGCAATGTCGTTGCTCTCTTCTGTTCTGCTGGGCCTGATCCAGGGCGTGGCGGAATTTCTGCCCATCTCCAGCTCCGGCCATCTGGCCATCGCGGAGCATCTGCTCTCCACGAGGTCCATTGAGGTGCCGGACTTTTACGACGTGCTGCTGCACCTGGGCACGCTGATCGCCGTGTTCGTGGCTTACTGGCAGGACATCAGGGACATGATCGCGGAGCTGGTGGGCGGGGCCCGGGATCTGGTCCGGGGCACCACCCCCACCCCCGTGCCCCCCGCCCGGCGGATGATATTGCTGATCATCGTGGGCACGCTGCCGCTGTTCGCGGTGCTGCCGGTGAAGGACCTGGTGGAGGGCCTGGGGGAGAACCTCTACTTCATCGCCGCCGCCCTGGCGGTCACCGGCTGCCTGCTCTTTGCCAGCGACCGGGTGAAGAAGGGCCGCAAGAACGAAAAGTCCGCCACGCTGCTGGATGTGCTGCTGGTGGGCGTGGCCCAGGGCATCGCCACCTGCCCCGGCATCTCCCGCTCCGGCACCACCATCACCGCCGGGTGCTTCCTGGGCTTTGACCGGAAGTTCGCCGTGCGCTTTTCCTTCCTCCTGTCCATCCCCGCCATCCTGGGGGCCAACATTCTGAGCCTGAAGGACGCCGTGGAGGCCGGGATCATCTGGGCCGACGTGCCGGTGTACATCGTGGGCGTGGCCGTGGCGGCGGTGGTGGGATACCTTTGCATCCGGCTGCTGCGGATGATCGCCGACAAGGGCCGCTTCGGCTGGTTCGCGTATTACTGCTGGGCTGCCGGCGCGCTGACGCTGGTGCTGGCGCTGCTGGGCAAATGACCGTTTCCATGGAGGTATGACCGTGGCATCCACGACACGAAAGAAATCCACTGCGACGAAAAAAAGCGGCGGCTCCGGCCGTTCCGCCAAAGGACGGCAGCCCCAGAAGCGCCCCATCCGCCGGGAGGTGGGGGGCGCGGTGCTGCTGGTTTTGACACTGTGCGTCCTGGTGAGCTATCTGGGCATCAGCGCCATCTTCATCGACTGGCTGGCCAACGTCCTCAAGGGCCTGCTGGGCTACGGCTACTGGCTTGCCGCCCCGGCGCTGCTGCTGGCGGGGCTGGTGCTGCTGCGGCACCACGGCCGCCCCGTGCAGCTGCGGGTGACCTGCGCGCTGCTGCTGCCGGTGTTCTTCGGCGCGGTGGCGCACCTGCTGCTGTGCCGGGAGGACTACACCCCATCCATCACCATTTTGCGGGACCTGTGGCTCTCCGGCCGGGGCATGATCTCCGGCGGCGCCCTGTCCGGCGCGCTGGCGGAGGGCTTCGCGGCGGTGTTCTCGCCCTTCGCCTCCGCCATCATCTTCATCGTGGTGGAGCTGGTGCTGGCCATGGCGGCGCTGCACCTGACCCCGGCGGCGCTGCTGGAAAAGCACCGCCAGCGGGTGCGCTACCAGGAAGAGTCGGAGCCGGAGCGCCCCGCCGCCCCGGAGCCACCTCCCCGCCGCCGCGGCGGCGAGGCTGCCCGGCCCCAGATCGACTTCGCTCTGGACGACGCGCCGGCAGCCCGGCCCGCCGTCCCCGCCATCCCTGCCCAGCCGGTCCAGCCTGCCCGGGAAGGCCGGTTCACCGGCTTCTTCCGGCATAAATCCGAGGGCCAGCAGACCCCGGACCAGGTCCTGGCGGAGCAGACGGCCGCCGCTCCGGCGGCGTCTCCTGCGCGCACCGTGCCCGCCCCGGAGCCGGTGCCCGCATCTCCTGCGCCGGAGCCGGTGCGGGAAGCACCTGTGCGGGAGGCCCCCGCGCAGGAGACTGTGCCCGCACAGGAGCCCTCTGCCCGGAAGGAAAAGCGGGACACCGCCCGGGAGGTGGCGGAGCAGACCGCCGCCGTCACCGCCGAGATCCAGCAGAAGCTGGAGACGGAGGAGAGCGCCTACCGCTATCCCCCCATCACCCTGCTGCATGAAAACCGCAGCGAGAACCACGTGGAGGCCGGGGCGGAGCTGCGCAACAACTCCCGCCGCCTGGCGGAGACCCTCACCAGCTTCGGCGTGGACGCCACCGCCGGAGACGTGATCCACGGCCCCGCCGTCACCCGGTACGAATTCGTCCTGGACCAGGGCGTCAAGCTCAGCAAGATCACGAACCTGGCCGACGACATCGCCCTGGCCCTGGGGGCCACCGGCGTGCGCATCGCCCCCATTCCGGACAAGATCTCCGTGGTGGGCATCGAGGTGCCCAACAAGTCCGTGACGCCGGTGCTGATCCGGGACGTCATCGAGTCCCGGGACTTCACCCAGCATCCCTCCCACGTGGCCTTCGCCCTGGGCCGGGACATCGGCGGCCGCAACGTCATCGGCAACATCGAAAAGCTGCCCCACGTGCTCATCGCCGGCACCACCGGCTCCGGCAAGTCCGTGTGCACCAACTCCCTCATCATCAGCCTGCTCTACAAATCCACCCCCGACGAGGTGCGCTTCATCATGGTGGACCCCAAGATGGTGGAGCTGGCCCCCTACAACGGCATCCCCCACCTGCTGATCCCGGTGGTGACGGACCCCAAGAAGGCCGCCGGCGCCCTGCAGTGGGCGGTGTTCGAGATGATGAAGCGGTACAAGACCTTCTCCGAGCACGGCGTCAAGAAGCTGGAGGAGTTCAACAAGCTGGCCCGGGCCCGGGAGGACCTGGAGACCATGCCCGCCGTGGTGGTGGTCATCGACGAGCTGGCAGACCTGATGCTGGTGGCCGCCAAGGAGGTGGAGGAATCCATCTGCCGGGTGGCCCAGATGGGCCGCGCCGCCGGCGTGCACCTGGTCATCGCCACCCAGCGGCCCTCCGCCGATGTCATCACCGGCCTCATGAAGGCCAACATCCCCAGCCGCATCGCCTTCGCCGTGGCCTCCTCCCTGGAGTCCCGGATCATTCTGGACACCACCGGCGCGGAAAAGCTGGTGGGCAAGGGCGACATGCTCTACGCCCCCCTGGGCGGCGGCAAGCCCACCCGGGTCCAGGGCTGCTTCATCTCCCCGGAGGAGATCGAGGAGGTGGTGTCCTTCGTCAAGGAGAGCGGCGAGGCCCAGTACTCCGACGAGGTCATGGCCAAGATCGAGGAGTCCCTGCAGGAGAAGGAGAAGGGCGGCAAGTCCGCCGCCTCCGGCGCGTCCGATCCCTCCGACGAGGAGGGGGACGAGCTGCTGCCCGCCGCCGTGGAGATGGTGCTGGAGACGGGACAGGCCTCCGTGTCCATGCTGCAGCGGCGTCTGAAGCTGGGCTATTCCCGGGCCGCCCGTCTGGTGGACCAGATGGAGGAGCGGGGCATCGTGGGCCCCTTCGAGGGCTCCAAGCCCCGGCAGCTGCTCATCACCCGGGCCCAGTGGCAGGAGATGCAGATGGGTGCTTCCGGCAGCGGCGATGAGCCGCCCTTCCCGGTCTCCGACGGGGAGGACCTGTGAGAATTTTGAAAAAGGAGCGGCTTGCCGCTCCTTTTTTTCATACCCCCCTATGCGAAAAACGGTTGACAACTTGAAAAACCGTGATACAATAAAGGCTACCGGCAGCGTGCCGGCTATTTTGCGGGGCTGCGGCCCCGCGGTGTATATCATGAATGTTTTGATTGGAGGCCACAACCATGAAATTTTCCCGCAAGGTCGAGGCGTGCGGACTGTCCCCTGTCCGGAAGTTTTACCCCTGTGAGGTGGCGGCAGCGGCAAGGGGCATCCAGGTCCACCACCTGAACATCGGCCAGCCGGACATCGAGACCCCCGAGGTGTTCTTCGACGCCGTCCGGAACTTTGAGGACAAGGTTGTGGCATACGCCCCCGCTCCCGGCATCCCCGCGTTTTTGGAGGCGGTGCGGGATTACTATCAGCGCCTGGGCTGTGAGATCAGCTGCGACGATATCCTGGCCACCTTCGGTGGCAGCGAGGCGCTGCAGATGATCATGAGCTGCATCCTGGACGACGGCGACGAGGTGCTGGTGCCGGAGCCCTACTATCCCAACTACGACACCTTCATCCGCATCACCGGCGGCGTGATCCGGCCCATCCCCACCACGGCGGAGGAGAGCTATCACTACGCCGACCGCAGCCGCATCGAGCCCCTCATCAACGAGCACACCCGGGCCATCCTCATCACCAACCCCGGCAACCCCACCGGCGTGGTGCTCAGCGAGGAGGAGCGGCGCACCATGGTGGACATCGCCAAGGAGCATGATCTCTTCCTCATCAGCGACGAGGTCTACCGGGAGATCGTCTACGGCGGCCGGCGGGTGTCCACCATGCTGGAGTATGACGACGCCGCGGAGAACATCGTGGTGGTGGACTCCGTGTCCAAGCGCTTTTCCGCCACCGGCACCCGGGTGGGCACCCTGGTGACCCGGAACCAGCAGCTGATCCTGGAGGCCTCCAAGCTCTGCCAGAGCCGACTGTGCATCGCCACGCTGGAGCAGGCCGGCGCCGCCGCCATGTATAACCTCCTCAAGCCCGATTACTACGCCGATGTGCTCTCCCAGTACGAGCAGCGCAAGGACACCCTGGTGGAGAGCCTTTCCAAGCTCCCCGGCGTCACCTTCAACTCCCCCGAGGGCGCGTTCTACATCATGGCCACGCTGCCGGTGGACGACGCCGAGAAGCTGCAGTACTTCCTGCTGGAGGAGTTCGACGACCAGGGCGAGACGGTGATGTTCACCCCCGCCGAGGGCTCCTACTCCAACCCCGCCGACGGCCGCAACAAGATCCGCATCGCCTACGTCACCAATCCCGCCGACATCGCCCGGGGCGTGGAGATCCTGGGCCGGGGCATCGAGGCGTACAACGCCCGGAAGGCCTGAGCATGATCCGGCACATCGTGATGTGGAAGTTCCGCCCCGGCACGGAAGCGGAGCAGGCGGACTTCCTGGAGGGGCTGCGGGGCCTCATGGGCGTGGTGCCCCAGCTGCGCGGCTGCGAGGTGGCCCGGAACGTGGGCCAGGGCAACTACGACGCGGTCCTGGTCAGCGATTTCGACTCCCTGGAGGACCTGGCGGCCTACAAGGCCGATCCCCGGCACCAGGCGGTGTCCGCGCTGTGCAAGTCCATCCGGACGGACCGGGTGGCCGTGGATTACGAATATTGAACGGCAAATGCGCCGGAGACCCCCAGGGTCTCCGGCGCATTTTGTATCTTCAGGTCCCGTCCCACCGGCACCGGTCCAGGTCCACCGTGCCGTCGGGGCGGAAGGGGACGCCCTCCGCCTCCAGCAATGCCCGCTGGGTGCCGGGGGCGTGGACGTCGAAGCAGGGCTTCGTGTGCCCCAGCCGGTCCACCACCCGGTGGCAGGGGACGGTGCTGTCCCGGCAGGCGGCAAGGGCGTAGCCCACCATCCGGGCCCGGCGGGGAAAGCCCGCCAGGGCGGCGATCTGTCCGTAGGCGGCGGCCCGGCCCGCCGGGATGCGCCGCACGACATCATACACTGCCTGGAACGTCCCGCTCATACCTCCCGCACCTCGTAGAGATCCGTGCGCCGGGCGGAGAGGATGGGCAGCTGGCGGCGCACCGCGTCGATGCGCTCCAGGTCCAGATCCGCGTACAAAATGGCGGGCTCCGCCCCTGCCCGGCACAGCACCGTGCCCCAGGGGTCCGCAGCCAGGGAGTTGCCGTAGGCCACGTAGGAGGCGTGCTCGTCCCGGGCGGGGGAGACGCCGACGAGAAAGCACTGGTTGTCCACCGCCCGCTGGCGCAGCAGCAGCTCCCAGTGGGCGGGGCCGGTGGTCATGTTGAAGGCGGCGGGGACGAAGATCGCCCGGGCGCCCCGCAGGCACATGCACCGGGCCAGCTCCTCGAAGCGCAGGTCGAAGCAGATGCAAAGGCCCATGGTGCCGAATTCTGTCTCGAAGGTGGTGACGGCGTTGCCGGGGGAGAGGGTGTCGGACTCGAAAAAGCGCTGGCCGCCGGGGACGTCGATGTCGAAGAGGTGGGCCTTGCGGTGGCGGGCCAGCTGACGGCCGTCGGGGCCGTAGACGAAGCTGGTGTTGTAGACCTTCCCGCCGGCAAGCTCCGGGATGGAGCCGCCCACGACGTACAGCCCCCGGGCTGCCGCCGTCTCGGAGAGCACGGTCTGCACCGGGCCGCCGGCCTCCTCCCCGTAGGCCCGGAAGCAGTCATTTCGATAGGGACAGCAGAACATCTCCGGCAGCACGGCGATCTGAGCTTTGTGGTCCGCTGCCTGGTGGAGCTGGCGGACGGCGGTGCGGACGTCGGCCTGCTTGTCTCCGGTGACGGGCATCTGGATAAGCGCTGTGCGCATGAAGATCCCTCCTTTTTCCCCAGTGTACCACCCGGGGAAGTGCGGGGCAACGGAAAAAATCCGGATTTCCCCGGATATCCCCTTGACAAATGGAAAAAATCTGTGTATAGTTGCCCGGTAGAAAAGGGAGTAGCTGGCACAGAAATGTGTATCCGCTGGCGTCAATACGGGCTTCGGCTCCGCTACGGATTGAAACGGCGAGACTTTTGTATCAATGCAGGGCATTGGCGCAAAAGTCTCGCCGTTTTTGCGCGTTTGCCGAAAGGAGAAAACTGCAATGGAAAAAGGGATTTGGCAGAAAAGCAGAGTGGAGCTGCTGCGGGACCTTGCCTGCAGCGACGGAGGGCTGAGCGGGGAGGAGGCCGCCCGGCGGCTGGCGCAGTACGGCCCCAACGAGCTGCAGTCCGGGAAGCGCCAGAGCGTGCTTCGGATCTTCCTGGAGCAGTTCGCGGACTTCCTGGTGGTGATCCTGATCCTGGCGGCGGTGGTGTCCGCGGCGCTGGGGAACGTGGAGAGCATGGCGGTCATCCTGGCGGTGATCACCATGAACGCCGTGCTGGGCACGGTGCAGACGGTGAAGGCCGCCGCCTCCCTGGACAGCCTCAAGCAGATGTCCGCCCCCACCGCCAAGGTGGTGCGGGACGGCCAGGTGGTGCAGATCCCGGGCCGGGACGTGGTGCCCGGCGACGTGGCGGTGCTGGAGGCGGGAGACTTCGTCTGCGCTGACGGGCGGCTTTTGGAGTGTGCCAGCCTCAAGTGCGCCGAGAGCGCCCTCACCGGCGAGAGCCTGCCGGTGGAAAAGCAGACGGCGGAGATCCCCGGGGACGCGCCCCTGGGAGACCGGACCAACATGGTCTTCTCCGGGAGCTTCGTCACCTACGGCCGGGCGAAGTTCCTGGTGACGGGCACCGGCATGGACACGGAGATGGGCCGCATCGCCGCCCTGCTCAAGAGCACGGAGGAGAAAAAGACGCCGCTGCAGATCAGCCTGGACCAGTTCGGCCGGAAGCTCTCCATCGGCATTCTGATCCTGTGCGGCATCCTGTTCGCCGTCAGCGTGCTGTGGCGGAAGGAGGACGTGATGAACGCCTTCCTCTTTGCCGTGGCGCTGGCGGTGGCGGCCATCCCGGAGGCCCTGTCCTCCATCGTCACCATCGTGCTTTCCTTCGGCACCCGGAAGATGGCCCGGGAGAACGCCATCATCCGCAAGCTCCAGGCGGTGGAGGGCCTGGGCAGCGTGTCCGTGATCTGCTCCGACAAGACCGGCACCCTGACCCAGAACAAGATGACCGTCCAGAAGCTCTACACCGGCGGGCGGATCGTCTCCGCCGGTGAGGCGGATTTCAACGACGCGCTGCAGGAGCCGCTGCTGCGCACGGCGCTTTTGTGCAGCGACGCCACGGTGAATGAAAGCGGCGAGGTGGGCGATCCCACGGAGGTGGCGCTGGTGCGTCTGGGCGAGGCCTACGGCATCGACGAGGAGGAGACCCGCAGCCGCTGGCCCCGCCTCACGGAGATCCCCTTTGACTCCGGCCGGAAGATGATGTCCACGGTGCACCGGTTCTCCGGCGGACTGATGATGGTGACCAAGGGCGCCGTGGACGTGCTGCTGGACCGCAGCGACATCTCCCCGGAGGAGCGGGCGGAGGTGGAGCGGGTGAACGAGGCGTTCTCCCAGGAAGGTCTGCGGGTGCTGGCCTTTGCCTGCCGCCCGGTGGAGGACACCGCCGTCACGCTGGATGACGAGGACCACCTGACCTTCCTGGGTCTGGTGGCCATGATGGACCCGCCCCGGGAGGAGTCCAAGGCCGCCGTGGCGGAGTGCATCGCCGCCGGCATCCGGCCCATCATGATCACCGGCGACCACAAGGTCACCGCCTCCGCCATCGCCCGGGAGATCGGCATCCTGACCCCCGGCACCCAGGCGGTGGAGGGGGCCGTGCTGGACGGCATGAGCGACGAGGAGCTGCGGGAATTCGTCCCCGGCGTGTCCGTATACGCCCGGGTGTCCCCAGAGCACAAGATCCGCATCGTCCGGGCCTGGCAGGACCGGGGCTGCCTGGTGGCCATGACCGGCGACGGCGTCAACGACGCCCCGGCCTTGAAGCAGGCGGACATCGGCGTGGCCATGGGCATCACCGGCACGGAGGTGGCCAAGGACGCCGCCGGCATGGTGCTG
>CALWXB010000054.1 GCA_944385405.1 uncultured Oscillospiraceae bacterium | reverse complement strand
CACCAGCGTGCCCCGGCGGCCGTTGAGGATGCCGCTGGAGGTCTTGCCGGAGGCCAGGGCATACACCGCGCCGTCCGCGGTCTGCAGGGCGTTGTCCCGGCCGTCAGGCCCGGTGGCGGTGGCGGAGATGAGCATGGTGTTGGTCACCGGGGTGCCCAGGGTGGAGACATAGCTGCCGCCCTCCCGCTTGTCAGAGCGCAGCAGGTTCAAAAACAGGCGCGCCGCCTGCCCCCGGGTGAGGGCGGCGTTGCCGTTGGTGCCCACGCCGTCGGTGAGGCCGATGGTGGCGCCCACCGCCATATAGCTGTCCGGCCACACGCCGCCTACGTTCTCATCCTTGTAGTCCAGCATCCGCAGCAGGATGGTCACCGCCTGGCCCACCGTCACCGTGCGGTCCGGGTGGAAGAGCCCGTCGGCATAGCCGGCGATGATCTGCTTGCCCTTGGCCGCCATGTTGATGTAGGCCGCGGCCCAGTGGGAGGGCTTCACGTCCGGGAACACCGTGACGGTGCGGTAGAGCCCCAGCTCATCCTCCCCGCCCATGGCGTATACTGCCATTTTGCAGAACTGCGCCCGGGTCAGCACCGCGCCGGGCCGGAAGGTGCCGTCGCCGTAGCCGTCCAGCACGTCCATCAGCCGCAGGGTCTCCACCGCTGCGGCGGTGTCCCGGTCGGAGATATCCGCGAAGGTGGTGGTCTCCGCCGCCGCGGCTCCGGGGATCAGCGTGCACAGCATGCACACCGCCAGGAGCCATGTCATGATCCGTTTCTTCATATCCTCTCTCCTTCTCACTCATTCCGCCCGCAGCGCTTCCACCGGCTGGAGCTTGGACGCCTTGGCCGCCGGATAGATGCCGAACAGCACGCCCAGCGCCACGGACAGCAAAAATGCGCACAGGGTGATGCCCACCGAGGGCCAGATGTCGATTTTCATCAGCAGCTTTCCCGCCACCCGGGTGGCCAGTGTACCGATGCTGATGCCGATGACGCCGCCCATGCCGCACAGCATGGCCGCCTCAATGAGGAACTGGGTGACGATGGAGCTGCGCTGGGCGCCGATGGCCCGGCGGATGCCGATCTCCCGGGTTCGCTCCGTCACCGTCACCAGCATGATGTTCATGATGCCGATGCCGCCCACCAGCAGCGAGATGGCGGCGATGCCGCCCAGGACCATGGAGAGCATGGCCGTGTACTCGTTCTGGGAGTTCTGCCACTGGTTGTTGCTCTGGGCATAGCCCCAGCCGCTCTGACCGTTGTTGGTCAGGCCCTGAAGGAAGCCGCTGATCCGGGAGGTGGCCTCCACCGCCGCCTCGTTGGAGGCGGCCTTCACCACGAACTGGCTCATCTGCGTCCCCGGGCTGAGGATGCGGCTGGTGCTGTATGGAAAGACGATGATGTTGTCCATGGACCAGGCGGAATCCGGGTCCTTCTCCGCGTAGACGCCGATGACCGTAAAGGGCAGGCCGTTGACCTGCATGGTCTGGCCCACAGGGTCGGCATAGTTGAAAAAGTTCTGGGCCGCCCGGGCCCCCAGCACGCACACCTGGTTGTAGTTTTGAATGTCGATGTTGCTCAGGTCCCGGCCGGAGGCGATGGTAAATTTGTTGCACACGGCGTACTGGTCGCTGCCGAAGTACAGGTCCGGCGGCAGCGCCACGTTGGTGTTCTGGGTGCCGTCGCCGTTCCACATGTTCTCCTGGTTTTTCTGCATGGCCGTGTTGCTCTTGGAGCCGTAGACCACCGTGGCGCTGAAATTGGCGGCGGGCGTGACGCCCAGCACCAGATCGCTGCCCAGGGCGTTGCAGTAGTCGTACAGCGGCTCGAAGGCGTTCTGCCCGTTATAGAGACTGGCCTGCACATCGATGCGGTTGGTGCCCATGGCCTCGAACTGCTTGAGGGACTGCTGGTTCATGCCGTTGACCGTGGAGACGATGGTCATCACCGATGCGATACCGATGATGATGCCCAGCATGGTGAGGAAGGATCGTCCTTTGTTGCCTAAAATGGACTTAAATGCCATTTTCATGGCCTGCTGGATGTTCAAAACCAATCCACCTCCTGCTGCCGGTCCTCCACGATCTTCCCGTCCGCCAGCCGGACGCACCGGCGGGCGGTGGCGGCGATGCCGTTGTCGTGGGTGATGAGGATCACCGTGGTGCCCTCCCGGTTGAGCTGCTGCAGGAAGTGCAGCACCTCCTGGCCGGTGTGGGAGTCCAGTGCACCGGTGGGCTCATCCGCCATGATGATGGGCGGATGGGTGGCAATGGCACGGGCGATGGCCACCCGCTGCTGCTGGCCGCCGGACATCTCCGGAGGCCGGTGCTTCAGGCGGCCGGAAAGGCCTACCCGCTCCAGCGCCTCCAGAGCCATGTCCCGCCGGTCATCGGCGCCCACCCCCTGATAGATCAGGGGCAGTTCCACATTTTCCAGCACGGTGAGGCTTGGGATCAGGTTATACTGCTGAAAAATGAAGCCGATCTGCTTGTTCCGGATCTGGCTCAGCTCCCGGTCCGTCAGCTCCCGGACGTCGGTGCCGTCCAGAAAGTAGTCGCCCCGGGTGGGGATGTCCAGGCAGCCCAGCACGTTCATCATGGTGGACTTGCCGGAGCCGGACTGGCCCACCACCGCCACGAACTCGCCGCGGTCGATGTCCAGGCTCACGCCGTCCAGCGCCCGGACCTCGCTCTCCAGGCCCTCGCTGTATATCTTATAGACGTTTTTCAGTGTTACCAGCATATTCTCACATCCAGGAGCTTTCCGTCTGCACCTGCGTGAAGACGACCGCTCCTTCCTCCACGCCGGATTTGATCTCCACATTATAGGTATCGGAGATGCCGGTCTCCACCGGCACCGCCCAGAAGCCCTCGGGCACGCCCTCCACCGGCGTCTCCAGATCCACGGCGTTGTCCGGCCGGTCGCCCTGGACGAACAGCACGCTGCCGGGATTGCCGTCCGGCAGAGGCACGGTCTTGACGCACTGGATAGGCACCACCAGGCAGTTGTCGTTTTCACTGGCCACGCAGGAGTAATTGATGTAGCTGCCGGTCATCAGCGTGCCGTCGGGATTTTCCACGGAAATGACCATGGGATAGCTGGCCACACCATTCTCCGCCTTGGAGTTCAGGCTCACCGACTCCACGATGCCCATGAACGGGGTGCCCCACTGATCGATGTCCACTGTCATGCCGGGTTTGATGTAGCTGACGTTGCGCTCGTCCACCGTGGCCTCCACCGTGATGACGGAGGTATCGGCAATGGTGATGACGGCGGTGTTGGCCTCCACCTCCTGGCCGGGCTGGAGCATCAGTCCGATGACCGTGCCGTCGATGGGCGCCACCGCGTTGCAGTTGTCCAGGTTCTTCTGGGCCGTCTCCAGAGCCTTGCGGGCCTCGTCCAAACTCTGCTGGACGGAGAAGAGCTCGCTCTCGCTCTCCTCGCCGTCGATCCGCACCAGCACCTGGCCGGCGCTGACCTGGAGGTAGTCCACCAGATTGCTGGAGATGACGGTGCCGCTGACGGTGGACTTCAGATCGCCCACCCGGTAATACTCCAGCTTGCCCGGCTCATAGGGATACACCGTCTCGCCGTTCACCGTCACCGTGGCGGAGGCCGCCATGTCAGCGGTGAGGGCGCCGTCGTTTTTCACCACGATCTCCGCGGAGAAGAGCTTGGACCCCTCCGGGGTGATGCGGCTGACCATGTGCACCGCCTCCACCGTACCGGTGAGGGAGCTCATCAGCGCCGGGACGGAGACGTTCACCGTCTGCCCCACCTTCAGATCGCCTGCGTAGGCATAGCTGTAATACTGCTCCAGCCGCAGCCGGGTGTCGTCGGCCAGGGTGGCCAGCTTCTGATCCTTGGAGATGGGATCGCCGGGGTTCAGCGTGACGCACTCCATGAGCTTGCCGGAGTAGGTGGGTGCCAGATTCAGCCCCGCGATGTCCTTTTGCAGGGTGCTGAGCTTCTTTTCATAGCCCTCCACATCCGTCCGGGCCTTCTCCACGGCCTTCCGGGCAGCGTCGGAGTCGATGACGAACAGCGGAGTGCCGGCAGTGACCTGCTGGCCCTCCGTCACCAGTACCTCCTGCACCGTACCGGCGGTGGTGAGGGTAATGGTCTCGCTCTTTTTCGCCTTGGTGAGTCCGCTGCCCTCCACCGTGGAGGTGATGGCGCCATACTGCACCGTGTCCGTCACCACCGTGGCCTCCGGCCCCGACTTGTGGCCGAACACCATGTACCCGCCTGCCGCCGCTGCCACCAGCACCGCCAGAAGGATGATCCGCCGGATGGTCCTGCGCCGCTTTTTCCGGGGCATGGCCTTCCACTTGTCCCGGAGGCTCACACGCCCCGGCGCCTGCTGGACCTCCGCTGCCTGCTGGGCTTCCGCCGTCTGGGTCTGCTCTCCGGCCAGGGTATCCTTTTCCATGACTTCAGACATGTTCGATTCTCCTCTTTCGATGGTTCTTCTTCGACTGTATTAATCATGCTAGTACAGTTACGTTCGCAAAGCAACAACAAACCGGTTACAAATTTCCGCACGCTGATGCGCCGGACATCTCTTATCTCATAGACGTTCCAGCAGGGCGGATGGTTCCAGGAAACGGGAGAAAAAAATGCCGTCCCCGAAAACGGGGACGGCACTGGAAGACAGAAAGAGGGATCAGGCTGCAGCGGAGAGCCGCTTGGCGCTCTGCCGCTGGATGAGGACGATGGCCACCACGATCACCAGGCCCACCACGTCGGTGACGGTGCCGGGGACCATCATGCCCAGGCCGCCTGCAACGAGCAGCAAACGGAACAGCGGGTTGATCCGGCAGTAGAGGAAGCCGTTGAGGGCCGCCGCCACGCCGAAGAGGCCGAAGAGGGAGCTGATGACGATCTGCACCACCTCGAAGGCCCCGGACACGTCCACGAACAGCATCTGGGGATTGATGGCGAAGATGTAGGGGACGATGAACGCCGCGATGGCCAGCTTGGTGGCATTGAGGGCCGTGCGCATGGGCGGGGCCTTGGCGATGGCGCTGCCGGCGTAGGCCGCCAGGGCCACGGGCGGCGTGATGTCCGCCACGATGCCGAAGTAGAACACGAAGAAGTGGGCCGCCATCTTGGTCACTCCGATGGAGGGGTCCATCAGGATGGGGGCGCAGGTGGCCGCCATGATGCAGTAGTTGGCGGTGGTGGGCACGCCCATGCCCAGCACGATGCAGCAGAGCATGGTCAGCACCAGGGCGACCATCATGTGGCCGCCGGAGAGGTTCACGATGGCGCTGAGGAGCTTGGAGGCAAGACCCGTCACGGTGATGCAGCCGGAGATGATGCCGGCCACGCCGCAGGCCACGGCCACAGTGACGGAGCCCTTGGCGCCGCCCTCCAGGGAGTGGAAGATCATATCCCACATGCTCCGGCCCGCCCGGACCGCGGGGCTGCGGCCCACGCCCTCGCCCCGGACGGCGCCGCCGATGATGTCAGGGATGCTCACCACGATGGTGGCCACGATGGCCAGCGCCGCGGAGTAGGCCATGGTATAGGTGTTGGTGGACACCAGTACCACCAGCAGCACCAGAGGCGCCAGCAGGTAGATCCGCCGGATCAGACGGCTCAGCCGGGGCAGCTCGTTGCGGGGGATGCCCTTGAGGCCCAGCTTCTTGGCCTCCAGGTGGACGGCGATGTAGATGCCGGTGAAGTACAGCACGGCAGGCAGGATGGCCCGCATGGCGATGGTCTTGTAGGCCTCGCCGGTGAACTCCGCCATGAGGAAGGCGGCGGCGCCCATGATGGGGGGCATGATCTGGCCGCCGGTGGAGGCGGCGGCCTCCACGGCGCCGGCGAACTCGCCCTTGTAGCCGGTCTTCTTCATCATGGGGATGGTGACGGAGCCGGTGGTGACGGTGTTGCCCACGGAGGAGCCGGACACCATGCCGCACAGGGCGGAGGAGATGACGGCCACCTTGGCGGGGCCGCCGGGGGCGGCGCCGGCCACGGCGTTGGCCAGGCTGATGAAGAAGTTGGCGATGCCGGTGCGCTCCAGGAACGCGCCGAAGATGATGAACACCACGATGAATTTGGCGCACACGCTGACAGGGCCGCCGAAGATGCCGTTGGTGGTGTAGAACATGGTGCGGATCACCTGGTAGAGGGCCATCTTCAGCTGGTCCACGCTGGGGGTGCCCATGAGGTTGAAGAAGGTGTACACCAGCAGCACGCCGGCCACCACCAGGATGGGCAGTCCCACACACCGGCGGCACAGCTCCACCAGGGCCAGGATGCCGATGAGGCCGATGATCATGTAGAGGTCGTTCTGCATGACCCGGGCGGACATCTTGATGACGTTTTCGGCGTTGACGGCGTAGAAGAAGAACGCGCCGCAGCCCAGGACCGTGATGACCGCGTCGTACCAGGGCATGTGGTTCACCCGGATGTCGCCCTTGCGGGCGGGGAAGTTCAGAAAGCCGATGAGCAGGATCATGCCCATGAAGATGGGCAGTCGCCGCTCCTGCAGCGTGTTGAGAAACACGGTGTCCACGATGCTGTACGCCGCGAACGCCGCCATCAAAATCTGCAGGGCCAGCTTGGGCAGGCCCTCCCAGACCCGGGTGTTGGACTCCCGGTCGTATTTTTTCATCACCGCTTCCACGTCGGCGGCCGTTCCCACGGAGGCGTCGTGCGTCTCCCGGTCCGCCGGCGATGTCTGCGGCGTCTTTTTGTGCAGCAGGCCCATAGGGTCCCTCCTCCTTTGGTTTTCAGGCGCTCTTTACGATTTCTGAACGCCCGGAAATACGCGAGGAACTACGGCGGAGATCCGCCGTAGTTCCCAGCTTCACACACAGGGTGTGCTTCTTACTTGGTGGGCACGTCGTAGCCCTTCTCAGCGAAGTACTTGGCAGCGCCGGGATGATAGGGCACGTTGGTCACAGAGGCGGCAAAATCCAGGTCCAGCTCCTTGGCCTTGTCGTGGGCCAGAGAATCCTTGTTCTCGAAGATGGCGGAGACGATGTTGTACACGTCGTTCTCGTCCACGTCGTCCCGGGCGATGATCACCGCGCTCACAGCCACGGTGGTGGTCTCGGGCACGCCCTCATAGGTGCCCTCGGGGATCACGTTCTTGCTGTAATAGGGAGAGGTCTCCTGCAGGGTGGCGATGTGCTCGTCGTCCAGGCTCACCAGGTAGGTGTCCTTGGAGGTGGCCAGGGTGGTGATGGCCACGGTGGGAGCGCCGGCCACCACGAAGGCGGCGTCGATCTTGCCGTCCTGCAGGGCGTCGGCGCTGTTGCCGAAGTCCTGATACTGGGCGTTGATGTCGGTCTCATAGTCCAGGCCGTAGGCGCTGAGGATGTCCACGGCGTTGTAGAACACGCCGGAGCCGGCGGCGCCGATGGACACGGTCTTGCCCTTCAGGTCCGCCACGGTCTTGATGTCGGGGTTGCAGGTGACGATCTGCACCTGCTCCATGTACAGCGCGGCCACGGTGGAGAAGCCGGTGACAGGCATGCCCTCGAAGAGGTTGGTGCCGTCATAGGCGTAGCTCATGACGTCGGACTGCACGAAGCCCAGCTGACGGGTGTTCATGTCCATCTGCTCGATGTTGTCCTGGGAGCCGTTGCTGGTGACGGCGGTCACCACGGTGCCGGTACCGCTGGAGGTGATGGCCTGGGCCAGCACGCTGCCGAAGCCGTAATAAGTACCCTGGTCGCCGCCGGTGGAGAACTTCAGCTCCGTGCCGGTGCCGGTGGCCTCGCCCTCAGCGGCGGGGGTCTCGGCGTTTTCGCTGTTCTCGGTGCCCTCCTGGGCGGGCTCCTCGGCGCTGTCGGAGCCGCCGCAGCCGGCCAGAACGGTGGTCATCATCATGACGGCCATCAGCAAAGCCAGAAATCTCTTCATGATTCATCTTCCTCTTTCCTGTTGAGTTTGTGCGGGGTTAACGATTACCTGCATATCATACCGCACCTTCCGTCATTTTTCAAGAACTATTTTTGATGTCTGCGAGTTTTTCTGCAAGTCCCGGCCGCCCGTCTTGCAGCCGGCGGTTTTTTCACAAAGCGCGGCGGGCGGCGGCGCCCCGGCTTGTGCAGATGCACGAAAACCGGGGCCGCGGACAAGTGTCCGCGGCCCCGGGGGCAGTGATGCGTATGGGTTTACTGGATGGTCAGAAGCAGCTGGCCGCCCTTGACGGTGTCGCCCTCCCGGACCTCCACGGAGGCCACCACGCCGCCCATGCGGGCCGTGACGGCGGTCTCCATCTTCATGGCCTCGATGGTCACCAGGGTGTCGTTCTTCTCCACCCGGTCGCCCGGCTTGACATTGATCTTGCTGACGGCGCCGGGGATGGAGGCGCCCACCTGGCTCTTGTCCTCCGGGTCCGCCATGGGCACCTTGACGATGTTCTTCTGGGCCGCCTCGTCGGGCACCTGAACGTCCCGGCGGATGCCGTTGAGCTCGAAGCTGACGGTGCGCATGCCCTCGCTGTCCACCTCGCCCAATCCCAGGTACTTGATGACCAGGGTCTTGCCGTCGGCGATGTTGACCTTGTTGGTCTCGCCCACCGCCAGGCCGTGGAAGAACACGTGGCTGCCCAGGCGCATGATATAGCCGTATTCCTTCTGGCTCTTGACGAAGTCCTCCACCACCTTGGGATACAGGCAGTAGCTCAGCACCGCCCGCCAGGAGGGGTTGGGATCGAAGGCGGACATCTCCCGCTTCTTGGCCTCAAAGTCCACGGGGGGCAGCAGCTCGCCGGGACGGCAGGTGATGGGCTCCTTGCCCTTGAGCACCACCCGCTGGAGGTCCTTGGGGAAGCCGCCGGCGGGCTGGCCCATCATGCCGGAGAAGTAGCTCACGGCACTGTCCGGGAAGGCCAGGCTCTCGCCCTTTTCCACGATGTTTGCGGGGGTGAGATTGTTCTGGGTCATGAAGATGGCCAGATCGCCCACCATCTTGCTGGAGGGGGTCACCTTCACGATATCGCCCAGCATGTCGTTGACGATGCGGTAGTTCTCCCGGACCTCCTCGAAGCGGGGACCCAGGCCCAGGGATTCCACTTGGGGCTTGAGGTTCGTGTACTGGCCGCCGGGGATCTCATAGCGGTAGATGTCCGTGGAGGAGCACTTGATGCCCGCCTCGAAGGAGTCGTACCGCTTGCGCACGTCCTCCCAGTAGTCCGTCAGCTGCTGGAGCCGGATAAGGTCCAGACCGGTGTCCCGCTCCGTGCCCTGGAGGGCCGCCACCACGGCGTTCATGGACGGCTGGCTGGTGAGGCCCGCCATGGAGCTGACGGCGCAGTCCACCACATCCACGCCGGCCTCCGCCGCCAGCAGGTACGCGGCCACCTGGTTGCCGGAGGTGTCGTGGGTGTGGAGCTGGATGGGGATGCCGATCTCCTGCTTCAGGGTGGAGACCAGCTTCTTGGCGGCATAGGGCTTCAGCACGCCGGACATGTCCTTGATGCACAGCATGTGGGCGCCCCGGTGCTCCAGCTCCTTGGCCAGCTTCACATAGTAGTCCAGGGGATACTTGTCCCGCTTGGGATCCAGGATGTCGCCGGTGTAGCAGATGGTGGCCTGGCAGATCTTGTCCTGCTTCAGGACCTCGTCCATGGCCACTTCCATGCCGGGGATCCAGTTCAGGGAGTCGAACACCCGGAACACGTCGATGCCGCTGCGGGCGGCCTCCTTGATGAACTCCCGGATGACGTTGTCGGGATAGTTGGTGTAGCCCACGGCGTTGGCGCCCCGCAGCAGCATCTGCAGCAGCAGGTTGGGGGCCTTCTCCCGGATCAGGTCCAGCCGCTCCCAGGGGGACTCGTGGAGGAAGCGGTAGGCCACGTCGAAGGTGGCGCCGCCCCAGCACTCCAGGGAGAAGGCGTCGGCCAGGATCTCGCTGGTGGCGTCCATGCCCTTGACGATGTCCCGGGTGCGGACCCGGGTGGCCAGCAGGGACTGGTGGGCGTCCCGGCAGGTGGTGTCGCAGATGAGCAGCTTCTTCTGCTCCAGCACCCAGTCCGCCACGGCCTTGGGGCCCTTGGCGTCCAGCAGCTGCTTGAGGCCGTCGGGCCGCTGGCCGGTGACCGGCGGGAACCGGGGGGCGTCGTAGAACTTGTGGCCCTCCTGCTCCTTGACCACGATGTTGCCGATATACTTGAGCATCTTGGTGGCCCGGTCCTGGCCCTCGTCCAGCTGGAAGAGCTCCGGCGTCTCGTCGATGAACTTGGTGTGGCAGTTGCCGGCGATGAACACGGGGTTGGTGAGGATGTTCAGGATGAAGGCGATGTTGGTCTTGACGCCCCGGACGTGGATCTCCCGGACGGCCCGGGCCGCCTTGCGGCACACGGCCTCGAAGGTGTTGTCCCAGGCGGTGACCTTCACCAGCAGGGAGTCGTAGTAGGGGGAGATGACGCTGCCCGCGCCGGCGGTGGCGCCGTCCAGCCGGACGCCGAAGCCGCCGGGAGAGCGGTAGGAGGTGATCTTGCCGGTGTCGGGGGCGAAGTTGTTGGCGGGGTCCTCGGTGGTGACGCGGCATTGGATGGCGTAGCCGTTCTGGCGCACATCGCTCTGGTCCCGGATGCCGATCTCCGGGTCGCTGAGGGGACGGCCCTCGGCGATGAGCACCTGGGAGCGCACCAGGTCGATGCCCGTCACCATCTCGGTGACGGTGTGCTCCACCTGGATGCGGGGGTTCATCTCAATGAAGTAGTGGCCGCCGTCCCGGTCCACCAGGAACTCCAGGGTACCGGCGTTGACATAGCCCACGTGCTTGGCGATCTTCACGGCGTCGTCATACAGGGCCTGGCGCACCTCCCGGGGCACGGAGAAGGCGGGGGTGAACTCCACCACCTTCTGGTAGCGCCGCTGCAGGGAGCAGTCCCGCTCGAAGAGATGGACCACGTTGCCGTAGTTGTCCCCCAGCACCTGGATCTCGATGTGCTTGGGCTCCACCAGGAACTTCTCCATGAAGATGTCGTCGTTGCCGAAGGCCTTCTTGGCCTCGGCCT
>CALWXB010000053.1 GCA_944385405.1 uncultured Oscillospiraceae bacterium | reverse complement strand
TCGGCGCTCATGAGCCACTCCTCATAGGTGGCGGACATGCCCCGCTTGATCATGACGGGCTTGTCCTGATGGCCCACCGCCTTCAAAAGGTCGAAGTTCTGCATGTTCCGGGCGCCGATCTGGATGACGTCCACATCCTTGAACAGGGGCAGCTGGCTCAGGTCCATCAGCTCCGTCACGATGGGCAGCCCCGTCTCCTGCCGGGCCACCTTCAGATACTCCAGGCCCGTGGCGCCCAGGCCCTGGAAGGAGTAGGGGGAGGTGCGGGGCTTGAAGGCGCCGCCCCGGAGCATGGTGGCGCCGCTGGCCTTGACGGCCTTGGCGATGGCCACTACCTGCTCCTCGCTCTCCACGGAGCAGGGACCGGCCATGATGGTCAGGGTGCCGCCGCCGATCTGGGTATTGCCCACGGGGATCACGGTGTCCTCGGGGTGGAACTTCCGGTTGGCGTTCTTGTAGGGCTCCTGGACCCGCTTGACATCCTCCACGATGTCCAGGGCGGAGATGAGGTCGATGTCCAGCTTGGAGGTGTCGCCCACCAGGCCCAGGATCGTGTTGGCCTCGCCGATGCTGGTGTGGATGATGATGCCCTTTTCCTGGAGCCAGGCGATGAGGCTCTCCAGCTGGTCACGGTTGGGATTGTGCTTGAGAATGACGATCATAACGGATTCCTCCTGTTTGTGAGTTGAAAATAAAAATCCCCGCAGCCGGTCCGGCTGCGGGGATACATAAACTGGTGGGTTTTTACAAACCGCCGCGTTATGCGCCCATGGAATCAGCCAAACCGAAATAAGCCTTACCCAGAAAGTAGGTAAAGCTAAAGTAGCGGTATTCGGCAGCGCGGGCGAGGCAGGTCATGAGCAGGATTCCTTTCAACTCTTTAGATGTTTAAAGCATAACACGGGAAAAACCAAATGGAAACTGTGAGTTCGTCCAAATACGATAAATATTTTTGTGGAAAATGCCGGATACAGTCCGGTCAGGCGGCAGCGGGCACGCAGCTGGCCATCAGCAGGTTCACGGCCCGGAGGATATACTGCACGTCCCGGCGCATGTCGGCCACGGTGTCCATGTACTGGCGGTGGAGCTCGTCGATGGCGGCGATGACGTCCTGGCGGGCCTTGATGGGCCGCAGGGAGCAGTTTTCCAGGTAAGAGGCCAGATACTGCCGCAGCTCGTCCTCATAATGCCGGTGCTCCAGAAGGCTTTCCGGATAGTTCTCGTTGTGGGGATAGGTGAAGGCGTCGGCCAGATAGTGGGTGAGCTTGCCCAGGGTGTAATAGTGCCAGATGTTCCAGCGGGTGCTGGCCCGGAGGTACTGGATGTGGGCATTGATGTAGCGCTGGGAATTGGTGAAATTGTGGCCCCGGAGCTTGTAGGCCCGGCGGGAGCCCTTCAGGTAGGTGAGGGGGTTGCAGTCGGGCTGGAAGGAGCCGAAGAGGAAGGCCAGCTCATACCGGCGGGCGCGGAAGCCGTGCTCGTTTTCCAGCAGGGTGGATGCCAGCAGCTTGTGACTACGCTTTTGCAAGACGACACCTCCAAGGTTTGATATGGCTAACGCTGTCAGTATAGCACGGGGAAATGGCGGTTGCAAGAGGATTTTTTTCAAAAACAGGTGAAATTCTGTGGAAATCCCGGTTGCCGGAGACCCAAAAATCAGGTACAATGACGGAAGGATTTTCAAATAGAGAGAGGAGACGCTGCATGACGGATCTGATCCCCACCCGCCGGGGGCGCATGGCGGACAAGGGAGACTGGCGCGCCCAGTATGAGGCGCTTTTGTGCACGCCGGACCAGGCGGCGGAGCTGGTGGCGCCGGGGGATACCGTGGTGTGCACCGGCGGCGCCAACTGGCCCTACGCCATGGACGCGGCCATCGCCCGGCGGCTGCGGGCCCTGGGGGGCGCCATCGAGCTCAATTCCCTGTTCGCCCCGGTGGACACGGCGCTGCTGCGGCCGGAGAACCGGGACCTGGTGGAATATAATGTGAACTTCTTTGCCGGAGACCGGACGCTGGTGCCCCAGGGCAACGTCCACTTCGTGCCCACCAACCTGGGCCAGACGGGCAGCTGGATGGCCTCCCGGCATCCCCAGGCGGCGGTGATCGTGTGCGCGCCGCCGGACGAGAACGGCTGGATGAGCCGGACGCTGTGGGGCTCCCATCTCCACCGCACGGTGCTGGAGGCGTGCCCCCATGTGATCGTGGAGATCAACGACCAGATGCCGGACATGGTCAGCGGCGGAGAGCGGCACCTGCGCTTCCACGTCTCCGAGGCGGACGCCATCGTGGTATCCAGCCGGATGCCGGCGGAGAACCTGCCGCTGCCGGCGGCGGAGGAGGACCGGCGCATCGCCGGCTACATCGCGGACCTGGTGCCGGACGGGGCGTGCATGCAGTTCGGCCTGGGGGGCCTTGCCAACGCGGTGGGGGACTGCCTGGCATACGCGGGCAAGAAGGACCTGGGCGTCCACACCGAGGTGCTGACCAACTGCGTGGCGGAGCTGATGAAAAAGGGCGTGGTGAACAACAGCCGCAAGCAGCTGCTGCCGGGCCAGTCCGTGGGGGCCTTCCTGGTGGGGGACCGGCAGCTGTGGCAGTATGCCCACCGGAACCCGGACTTCACCTTCAAGGAGATCGACTGGGTCAACGACGCCCGGCACATCGCGCAAAACGAGCGGGTGGTGTCGGTGAACAACGCCATGGAGGTGGACCTCACCGGCCAGGTCAACGCCGAGAGCATCGGACGGCGGATGTACTCCGGCACCGGCGGCCAGATGGAGTGGGTCATCGGCTCCCAGCTCTCCCCGGGTGGCAAGAGCATCATCGCTCTGCGCTCCAGCTACGTGGACAAGGCGGGGCAGCGGCACTCCAAGATCCAGCCGGTGCTGCCCCTGGGGGCCACGGTGACCACGCCCCGGACCTTCGTGCAGTACGTGGTGACGGAGTACGGCGTGGCGGATCTGAAGTACAAAAGCTGCCTGGAGCGGGCCAGGGCCCTCATCGCCATCGCCCACCCGGATTTCCGCCGGGAACTGGAGCAGCAGATGCCCCTGTAAAAATCCTGACAAGACGCCCTGCCTTTCGGCAGGGCGTCTTTGTCGTTTCGCCGAAATTGGTCCTACCAACTCGGTTTTGTTTGACTTCCGGGAGGCGGGCCCGTACAATGAAGGCTGTAAAACTTTGTTAAAAAGGTGGCGAAGCCATGAAAATTCTGCTTCAGATCGGCGTGGTGTTCGGGGTGTACTGGGTCAGCCAGTGCATCGAGGCAGTGCTGCCCTTCCCGTTCCCGGCCAGCGTCATCAGCCTGATGGTGCTGCTGGTGCTGTTGATCGCCGGGGTGGTGAAGGTGGACCACGTCCGGGAGAAGTCGGACTTCCTGCTGGGGAACCTGGGCTTTTTCTTCGTGCCCGTCTCTGTTGGGATCATCAACTATGCGGGCATCATCTGGGAGAACGCGGCGGCCTTTCTCACCATCTGCGTGGTCTCTACGGTGCTGACCTACGGCGCCACTGCCGGGGCGGTGCGGCTGACCCGCCGCCTCCTGGAGAAGAGAGGGGGCGGGGCATCGTGAGCGCGCTGCTGGAATCCCCCTTCTTCGGCGTCACGCTGACGGTCATCGCCTACTGGGCGGGCGTGAAGATCCAGCGCCGAACGGGGCTTGTGATCTGCAACTACATGCTGGTGGCGGTGGCGCTGCTGGTGGCGGTGCTGCTGGTGTTCGACATCCCGTATGAGGCCTATTATGTGGGCGGCAGCTTCATCAACATGTTCCTGGGGCCGGCCACGGCCTGCATGGCGGTGTCCATCTACGCCAAGCTGGAGCTTTTGAAGAAGAACTGGCTGCCGGTGCTGGCGGGCTGCACGGCGGGGGTCCTGACCTCCATGGGCAGCATCCTGCTGATGTGCCGCCTCTTCGGCCTGGATGCGGCCATGACGGCCTCCCTGCTGCCCAAGTCCGTCACCACGCCCATCGCCACGGCCATCTCCCAGGACCACGGCGGCATGGTGGCCATCACGGTGGCGGCGGTGATGGTCACCGGCATCCTGGGCAATCTGGCGGCCCCCTTCCTGATCCGGCTGTTCCGGATCCGGGATCCCCTGGCGGTGGGCCTGGGCATCGGCGCGTGCAGCCATGCCGTGGGCACCGCCAAGGCCATGGAGATCGGGGAGACGGAGGGCGCCATGAGCGGCCTGGCCATCGGTCTTTGCGGCATCATCACCACGGTGTGCGCCCTGGGGATGGGCGGCCTGCTGTAAGCGCGGGCCGGCGGAGAAGAGAAAAAGCGCCCCGTCCGGCATTTGCCGGACGGGGCGCTTTCTTGCAGTCTCTCACACGGAGAAGAGCAGATCCTCGTACACCGGGAAGGGCCAGTAGCCGTCGGCGGTGATGGTCTCCAGACGGTCGGCGGCGGACCGGGCGGCGGCCATGTCCGCCGTGATCACCTTGTGGCAGTAGTCCATGGCGGCCTTGGGCTGGGCGGGCATGGCGGCCATGTCCGCTTCCAGCCTGGCGCAGGCGCCGGCCAGCTCATCGGTGAGGGCGGAGACCTGGGCGGCGGTGTCGGACTCATACCGGGCGGTGAGGCCCCGGGCCTCCTTGGCGTCGGCCCGGCGGCACAGCTCCGTGGCGTAGGCGGAGACGGCGGGGAGGATGTCGTGGCGGATCATGTCCACCATGGTGTTGGCCTCGATGGAGAGGACGGTGGTATAGTTCTCCACGTGGATCTCGTACCGGGCCTGGATCTCGCCGTGGGTGTAGATGCCGTGATTGACGAAGAGGTCGGCGTTCTTGGGGGCGATGTAGGAGGGCAGGGCGTCGGCGGTGGTCTTGAGGTTGGCAAGGCCGCGGCGCTCCGCCTCAGCGATCCAGGCGTCATCGTAGCCGTTGCCGTTGAAGATGATGCGCTGGTGCTCAGTGAAGGTCTTTTTGATGAGGGCCTGGAGGTCCGCCTGGAAGTCCTGGGAGCCCTCCAGCTGGTCGGCGAACTGCTTGAGCTCCTCGGCCATCATGGTGTTGAGGGCGATGTTGGGACCGGAGATGGACTGGGAGGAGCCCAGCATCCGGAACTCGAACTTGTTGCCGGTGAAGGCCATGGGGGAGGTGCGGTTGCGGTCGGTGTTGTCCTGGCGGATGGCGGGCAGCACGTCCACACCGATCTGCAGGTTTCGTTTGCCGGCGTCCTTGAACTCCGTGCCCTGGATGATGGACTCCACCACGGCGTTGAGCTCATCCCCCAGGAAGATGGAGATGACGGCGGGAGGCGCCTCCTGGGCGCCCAGCCGGTGATCGTTGCCGGCGAAAGCCACGGTGGCCCGCAGGAAGTCCTGATAGTCGTCCACGCCCTTGATGAAGGCCGCCAGGAACAGCAGGAACCGGGCGTTCTGCCGGGGGGTGGAGCCGGGCTTGAAGAGGTTGCGGCCGGTGTCGGTGCCCAGGGACCAGTTGTCGTGCTTGCCGGAGCCGTTGACGCCGGCGAAGGGCTTTTCATGGAGCAGGCAGACCAGGCCGTGGCGGTCGGCTACCTTCTTCATCATCTCCATGGCCAGCTGGTTGTGGTCGCAGGCGGTGTTGGCGTCGGTGAAGATGGGGGCCATCTCATGCTGGGAGGGGGCCACCTCGTTGTGCTTGGTTTTGCTCAGCACCCCCAGGGCCCACAGCGTCTCGTCCAGATCCTTCATGTAGGCCGCCACCCGGGGCTTGATGGCGCCGTAGTAGTGGTCATCCAGCTCCTGGCCTCGGGGGGGCTTGGCGCCGAAGAGGGTCCGGCCGCACATGCGCAGATCCTTGCGGCGGTTGTAGAGCGCCTTGTCGATGAGGAAGTACTCCTGCTCGGGGCCCACCTGGGGGATCACCCGCTTGGTCTCCATGTCGCCGAAGAGGCGCAGCAGGCGGATGGCCTGGCGGCTCACCTCGTCCATGGAGCGCAGCAGCGGGGTCTTTTTGTCCAGGGCCTCGCCGCCGTAGGAGCAGAAGATGGTGGGGATGCACAGGCTCCCCTCCTTGATGAAGGCGAAGGAGGTGGGGTCCCAGGCGGTGTAGCCCCGGGCCTCGAAGGTGGCCCGCAGGCCGCCGGAGGGGAAGGAGGAGGCGTCGGACTCGCCCCGGACCAGCTCCTTGCCGGAAAACTCCATGATGATCTTGCCGCCGCCGGCGGGAGAAATGAAGCTGTCGTGCTTTTCGGCGGTGACGCCGGTCATGGGCTGGAACCAGTGGGTGTAATGGGTGGCGCCCTTCTCCACGGCCCACTGCTTCATGGCCTCGGCGATCTCGTTGGCGGTGGAGATGTCCAGCGAGGTCCCGTCGGTGATGCAGGTCTTCCAGGCTCCGTAGGACGCGGAAGAGAGGCGCTCCTTCATGGTCTCTTCATTGAAAACCAAGCTGCCGAACAGCTCGGGAAGTTTTGCAGGTGTAGCCATAGCGTTCATCCTCCTCAGTTTCTATACCAAATACTACACCATAAAACAGCCGGAGCGCAATAGGTAATACTTCTGGAATTTGCCGCCCTCAGATGCCGCTGGCACCATAGTTTGCCAGTACCCGGGCGGAGGGATCGGAGACGTCGCAGCCCTTCCAGGCCTTGTTGGGCATCCAGAAGTCCCGGATCATGGCCGCCTGGCCGGGATAATACTTCTCGAAGATCTCCCGGTAGAGGAGGCTCTCCTTGGTGAAGGGCGTGCAGTAGGTGTATTGATGCCGCAGGGCCTCGAATTCCGCATCGGAGTACCGCTCCTCGGCGTAGGCCTTGAGATCGTCCACCATGGAGTGGCCCACGGCGTCGGAAAAGGCTGCCTTCTGCCGCCAGAGGATCTCGTCTGGCAGCAGGTGGTCGTCCTGGAAGGCCCGGCGCAGCAGGTACTTGCCCATGTTGTACCGGTTGCGCTTGAGGGCGGGGTCCAGGCGCATGACGTAGCGGACGAAGTCCAGGTCGCCGAAGGGCACCCGGGCCTCCAGGGAGTGGACGGAGATGCACCGGTCTGCCCGGAGCACGTCGTACATGTGCAGCTCATCCACCCGCTTTTTGGACTCGTCCTGGAAGGCTTGGTCGCTGGGGGCGAAGTCCGTGTACTTGTAGCCGAAGAGCTCGTCGCTGATCTCGCCGGTGAGCAGCACCCGCACGTCGGTCCGCTCATGGATGGCCTTGCAGCAAAGGTACATGCCCATGCTGGCCCGGATGGTGGTGATGTCCCAGGTGCCCAGGGCCGCGATGACCTCCTCCAGGGTGTCCAGCACTTGCTGCCGGGTCATGTATACCTCCGTGTGGTCCGCGCCGATGTAGTCCGCCGCCTGCCGGGCGTACTTGAGGTCGATGGCGTCGGTGTCCATGCCGATGGCAAAGGTGCGGATCTTCTTGCCCAGGATCACGGAGCTGATGGCGCACACCAGGGAGGAGTCCAGTCCGCCGGAGAGGAGGAACCCCAGGGGTGCGTCGGCGTCCAGGCGCTTATCCACGGCGGCGATGAGCCGGTTGCGGATGCCCCGGCAGGCGGTGTCCAGATCGTCGGGGAGATAGGCGTCCACCGTGGTGAGGTCGGCGTAGCGGACGAATTTCCCGCCGGCGTAGTAGTGTCCCGGGGGGAAGGGGCGGATCTCCCGGCACAGGCCCACCAGGTTTTTGGCTTCGCTGGCAAAGACGATGCCGCCGTCGGTGTCGTAGCCGTAGTAGAGGGGGCGGATGCCGATGGGGTCCCGGGCGGCCACCAGGGAGTCGGTCCTGGAATCGTAGAGGATCAGGGCGAACTCCGCGTCCAGCTGGGCGAACATCTCCAGTCCCAGCTCCCGGTACAGGGGCAGCAGGATCTCACAGTCGCTGCCGCTTTGGAAGGTGTACTTCTCCGAGAGCTTCCGCTTCAGGGGCCGGAAGCCGTAGATCTCGCCGTTGCACACCACATAGTCCCCGTCCAGGGAAAAAGGCTGCATCCCTGCGGGAGTGAGGCCCATGATGGCCAGCCGGTGGAAGCACAGCCAGCCCGACGGCGTCTCCACGATGCGGGACATGTCGGGGCCCCGGGAGCGGGTACGGTCAAAGTAGGGCAGGATCTCCGCCTTGGTGCGGGTCTTTTTGGAAAACCCCATGATGGAACACATACAAAGCACCTCCAGATAACAAAAAAACGCAGCTTTCTCCTAAAAATTTTAGGACGAATAGCTGCGATCCGCGGTGCCACCTAATTTACCTCCACAACGGGGAAGGTCACTTTTCAAGGCTCCAACAAGCCCGTGTGAGGTAACGATCACAACTCGTCGCACTTACTGGCGGAAACCGCGTTCAGATTGCAGCTACGGAGTGTTCTTCGCGCAGATTCTTGGTGCGGGGTTCTCACTCTCCCCCGCTCACTGGGACGGAACGTCTGCGGTACTTTTCTCCATCAGCGCCTTTGCTGATTTGCAATTTTAATGTTTGGAGTTTACCACCGGAGGCAAAGGACTGTCAACGTCGGAATCACTAAACATCTGCTTTGACAAGCTGCATGTTTTGTATAAAATATGGAAATCGGACCGCCCCGGCGCATATGCGCCGGGGCGGTCCGGAGGGCTCAGAGGTTGATCTCGGGGGTCTCGGCGCTGGCCTCGGCCAGCAGCGGCTCCACCCGGGCAAGGAAGGCCTCCACCTGCTCCGGGCAGCGGCCGATGTAGGCGGAGGGGGTCAGCACGGCCTCCATCTCCGATTCCGTCATGCCGAAGGCGGGCTGGGCCGCCAGACGGCTGAGGAGGTCGCACTTCTCGCCCTCCTTCATCCGGGCGGTGGCGGCCATGGAGCAGGTGCGGATGATCTCGTGGAGCTCCTGGCGGTCGCCGCCCCGCTTGACGGCCTCCATCATCAAATTCTCCGTGGCGATGAAGGGCAGGTACTCCCGGACGGCGGCGTCCACCACCTTCTCGTTGACGTGGAGCCCGTCGGTGACATTCTGGGCCAGGCGCAAGATGGCGTCGGCGCACAAAAACCCCTCGGGCATGGAGATGCGGCGGTTGGCGGAGTCGTCCAGCGTCCGCTCCAGCCACTGCACGGAGGCGGTCATGGGCGCGTTCATGGCGTCGGCCATGAGGTAGCGGGCCAGGGAGCAGATGCGCTCGGAGCGCATGGGATTGCGCTTGTAGGCCATGGCGGAGGAGCCGATCTGGTTCTTCTCGAAGGGCTCTTCCACCTGCCGGTCATGCTGCAGGAGGCGGATGTCGTTTGCCATGCGGTAGCAGCTCTGGGCGATGGAGGACAGCACGTTCAGAATGCGGCTGTCCACCTTCCGGGGATAGGTCTGGCCGCAGACGGAGAAGCACTGCGCAAAGCCGAACTCCGCGCTGATGAGGCGGTTCATCTCGTCGATCTTGGCGCCGTCGCCCTCAAAGAGATCCATAAAGCTGGCCTCGGTGCCGGTGGTGCCCCGGCAGCCCAAAAAGCGCATGCTGCCCAGCACGAAGTCCAGCTCTTCCAGGTCGGAGAGCAGGTCCTGCATCCAGAGGGTGGCCCGCTTGCCCACCGTCACCAGCTGGGCGGGCTGATAGTGGGTGTAGCCCAGGGTGGGGGTGGCCTTGTACTGCCGGGCGAAGCGGGTGAGGTTGGCCAGCACCGCCAGCAGCTGCCCCCGCAGATACCGCAGGCCCTCCCGGTAGATCACCAGGTCCGCGTTGTCCGTGACATAGCAGCTGGTGGCGCCCAGGTGGATGATGCCGGCGGCGGAGGGGGCGGCCTTGCCGTAGGTGTAGACGTGGGCCATGACGTCGTGGCGGACCTCCTTTTCCCGCTGGGCCGCCATGTCATAGTCGATGTCGGTGATGTGGGCCTCCAGCTCGGCCACCTGCTCCGCCGTCACCGGCAGGCCCAGCTGATGCTCCGCCCGGGCCAGGGCCACCCACAGCCGCCGCCAGGTCTGGATGCGCATGTCGGCGGAGAAGAGGTGCAGCATGAAATCGGAGGCGTACCGGGACGCCAGGGGGGATTCGTAGCGGTCTTTGGACATGGTAAAGGTCCACCTTTCTTCGATTCAAAAGTAAGGAGGCACCCGGATGGGTGCCTCCAGAGAGTACAGTCTGTTTCGCCGGAGGCGAAGCGATTTGATTGGGGATCCATAATGGAATCCGTTTTTGTCGGGGCGTGTACCCGGCAAAAACCCCTTGACTCAAGCGCCTTGGGCGCGTTCACCGGTGACCGATGTCACTGGTGGTGGGGGAGGTCGAGGGGAAAGCAGCGAAGCACCGCCTGCGGCGGATTAAGCGAGCTGCTTTCGAGGCAGCGGCGCGATTGGCACCCCCAACGGGGGTGGGAATCGCAATGCCGCAACGGTGTTAGCCTGCTCCCCCTCGAATGATTACCGGATGATGATGGAGTCCCGCTCGGGACCCACGGACACGTAGGTGATGGGGCAGCCGATGGCCTTTTCCACATACTCCACATAGTCCCGGGCGGCCTGAGGCAGATCCTCCCACCGGCGCACGCCGGAGATGTCGCACTTCCAGCCGGGCATGGTCCTCATCACCGGCTTGGCATCGGGCAGCAGGGTGGGGAAGGGGAAGTCGTCGGTGATCCGGCCATGCAGCTCATACTGGTCGCAGATGGGGATCTCGTCCATGTAGCTGAGCACGTCCAGCTTGGTCAGGGCGATGTCCGTGGCGCCCTGGCACTGCACGCCGTAGCGGGTGGCCACGATGTCGATGGGGCCCACCCGGCGGGGCCGGCCCGTCTTGGCGCCGTACTCACCGCCGGCCTCCCGGAGCTTCTCCGCCTCCTCGCCGAACCACTCGCAGGTGAAGGGGCCCTCGCCCACGCAGGAGGAGTAGGCCTTCACCACGCCCACCACCTTTTCGATCTTGGCCTCGGGATAGCCGGAGCCCACAGGGGCGTAGGCGGCGATGGGGTTGGAGGAGGTGGTCATGGGATAGATGCCGTAGTCCAGGTCCCGCAGGGAGCCCAGCTGGGCTTCAAAGAGGATGGACTTGCCGTCCTTGTTGGCCTGGCGCAGGAAGGCGCCGGTGTCGCAGATGAAGGGCTTGATCTTCTCGCCGAAGTCCGCCACCCAGGCTTTCAGGTCCTCCATGGTGTAGGGCTTGGCGCCGTAGACCTTGGTGAGCGTCAGGTTCTTCCACTCCAGGATGCCCGCCAGCCGGTCCCAGAGCTTGTCCGGATACAAAAGCTCGCCGGCCATGATGGTCTTTTTCTGGTACTTGTCGGAGTAGAAGGGGGCGATGCCCTGCTTGGTGGAGCCGTACTTCTTGTCCGCCAGGCGGGCCTCCTCCAG
>CALWXB010000052.1 GCA_944385405.1 uncultured Oscillospiraceae bacterium | reverse complement strand
GGGCAAGGTCGTGGGCTTGATGGAGCACCAGTCGGGCTGGCATGGCAAGGCCCCCAACGACGAGGAATACGAGATCGCCATGAAGGAGCTTTCCGCTCAGCTGGCAGAAGTGGAGGGGATGTAACATGGCTGACGTGAAGAAGATCGCCACCCGTGACAGCTACGGCAACGCGCTCAAGGAGCTGGGTGCCAAGTACGAGGATCTGGTGGTGTTTGACGCCGACCTGGCCGGCGCTACCAAGACCGGCGTATTCAAGAAGGCGTTCCCCGGCCGCCACTTTGACTGCGGCATCGCCGAGGGCAATATGATGGCGGTAGCCGCCGGCGCAGCAGCCATGGGGCTGGTGCCCTTTGCCTCCACCTTTGCCATGTTCGCCGCCGGGCGGGCCTTTGAGCAGGTGCGCAACTCCATCGGCTATCCCCATCTGAACGTGAAGATCGGCGCCACCCACGGCGGCATCTCCGTGGGTGAGGACGGCGCGTCTCATCAGTGCTGCGAGGACTTCGCCCTGATGCGCTCCATCCCCGGCATGGTGGTGATGTCTCCCTCCGACGACGTGGAGGCTCGGGCCATGGTGGAGGCCGCCTACAAATATGTGGGCCCTGTGTACATGCGCTTCGGCCGGGCCGGTGTGCCCGTGTTCCACGATGAGGAGACCTTCTCCTTTACCATCGGCAAGGGTGAGGTGCTCCAGGACGGCACCGATGTGGCCGTCATCGCCAACGGCCTCATGGTGGCGGAGGCCATGGAGGCCGGCAAGGCGTTGGCCGAGGCCGGCATCTCCGCCCGGATCATCAACATGGCTACCATCAAGCCCCTGGACGAGGAGCTGGTGCTCAAGGCTGCGCAGGAGTGCGGCAAGGTCATCACCTGCGAGGAGCACAACATCCTGGGCGGTCTGGGCGAGGCCGTGTGCGGCCTGCTCAGCGAGAAGTGCCCCACTCCCGTGCGGCGCATCGGCGTCAACGACGAGTTCGGCCACTCCGGCCCTGCAGGCGCCCTGCTCAAGCAGTTCGGCCTCAGCGCGGAGCATATCGTCTCCGTGGCCAAGGAGCTGTGCGGCAAGTAAACCAGCGTAAAAGAAGGACCGCTGCCAACAGGCAGCGGTCCTTTTGCATATTTGGTAAAGCTCAGGTGGGGGAGACATGGGGAATGGACTCTGGTCCCGGCAGCTGCTCCATCTGCCGCAGCACCCGCAGCTGGATGGGGATGGCGCACGCCAGCGTCAGCGCGTCGGAGACGGACTGGGCGATCTGGATGCCCAGGACGCCCAGGGCGGCGGAGAGGATCCACACCAGGGGGATGAAGAACACGCCCTGCCGGGCCATGGCCACGAAGGTGGCGGGGACGGTGCGGCCGATGGTCTGGAGCATCATGTTGCTCATGACGATCCAGCTTTGGAAGCACAGCGTGGCGCACTGGAACCGCAGCGCTGCGGCGCCGCAGGCGATGACGTCCGGGTCATCCCGGAACAGTGCCACCAGATCCGGGGCCACCACGATGCCCAGTACGCCCACGGCCAGCAAAAAGACGGCGGAGGACTTCACGCAGAACCAGAAGCCCTCCTTCACCCGGTGGTAGAGCCGGGCGCCGTAGTTGAAGCCGCACACCGGCTGGAAGCCCTGGCCGAAGCCGATCATGGCGGAGGCGCCGAACATGGTGATGCGCTGCACCACGCCCATGGCGGCGATGACGGCGTCGCCGTAGGGACCGGCGGCGTGGTTGAGGCAGATGGTGGCCACGCTGGCCAGGCCCTGCCGGGCCAGGGAGGGAAGGCCCCCCCGGATGATCATGCCGTAGTAGAACCAGCTGCGCTGGACCCGGGAGATCCGGATGCGCAGGTTGCCGCCCCGGGCGCAGCCCGCCGCCAGCAGGCAGAAGCTGATGAACTGACTGATGATGGTGGCCCAGGCGGCCCCCGCCACGCCCATGTCAAAGACGAAGATCAGCAGGGGGTCCAGCCCGATGTTCAGTACCGCGCCGCTGGTGATGCCCACCATGGCGTACATGGCGCTGCCCTGGAAGCGCAGCTGGTTGTTCAGCACCAGCGAGGCGGTCATCCACGGCGCGCCCAGCAAGATCACCTGGAGGTAGGCCATGGCGTGGGGGAGGATGGTCTCCGTGGAGCCCAGCAGCCGGGCCAGGGGCTCCAGAAAGATCTGACCCAGGATGCAGATCAGGGCGCCGGCGGCCAGGGCGGCAAAAAAGCCGGTGGCGGCCATGTTGGAGGCCTCCTCGAAGTGCTGCTTGCCCAGTTCCCGGGAGATGAAGTTGCCGCTGCCGTGGCCGAAGAAGAAGCCCACGGCCTGGATGATGGCCATCAGGGAGAACACCACGCCCACGGCGCCGGTGGCGCTGTTGCTTTGGAGCATCCCCACGAAAAAGGTGTCCGCCATGTTATAGAAGGCGGTGACCAGCATGCTGATGATGCAGGGAAACGCCAGCTTGCAGATCAGGCGTCCCACCGGCGTCTCGGTCATTTCCCGGTATTTTTGCTCCTGCAGTTCCTGTTGTTCGTCCATATCCAGCCCCCCCTTTGAAAACTTTAACACATTCTTGATGCCTCCATTATATCACGGGTGTCGAAAAAGGAAAGTATTTTCCGACGGTGGGGACAAGGCGCGCCCGGCCCCGGCGGCGCATAGGATGGGGCGTATCCGGGATGCGCGGACTCCCGGGTGTCATTCTTTCAGAAAAGAGGGATCCGCCTTGCGTATCAACGACGCCTACGAGCATGACTCCATCCTGCCCTGCCGGGAGGACAGCTGCCCGATCAATGGCTGCAATAAAGTGTGTACTCAATGCGTGGACGTCAGCACGCCTCTGGTGCTGACTCCGACTGCCGTGGTGGGCACCGCCACCGTCACCTGCCAGGGGACGCCTACCACCGTCTGCGTCACCGATCCGTCCGGCACCAGCTGCACGGTGACCATGACCCAGCGGGTATGCGTGTCCGTTCCCATCCGCTACGGCGTGACGCTGACCAGCTCCGAGCCGGCCATTGCCTGCGCCGAGGGCGCTGGAACCGGCGGCGGCTGCAGCTGCGGCTGCTGAAGAGGACCGCCCCTGCCGAATTATACGGCGGGGGCGGTGATTTTTTTAGGAATTGTAGGCAGATTCCTCCTTGCAAGAAACGCCGGAAAACGATATACTATCCCTTATGATACATGTGATTCCAGACGGAAAGGACAGATAGAATGACTGCGTATCCCAAAATGACTGCCCAGGAGCGGAAGGCGGAGTATGCCCGCCTGCAGACGGAATTTGAAGCGCTCAAGGCCCAGAACCTGAGCTTGAACATGGCCCGGGGCAAGCCCGGCAAGCAGCAGCTGGACATGGTGTCCGACGTGATCTTCAATCTGATGGAAAAGCCTGAGGATTTCCTCTCCGGCGGCATCGACGTGCGCAACTACGGCGAGATGTCCGGTCTGCCCGCCGCCAAGGCGCTGTTCGCGGAGATCCTGGGCTGCCGGCCCGAGCAGGTGTTCGTGGGCGGCAACGCCAGTTTGCAGCTGATGTACGACACCATCTCCAAGGCCTACACCCACGGCCTGCTCCACAGTCCCCGGCCCTGGTGCCGGGAGGAGAAGGTGAAGTGGCTGTGCCCTGCCCCCGGCTATGACCGCCACTTCCTCATCACCGAGTCCTTCGGCTTTGAGATGATCACCATCCCCATGACCTCCGACGGCCCCGACATGGACGCCGTGGAAGAGGCGGTGAAGGACCCCGCCGTCAAGGGCATCTGGTGCGTGCCCAAGTACTCCAACCCCGACGGCATCATCTACTCCATGGACACCGTCCGCCGCATGGCCTCCCTGAAGCCCGCCGCGCCGGACTTCACCGTGATGTGGGATAACGCCTACTGCGTCCACGAGTTCGAGGGCGAGTATGTGGAGTTCCCGGACATCCTCAGCGAGTGTGCCAAGGCCGGCAACCCGGACATGGTCATCGAGTTCGCCTCCACCTCCAAGATCACCCTCCCCGGCGCGGGCGTTTCCTGCTTCGCCGCCTCCGAGGCCAACCTCCGCTACATGGAAAAGCTCCTGACCGTGCAGATCATCAGCTTCGACAAGGTGAACCAGCAGCGCCACGTGCTCTACCTCCAGAACAAGGCCCACACCCTGGAGCTGATGAAGAAGCACGCCGCCATCATGGCCCCCAAGTTCCACGCCGTGCTGGACGCCCTGGACCGGGAGATCGCCCCCCTGGACATCGCCTCCTGGGAGCGGCCCAAGGGCGGCTACTTCGTCTCCCTCAACGCCATGCCCGGCACCGCCAAGCGGACCTGGGCGCTGTGCAAGGAGGCGGGCGTCACCCTCACCGGCGCCGGCGCCACCTTCCCCTACAGCAAGGATCCCCAGGACAGCAACCTGCGCATCGCCCCGTCCCTGCCTCCCGTTGAGGAGCTGGAGAAGGCCATCGAGGTGCTGTGCGTGTGCCTGCGGATGGCGGCCCTGGAGAAGCTGGGCGTATGAGATACTACGGAAGCGTCTACCGTCCCCCCTCTGAGGCGTACAGCCTCATCGTCCAGGTGACCTACGGCTGCAGCCACAATACCTGCGCTTTCTGCAGCATGTACAAGGAAAAGCGCTTCGCCCTGCGGCCCCTGGAGGAGGTCCTGGAGGACTTCCGCATGGCCCGGCAGATGTACCGTCACGTGGACAAGGTGTTTCTGGCCGACGGCGACGCCCTGGTGCGCCGGGCCGAGGAGCTGTATGTGATCCTGGACACCGTCCGGGAGCTGTTCCCGGAGTGCCAGCGGGTCACCAGCTATGCCTCTCCCGCCAGCATCCGCATCCGCACGGAGGAGGAACTGCGCACCCTCCGGGCCAAGGGCCTCACCATGGTCTACATGGGCCTGGAATCCGGCTGCGACGAGGTGCTGACGCTGATGCGCAAGGGCCACACCGCCGCGGAGATCGTGGCCATGGGCCAGAAGGTCCGTTCCTGCGGCATCGCCCTCTCCGTCACGGCCATCACCGGCCTGGGCGGCCCGGAGCTGCTGGAGCGCCACGCCGTGGAGACGGCCAAGGCCTTCAACGCCATGAACCCGGAGTATATCGGGATGCTGACGCTGATGGTGGAGCCGGAGACGCCGCTGTACGACTGGCTCCAGGCCGGGAAGTTCCGCCTGCTGGACCAGCCCCAGGTGCTGCGGGAGACCCGGCTTCTCATGGAGCAGCTGGACAGCCCCGGCAGCGTGTTCCGGATGAACCATGCCAGCAACTACCTGGTCCTCAAGGGCACCTTGAACCAGGACCGGGACGCCATGCTCCGCACCATCGACGCGGCGGAGCACGACCTCAGCCGCTTGCGGCCGGAGTCCTGGCGCGGACTGTAAAAAGTGGACAAAACGCCCCCGCCTCCTGAAGGAGGCGGGGGCGTTTTTCATGCCACGTGCTTGAAGTTGCCCAGGGTCTCCGTGACGCCGGAGACGTAGGCGAAGGTGTCCGGGAAGGCGGAGAGGATCTCCTGGAACCGCACCACCTGGTGCCGGTTCACCACGCAGATCAGGAGAAACCGGGGCGTCTCGGAGTACATCCCCTCGGCGGAGAGCACGGTGACGCCGTGGTGGAGCTCCGCCAGCAGCCGCCGGGACAGTTCCTCCGGCTGCCGGGTGATGACCTCGAACTTCATGGCGGACTTGCCGCCCTTCAAAATGGCGTCGCTGATGCGGGAGCTGAGGTAGCAGTAGATGAGGCACAGGATCACCGGCTCGAACTGGCAGCCGTACACGAAGAACGACAGCCCCGCCACCGCGGCGTTCAGGGAGAAGATCAGCCACACCAGACTGGCCTCCGGGTGCTTTTTCCGCACCCAGGCCGCCACGATGTCTGTGCCGCCGGTGGAGCCGTTCTGCCGGATCACGAAGCCGTACACCGCCCCGCTGACCACGCCTGCCGCCACAGGCCCCAGAATGGCGGAGGAGCCGGTGTCGTAGGCGATGCCGCTGAGGTCCATCCGCCCCAGGGCCAGCGTCACGCCGGAGAACACCAGCACGAACACCAGAGTCCTCCGGGCAAAGCCCGGGTCCACCTTCCGCCAGGCCAGCAGGATCAGCGGCACGTTGATGAGCAGGGACACATAGCCGATGTTCACGTGGAGCAGGTACTGGATCATGGTGGCCAGGCCGTTGATGCCCGCCGGGGCGAAGGCGTTGGGGAACACGAACAGCTCGTAGCTGATGCCCATCACCGCCGCCAGTCCTGCCACTGCGGCATAGCTTTTCCAGGAACGTTTCATACGCTGACTCATAATGACCTCCTGTGATCCCTTCGTTCGGCCCGCAGTATACCGCCTTTCTCCTGAAAATGCAAGAAAAATTGCACAAAAAATTCTGCATTGCAGGAAAACTTTCCTGCAATGCAGAATAAAGGGATCCCGAAGGGGAAAGCCGGACCGGGGGAAGCGGAAATGCAGCCTCGGGGCGCCGCCGCCTCAGAACTTCTTGTCCTTGGCGGTGTCGCAGTAGGCGCAGCGATAGGTGTGCTTCTCGGCGTCGCTGAGGAGGAAGATGGCGTCCAGCTGGGGCTCGGCCACGGTGATGCACCGGGGGTTCTTGCAGCGGATGATGTTCACCAGCTTCCGGGGCAGCTCCAGGTGCTTTTTCTCCACCCGCTTGCCGTTTCGGATGATGTTGACGGTGATGTTGGAGTCGATATAGCCCAGCACGTCCAGATCCAGCTCCATGGGGGAGTCGATCTTGATGATGTCCTTTTTGCCCATGCGGTCGCTGCGGACGTTCTTGATAATGGCCACGGAGCAGTCCAGCTGATCCAGATGCAGGAACTGGTAGATCTCCATGCTTCTGCCGGCCTGGATGTGGTCCAGGACCACGCCGTTTTGGATGCTGTCGATATTCATACGGAGATCTCCCTTCTTATACTTCGATGCCCAGCAGCTTCATAATGAGGGCCATGCGGATGAACTTGCCGTTTTTCACCTGCTTCCAGTAGGCGGCCCGGGGGTCCTTGTCCACCGCCACGGAGATCTCATTGACCCGGGGCAGGGGATGCAGGATGGACAGGTCCTCCTTGGCGTGGACCAGCTTTTCCGGGGTCAGGACATAGCTGTCCTTCAAGCGCAGGTAGTCCTCCTCGTTGAAGAACCGTTCCTTCTGGACGCGGGTCATATAGAGGATGTCCAGCTGGGGGATGACGGACTCCAGGTCCGTGGTCTGGGTGTAGGGGATGCCCCGCTTTTTCAGGGCCTCCTCCTTGACGTACCGGGGGAGCTTGAGCTCCAGGGGGGAGATGAGGACATAGCGGATGTTGTCATACCGGCTCAGGGCGTTGACCAGGGAGTGGACGGTGCGGCCGAACTTCAGGTCGCCGCAGAAGCCGATGGTGAAGCCGTTGAGCTTGCCCTTTTCCCGGTGGATGGTCAGAAGGTCCGTCAGGGTCTGGGTGGGGTGGTTGTGGCCGCCGTCGCCGGCATTGATGATGGGCACCTCGGAGAACTGGGCGGCGGCGTAGGGCGCGCCCTCCTTGGGGTGGCGCATGGCGATGATGTCGGCGTAGCAGCTGACGGTGTGGATGGTGTCGCCCACGGTTTCGCCCTTGGCGGTGGAGGAGCTCATGGCCTCGGAGAAGCCCAGCACGCTGCCGCCCAGGCCCAGCATGGCGGACTCAAAGGACAGCCGCGTCCGGGTGGAGGGCTCGAAGAAGAGGGTGGCCAGCTGCTTGTGGGCGCAGGCGTTCTGATACTTTGCGGGATTGGCGATGATGTCCTCCGCCGTGGCGATGAGCTGGTCGATCTCGGAGACGGAGAGGTCGGTGATGTCAATGATGTTTCTGGGCATACCGGCACCTCCTCAGTGGATCCAGCTCTCGTCGGAGGGGTTCGCCCGGAACTTCTTGAGCCGGTCGATGTCCTCGGGACGGATCTTGCCCTCGTCGGCGGCTACCTCGCACACGGCGTCGAAGTTGGACAGGGAGTGGTTCACCACGTTGGCCGCGGCCAGGCGGTCCAGGCCCTTCTGCAGGCCGTAGGTGAAGATGGAGGCGATGCCCAGCACCTGAGCGCCGGCCTCCCGCAGGGCCTCCACCACCTCGATGCAGCTTCCGCCGGTGGAGATCAGGTCCTCCACGACCACCACCTTCGCTCCCGGCTCCAGCTTGCCCTCGATGCGGTTCTGGCGGCCGTGGTCCTTGTTGCCGGAGCGGACATAGCCCATGGGCAGGCCCATGAGATGGCCCACGATGGCGGCGTGGGCGATGCCGGCGGTGGAGGTGCCCATGAGCACCTGCACGTCGGGGTAGTGCTTGCAGATGAGGTCCACCAGACCCTCCTCCACGTGGGTGCGGACGGCGGGGGCCGTCAGGGTCAGGCGGTTGTCGCAGTAGATGGGGCTCTTGATGCCGCTGGCCCAGGTGAAGGGCTCATCGGGGCGCAGAAACACGGCGCCGATGCTCAGCAGATCGTGGGCGATGGTACGTTCCAAACTCATATCAAAAATCCTCCTTGGCAGAATGAACGGATGGTCAGCGCCGGCGGCCCAGCCAGGCAAAGCCGGCGGCCAGCACGGCGGAAAGGTACAGCAGGGCGGACTCGGTGTAGCCGTAGGGCAGGATGTTCAGCAGAATCCCGCCCAGGCACAGCGTGCCCACAAACACCAGAAAGATGTTGGTGAAGGAATCCTTCATGGCTTATCCCAGAAAGTCCTTCACGGCCCGGCGGTAGGCGGCCACGGGGTCCTCGGCCTGGGTGATGGGACGGCCCACCACGATATAGTCGCAGCCGGACTTGCCCGCCTTCTCCGGGGTCATGATGCGCTTCTGGTCGCCCACGGCGCTGTCGGCGAAGCGGATGCCGGGGGTGACGGTGAGGAAGCTGGCGCCGCAGCGCTCCTTCACCAGCGCAGCCTCCAGGGGAGAGCACACCACGCCGTCCAGGCCGCAGTCGGCGGCGTTTTTGGCGTAGGACATGACGGTCTCCGCCATGGGCACGTCGATGAGCAGCTCGTTTTTCAGCGCGGCGGCGTCGGTGGAGGTCAGCTGGGTGACGGCGATGAGCAGGGGACGGGTGCCGTCGGGCCGGGTGAGGCCCTCCAGGGCGCCGCGCATCATCTCACCGGCGCCGGCGGCGTGGAGGTTCACCATGTCCACGTCCAGGCGGCTGAGGACGCTCATGGCACGCTTGACCGTGTTGGGGATGTCGTGGAGCTTCAGGTCCAGGAAGATCTTGTGGCCCCGGGCCTTGATCTGCCGCACGGCCTCCGGGCCCTCGGCGTAAAAGAGCTCCATGCCGATCTTCACGAAGGGCTTTTCCCCGGCGGGGAAGCGGTCCAGGAAGGAGAGCGTCTCCTCCAGCGTGGGGAAATCCAGGGCGATGATGACGTCTTTAGCCATGATGTGCTCCTCCAGTCAGTTCAGAAATGTTGTCCACGCCCAGCCGCCGGCAGACGGCGGGCAGCTGTTCGATGATGGTCTTGCAGGCCCGGGGATCGGCCAGGTTGGCGGCGCCCACCTCCACGGCGGCAGCGCCCGCCAGCATCATCTCCGCGGCGTCCTCGGCGGAGGAGACGCCGCCGCAGCCGATGATGGGGATCTGCACCGCCTCGTACACGTCCCACACCATCCGCAGTGCCACGGGGAACACCGCGGGGCCGGAGACGCCGCCGGTACGGTTGGCGATGACGGGGCGGCGGGTGTTCAGGTCGATGCGCATGCCCAGGAGGGTGTTGATGAGGCACAATCCGTCGGCCCCGGCGTCGGCGCAGGCCCGGGCGATCTCCGCGATGTCGGTAACATTGGGAGTGAGCTTCATGAAGACCGGCTTTTTCGTGGCGGCCTTCACGGCCCGGGTGACCTCGGCGGCGGCCTTGGGGTCGCAGCCGAAGTTCTTGCCGCCGGCGTGGACGTTGGGGCAGGAGATGTTCACCTCCAGAATGGCCACCTGGTCGATGTCCTCCAGCTTGCGGCAGTTCTCCGCATATTCGTCGATGGAGAACCCGCCGATGTTGGCAATGACGGGGCCCTGGAAGATCTTTGCGATGTTGGGGACCTCTTCGGCGATGACGGCGTCGATGCCGGGGTTCTGGAGGCCCACGGCGTTGAGCATGCCGGAGGGGGCCTCCGCGATGCGGGGCTGGGGATTGCCCAGCCGGGGCTGGGCGGTGGTGCCCTTCCAGGAAAAGCTCCCCAGGATGTTCAGGTCATACACCTCGGCGTACTCCCGGCCATAGCCGAAGGTGCCGGAGGCGGGAATGATGGGGTTTTTCAGCTGTACGCCTGCCAGCTCTACCGCCAGATTTACCATACGATCTCCTCCTTATACAGGATGGGGCCGTCCTTGCACACCCGCTTGTAGCCGTCCCGGGTGGGGATGGTGCAGCCCATGCACGCGCCGAAGCCGCAGCCCATCCGGGCCTCGAAGCTGAACTGCCCGTCCCGGAGCTGGGGCAGGCCGTGGACGGCCTTGAGCATGGGCAGGGGGCCGCAGCAGAGCACATAGTCGCACTCCGGCACGTTGCGGATGCAGTCCGTGACGAAGCCCTTTGCGCCCATGGAGCCGTCCTCCGTGGCGATGAGCAGGCGGCAGCCCAGGGCGGCGAACTCCTCCAGATAGAAGGCGTCCTTGGCGGAGCGGAAGCCCAGGGCCACGGTGGGAGCCTGTCCTGCGTCCAGCATCCGCCGGGCCAGGCCGTAGATGGGGGCGATGCCGATGCCGCCGCCCGCCAGTACCGGATGGGGACCTGCCGCGGTGGGGTCGAAGCCGTTGCCCAGGCCGCTGAGCACGTCCAGTTCCGTGCCGGGGACGCAGCGCACCAGCTCCCGGGTGCCGTCGCCCACCACCTTCACCAGCAGCATCAGCGCCTCGTCGGTCCAGTTGCAGATGGAGATGGGCCGGCGGAGAAAGCGGCCGGGGAGCCGGATGTTGACGAACTGGCCCGGAGCGGTGACGGCGGAGGTGTCGCCGGAGAGCACCAGCTCGTAGGTGTCCTCCGTCAGCTGCCGGGCGTGTTCCAGGGTAAAGAGGGATTGTTTCATACGTCTGCCTCCTCATTGCGCAGATCGCCGTAGACGATCTCGCCGCTGCAGATGGTCATGGCCACGTCGGCGCTGACGCCCCAGCCGTCGAAGGGGGTGGCCCGGCCCAGGGAGCGGAAGGTGCTGGAGTCGATGACATGGGGCCGGTCCAGATCCAGCACCGTGAGATCGGCGGGAGCGCCGGGGGCGATGTCGCCGCCGGGCAGGCCGAACAGGCGCCGGGGGGTGATGCACATGGCCCGCAGCAGCGTTTCCATGGGGACGATCCCCGTCTCCACCAGCTGGGTGTAGAGCACGGAGAAGGCACACTCCAGGCCCACGATGCCGTTGAGGCTCTCGGTGAGGCTGCCGGACTTCTCCTGGGCGGAGTGGGGGGCATGGTCGGTGGCGATGCAGTCGATGGTGCCGTCCAGCAGCCCCTCCACCA
>CALWXB010000051.1 GCA_944385405.1 uncultured Oscillospiraceae bacterium | reverse complement strand
GCGAAGCCGTCGCCGAAGTAGTGGCTGGTGCCGGCCTGGAGGGCCTTGTGGTCGTGCATCATGCACTCCACGGTGTACGTCTCCTCGGCGCCGTTGAACTTCTCCTTGTCGGTCTTGCGGCCCCGGATCACCGGCATGGCCAGGTAGTTCTCCATGAAGTCGGCGTAGATGTTCAGCATCCGCATGGTCTCTTCCCGGGCCTCTTCCTCGGTGGCGTGCATGGTGTGGCCCTCCTGCCACAGGAATTCCCGGTGGCGCAGGAAGGGACGGGAGGTCTTTTCCCAGCGCAGCACGCTGCACCACTGGTTATAGAGCTTGGGCAGGTCCCGCCAGGAGTGGATGATGTTGGCGTAGTGCTCGCAGAAGAGGGTCTCGGAGGTGGGCCGGACGCACAGCCGGTCCTCCAGCTTCTCGCTGCCGCCCATGGTGACCCAGGCGCACTCCGGGGCGAAGCCCTCCACGTGGTCCTTCTCCTTCTGGAGCAGGGACTCCGGGATCAGCACCGGCAGGTACACGTTCTCGTGGCCCGCCGCCTTGAAGCGCCGGTCCAGCTCCTGCTGGATGTTCTCCCAGATGGCGTAGCCGTAGGGCCGGTAGATGAACATGCCCTTGACGGAGGTGTAGTCGATGAGCTCCGCCTTCTTGCACACGTCGGTGTACCACTGGGCGAAGTCCGCATCCCGGGCGGTGATGGCGTCCACTTGTCTTTTATCCTGTGCCATGTCTCTCAAATCCTTTACATCTATATATAATATGGTATCGCGTCCGCGGTTTTCACTGGCTTTCTATTGTATCCATTCCCGGCGGAAAAGTCAACCGTCCGCCGCGCCTTCCGGCTCCGAATGGCCCCGGCACCGTTGCGCCCGCCCCGGCGGTATGGTAAAATGATCCGAAAACATCCTCAGGGAGGCGATGGTCCATGCACGCACAGATCCTGTACGGCAGCCGCTACGGCGCATCCCGGCGCTACGCGGAGGCGTTTTCCCAGATGACGGGCATCCCCGTCTCCGACTGCGCATCCATCCCGGATCTCACCGGATGCGATCTGGTGCTCCACTTCGGCGGGCTGTACGCCGGCGGCGTCGCGGGGCTGCAAGCCACGCTCCGCGCCCTGCCGGAGACGGCCCGGCTGGTCATCGCCACGGTGGGGCTGGCGGACGTCCGGGATCCGGAGAATGTCCGGAACATCCGAAGCGCCCTGGCCAGACAGGTGCCCCGGCAGATCCTGGACCGCGCCGCCGTCTTTCACCTCCGGGGCGCCATCGACTACGGGAAGCTGAAGTGGAAGCACCGGGCCATGATGACGCTGCTGTATCAAAAGGCGAAGCGCATCCCCCGGGACCGGCAGACCCCGGAGGTCCGGGCCATGCTGGAGACCTTCGGCTCCCGGGTGGATTTTGTGGACACCGGCTCGCTGACGCCGCTGCTGGAGGTCCTGCCCCCTCAGGACCGGTAAGCGGAGGCCCGGCCCCCCGGGATCTTCCGCCCGCCGGGACTTGCAAAATTTTCCGGTGTGTGATATGCTGGCTCCCGGATTTTTTTGAGATGATCTGGAGGGACCGCACATGACCGCCCGCATCCGCGCCTTTTCCAAGAAGGAAACCGTTTTATGCATCTCCGCCCTCTGCGCCGCCGCCACCATGCTGCTGGTGCCGCCGGACGGGGCCTACCCCGGCTACATCGACGCCCGGGTGCTGTGCCTGCTGCTGTGCCTGATGGCGGTGGTGGCGGGCCTGCGCTCCTGCGGCGCCTTCGAGGCCCTGGCCTCGGCCCTGCTGCGGCGCAGCGGCGGCGGCCGTGTGCTGGGGGTGGTGCTGGTGCTGCTGCCCTTCTTCTCGTCCATGCTGGTGACCAACGACGTGGCCCTTTTGACCTTCGTGCCCTTCACGCTGCTGCTTCTGGACCAGGTGGGCTGCCGGGACGCCGCACCGCTGGTGCTGGTGCTCCAGACCGCCGCGGCCAACCTGGGCAGCATGGCCACCCCCGTGGGCAACCCCCAGAACCTCTTCCTCTACGCCGCCTACCAGCTGACCCCCGGCTCCTTCTTCGCGGTGATGCTGCCGCTGACCGCCGTGTCCCTGGTCGCCCTGACCGTGGGCGGGGCGGTATGCCTGCCCCGGTCCCTCCCCGCCCCGGCGGTGGAGGAGGCGCCCCTGCGCTCCCCCAAGAAGCTGGGGGTGTACGTGGTGCTCTTTGGGCTGTGCCTTCTCACGGTGTTCCGGGTGCTGCCCTACGGGGTGGTGACGGTGGCGGTGATGGCGGCGGTGGCGGCCCTGGAGCCCCGGCTGCTGCGGGAGCTGGACCTGGCCCTGCTGGCCACCTTCGTGTGCTTTTTCATCGTCTCCGGCAACCTGGGCCGCATCGCTCCGGTGCACGACTTCCTCCAGGACCTGCTGGGACGCAGCACCCTGCTCACCGCCGCCCTCACCAGCCAGATCATCAGCAACGTCCCGGCGGCGGTGCTGCTCTCCGGCTTCACCGACAGCTGGAAGCCCCTGCTGGAGGGCGTGAACATCGGCGGACTGGGGACGCCGGTGGCATCCCTGGCCAGCCTCATTACCCTGAAGTTCTACCTCCGCGCTCCCGGCGCCCGGCCGGGCCGCTTCCTGGGGCTGTTCCTCCTCATCAACTTCGCGGGCCTTGCGCTGCTGCTGGCCGTGGCGGCGCTGCTTTGAAAGAACGGACCTCCGCGCCTTTCGGCGCGGAGGTCCGTTCTTTATCGCAGGAGGGCCTTCCGCTGCCGCCAGTCCGGCAGGAACCGCTCCAGCAGGGCGTAGAACCGGGGGCCGTGGTTCTTCTCCCGGATGTGGCACAGCTCATGGACCACCACCAGGTCCACTGCCTCCGGAGGGCTGTTGAGCAGGAAGCAGGAAAAGCAGAGGCTGTTTTTCCCGCTGCAGCTGCCGTACCGCTTCCGGGCGGCGGTGATCTTCACCCCGGCGGGGACCAGGCCGGTGATCCGGCTCCAGTGCGCCACCCGCTCCGGCAGCACCTGCCGGGCCCGGGCCTTCAGCGCCTGGATCTCCTCCGCCGTGGGCGGCGGGGACTGCGCCCGCAGCCGCTGACGGGCCAGATGGGTCTCGATCCACGACGCGTGGGCGGCCACGAAGGCCTCCACCTGCTGCCGGGACGCCCCCGCGGGCGCCCGCACCACCACCCGGCAATCCGGCGTGATCTCCAGGGCCAGCGTCCGGCGCCGGGAGCAGATCAGTTCATAGGGCTCCATGCCCGCCACCTCCCCAACGGCAAAACGGCGGCCGGCCCTGCCGGCCGGCCGCCTCGCGCTTTTTCGCTCAATCCCCCATGGGAGCGCCGCACTGCGGGCAGAACTTGCTGTCGGACTCCGCCCCGCAGATGGGGCAGACCTTCGCGCCGGGCTCCGCCGCCTCCGGCGCGTCCTCGCAGCGGGGAGGCTTGCTGGCCTCCAGCTCCGCGATCCGGGCCCGGGAGGCGGTGACCGCGTCCACCAGCTCCCGCACGGTGTCCGGGATCTCCCCCTCGTATTCGCCCACGAACCACTCGCCGATGGTGCGGCAGTTGCGGTCGATCTCCCGCTGCTCGCCTGCGATGGCCACGTTGATCTTGACGACCTCCGCCATGTCCTTCATCACGCCGGCGGCGTCCTTGGTCTTGTCCGCCGCTTCGGCGGCCACGTCCTTTGCCCGTTTGGTCAGTTCATCGAAAAACGCCATAGTGTTACCCCTTTCCTGTGCGGCGCTGCGCCGCCTGATGGTCGCCGGGTCTTTTGTTCAGTATACCCCAATTTTCAGGAGAACGCAACCGTCTGGCCGTCATTTTCCATCCACTGCCGGGACCGCTCCACCGCCCGGCGCCACTGGCGGTAGTCCTCGGCGCACTCCGCCGCGCTCCGCTGGGGCAGGAACACGTGCTGGCTGCGGCGCAGCCCCTCCAGCTCCTCCAGGGAGGTCCACACCCCCGCCGCCAGACCCGCCAGGGCCGCCGCGCCGAAGGCGGTGGTCTCCACCTGGGCCGGCCGGTCCACCGGCAGGCGCAGCAGGTCCGCCTGGGTCTGCATCAGAATGTCGCTCACTGACGCGCCGCCGTCCACCCGCAGGGCCGTCAGCGGACAGGGGGCCTCCGCCTCCATGGCGCGCACCAGGTCCGTCACCTGGAAGGCGATGGAATCCAGCACCGCCCGGGCAAGATGGGCCCGGGTGGTGCCCCGGGTGAGGCCCACCATGGTGCCCCGGGCGTACATGTCCCAGTAGGGCGCGCCCAGGCCGGTGAAGGCCGGGACGATGTACACCCCGCCGGAGGAGGGCACGCTCTCGGCCAGCCGGTCGCACTCCGGGGCGCTTTCGATGAGCTTGAGCTCGTCCCGCAGCCACTGGATGGTGCTGCCGGCGTTGAACACGCTGCCCTCCAGGGCGTACACCGTGCGGCCCCCCACGGACCAGCCCACCGACGTCACCAGCCCCGCCCGGGACCGCACCGGCGCCTCTCCCACGTTCATCAGCGTGAAGCAGCCGGTGCCGTAGGTGTTTTTCGCCTGGCCGGGGGCGAAGCACCCCTGGCCGAACAGCGCCGCGGGCTGGTCCCCGGCGCTGCCGCAGATGGGGATGCCCGCCAGATCCTCCAGCCCCGGGATCCCCTCCGCCACATATCCGTACAGCTCGCTGTTGGAGCAGGTCCGGGGCAGCAGGCACATGGGGATCCCCAGCAAACGGCACAGCTCCGCGTCCCACTCCAGGGTGCGGATGTTGAAGAGCATGGTGCGGGAGGCGTTGGAGTAGTCCGTCACGTGGGCCTTCCCCCCGGTGAGCTTCCAGATGAGCCACGAGTCCACCGTGCCGGCGCACAGCTCCCCCCGCTCCGCCCGGGCCCGGGCGCCGGGGACGTGGTCCAGCATCCAGCGGATCTTGGTGCCGGAGAAGTACGCGTCGATCAAAAGCCCCGTCTTTTCCGCCACCGTCTCCGAAAGCCCCTCCGCCTTCAGCCGCTCGCAGATGGGCGCCGTGCGGCGGCACTGCCAGACGATGGCGTTGCACACCGGCTCTCCGGTGGCCCGGTCCCAGAGGACGGTGGTCTCCCGCTGGTTGGTGATGCCCAGGGCCGCGATGCGCTTGGGGTCCGCGTGGGCCACGGCCTCCGCCAACGCCCGCTTCTCCGTGGCCCAGATCTCCATGGGGTCGTGCTCCACCCAGCCGGGCTGGGGATAGATCTGCCGGAAGGGATACTGGGCCCGGGCCACGATCTCCCCGGAGCGGCTGAAGGCGATGGCCCGGGACGTGGTGGTCCCCTGGTCCAGGGCGACGATACAGGCTTCCATATGCGCAACCTCCTCTGGAAATACCGCAGGAACTGTGGTAAAATAGATCAGAATATGCCGGATCCCGGCCATACGCTCATGATACCATAAGGAGGCGGATATTTCCATGGTGCGCCGCGAATTTTCCTTTCCCTCCGCCGACGGCAAAACCGCCGTCCACGCGGCGGAGTGGGTCCCGGAGACGCCTGTGCGGGGCGTGGTGCTGCTCTCCCACGGCGTGTCCGAATACATCCTGCGCTATGAGCCCCTGGCGGAGGCCCTCACCGCCCGGGGCTTCGCCGCCGCGGGACACGACCACCTGGGCCACGGCGGCTCCGTGGTCCCCGGCGCCCCCCGGCTCTATTTCGGCCCCCGGGGCAGCTGGGACACCGTGGTGCGGGACCTCTATGCCCGCCGCCGGCTCATCGGGCAGCGGTTCCCCGGCGTGCCCGTGTTCCTGCTGGGCCACTCCATGGGCTCCTTCCTGGCCCGGACCTACCTCATCCGGTATCCCGGCACCGTCAGCGGCGCCATCCTCATGGGCACCGGCCAGCTGTCCCCGGCCATGCTCTCCGCCGGGCGGGCCGTCACCGCCGGGGAGATCCGCCGCCTGGGGGAGACGGCCGCCAGCCCCGTGGTGGACCGTCTGGCCTTCGCCGCCTACAACAAGCGCTTCGCCCCCAACCGCACCGGGTTCGACTGGCTCTCCCGCAGCCGGGAGGACGTGGACCGCTACGTCCAGGACCCCCTGTGCGGCGGCAGCCCCACCGCGGGGCTGTTCCGGGAGATGCTCTCCGGCATGGACTTCATCGCCCGGCCCCGGAACCTGCGGGGGATGAACCTGGACACACCGGTGTGCTTCCTCTCCGGCGCCATGGACCCGGTGGGCGGCTGCGGCCGGGGCGTGGCCCGGGCCTTCCGGGCCTTCCGGCGGGCCGGAGTGCGGGACGTGACCATGAAGCTCTACCCCGGCGCCCGCCACGAGCTCCTCCACGAGGAGTGCCGCGGGGAGGTCTGCGGGGACATCCTCCAGTGGCTGGAGGAACATCTGCCGAAGGAGGACATCTGATCCCATGAAACAGCAAACCTACTATTTCCTCTGCCTGCTGGCCCGCTCCGCCGCCTTTTTGTTCCTGGTGGTGTGGGCGCTGGCACAGCCGGAGTCCTTTGACGCCGGACTGGGCCTGGCGGACGCCTTCCGCTTCACCCCCTCCACCGTGGTGTGGCTGCTGCTGATGGCCTCCATGGTGCTGCGGCTCTTCCCCTCCCAGGTGGAGAGCATCGGCTCCCAGAAGGAGTTCCGCCGCCGCTTCCGCCCCACCGGCCGCCAGCCCGACCCCCGGGAGATCCGCCGGGCGGACCGGGGCGCCCTGGGCGTGCTGGTGCTGTGGGCAGCCTTCAACGCCGTTTTCTACGCCGCCTACCTGGGCGGCATCGTGGACCTGCGGTTCCTGGTGTGCCTGGCGGGGTTCTACGGCATGTGCGACATCATCTGCATCCTCTTCTTCTGCCCCTTCCAGGCCTGGATCATGCACAACCGCTGCTGCACCACCTGCCGCATCTACGACTGGGACTACCTGATGATGTGCACGCCCCTGTTCCTGGTGCCCGGCATCCCGGCCCAGTCCGCCTGCATCCTCTCCGGCGTCATCTTCCTGCGCTGGGAGATCACGTACCTGCGCCGCCGGGAGCGGTTCTTCGAATCCGCCAACGAGGCCCTGGGCTGCGCCCGCTGCCAGGGGCACCTGTGCCGGTACAAGCGGGCCATGGCCGAGAGCGTGAAGCCCTCCGCCCCGTCCCGGGGGCAGGAAAACGGCGGCTGCCGGCCCTGAGCCGGACAGGATGGGCGCGGCGGCTGCCTTGCTACGGCAGCCGCCGCGCTCTGCGCCCCAGCAGCGGCACCCGGACGGACTCCGGGTCCCCGGTGGCCAGCAGCAGCCGCCCGGTGAGGAGGGCGTCCGTGGCGAAGGCCCCCAGGGCCGCCCAGGTCAGCCACGGCGGCACCGCCGCCAGCACCGGGGCCAGCACCTGCTGCAGCGGCGGCAGGCACACCGCCAGCAGCATCCCCCACGCCGCCGAAAAGGGCAGGCACACCCGCCCGCCCAGGTTCCAGGGCACGCCGCTGTAATCCCAGAACCGCACCCCCAGGGCCGCCTCGTACCACCAGTGGGCCCCGTACTCCACCGCCGTGGCCGCCGCGCCGCCCCAGAGGGCCATGCCCCAGAAGCTGTCCGTCAGCCCCGGCGGCAGGCACACCACCGCCAGCACCCCCGCGCCGTACACCGGGCACAGCGGCAGCAGCAGGCGGCACCGCCGCCCCCGCCGTCCTCCGCCGGTGACGGCGGCAAACCCCTTTTCCAGCAGATACCCCAAAAAGCTGTATGTCCAAAAAAGCCACAGATCCGCCGCCAGCGTCATCCTCCCCTTTCCCCCTCCAGTATGCGCCGGGACGGCGGCGTCCATACCCGCCGTTGCGCCCCCGGCGGTTTCGTGGTACAATACCGGAAAAAAGGAGGCGAGTCCATGTCCGATACCTGGGAGAGCCTGCGGGCGGAGTGCCTGCAGTGCACCGGCTGTCCCCTGCACCAGACCCGCACCCACGTGGTCTTCGGCGACGGCGCCGTGGACGCCCCCATCCTGCTGGTGGGCGAGGGCCCCGGCCAGACCGAGGACGAGCAGGGCATCCCCTTCGTGGGCAAGGCGGGGCTGCTGCTGGACGACATGCTGGAGATCATCGGCCTGGACCGCACCCGGGTCTACGTCGCCAACATCGTCAAATGCCGCCCGCCCAACAACCGCGACCCCCTGGCCCAGGAGCAGGAGGCCTGCATGGGCTGGCTGCGGCGGCAGACCGCCCTGCTGCGCCCCCAGGTCATCGTCTGCCTGGGCCGCATCGCCGCCAAGGCCATCATCCAGGAGGATTTCCGCATCTCCAGCCAGCACGGCCAGTGGTTCACCCGAAACGGCGTGCAGATGACCGCCATCTACCATCCCTCCGCCCTGCTGCGGGACGTGTCCAAGCGGCCGGAGACCTTCGAGGACCTGAAGGCCATCCAGGCAAAGCTCCGGGAGCTGGACCTCCTGTCCTGAGGACCCGGGCCCCGGCGGCCCGGGCTTCGTTTCCCCTTAGTTGTTAACCATTTTTGATTTTATGGTTGACATTTCCGGGCAGGCCGTGTATGCTGGGACGTATCAAATCTGCAAACATGGGAGGTCCTCCATATGACATCTTCACAGCCCGCCCTCCGCTTCCGCACGGTGGACATGGTCTACATCGCGCTGTTCGCGGTGCTCATCACCGTGTGCGCCTGGATCTCTATCCCCCTGGCGGTGCCCTTCACCCTCCAGACCTTCGCCATCTTCGCAGCGCTGCTGATCCTGGGCGGCCGCCGGGGCAGCTGCGCCGTGGGGGTGTATCTGCTGCTGGGGGCCGTGGGCCTGCCGGTGTTCGCCGGGTTCCGGGGAGGCCTTGGGACGCTGCTGGGCACCACCGGCGGCTACATCGCGGGCTTCCTTCTCTGCGCGCTGCTGTTCTGGGCCGTCTCCGCCCGGCTGGGGGAGAAGCTGTGGGCCCAGGTGCTGGGGTGCCTGGCGGGCCTTGCGGCCTGCTACGCCTTCGGCACCGCCTGGTTTCTGATCCTCTACACCCAGACCAGCGGCCCCATGGGCGTGCTGTCCGCCCTGGGGCTGTGCGTGTTCCCCTTCGTGATCCCGGATCTTGCCAAGCTGGGCCTTGCCATCCTGCTGTCCCGGCGGGTGAAGGGCTTCCTGCGGTGAACGGTGCGCTGTAAAAAAGCGCCCGGAGCGGTGTGCTCCGGGCGCTTTGTCCGTTTTTCAGAAGGTCAGCCGCATGGCGTACCACACCACGCCGCCGTGGGTGGACGCCGACACCCCCTCCGGCCGGAAGCCGAAGCGGGCGTAATAGTGCACCAGGGCCTCCTTGCAGGTGAGGACGCAGCCCCGGCGGCCCTGGGCCCGGGCGTCGGCGATGACCCGCCCCAGCACCTGCCCCGCCAGCCCCCGGCGGCGGTATGCCGGCAGCGTGTTGACGCCGAAGATCATCTGCCAGGCCCCATCCTCCCGATGGAGAGAGGCGTCGGCGTACATCTCGTCCCGGAGGTCCGGCTCGTCGGTGACCATGCCGTTGACGAAGCTCACCACCCGGCCATCCTCCTCCAGCAGCCAGAAATGATCGGGGTACACCGCCAGCCGGGCGGCGAAGTCCTCCCGCGAGGCGGCCTCCGCCGCCGGGAAGCAGGCCGCCTCGATGTCCGTGACGGTATCAAGATCCGCCATGGAGGCGGTGCGGATGCGCAAAGTGGGTCCCTCCTTATTTCAGATACTGATAGCACAGCAGCAGCCGCGCCGTGGAGTTGGTCATGTTCTCGAACCGGTAGGGCCGGTCCGCCGCAAAGCGCAGGGCGTCCCGCTCCAGCAGCTGGAATTCCTGGTCCTCCGCCCACAGCGCCACCGTCCCCGCCACCAGCGTGGCGTGACACACGCATCCGGCGGGCGACGGCTCCGGGGCGTACCGGGCGCTGATGTAGAGATCCAGGAAGAACGTCTCCTGCCGGGTGACGTCGTCATAGGGGAAGGAGGGCCGCAGCACCGCCTTCCCGCCGTCCAGCCGGGCGGGCTTGTTGTCCAGCTCCCGGGAGAGGAGCAGCGACTCGAAATCGTCGTTTTCCAGCAGCACCTCCGCCGGCACCTTCAGCGCCGAGGCGATCTTGCCCAAAATCGCCACGGAGGGGTTGGCCTCCCCCCGCTCGATCTGCCCCAGCATGCTGCGGGACACCCCGGCGATGGCCGCTGTCCGCTCCATGCTCAGTTTCTTGCTCTTGCGGATGCGCTTGATGTTCTCCGCCACCGCCCGGTTCAGTTCCATGGCCGCTCTCCCAAAATAGTCAATATATTGACCGAATTCTTTTCTATAATAGGAGATCCGGCAGATTTTGTCAATAGGAAGCCCCCGGCCAAAAGGCCGGGGGCCCTGCTTTTTTTACACGCGCTTCCAGGCGGCGCCGTCCTTGGTGTCGGTGATCTCGATGCCCTGCGCCTTCAGCTCGTCGCGGATGCGATCCGCCTCGGCAAAGTTTTTGGCCTTCTTGGCCTCGTAGCGCTGCAGCACCAGCGCGTCCACGGCGGGATCGCCTTCGCCGGTGACGGTGTAGCCTCCCGCGGTCTGGCTGGCCCTGGCTTTGGCGTCCTCCGCCCGTCTGGCCGCCGCCTTCTCCAGAAGGCTCAGGGAGAGCACCCGGTCGAAGTCGGCGATGATCGCCAGCTTGGTGGCGTCGCTGGTTTTGGCCTTGAGCACGTCGAACACCGCCGTGACGCCCATGGAGGTGTTGAGGTCGTTGCCCATCTGCTGGAGGAACCTGGCCTTGTACTCCTCAAACACCGCCTGGTCCACTTCGCCGTCCTCCGGCTTCAGCGCCGCGATGCGGCCGATGAGCTTCTGGTAGGCCGCCACGGCGTTGTCCAGGTTCTCCCAGGTGAACACCAGCGCCTTGCGGTAGTGGCTCTGGAGGCAGAAGTACCGGTAGGCCAGGGGATCGTACCCCTTCTCCTCCAGCAGCGACACCGTGAGGAACTCGCCCTTGGACTTGGACATCTTGCCGTCGCTGGTATTCAGGTGGTGGACGTGGAACCAGTGGCCGCACCAGGGATGGCCCAGGTAGCTCTCGGACTGGGCGATCTCATTGGTGTGGTGGGGGAAGGCGTTGTCCACGCCGCCGCAGTGCAGGTCCAGATACTCGCCGTTGTACTTCAGGGAGATGCCGGAGCACTCGATGTGCCAGCCGGGATAGCCCACGCCCCAGGGGGAGTCCCACTTGAGGGCCTGGTCCTCGAACTTGCTCTTGGTGAACCAGAGGACGAAGTCGTTCTTGTTGCGCTTGTTGGTGTCCTCCTCCACGCCCTCCCGGACGCCCACGGCCAGGTCCTCCTCGTCGTGGTCGTTGAAGACATAGTAGCGGCTGAGCCTGGAGGTGTCGAAATACACGTTGCCGCCGGCGAGATACGCATACCCGGTCTCCACCAGCCGGGAGACGATCTCGATATACTCGCCGATGCAGCCGGTGGCGGGCTGGACCACGTCGGGCCGCTTGATGTTCAGCTTGCGGCAGTCCTCGAAGAAGGCGTCGGTGTAGAACTGGGCGATCTCCATGACGGTCTTGTG
>CALWXB010000050.1 GCA_944385405.1 uncultured Oscillospiraceae bacterium | reverse complement strand
CGAGACCGTCCGGGAGACGGCCAACATGGTCTCCTTCATGGCCGACGTCATCGGCATCCGGGACGACATGTTCATCGGCGAGGGCCACAAGTATCAGAAAACCTTCATGGACGCCGTGAAGGAGGGCTACCGGGACGGCATCCTGGAGCAGCAGCCCACGCTGGTGAACCTGCAGTGCGATGTGGACCATCCCACCCAGTGCATGGCGGACATGCTCCACATCATCCATGAATTTGGCGGTGTGGAGAACCTCAAGGGCAAGAAGATCGCCATGACCTGGGCCTACTCCCCCTCCTACGGCAAGCCCCTGTCCGTGCCCCAGGGCGTCATCGGCCTGATGACCCGCTTCGGTATGGACGTGGTGCTGGCCCATCCCGAAGGCTACGACGTCATGCCCGAGGTGGAGGAGATTGCCCGGAAGAACGCCGCCGCCACCGGCGGCAGCTACAAGAAGGTCGCCACCATGGAGGAGGCCTTCCAGGACGCCGACATCGTCTATCCCAAGTCCTGGGCGCCCTTCGCCGCCATGGAGCAGCGCACCAAGCTCTACCAGGCCGGGGACCAGGCCGGCATTGACGCCCTGGAGCAGCAGCTGTTGGCCCAGAACGCTCTGCACAAGGACTGGACCTGCTCTGAGGAGATGATGAAGCGCACCAAGAACGGCAGCGCCCTGTACCTCCACTGCCTGCCCGCCGACATCACCGGCCTGAGCTGCAAGGAGGGTGAGGTGGACAACTCCGTGTTCGACCGGTATCTGGTGCCCCTCTACAAAGAGGCCAGCTACAAGCCCTACATCATCGCCGCCATGATCATGATGAGCAAGGTGAAGGATCCCGTCTCTGCACTGATGGCTCTGGATCAGGGCAGCAAGCGTAAGTTCTTCTGATCAGACCCCTTCGTGGCGGCAGCGGCGCTGCCGCCACACTTTTCCTCTCTGCCGGGCGCTCCGCCCGCAAATACAATGAATGAGGTGTTTCCAGTCATGGGTAAGCGCATCGTCATCGCCCTGGGCGGCAATGCCCTGGGCAAGAACCTGCCCGAGCAGATGGCCGCCGTCAAGCATACCGCCCGGGCCATCGCCGATCTCATCGAGGAGGGCCACGAGGTGGTGGTGGCCCACGGCAACGGTCCCCAGGTGGGCATGATCAACACCGCCATGACCACCCTCTCCCGGGAGGATCCCACCCATCCCATGGCGCCCATGTCCGTGTGCACCGCCATGAGCCAGGGCTACATCGGCTACGACCTGCAGAATTCCCTGCGGGAGGAGCTGCTGGACCGGGGCATCCATAAGAGCGTGGCCACCATCCTCACCCAGGTGGAGGTGGACCCTAACGATCCTGCCTTCCAGAACCCCACCAAGCCCATCGGGACCTTCATGACGGAGGCCGAGGCCGAGGAGATGCGCCGCCGAGGCAACGCCGTGATGGAGGACGCCGGCCGGGGCTGGCGCCGGTGCGTAGCCTCCCCCCTGCCCAAATCCATCGTGGAGATCGACACCATCCGCGCTCTGGTGGACGCGGGTCAGGTAGCCGTTGCCTGCGGCGGCGGCGGGATCCCCGTCTACCGCACGGAGGGCAACCATCTCAAGGGTGCCGGCGCCGTCATCGACAAGGATTTCGCCTCGGAGCTGCTGGCGGAGGAGCTGGACGCCGATGCCTTGATCATCCTCACCGCCGTGGAAAAGGTGGCCGTCAATTTCGGCAAACCCGACCAGCGATGGCTGGACCACCTGACTCCCGACGAGGCCCGGGACTATATCGCCCAGGGGCAGTTCGCCCCCGGCAGCATGCTGCCCAAGGTCCAGGCCGCCGTGGCCTTTGCCCAGTCCAAGCCCGGCCGCACCGCTCTCATTACTCTGCTGGAAAAAGCCAAGGACGGCATTGCCGGCCGCACCGGCACCGCCATCTCTCAGTAAGTTCCTCCCGCGCTGGAAAACACCAGCGCGGGAATTTTTTTGTCTCCGGCGGACAACACTTATTTTTTAGTTGATTTTTTCACAAATGACGGAAACCCGGTTGCATTTTACGGACCGACCCTGTATGATGAATACCGTGCAGAACTGATTTCCGGTTCCGCACTCCAATAAAAAGGAGGATTATTAGAATGAAGAAGTTTCTTGCGTTGCTTCTCACGCTGGCTATGGCTCTGAGCCTGGCGGCCTGCGGCGGCCAGGAAGAAGCCCCCGCGCAGGACGGCGGGGACGCCTCCGGCGATGAGGCCCAGGAGGTCTCCGTCAAGGTGGGCCTGATCTGCGTCCACGACCAGAACTCCGGCTACGACGTGGCCCACATCGACGGCCTCACTGCCGCCTGCCAGAACCTGGGCATTGATCCCACCGACACCAATCAGGTGGTCTTCAAGTACAACGTGAATGAGGACCAAAGCTGCTATGACGCCGCTGTGGACCTGGCGGAGCAGGGCTGCGACATCATCTTCTCCGACTCCTACGGCCATCAGCCCTATATGCTGCAGGCCGCCCGGGAGTATGAGGACATCACCTTCGTGGCCTGCACCGGCGACCAGGCCGCCGTGTCCGGTCTTGCCAACTTCAAGAACATCTTCCCCTATACGTATGAGTCCCGGTACGTCTCCGGTGTGGTGGCCGGCATGAAGCTCAAGGAGCTGATGGACGCCGGCACCGTCACCGATCCCAAGGTGGGCTACGTGGGCGCCTATCCCTACGCCGAGGTGGTCTGCGGTTATACCGCCTTCCTGCTGGGTATCCAGTCCGTCGTCCCCGAGGCTTACATGGAGGTCCAGTACACCAACTCCTGGTTCGACCTGGCCGGCGAGGCTGAGGCTGCCAACATCCTGATGGCCAACGGCTGCGTCATCATCGGCCAGCACGCCGACTCCACCGGCGCTCCCTCCGCCGTGCAGGAGGCCCTGGAGAAGGGCACTGTCGCCTACTCCGTGGGCTACAACATCGACATGCTCTCCGTGGCCCCCGACGCCGCCCTGACCTCCGCCCAGAACAACTGGTCCGTGCTGTACCAGGCCACTCTGGAGAAGTTCATCGCCGGTGAGGAGATCCCCGCCGACTACGCCACCGGCTATGCTGACGGCGCCGTGATGATCTCCGCTCTGGGCGAGAGCTGCGCCGAGGGCACTCAGGAGGCTGTGGACGCCGCCTGGGCCGGTATCAAGGATGGCAGCCTGAAGGTGTTCGACACCTCCAAGTTCACCGTGGGCGGCCAGACCGTCACCGAGTACGAGGTGAACTTCTCCATCATCGACTTCGCCACCGGCGACGTGGTCTTTGAGGGCCCCACCGAGAACGTCATTGCCGACGGCGCGTTCCAGGAGTCCGTCTACCGCAGCGCCCCCTACTTCGACCTGCGTATCGACGGCATCACCGAGCTGAACAACAACTGATCTTCCCGGCAACAAAGGGGCTGCCCTCCGCGGCAGCCCCTTTTTGACAATCCCCCTTCGCGGCAGGCAGGCCGCCGGGGTCTTTTCCCTTTTCTTTTCCCTCCGGAGGCCCATGCCCGAACGTCACTTAAAAGAAAGGAAGATTCCTTTGGAAAACACCTATGCCATCCAGATGAAGCACGTCACCAAGCGCTTCGGCAAGGTCGTTGCCAACGACGACGTGTCCCTGGACATCAAGCGGGGCGAGATCCTGTCTCTGCTGGGCGAAAACGGCAGCGGCAAGACCACCCTCATGAACATGCTGGCCGGCATCTACTTCCCGGACGAAGTTGAGATCCTGGTAAACGGCACCCCCGTCACCATCGCCTCCCCCAAGGACGCGTTCGCCTGCGGCATCGGCATGATCCATCAGCACTTCAAGCTGGTGGACATCTTCACCGCCGCGGAGAACATCGTCCTGGGGCTCCACGAGGAAGGCAAGCTGGACCTGAAGGCCGTCTCCGCCAGGATCACCGACATCTGCCAGCGGTACGGCTTCGTCATCGACCCCAACAAGAAAGTCTACAACATGTCTGTGTCTGAAAAGCAGACGGTGGAAATCGTGAAGGTCCTCTACCGTGGCGCGGACATTCTGATCCTGGACGAGCCCACCGCCGTCCTGACCCCCCAGGAGACCGACCGGCTCTTCGACGTCATGCGCAACATGAAGGCCGACGGCAAGGCCATGGTCATCATCACCCACAAGCTCAACGAGGTGATGGAGGTCTCCGATCGGGTGGCAGTGCTGCGCAAGGGCCGCTATATCGGCGACGTAGCTACCGCCGACACCAATCCCCAGAAGCTCACGGACATGATGGTTGGCCACGCCGTCACCCTGAACATTGACCGCCCCCTGGTGGAAAAGCGCCACCTGCGCCTGGAGGTCCGGGACCTCACCGTCCGGACCGGCGAAGGCGTCAAGGCACTGGACGGCGTCTCCTTCCAGGCCTTCGGCGGCGAGATCTTGGGCATTGCAGGTATCTCCGGCAGCGGCCAGAAGGAGCTGCTGGAATCCATCGCGGGCCTCCGGGCCGCAGAGCCGGGGTCCCACGTTATCTACCATCCCCCCGCTCCCGACGAGCCCATCGCCGGACAGCATGTCCCCGTGGACCGCGCCGGTGAGGAGCTGCTGGGCAAGACGCCCCGGCAGATCCACAGCATCGGCGTGTCCATGGCCTTCGTGCCCGAGGACCGGCTGGGCATGGGCCTGGTAGGCACCATGGGCATGACGGACAACATGATGCTCAAGACCTACCGCTCCGGCGCCGGTCCCCTGCTGGACCGCAAGTCCCCCCGGGAACTGGCCCAGCGGGTGAAGGATGAGCTGGACGTGCTGACTCCCAGCCTGAACACCCCCGTCCGGCGCCTGTCCGGCGGCAACGTCCAGAAGGTGCTGGTGGGCCGGGAGATCGCCCAGGAGCCCTCCGTCCTCATGACGGCCTACGCCGTCCGGGGCCTGGATATCAACACCTCCTACACCATCTACAATCTGCTGACGGCGGAGAAGTGCAAGGGCGTGGCCGTGATCTACGTAGGCGAGGACCTGGACGTGCTGCTGGAGCTGTGTGACCGCATCCTGGTGCTCTGCGGCGGCCAGGTCAGCGGTGTCGTGGACGCCCGCACCACCACCAAGGAAGAAGTCGGTCTGCTGATGACCAAGTTCAGAAAGGAGGCCTCCCAGGCATGACACAGGCAACGCAACACAAGGAGCCTCTCCTGCGGATCGTCAAGCGGGACGGCATCGCCCGCCCCAAGGCCTACGCCATCCGTCTCATCGCCGTGCTGCTCTCCCTGGTGGTCTGCGGCATCTTCATCTACGCCATCACCAAGCTCAATCCCGTCCAGGTCTATGAGGCCATTTTCGACGGCGCCTTCGGCACCAACCGCCGCTCCTGGGTCACCATCCGGGATGCCATGATGCTTTTGTGCATCGGCGTGGGCCTGGCCCCCGCCTTCAAAATGAAGTTCTGGAACATCGGCGCGGAGGGACAGATCCTCATCGGCGGCGTGGTCACTGCAGGCATCATGAAGGCCTATGGCAGCGCCCTCCCCACTCCGGCGCTGCTGGTGGTAATGGCCCTGGCCAGCATCCTGTGCGGGTGCCTCTGGGGCGTGATCCCCGCCGTGTTCAAATCCGTTTGGAATACCAATGAGACCCTCTTCACCCTGATGATGAACTACGTGGCCATTCAGATCACCAGTTATTGCGTGGCCCTGTGGGAAAATCCCGTAGGATCCAACTCCGTGGGCATCATCAATCAGATGACCGCCTACGGCCACTTCCCCAAGCTCTTTGGTCAGACCTACGGACTCAATGTGCTGCTGGTGCTGCTGTTGACGGTGGGCATGTACATCTACCTCAAGTACTCCAAGCAGGGCTACGAGATCGCCGTGGTGGGCGACTCCGAAAACACCGCCCGCTACGCCGGTATCAACGTCAAAAAGGTCACCATCCGCACCATGGCCATCTCCGGTGCCATCTGCGGCATCGCGGGCTTCATCGAGGTGGCGGGCGTCAGCCATACCATCTCCACCAACACCGCCGGCGGCCGGGGCTTCACTGCCATCATTGTGGCGTGGCTGGCCCAGTTCAACACCTTCGTGATGATCCTGATCTCCTTCCTGCTGGTCTTTCTGCAGCAAGGCGCTATCCAGATCGCCACCCAGTTCAACCTCAACGACTACGCCTCGGAGATCATCACCGGCATCATCCTCTTCTTCATCCTCAGCAGTGAGTTCTTCATCAACTACCGCGTAATCCTGCGCAACAGAAAGGGGGCCGACGGGAAATGAGCGATCAGATCATCCGCCTGCTGCAATCGTCCATCTGCTTCGGCACCGTCATCATGTACGGCGCCATGGGCGAGATCCTCACGGAAAAATCCGGCAACCTGAACCTGGGCGTGCCGGGCATCATGTACCTGGGCGGTATCTCGGGTCTGGCGGCGTCGTTCTTCTATGAGTTCAACAATCCCGACCCCTCCCGCCTGGTCTGCCTGGTGATCAGCTTTCTGGCGGCCTTCGGGGCGGCAGCCCTGGGCGGCCTCCTCTACAGCTTTCTCACCATCACCCTCCGGGCCAACCAGAACGTCACCGGTCTGACGCTGACCATCTTCGGCGGCGGCGTGGCCAACTTCTTTGGCGGCGCCCTGAACACCATGGCCGGCGGCGTGGGGCAGATCTCCGTGGCCGCCACCAGCGCCGCCTATCGGGCCACCATCCCGGGCCTCTCCGGCCTGGGCCTTGTGGGAAAGCTCTTTTTCAGCTACGGCTTCATGGTGTATCTGGCCATCGTGCTGGCCGTGGTGATGCACTGGTATCTCAGCCGCACCCGCACGGGACTGAACCTGCGGGCCGTGGGCGAAAATCCCGCCACCGCCGACGCCGCGGGCATCAACGTCACCCGCAACAAGTATCTGGCCACCTGCCTGGGCGCCGGCATCTCCGGCCTGGGCGGCCTGTACTACACCATGGACTATATCAAGGGCACCTGGGGCAGCGACGGCACCATCGAGTCCCTGGGCTGGCTGGCCGTAGCCCTGGTGATCTTCGCCATGTGGCGGCCCATCAATGCCATCTGGGGTTCCTATCTCTTCGGCCTGCTGTTCTGGGTCTATCTGGTGATTCCGGGCCTTGCACGCAAAGACATCGAGCTTTTCAAGATGCTCCCCTATCTGGTGACCATCGCGGTGCTGATCGTTATCTCCCTGCGGAAAAAGCGGGAGAATCAGCCCCCCGCCAGCCTGGGCCTCCCCTACTTCCGGGAGGATCGCTGACTCCTGCAGCACAGAAACCCCCGCCGCTTTCTGCGGCGGGGGTTTTGTCATCAAATTGTGGCTGCTTTTTTTCCGGAAGCGTGGTATGGTAGAATCATTCAGAGCTTGTAAAGAAAAGGTGATCCTCCTTGCCGCAACTTACCCCCCTGCTCCGCAGCCACCTGCGGGAGCTGCGATACGCTGCATGGGTGCCGGTGTATCTGGCTGTCTTCTTCCTGGTGGAGCGCATCCCCCGCAGCCACTACTGGGCCACCCAGCTGCCCATAGATGATTGCATTCCCTTCCTGGAAGGATTCGTGGTTTTTTACTGCATGTGGTACTTCTTCCTGGTGGCGTCGGGGCTGTACCTGCTGTTTCGGGACAACACCGCCTTCCGGCGGTACATGGGCTTTCTGGCCTGCACGTTTTTCCTCAGCGTGGGGATCTGGCTGATCCTGCCCAGCTGTCAGGACCTGCGGCCCGCCGTGCTGCCACGGGACAATCTTTTCTGCGGCCTGGTGGCCGCCCTCTACCAGGTGGACACCAGCACCGATGTGTTCCCCTCGGTCCATGTAGTGGGAGCAGTGGGCGCGGCGCTGGCGGTATGGCACACGCCGCCGGTACGCTTTCGCCGCCTGACCCGGCTGGGGACGACAGTGCTGGCCGGGCTGATCTGCCTGTCCACCGTGCTCATCAAGCAGCACGCCCTGCTGGACGTGGCAGGCGGACTGCTGCTGTGTGCCGCCGCGGCTCCGTTCTTCTTCCGGCACGGAAAAAGCCCCGCTCCCTGAAGGAGCGGGGCTCTCGTTTCGATTCATGCGCCGTGGTTTTTCGCCGCAGTCAGAAGATTGCACATCAGCATGGCCCGGGTCATGGGGCCCACACCGCCGGGCACGGGGGTGATGTAGGAAGCTTTGGGCTCCACGGCGGCAAAGTCCACATCGCCGCAGAGCTTGCCGTCCGGGCCGCGGTTCATGGCCACATCGATGACCACCGCGCCCTCCTTCACCATCTCTGCCGTCACCAGCCCCGGCCGGCCCACGGCGGAGACCAGGATATCCGCCTCCGCCGTCAGCGCCGCCATATCCGGCGTCCGGGAGTGGCACAGCGTCACCGTTCCGTCGGCCTGGGTCAGCAGCATAGCCATGGGCTTGCCCACGATGTTGCTGCGGCCCAGCACCACGCACCGCTTCCCCGCCGCTGGGATCTCATAGTGCCGCAGCATCTCCATGACGCCCGCAGGAGTGCAGGGCAGGAAGGTAGGGCTGCCGATGGACATCTGCCCCACGTTGAAGGGGTGGAAGCAGTCCACGTCCTTGTCCGGCCGGATGGTGTGGATCACCAGATCCGCGTCCAGATGGCCGGGCAGCGGCAGCTGACACAAAATGCCGTCCACCGCGTCATCCTCATTGAGCTGCCGGACCAGCTCCAGCAGCGTCTCCTCCGAGGTGTCCGCCGGGAGGCGGTGAGGGAAACTGCGGATGCCGCACTCGGCGCAGTCCGCCTCCTTGCCGCGGACATACACGGCGGAAGCAGGGTCGTCCCCCACCAGGATCACTGCCAGTCCCGGCTGCCGGGAGAGGGTCTCCACCTCACAGCGGACCCGGGCCTTCACCTGAGCCGCCAGGGCCTTGCCGTCAATCCGCACTGCCATGCGCCACCTCCTGTTCCTTGCCGGCCGCATCGGCCTGCACCGTTTCACTTTCCCCATCGGCCTCCGGCGCCGGTCCAGCGGTCTCCGCTTCTGCCGCCTGCTGAGCGGACTGGGCCTCGGCGGCAGCCTGCGCTGCAGCCAGTTGGTTCACCCACAGGTCCTCCGGCGAGCATTTCTTGATGCACACATGATAGAAAAGCACTCCGGCAGCCACTACCACCAGCACGATGCTCAAGGCCTGAGACACCCGGATGGGCTGGCCCATGATGGTCCAGTCAAAGAGATAGAGGCTGTCGCTGCGCAGACCCTCCACCCAGGCCCGGCCCAGGCCGTACCACAGGAAGTAGAACCAGGTGTTTTCACCGTCGAACCGCCGTCCCTTGGTCACCACGAAGAGGATCAGCAGCAATCCCACCAGGTTCCACAGGCTCTCATAGAAGAAGGTGGGGTGCACTTCGATGGAGGTGACGGAGGTGGTCCAGAGCTTCATGCGCCAGGGCAGTGTGGTCTCGGCGCCGAAGGCCTCCCGGTTGATGAAGTTGGCCCAGCGGCCGATGACCTGGCCCAGCAGCAGTCCCAGCACCGCCAGATCCGTCAGCGCGCCGAAGCGCAGTTTCTTGTATTTGGAGTAGCAAAAGGCCACGATGGCCCCCATGATCACCGCGCCGTAGATGGCAAGACCGCCGTCCCAGACGGCCACCATGGCTCCCCAGTCCAGCGCGCCCTCCTCTGTGCGGTAGAGATCCAGATAGAAGATCACGTAATAAAGCCGGGCGCCCACGATGCAAAGAGGCACCGACCAGAGCACCAGATCCATCACGTTGTCCTCGGTGAGACCGAAGCGCTTGGCCTGCTTCATGGCCAGCAGCAATCCGGCCAGCATGGCCACGGCCAGGATGATGCCGTACCAATAGATGCCGTGGCCGATGTGGATGGCGATGGGATCCGGATTGAACTCCCAGTCGCCGAAGAGCCCAGGGAAGCTGATGGGCATGTCTTTCATAACTGTCAAGGCGGATTCTTCCTTTCTTTCCGTCAATTTTCTCTGGGCACAATCTCTGAAAGAACTGCCCGGTCCTGGGTGATGTTGTCCCGCAAAAATGCCTCCACATCCTCTTTGGTGATGGAATCGAACACCTGGGGGAAGCGGAAGGGATCATAGCCGTGGAAATAGCCCTCCGTCAGGGACACGGCGATGTTTTCAAAGGAGTTGAGGCCCCGGAGGTTGCTGCCGAAGGCAGCACGGCGCACCCGCTGGTAAAATTCCTCGTCCACGCCCTCCTCTGCAAGACGGCGGGCCTCTTTGCAGATCTCCTGTGCCACGGTCCGGGCATCCTTGCTGTCGCCGCCGGCGTAGAGATAGGCCACACCGGGCATCATCTCAAAGGCACCGCCGAAGCTGGTGTTGATGAGCCCCTGGTCATAGAGCCGCAGATACAGAGGGCTGGAATCCCCCAGCAGGATGTCGCAGGCCATATCCCCCAGCACGGCCATGCGGAGGTACTCCTCCCCATCCGCCGTGGGACGGCACTTGAAGCCCGTAAGGAACTGGGGGCTGGATACCTCCATGGCAAGGCGGGTCTCCCGCTGTGCCACTGCCTGCGGCTCTTCGCCGTAATCCCGGGGCACGGCAGGTCCGCCCGTCCGGGGCAGGATCCGGCGGGCCGTCTCCACTACCATGGCGGGCTCCACATTGCCCACCACGGTGAGGATCATGTTGGAGGGGGTGTAGAAGGCCTTGTGGCAGTCGTACAGCGTCTCCGCTGTGATATGGGAGATGCTCTCCACCGTGCCGGCGATGGCGGTACGGGCGGTACTGGTGCTGTAGAGCGCCTGCATCATCCGGGTATAGAGCTGCCAGTCTGGATTGTCCTCGATCATGCGGATCTCCTGTCCGATGATCCCCTGTTCCTTGGCCACGCTCTCCTCCGTGAAATAGGGCACGGAGACGAAGGAGAGCAGGATCTCCAGATTCTCCCGGAAGTGCTCCGTGGAGTCAAAATAGTACCCGGTCATGGCGTTGGCAGTAAAAGCGTTGGGCTCAGCGCCATTTTTCGCCAGTTCCTGGAGGGCGTTGCCCTCCTTGGTATCGAACATCTTGTGCTCCAGATAGTGGGCGATTCCGGCAGGCGTGTCCAGCCAGGCGCCGTCCAGGCAGAAGCGGGTATCCATACCGCCGTAACGGGTGGCAAAAAAGGCGTACTGCTTGGCATAGTCCGGCTTGGGCACCACGCAGATCTGCAGTCCGTTAGGCAGCGTCTCCCGATGGACGGACTCTCCGATGCGCTCATAGAACGTTGGCTTCATTCCGCCGCCTCCTTTCCCCGCAGGAAATACACGGTGTCCAGAGACACCGTCTCCATCGCCGCGAAGATCCGCTGCGGCGTCACCGTCCGGACCAGCTGAGCCAGCTCCTCCGGCGTCTCGCTTTGTCCCGTGGCGGCCTGTCCCAAATAGAAGTTCTCCAGCTTGCCCTGGGAATCTCCCATGGCGGCGTAGGCAGTGAGCAGCGTACTGCGGGCACCGTCCAGCTCCCAATCCTCCAACCGGCCGGCCTGGATCTCGCTGAGCTGTACCAGGATCTCATCATAGGCCCGCTGAAAATTCTCAAACTCAATGCCGGAGGAAACGGTGATGAGTCCCTTCAGCCGGTGATAGACCGAGGACGCGTAATAGCACAGGGAAAGCTTCTCCCGAACGTTCAAAAACAGCCGGGAGTTGCTGCTGCCGCCGAAGATCGTGTTGCCCATCAGCAGCGCGGCGATATCGTCGCTGCCGCAGGAGAAGCCCATCCCCAGCTTTCCCTGGGTCACATCCAGTGCCTCCTCCACCCGGCACACCTCTGTCCGGGCGGCGTGCTTCTCCGTGGCCCGCACCTCCTGGACGTTTTCCCGGGGCAGTGTGGAAAAGGCGGCACGCAGAGCCTGCTCCACCCGCTCCCGCGGGGCGCTGCCGCTGTAAAAGAGCTCCAGCTGGGCCGTGGCGATGAGCTGGCCGTACAGGACGTAGAGCTTGCGCAGCTGCACCCGCCGGGCACTGTCCTCATCTCCCAGGCGGCTCACCCCATAGGGTTCCCCGGCGCACATCTCCTGGAGGAGGCGGCTGTCGGCATAATCCCGCTTGTCGTTGATGAGGCTGCGGATAGCATCCACCAGGTTGGTCTTTTCTGAGTCAAAATAGGCAGGCACAAACCGGCCCCGCTCCGTCACCGGATCACAGATCAGCTCCCCCAGCAGCGACGCCACCGGCTCCAGCAGCTTCTCCCCGCCGGGAACAAAGCTGTCATCGATAAAGCTGGCCACAAAACCCACGCACTGATTCTCTCCCCGCTTGCGCACGGTGTAATCGATGCGGGCACCGTACAGCCGGTCCAGCCGGGCGGAGAGGGCTCCCATGTCCGGGCAGCTCACCGTGCCCCGGCGCAGTACCGCCGGCAGCAGCGCATATGCTGATGCCGTGTCCGCTCCAATGGGTGTGATGAACTGGGCCGAAAGCAGGCTGGTCTTGAATTTCCGCGCCGGCAGGAAGGTCAGGTACACCCCGTCGGCAAGCTTGGTTCTGGTCACTTCCAATCTCTCAGCTCCTTTTCGGAAGGTGAAACGCGCCCCGTGCCCGGAGGCCGTCGGCGCGGCAAATACAGCAGACATATTATAGTATAGTTTCTCCCGTATTTCAAACTATTTTCGCAGGGATTGAAGTGGCAAAACCGGTTTCCAAAAAGGAGCGGAGACAGATGTCCCCGCTCCTCTCAAAGCAAACGCAGAAAATTCTCCCGGGCGATCATCCGCCGCTCCGCCAGGGTCATCCCCAGCTGCTCCAGCCAGTAAAAGAGGTTCCCGATCTGTGAGCAGTCCTCCAGGCCCTCCGCTCCCTCGTTGCCGGGTCCGAAGAACTCACAGAAATCGAACCCGCAGGCCACGTGCTCTACCCCCATCACCTCCGCCATGTGAACGGCGTGAAGAGCCAGTGTCCGGGCCGTCTGTCCAGCCGGATCGGTGTGGACGAAGCCGTGGTATACGTTCAGCCCCACCACGCCGCCGGTATCCCGGATAGCCCGGAGCTGATCGTCCGTCAGGTTCCGGGGCACCGGGCACAGGGCGCGGCAGTTGGAGTGGGACGCGATCACCGGACCCTCTGCCAGCTCCAGTACGTCCCAGAAGCCGCCGTCGCTGAGGTGGGACACATCCACCACCATCCCCCGCGCCTGCATCCGGCGCACCGCCTCCCGGCCCAGGTCTGTCAAACCCTTTTCCGGATCGCCGCCGGCGCCGGCGGCCAGGGCATTCTCCTCGTTCCATGTCAGCATCCCCAGCCGGGCGCCCCAGTCGGCGTAGCGATCGATGCCGGCGAGATCCTCCCCGATGGCCGCCATGCCTTCCACGCCCAGAAACGCGTACAGCTGCCCGGCAGCCCGGGCCGCCTCCGCCTCCGCCCGGGAATGGACCACC
>CALWXB010000049.1 GCA_944385405.1 uncultured Oscillospiraceae bacterium | reverse complement strand
CTGCATATTTATAGGTCGTATTCAAGTAATATTCATTGGCCTATGGCCGGGAACACAAAGTCGAATTGGGACTTTTTTAAAAATTTTTTGAAGGCTGCGCAATAAAACAGCAGGGGGCGGCGTTAACTGTACGAAAAGGGCAAAACACAAAATTCACTTGAAAAGGAGAATGAGCGATGAACAAGCAGATGGGTTACTGGAAGGGTTTTGGAAGCTGCCTGATCCTGCTGGGCATGATCGTGGGTCTGGGCGTCACCGCAGGAGCCGCTTCCAAGCGCAGCATCGAGGTGGAGGACGGCGTCTCTCTTTCCATCAACGGAGCGGACTTCACGCCCAGAGATGTCAGCGGCAAGGAGGTGCCGGTATTCCTCTATAACGGCACGGTGTACGCGCCGGTGCGGGCGGTGTGCGAGGCGGCGGGCATGGACGTGGAGTATGTCTCCTCCACCAATACCGTCAAACTCACCACTGTGGACCGTATCGCCGCCCAAAATCCGGACTATATCAGCGGTGACGAGGCCAAGGCCATTGCGCTGAAGGATGCCGGTGTGGCGGAGTCCGACGCGGTGTTTTTGAAGGTGAAGCTGGACTGGGACGACGGCCGTCCGGAGTACGACGTGGAGTTTTACAGCGGCAATGTGGAGTATGACTACGGGATCCACGCCGTCACCGGCGCCATCCTGGAAAATGACCGGGATCTGGAGAACTTCCGCATCCCCACCGCTGCCACCACCGTCTCCGCCGGCAGCACCAGCCAGGATCTGATCGGCACGGAGCGGGCCAAGGAGATCGCGCTGGCCCAGGCTCCCTCCGGAACCTGGGTGAAGGAGTGCAAGCTGGACTGGGACGACGGCCGGGCGGTCTATGAACTGGAGATGCGCAATGGCCGCATGGAGTACGAGTGCAAGATCGGCGCTGCCAGCGGCACCATCCTGGAGTGGGAGAGCGACTACGACTGATCCCGCGGACCAAAAAACGAAAGACGACGCCCCTGCGGGGGCGCCGTCTCTTTGCTGTTTACAGGCTGCGGATCTGATTCTGGATCAGCGTGCCTACGGTATCGGCGAACTGATCGAAGGAGCGGATGCGGGCGAAGTCCCGGCCGTAAATGGTGTGGGCGGCGGGGACGTCCTTGTCGTCTCCGGTGAACACGCACATCACGGACACCTGCCGGTGCAGCAGGGACCGGACCTCCCGGGCGGCGTTCAGGATGCCCTCCTGGCCTGCGTAGTCCAGGTAGGAGCCGCCCCGGCGGAGCTTGACCACATCGTTGGGCCGGGCGTCGGAGAGGAGGATCAGCATCCGGTGCTCGCAGGGGGAATCCTCCATGCCCTTTCCCACCGCCCGGATGGCCAGACCGTCCCGGTTGCAGCCGGTGGTGAAGTAGTGGAAGATGCGCTCGTTGGCGTCGGTCTCCCGGTAGTCCCGGTAGCGGGAGAGGATGGTGTAGCCGCTGAGAGAGCAGAAGGAGGATACCCGCACCGGGATGCCGCAGCGGGTGAGGCTCTCGGCGATCATGTAGCCTTGGGCGGCCACGGCGGCCTGCCGGTCCAGCTGGGAGGTGGAGGCGTCCAGCAGGAGGTCCACGCTCAGGTCCCCCGGATCTGAACGGAGGATCCGGGTGAACACCCGGTCGTCGTCCAGATAGATGCCCCGCCAGATGCGCCCGGCGTCCAATGTCCCGGAGGCGGCCCGCACCGGCGTGGGCTGGAGGTAGGCCAGCAGGGCGTTCTGGATGCGGGCGGTGAGGCGCTGGATGCCCGCCCGGTATCGGACCAGGTCCGCCTGATAGGCGGCCTTGTTCTTCTCCATCTGCTTGGAGGCGGCCCGGCGCTGGGCGCCGGCATAGCCCCGGACGTCGCCGCCGCGCATGTCGTCCCCCCGGGCATAGTAGAGGCGGCAGTCCCGATGGTCCCCGGCGCACAGCTCCGACTCCAGCTCCCGGACGGTGTGGGGATCAAAGAGGGAGGGACCGAAAAAGTTCTGGATATAGGCCTGCAGCGCCGCCTCGCTCTGGGCCACGGACAGGTCTGTGATGCGCCGCTTGGGGGGACCAGCCTCTGTCCCGCCGCCTTCGGAGCGGACGGTGTGCTCGCCGTAGCCGTAGCCGAAGCCACGGACGGCAGGCAGCTCCCCCTTGCCGCTGCGGCGGAAGGCCAGGAAGAGATGCCGGGGCGGTTTGCGGTCCGCGGGGGGCGCACCGGGGGTGAAGTGAAAATACTGATGCAGGAAGGCCAGCGCCCGCCGGGCCAGAGCCGGACCGTCTAGGTCGCCGGGAAATTCCAGGGCGTCCAGCATCTCCCGGTTCCCGGGAGACATGGCGGGGGTCTGCCCCAATGCCCGCCGGAAATGGGCCGACTCCAGCACGTCCAGCAGCTGGTCCATGGGACGGGCGTGCTCCATGGCCAGCACCCTGCGGGCATAGCTCGCCCGCAGGGCCGGCAGGGCGGGGCGGAAGGCGGACTCCCGGGCGAAGGTGGCATTTTCCAGACCCAGCCAGATCAGCTGCTCGAAAAGCTGCTGGTCGGGATGGCCCTCCAGGGCGGCAAAGAGGCTTTGCAGGGTGTCCGGGCCGTAGAGCCGCCGGGCGGTGCCGATGATGCTGTTCCAGTAGAGGTCCGCCCGTCCGTTTTGGTCGTAGGCCTTCAGCTCCGGCTCAAAGTCATAGTCGCCGGCGGCGTTCCAGATGAGGTTCCGGGCCCGGCGCTTTTCGCTGTCCAGGATCTCCATCAGGCAAACACATCTTCCCGGCGGATGGTCTCCGGCAGGCGGGCCCGGATCACGTCCAGCACCAGCTGCCGCTCAAAGCCGTCAAAGGATTTGTTCACAAGGCCCAGCTCCAGAGCCCGGTTGCCCTCCAGTCCCGCGTGGATCAGCCGCAGGGCGGCCAGCAGGCCCCGCAGGTCCAGGGGCTTGGTGGAAAGCTCGCCGCCGTCGCATTTTTTCTGGATATCCTGGAACAGCGATGCGAAGTGCGTTCCGTACTCCGGCCGCAGGTCCGGGAATTCCCGGGTCATGAGCTTCAAAAGGCCCTCGGCGGGGATGGCGGGCATATCGATGACCACGAACCGGGAGGCCAGGGCCTCGTTCAGCTCCCGGGTGCCGGCATAGCCGTAGTTCATGGTGGCGATGAACCGTGCGGCGTCATGGAGGACGATGCGCTCATAGCCGGGCATGTCGATGCTGCGGCGGAAGTCCAGCGTGGCGTGAAGCACTGCCAGGGATTCGTTTTTTGCCATGTTGATCTCGTCCAGGATGCCGAAGCCGCCGTTTTCGGCGCACTGGTAGATGGGCCCCTTGCGCAGCGTCACGGCGCCGTCGGCAAAGGTGTCGGTGCCCAGCAATGTGGCGGCGTCGGTGTTGATGTAGAAGGAGACGTCCCAGCTGGGGCGGCCAAAGGCAGCGGCCAGATTCTCCGCCAGCACGTTCTTGCCGGTGGCCTTGGGACCCACCAGCAGTACGTTCTCGCCGCATAAAAGGGCAGTGGCGGCCTCCTCCCAGATCTCCCTGCCATAGTAGAGATACCGGGGCACGGGGACGCGGCGCTGCAAAGCGCCCTCCGCCGGGAACCGGCTCCGGAACCGCTCGATCTCCGTGAGGATCCGGGGCTGTACGCCCTCTGTTTTCAAAAAGTCCAGCATGTCCAGCATATGGGTCCCTCCGTCGTGTGTTCTTGCTCCCATCATATCACCATTCCGGAAAATGGCAAGCGCCGGGAGACAGATGGATGGGAATGGGACCGTTAAAATTTTTTGTGAAAAGCCAGGACGCAGGCGGTTGAAGCACCAGCGAGGGGGAATGTTGCGTTTGGTTGCGGACCTGATACGGCAGCGTGGTGGACTTTCCCGGCGGCTTCTGGTAGGATGGAGGCGGAAAAGGAGGAACTGCCATGACGTTTTCCGAGAAGCTGATCCGCCTGCGGAAAGGCCGCGGGCTCAGTCAGGAGGCCCTGGCGGAGGCGCTGGGGGTCTCCCGGCAGGCGGTGAGCCGCTGGGAGCAGGGCGCGGCTCTGCCGGACGGCGGGAAGCTCCTGCCCTGCGCCCGGTACTTCGGCGTCAGCGTGGACTGGCTGCTGGACGATGCCCGGGCGTGGGAGGAGCGGACACAGCCCGCTGCGGCACCGGTCGGGAAGTCCGGCGGGCGGGGGCGGCGGATCGCCGGAGCCGTGATGCTGGGGTTGTCCCTGGCGGGAATGCTGCTGCTGGGGATCCTCAGCTCCGTGTTTCCGGCCGCAGTGTCCTATGCCCCGGTGGGGACGGACTGGGTCCACGTCTACACCGGTCTGACGGGTTTTCTGAAATTCCACCGGCTGGAGTGGCTCTTTGCCCTGCTGCTGGCCGGTGCGGCGGTAGGGGCGTGGCTGCTCCTGCTGCCCCGGGTGCAGACGGCTGCGTCCAAAAATACCATCCTGCGGCGGAACCTGACGCTGCTGCCCATTGCCGGCCAGGCCGGACTGGTGTACAGCACGGCCCAGAGCCTGTGGTGGCTCAACCAGGGCCGGGAGCACTACTGGGGTGCCTTCTGGTTTTCTCTCGTGCCGCTGCTGGGATGCTCCGCCTGGATGGCATGGAACCTGGCGCGGGAGCAGGACCCGGCCCGGCGGCGGAAGAACAGCCTCATCGAGCTGGCCTACTGCGCAGGGCAGCTGGCCGTCGGCCTCCTGACGGCGGAGGCGGGCATCGGCCTGGTGGGGCTGGCGCTGAACGGGATCTTATGTCTTGTTTATGTGGAGTGGATCAATCCCCGGTACATGGGCCGCTGTTTTTCCCGGAAGAAGTGACTGCCGGACGGCAGAAAAACGCCTGGAGCCATTTGGCTCCAGGCGTTTTTGGAAAGATCAGCCGATGAGATAGCCGTACCGGGTCAGCACGGTGTAAATGAACACCTCCACGTCGGCGGGGAGGTCGTTCTGCCCGTCCAGATCCGCTTCCAGCACCTGGCCGTTCAGGCGCACCAATACCTTTCCGCCGCCCAGGGGCAGGAAGCCGGAGTTGTGGGTGCTCTCGTCGAAGCCCGCCCGGTCCAGGAACAGAGTGAACTTGTCCCGGTAGGGAGCGGAGTCGTAGGGGCAGAAGACGGCGCAGTTGCCGCACTCGTTGCACATCCGGTCCAAGTGGAGGATCTGATGGCGGCCGTCGGGCAGCTGGATGACCACATTGGCCCGGTTGGGACACACATCGGCGCAGACCTGGCAGACGGTGTTGCAGCTCAGGCACCGGTCGCCCTCGCACTTGGCAGACTCGCACAGGATGCCCTTCTTGGCGATGGCGTCGGCCCGGGAGGCCTTGGCGTGGCCGGGGATGGCATAGCGGTGGGCCTCGCCGATGACGGCGTTGGCGAACCACTGGGCGTCGGCGATGCCCTCCACCACGGTGGCGGGGCCCCGCATGGCGTCGCCGCCCACGTAGACGCCCTCCACGTTGGTCTTGAAATCAGGGATGCCCTTCTTGTCCACCTGGATGCCGTTGCGGGTGAAGAGGTCGCCGTCCACCTGCTCGCCCACGGCGGAGACCACCGTGTCGCAGGGGATCTCCACCATCTCGCCGGTGGGGACGGGCTTGCGGCGGCCCTGCTCGTCGGGGTCGCCCAGCTTCATCTTCTCACATACCAGCTTGCCGCCGTCCTGCTTCACCGGCGATACCAGCTCCAGGAATTGCACGCCGTCGGCCATGGCCAGCTCCAGCTCCTCGGCGTCGGCAGGCATATACTTCTTGGTGCGGCGGTAGACCAGGGTGCTGGACTGCGCCCCCGCCCGCAGGGCGGCCCGGGCGGCGTCCATGGCGGTATTGCCGCCGCCTACCACAGCTACATGGCCCAGGGAGACGGGCTTGCCGGCCTTCATGTCCTTCAGCCAGCCGATGACGGGCGCCACGTTGCCGGGAATATCCAGCTTGCCGGCCTTCCAGGCACCCACGGCGAAGAAGATGTGGGTGTAGCCCATGGCCTTGAGTTCAGAGACGGAGGGGGCCTCGGTGTTCAGCTTCACCTCCGCACCCATCTTCTCCATCAGCGCCACATCCTTGTCGATGGCTGCGTCGGAGATGCGCCAGGCGGGGATCACCTGCCGGACCACGCCGCCCAGGGAGCCGGTGCGCTCAAAGATGGTGACGGGGATGCCCGCCCGGCCTACGAAGTAGGCCGCCGCCATGCCGGTGGGGCCGCCGCCGATGACGGCCACCCTGGCGGAGGTCTCTGCGGGGGCGGGGGCCTTCACCTTGGCCATGTAGGCGTCGTAGCCCTTTTCTGCGGCCACCAGCTTGGTGCCCCGGATGTTCACCGGCTGGTCATAGAAGTTCCGGGTGCACTTGGTCATGCAGTTGTGGGCGCAGATGGTGCCGGTGATGAAGGGCAGGGGGTTCTTCTCGGTGATGAGCCGCAGGGCGGAGGCATATTGGCCCTTGCGGCACAGCTCGATATATTCGGGGATGTCCTGGCCGATGGGGCAGCCGCCCTTGCAGGGGGCGGTGAAGCAGTCCATCAGGGGCACCTTCTCATAGAGCTTGCGCCGGGGCAGGGGCTTGATGGCCTTGACGTGGTACTTATCGGCCCGGGCTGCCAGGCTCAGCGCCTCGATGGCGCCGACGTCCACGCCGGTGAAGGGCTTGAAGTCCAGGGCATCCAGTTTATCGCCGATCTGGGTGAAGCGCTGGTAGCCGCCGGGCTTCAATTCCGTGGTGGCCATGGTGATGGGCCAGATGCCGCACTCGAAGAGCTTGTCGATGTTGAACGCGTCGGCGCCGCCGGCATAGGAGATCCGCAGCTTGCCGCCGAACTCCCGGGCCATCATGGCGGCCATGGTGGTGGTCAGCGGGAAGAGGGACTTGCCTGCCATGTACATCTCCTCGCTGGGCAGCTCCCCGGCTTTCACGTCCACGGGGAAGGTGTTGGAGAGCTTCAGGCCGAACTCCAGGCCGTGCTGGTCCGCCAGAGCCTGGAGGCGGCGGAACATGGGCACCGCGTCGGCGTACTGGAGGTCCTCTTTGAAATGGTGGTCGTCGAAGGCGATGTAGTCGTAGCCCATGCCGTCCAGAATGGACCGGGCGGTCTCATAGCCCAGGATGGTGGGGTTGCACTTGACGAAGGTGTGAAGGTGCTTCTTCTCAATGAGGTAGCTGGCGATGCGCTCGATCTCGTCCGGCGGGCAGCCGTGGAGGGTGGACACCGTCACGGATCCGGAGACGTGGGGGGTGATGGTGTCGATGTAGTCCGCCTCGCCGGGGAAGAGCTGCTTCAAAACGGTGATGCACTCCCGGAAAATGGGGGTGGCGGAGGCGTCCACCATGCCGTCCAGGAAGGTATTGATCTTCTCGCCCTGGATGCCCGCCAGGTCGTAGCCCACGGACATGTTGAACACGAACCCGTCAGGGTCGCCCAGGCCGTAGACCTTGGCCATGATCTTCAATGCGCACCAGGCCTTCACATACTCCTCAAAGGCCTGCTGGACGTAGAGCTCCGTGGACCATTCGCAGTTGTAGCACTCGTCCTCGGCCAGGATGCAGGGACGGTTGATGCAGGCGGCCAGGTCCGCGCCGTCCATCTTCTGGACGGTCTTGAGCTCGAAGAACCGGGCACCGGCAAAGTAGCCCGCCACGATATTCTGGGCCAGCTGGGTGTTGGGACCGGCGGCTGGGCCGAAGGGGGTCTCGATGGTCTCGCCGAAGATGGGCAGCTTCTTCACGCCCGCCTTGTAGGGCTTGTGGACGCCGAACACGGTGCCCTCCCGCTGATATTCCACGGTGATCCAGTTCATCAGTTCCCGGAAGGGGATGGGGGTCATCAATTCAGACATCAGGTGCTTCCTCCTTTAAACTCCTTGCACGCATCCGTTCAGCGGTTCCGTCCCGGCGTGCGCGGGACGGGAGCGGGGACGGTCAGTATTCCCGGTGATTCAGCTGGCCCCAGAGGCGCTTGGCGCTCTCCAGGATCTTGGCGTTGACGGCTTCTTCGTCGATCTCGGTGAGGACGCGGTCCCGCATCAGGATCTTTCCGTTGATCATGGTGGTCTGGCACTGGCGGCCCGTCATGCCGAAGATCATGTGGCCGTCGATGTTCTCGTCGGAGAAGGGGGTGAAGGGCTTGTAGTCCATGACGATCACGTCCGCCGCCGCGCCGGGCTTCAGCACCCCCAGGGTGGGGAAGCCGCACCGGGCCGCCATCTTGGCGTTGTTGCGGAAGAGCATCTCCGTCACCTCGCACCAGGCCACGTTGGGCAGGCACGCATTGTGCCGCTGGGAGCACAATGCCACCTTCAGGGATTCCAGCATGTCGTTGGTGTAGGCGTCGGTGCCCATGCCTACCAGGATACCCTTTTTGCAAAGCTGCAGGATGGGGGAGATGCCCACGGCGTTGCCCATGTTGCTCTCGGGGTTGTTGACGCACATGGTGTCCGTGGCCTTGATGATGTCCATCTCGGCGGTGTTGACGTGGATGCAGTGGCCCAGGATGGTCTTTTCCCCCAGGATACCGTGGTCCTGGAGCCGCTGCACCGGGCGGCGGCCATAGTTCTGGAGGCTGTCGTAAACGTCGTTCATGCCCTCGGAGACGTGGATGTGGTAGCCCACCCGGCCGTTGTTGGCTGCCTGCATCCGATCAAAGGTCTTGTCAGAGATGGTGAAGAGGGCGTGACCGCCGAACATGGCCTTGAGCATGGGATCGGGATTTTTCTCACAGTAGTCGATGAAGTCCTTGTTCTCCTGCACGGACTGGATGGACTTCTCCTCGCCGTCCCGGTCGCTGACTTCGTAGCAGAGGCTGGCCCGCATGCCGTACTCCTTGGTGACCTGGGCGATCTGCATCAGAGAGCCGGGGATCTCGCAGAAGGAGGCGTGGTGGTCGAAGATGGTGGTGACGCCCTGCTTGATGGAGTCCATCACCAGGGCCTGGGCGGAAGCCCTGGTGGCCTCCAGGTCCAGATGGCGGTCGATGGCCCACCAGGTGCCGTCCAGCACCTCGTAGAAATTGGTGGGGTTGTTGCCCGTGATGGCCAGCCCCCGGGCCAGGGCGGAGTAGATGTGGGTGTGGGCGTTGATGAGGCCGGGCATGATGACGCCGCCCCGGGCGTCCACGAATTCCGCCTGGGGATATTGGGCCTTCAGCTCCGCGGTAGTGCCCACGGCCACGATCTGGCTCCCCACGGTGACCACGCCGCCGTCGGGGATGTAGCCGGTGCCCTCGCTGTCCCGGGTAATGACTTTGCCGTTTGCCAGTAAGATCATAAAAAACCTCCTTGCTTCCTCGATGAAAAAAGAAAAAGGCGCTTCAAACCGGTCCTGGTTTGAAACACCCATCAAAAAACGGGAATGATAGGTGTCAGCCCGTGCGCGCAGCACTCCGTTGCAGCTATCATTCTTTGCTTGTACTTGTCATTGTATCGGAAGCCATGGTAAAATGCAAGGAATCCGGCTGAGATTTTTTTTGCTGGTTTTTGTGAATTTTACCAACTTGACGGGAACCTTTTCCGCACCGGCCCGTCAAACCGTAAAAATACGGCAAGGAGGCGGCGAGAATGCGGCGGATCTGGGCGATGGCACTGTGCCTGCTGCTGGCGGGCTGCGGTACCCCGGCGGAGCCGGGACCGGAGGAAATATCGGAAGCCCCTGCGGCACAGGCGGAAGCGGCGGACCCGACAGGATTGACGATGGAGCTGGAGCGGGCGGTATACGACCCGTCCCTGACCACATATACCTATTTTCTCACCAACGGCACCGATGAGACGCTCTCTCCCATAGGGGAGGATTTCTCCCTCCAGCGCCGGGAGGGGGACGGCTGGACGGACCTGACCATGAGCGGGGATGCCGGCTGGAACGATATCGGCTACACCCTGGAGCCGGGGGAGACCCTGGCGCGGACCTGCGGCTTCTGGCTCTATGAGGAGCCGGCAGAGGCGGGGGAATACCGGCTGGTGAAGGAGGTGTGCGGCGAGACGCTGACGGCGGAATTCGCCCTGGGGGAGAGCATCTACACCGCCCGCTCCCCCTATGGCTTCACGCCTCTGGAGGAGCTGCCGGAGGGCTACGGCGCCGCCGATGCCGCAGGCAGCGGCGCGGTGTGCTTTACAGACCACGGTACCGAAAACCCGGAGGCCGTGGGAGAATTTTTGAAGAAGGTGTCCCTGGATGTTCCCTGTCAGCTGCGGACGGTGCAGGACCACGCCCAGGGGATCCCCATGGTCATCGACGTGATCTGGGAGGATGGCCGCTTTCTCTGGAAGATGCGCAGCGGCGCGGCAGCGGAAACGCGGTACTGCTCCTATCTCGTCACCGACGGCACGGATCTCTACCTCTCCGGCGGCGCGGACTGGGACGCCGGGGAACAGTATGGCGACCGGCGGATCTTCCTGGTGCCGCCTCTCCAGGGGGCGGCGTGGGTGTCCGAGGTGGAGGCCATGACGGCGACGCGCCTGGCGGGCAGCGCCGTGCGGTATCAGGTGTGGTCCGGCGACGGCATCTGGTCCGCCGGTCTGACGGAGACGCCTACGGCCTTTTTCGTCGGCTGGCAGGAGCCGGGCCGTGGCAGCGGCGGCACAGCCTACGATCTTGCGGACTGGGACGGCCTGGAGACGGCCGTCACCGGGATTTCCTGGCAGGCGGACGGCACGCTGCTTTTGACGTGCGAGACGTCGACGGGAGGGATCAGCCGCCTGTGCTTCGATCCGGAGACGGAAGAGCTGTCCGCGCTGGAGCTGCCGTCCCTCCCGGCAGGCGGGAGCCCGGCGGAAAAAGACAGCATTTGACAACAGAAGGAGAAATCTGTTATTCTGAGCGGGCGAAATTCAATCGGGAAAGGAATCCGCAACTATGCTGGGAGATATCGTATCCACCCTCAATGATCTGCTCTACACCTACATTTTGGTGATCTTTTTGCTGGCAGCCGGAGCTTATTTCACGCTGCGCACCCGCTTCGTGCAGGTACGGATGCTGGGAGAGGCCTTCCGGGTGCTGCGTGAGAAGTCGGCGGATGGGGAGGGCGTGTCCTCCTTTCAGGCGCTGATGCTCTCCACCGCCTCCCGGGTGGGCACCGGCAACATCGCCGGTGTGTCCATCGCCATCTGCATGGGCGGTGTGGGCGCTGTGTTCTGGATGTGGGTGGTGGCGCTGCTGGGCGGCGCAACGGCCTTTGTGGAAAGCACGCTGGCCCAGGTGTACAAGGTCCGGGACGGCGCAGGCGGCAGCCGGGGCGGCCCGGCGTATTACATCGAGCAGGCGCTGGGGAGCCGCTGGCTGGCGAAAGTGTTCTCCGTGTGTCTGATCCTCACCTATCTGGTAGGATTCAACATGGTGGCTTCCTATAACCTGATGGATGCCTTCTCAGGGTACGATTTTTTCACCGCCCGCACACCGCTGATCGTGGGGGGCATCCTGGCCCTGGCCACGGCGGCGTGTATCTTCGGCGGCGGAAAGCGGCTCTCCCGGATCACCTCCGTGCTGGTGCCGGTGATGGGCGGCGCGTATGTGCTGGCAGCGGTAGTGATGATCCTGCTGCACATTCAGCTGCTGCCGTCGGTCATCGCAGCCATTTTCCAAAATGCCTTTGATTTCCAGGCTATTTTCGCCGGCTTCACCGGCTCGGCTATGATGCACGGCATCAAGCGCGGCCTCTTCTCCAACGAGGCCGGTGTGGGCTCTGCCCCCAATGCGGCGGCCGCCGCCATGGTATCCCACCCGGTGAAGCAGGGCCTGGCCCAGATGGTGTCTGTATTTCTGGACACCCTGGTGATCTGCAGCGCCACGGCCTTCATGTGTCTTTGCTCCGGTGTGGCGCCGGATCCGGCGCTGCGGGGCGTCCCCTATGTCCAGGCGGCGCTCTCCAGCACCTTCGGCACGGCAGGGACCTGGTTCGTCACCGCCGCCACGCTGCTGTTCGCCTTCACCACCATCCTGGGCAACTATTATTACGGCGAGAGCAACCTGCAGTATCTGCTGCGCCGGGATGCCCGGAGGTGGGAGCTGGCGGTGTTCCGTCTGGCCGCGGCGGCCATCGTGTTCCAGGGGGCACGGATGGACTTCTCCCTGGCCTGGGATACGGCGGATGTCACCATGGGCCTCATGACTCTCATCAACCTGCCCGCCATCTGTCTGCTCTCAGGCTCTGCCATGCGGACCCTGGCGGATTACCGCCGCCAGCGGAGCGCGGGAAAAGACCCGATGTTCCGGGCGGCGGACGCCGGCATCCGGGAAAAGACGGAATTTTGGACCTGACAAAGAAGGGCGCCGAAGGCGCCCTCTTTTTTGTGCAATTTTTCGGAGTATGCCCGGCAAAAAACGGGGAAAACTACTTGAAATCGAAAAAAGAAACGTGTAATATAGTTTTTGAAATTAGATTACACGATCGTTCAAAACCGAAGAAAGGATGATGAAGGTTATGAACAGATTTTTCTGCCGGGCGCAGGACCCGGTCAGCTGCGGGACCCACACCATCGGTGCGGCGGCGGCATTTGCAGGCGGGTTCCTGTTTTTGATTCGGGCGGTGCGTGGCAACGTACCTATGGTGGCCCTGGCGGCGGCCATGTGCTTCTGTCTTTCCATGGTGGCGCTGTATGCCGCCAGCGCCATTTACCACTTTTATCCCGGCGACACGGAGAGCGGCGGCGTGAAGCGGCGGCTGCGGAAGGTGGATCACAGCATGATCTACGTCCTCATTGCCGGCAGCTACACCCCCTTTTCCATGGTGCTGCTGCCCCAGCCCAAGGGGACCCGGTTCTGCCTTGCCCTGTGGGGCGTGGCCATTGCGGGCGTGCTGGTAAAGGTGCTGTGGATCAACGCGCCCCGGATCCTCTCCACAGCGGGGTACCTGATCATGGGCTGGGCGGTGCTCTTCGTCTGGAAGGACTTCACCACCCTGGGCCAGCCCTGCCTGACACTGGTGGCCCTGGGAGGCATCTGCTACTCCGTGGGTGCCGTGCTCTACGCCATCAAGCGGCCCAACATCTCCGCGGAGTGGACCTTCCATGAGATCTTCCATATGCTGATCCTGGCGGGGTCGCTGTTCCACTATCTGGCGGTGTACTTCTACGTGCTGTGAAAAAGTAAAAGAAAAGGGCCGGGAATGTTTCCCGGTCCTTTTTTGGCGCTTATTTCGTGCCGAAGATACGGTCGCCGGCGTCGCCCAGGCCGGGGACGATGTAGCCGTTTTCATTGAGGCGATCGTCCACGGCGCCGCAGAAGATGTCCACGTCGGGATGGGTCTTCTGGATCAGCTCGATGCCCTCGGGCGCGGCCAGCAGTACCATGAGCTTGATATTGATGCAGCCCCGCTTCTTCATCTCGGAGATGGCGGCCTCGGCGCTTCCGCCGGTGGCCAGCATGGGGTCCACGATCATG
>CALWXB010000048.1 GCA_944385405.1 uncultured Oscillospiraceae bacterium | reverse complement strand
TGAAGCAGGCGGACATCGGCGTGGCCATGGGCATCACCGGCACGGAGGTGGCCAAGGACGCCGCCGGCATGGTGCTGACGGACGACAACTTCGCCACCATCGTCCAGGCGGTGAAAAACGGCCGCAACGTCTACGCCAACATCCAGCGGGCCATCCAGTTCCTGCTCTCCGGCAACGCCGCCGGCATTTTGACGGTGCTCTACGCGTCGCTGATGAACCTGCCGGTGCCGTTTGCGGCGGTGCATCTGCTCTTCATCAACCTGCTGACGGACTCCCTGCCCGCCATCGCCCTGGGTCTGGAGCCCCACACCGACGCGGTGATGCACCAGAAGCCCCGGCCCCGGAACGAGGGGATCCTCACCCGCCCCTTCCTCACCAGCGTAGGGGTGGAGGGCCTGGTCATCGCCGCGGCCACCATCGCGGCTTTCCATCTGGGCCTGCGGGAGAGCGCCGCGGCGGGCAGCACCATGGCGTTTGCCACGCTGTGCCTGGCACGCCTCTTCCACGGGTTCAACTGCAAGGCCCCCCAGCCGGTGTTCCTGACCCGCCGGTTCTGGAACAATCCCTATCTGCTGGCGGCCTTCGCCGTGGGCGCGGTGCTGCTGGGGTCGGTGCTGGCGGTGCCGGTGCTGCGGCCGCTGTTCGAGGCGGCTGCCCTCTCCGGCATCCAGCTGCTTTGGATCGTGGGCCTGGCCTTCGGGTCCATGCTGGTGATCCAGCTGCTCAAGGCCCTGCGCACCCGGCGGTAAGACGCCTTTCCGGAAAACCGGGACCGTTTTCGGTCCCGGTTTTTCCATATTTGGGCATTCGGCCAAAAGAGAGGCTTTTCTTTTCCGGCAGTTCCGGTTATAATGGCGAAAAGGAGAGATGCGGGATGATTCTGTCCACCCTGTGCTATCTGGAGCGGGAGGGCCAATATCTGATGCTCCACCGGGTCAAGAAGGAAGGCGACGCCAACCGGGACAAGTGGATCGGCGTGGGCGGCAAGTTCCAGGAGGGGGAGAGCCCCGAGGACTGCCTCCTGCGGGAGACCTGGGAGGAGACGGGCCTGACGCTGACGGAGTACCGCTACCGGGGACTGGTGACCTTCGTGTCCGACCGGTGGCCCACGGAGTACATGCACCTCTTCACCGCCGCCGCCTGGACCGGCACGCCCCACCCCTGCGACGAGGGCGAGCTGGCCTGGATCGGAAAGCGGGAATTGCGGGCGCTGCCCATGTGGGCGGGGGACAAGATCTTTCTGGACCTGCTGGAGCGGGACGCGCCCTTTTTTTCACTGAAGCTGCGCTACCGGGGAGAGGCGCTGGAGGAGGCCGTGCTGGACGGTCGTCCCCTGGCCCTGGACTGAGGGAGCGGACCCCGCGGGCCGGTGCGGCCCGCGTACCATTGGATCGGAGGAGTTGCCATGAGCGGGACCGTACTGCTGTTCGGTTTTGATTCGCTGCTGACCATTCTGGCGCTGGAGGCCGCGGTAGGGCCTCTGGGCGGAGAGGTGATCCCCGTGGCCCGGGGAGATTACAACAAGCCCCTGGCGGTGCTGGCGGGGATGGATGCCGAGGAGACCCCCGGACTGCCCTATGCCGGCGGCCCCCTGGGGGGACGGATGGTGGTGCTGTGCGGCCTGGACCGGAAGCTGGAGGAGCTGCTGCCCGCCCTGGCCCGGGCGGGGGCGGGGCCGGACTGTCTGAAGGCGGTGCTGACGCCCCACAACCGCAGCTGGACGCCCATCCGGCTGCACGCGGAGCTGCTGCGGGAGCGGCAGGCCATGCAGGGCAGGTGAGGGGATGCGCATTTTGATCTCAGCCTGCCTTCTGGGCTGCCGCTGCCGGTACGACGGGGCGTCCAAGCGCCACCCGCTGGTCCAGGCTTTGGCGGCGCGCCACGAGCTGGTGCCGGTGTGCCCCGAGCAGCTGGGCGGGCTGCCCACGCCCCGCCCCCCTGCGGAGCGGCGGGGAGACCGGGTGGTGACGGCGGCGGGGGCCGACGTCACGGAGCAGTACCGCCGGGGGGCGGAGGAGGCGTGGCGGCTTTGTGCGGCTTTGGGCTGCACCGCGGCGGTGCTGAAGGAGCGCAGTCCCTCCTGCGGCTGCGGAGCGGTGTACGACGGCACGTTTTCCGCCACTCTCACGGCGGGGGACGGGGTCACGGCGGCGCTGCTGCGCGAGCGGGGCGTGGCTGTGTACGGTGAGTCTCAGCTGGAAGCCCTGGTGAAAACAGAAACGAAAAATTGACGGTTTTAACAAAAAAAGGAGGCGATTTTTGGCGTCCATTGTGGAAAACCTGCCTTGCAAAGCACGAGACCATTCTGTATAATAGGGCAAAATAACGAGAGGGGGAGCCGGTATGCTGCGGATGATGAGTAACGAGCTGACGGTCCTCTCTTCTTATTTTTCCTGACACTGCCGGCATGGGTGCCGGTATTTTTTTTGCCCCATTGCGGGCACTACGGAGAGGAGATATCATATGAAAGAGACGACATCCGCGCAGCCCATCCGGGACGCCCGGGTCCTGGGCGTCCCCAAGATGCTGATCCTGGGATTGCAGCACATGTTCGCCATGTTCGGCGCCACGGTGCTGGTGCCGATCCTGGTGAATACCTACGGCCTGCCCCTGAATATCCAGACCACGCTGTTTTTCGCCGGCATCGGCACGCTGTTCTTCCACCTTTGCACCAAGCTGAAGGTGCCCGCCTTCCTGGGCTCCTCCTTCGCGTTTCTGGGCGGCTTTTCCGCCATGGGCGCCATGGACAGCGGCATCTATGCCGCCATGGACGGCGCGGAGAAGCTGCAGTACGCCTGCGGCGGCATCGTGGTGGCCGGCCTTTTGTACGTGGTGCTGGCCGGCATCATCAAGGTGGTGGGCGTGCATAAGGTGATGCACTTCCTGCCCCCGGTGGTCACCGGCCCCATCATCATCCTTATCGGATTGAACCTGGCCCCCTCCGCCGTGTCCAACGCCTCTACCTGCTGGTGGCTGGCCCTGGTGGCCATGGCCATCATCATCGTGGCCAACATCTGGGGCAAGGGCATGATCAAGATCATCCCCATCCTGCTGGGCGTGGTGGGATCCTACCTGGTGGCCGTGGCGGCCAACGCCATGGGCGCCACGGTGATCACCGATGCCGCCACCGGCGCCACTGGCCCCATGCTGGACTTCACCGCCATGGCGGAGGCCTCCTTTCTGGGCTTCCAGCCCTTCATCACCGATTTCGGCGGCAGCGTGGCCAAGTTCGATGTCTCCGCCATTCTGGTGATGGCCCCCATCGCCATCGCCTCCATGATGGAGCATATCGGCGACATGTCCGCCATCTCCGCCACCGTGGGTGAGAACTTCATCGAGGAGCCCGGCCTCCACCGCACCCTGGTGGGCGACGGCATCGCCACCTCCCTGGCGGGCCTCTTCGGCGGCCCTGCCAACACCACCTACGGCGAGAACACCGGCGTGCTGGTGCTCTCCCGGGTCCACGATCCCCGGGTGATCCGGCTGGCGGCCCTGTACGCGGTGATTTTGTCCTTCAGCCCCAAGTTCGCCGCCTTCGTCAACTCCATCCCCACCGCCATCATCGGCGGCGTCAGCTTCATCCTCTACGGCATGATCTCCGCCATCGGCGTGCGCAACGTGGTGGAGAACCAGGTGGACTTCACCAACTCCCGCAACCTCATCATCGCCGCGGTGATCCTGGTGTGCGGCCTGGGCTTCACCGGCGGCCTCACCTTCCAGGTGGGCGGCGCCTCCATCACCCTGACGGGCCTGGCCATCGCCGCCATCGCCGGCATCGTCCTCAACGCCATCCTGCCCGGCAACGACTTCCAGTTCGGCCAGACGGCCAACGCCGATACCGCCGCCTCCCTGGGCCGGTATTGAGCCGGTTTTCAAAAAGCGCGCCCGTTTGGGCGCGCTTTTTCCCGGAAATAGGGAAAAAACGTTGACTTTTCCGGAATTCTTTATATAATGTAGGAGCCGGCATCCGCCGGCGGCATGATAGAGGTGCGTGTGTCAAGAGTACCGCCTTCCGGTAAACCGGCCTGGGAGGGCGGGAAAGGGGCACACGCCGAGGTCACAGTTCCCGGGCCTGCGGGGGCTGCGGCCGGGCCGCGGGAGAACATCCCGCGGACTGTCGCCCTTCGGGGCGGAGCGCTGTCGTGGTTCCATACGAACAGGATGCCGTATGAAGTCATGACAACGTCATGACTTCATTTTTTATAGGAGAGAGAAACATGAAACAACTGAAGCGTTCCTTCCTGCCGCTTCTGGTGATCGTGATGCTGCTGTGCGGCGCTATGACCACCATGGCAGCGGCGGCGGACCCCACGGAGGAGCCCGGCACCAAGATGATCGAGTGCCCGGACTGCGGCACCGTCGGCATCTGCATGACCTGCTACGGACTGGACGAGGCCTGCGAGGCCTGCGGCGGCACCAACGTCTGCGCCACCTGCGGCGGCACGGGCTATGTGGAGTCCCCCAGCCAGTTCTACAACAGCTTCTGGTCCCTGCTGCCTCCCATCATCGCCATTGCCCTGGCGCTGATCACCAAGGAGGTGTACAGCTCTTTGTTCATCGGCATCCTGGTGGGCGGACTGCTGTATTCCAACTTCGCCTTTGAGGGCACGGTGCTGCATGTGTTCCAGGGCGGCATCGTCTCCGTCCTGTCCGACGGCTACAACGTGGGCATCCTGGTGTTCCTGGTGATCCTGGGCGCCATGGTGTGCCTGATGAACAAGGCCGGCGGCTCCGCCGCCTTCGGCCGCTGGGCCCAGCAGCACATCAAGAGCCGGGTGGGCGCGCAGATCGCCACCATCATCCTGGGCTGCCTGATCTTCATCGACGACTACTTCAACTGCCTCACCGTGGGCAGCGTCATGCGGCCCGTCACCGACAAGCACCGGGTCTCCCGGGCCAAGCTGGCCTACCTCATCGACGCCACCGCCGCCCCCATCTGCATCATCGCCCCCATCTCCTCCTGGGCCGCCGCCGTGGCGGGCTTCGCCGAGGACGGACAGGGCCTGAACCTGTTCATCCGCGCCATCCCCTATAACTTCTACGCCATCTTGACTGTGGTGATGATGGTGGGTATAGCGCTGATGAAGGTGGATTTCGGCACCATGGCCATCTTTGAGCGCAACGCCCAGGAAAACGGCGACCTGTTCTCCGGTCCCAACCCCTATGCCATGATGGACGAGGAGATGGTGGAGGACAAGGGCCGGGTGCTGGATCTGGTGCTGCCCATCGTGGTGCTGGTGATCTGCTGCGTGCTGGGCATGATCTACTCCGGCGGCTTCTTCTCCGGCACCAGCTTTGTGGACGCCTTCTCCGGCTCCGACGCCTCCGTGGGTCTGATGCTGGGCTCCGCCTTTGCCCTGGTCATCACCGTGGCCTACTATCTCATCCGCCGCGCCATGTCCTTCCGGGATATGATGGGCTGCATCCCCGAGGGCTTCAAGGCCATGGTCCCCGCCATTTTGATCCTGACCTTCGCCTGGAGCCTGAAGGCCATGACCGACTCCCTGGGCGCCAAGTACTTCGTCCGGGACTTCGTGCAGGGCAACGCCGCCAGCATGCAGATGTTCCTGCCGGCCATCGTGTTCGTCATCGGCTGCCTGCTGGCCTTCGCCACCGGCACCAGCTGGGGCACCTTCGGCATGCTGATCCCCATCGTGCAGAACGTGTTCTCCATGGATAACCCCCTGGCCATCGTGTGCATCTCCGCGTGCATGGCCGGCGCCGTGTGCGGCGACCACTGCTCCCCCATCTCCGACACCACCATCATGGCCTCTGCCGGCGCCCAGTGCGACCACGTGAACCACGTGTCCACCCAGCTGCCCTATGCCATCACCGCCGCGGCGGTGAGCTTCGTGGCCTACATCGTGGCGGGCTTCATCCCCAACGCCGTGATCGCCCTGCCGGTGGCTGTGGTGATGATGCTGGCGACGCTGGCGGTCATCAAGAAGATCCACGGCAAGTCCGCGGCCTGAGCGACATAAAAAAGAAACCGCCTCGCGGCGGTTTCTTTTTTTCTCAGATATTGGGTTCCAGGGGCTGGACGGAGTAGTGCAGCTGGGCGGGGGAGTGGGGGTACTGCCGGAAGAAGGCACGGATGACACGGTCGCAGACCATGCGGCTGTTTTCGTAATTGGCCTGGGGCAGCATCAGGATGTACTGGGACACGCTGCACCGGGAGGCGATGTCTCCCTTGCGCAGCCCGGTGCGGATGATCTCCTGCAGATTTTCCATGACCCGGTCCAGGCTGCGCCGGGGCAGCGGACTGCCCTTCTCTCCGGTGACGGAGAGCAGCGCGATGTGGACGGCGTTTCCGTTGCGGACCACCGCCCGGGCCTCGGCGTGGTAGATCACCCGGAAGAAATCATAGTCGCACAGCATGGCGCCGGCTTGGGTGGGCGGCTCCCGCAGCTGCTCCTGCATGGCCTCCGGGGTCAGCGCCCGGTCGTTGACGGTGCGCACGGCCTCCCGGTAGATGGCCCGGGTCTCCTCCTCCGGCATCACGCCGAAGTTGGTCAGCAGCAGGTCGCTCATCTCCTCGTAGACGGTGATGACCTCCTGCTGGCGGCCCTGGGCCAGCAGCGCCTGCATCAGGTGTTGGTAAAGCCCCTCGCTGTACGGCTCCAGGCGGATGGCGGCACGGCAGAGGTCGGCCACCTCCTCGGCGCTTTCCCGGGCCTCCAGCAGGGAGATGGCCTCCTCCGAGGTCTGCACGTAAAGGTGGTGGAAATAGGCGGTGATGGGCGCCACCCACGGCTCCGTGGACAGCTTGGAGAGGAAGTCGCCCTGATACAGCGCCAGGGCCTGGCGGTACTTGCTCAGCCGGATCTCCGGGTCCTGTGCGGCGGCGCCCTCCCGGCAGAGGGCGTCGAACTGCTCCACATCCAGCATCAGCCGGGCCTCGGGGTTCCACACGTAGGAGCCGTCCTGCCGGATGATCAGGCTGTGGCCGGCGGCGGGGTCCAGCTGGTTGAGCATGGCGCGCACCCGGTGGAGCATGGTCTTGAGGGCGTTGAGGGGATTGGTGCTGCCCTCGTCCTCATCCCAGAGGAGCCGCAGCAGATCCTCCTGGGTGACGGAGCGGCTGCGGCAGTATATGAGATAGGCCAGCAGCAGCCACGCCTTGCGGGAGCGGTTGCTGTTGTCCGTTATGGATTGGCCGCCCAGGGAAATGGAGAATTCCCCCAGCATCCGGACGGTAAGATCGGGATAGGTCATATATGCGTGCCTCCAAAATCCGTCGGCTCTAGGCGCAGGCGCTGTGCCGGACCGTACGCATGGCTGTTCAATGCCTACAATATAGCACAATTTGGGAGCCTTTACAACGGACAAAAATGTAAAATGCATAGATTTGAAGGGAATTGAGGAAAAAATAACGTTTCCCGCTTCCCAACCCCGGGGGACTCTGCTATAATGGAGCATGGAAACGAAGGGATTTCCATACCCCTGGAAAAGGAGGTCTATCCGTGAAGAAACCGATTTTTGCAGCGCTGCTGCTGGCACTTTTGCTGCCGGCCGGATGCGGTCAGGCGGCGCCGTCCCAGGTGCCTGAAGAGGAGGACCCCTACGTGGAGGAGGTCTCCCTGCAGGAAGTGGATATGGAGGATGAGGCGGTGGCACTGGCAGATACGCCCGCCATGGACACCATGCTGGTGCCGGTGGCGTCTGGCACGCTGGTGAAGGCCAATGACAAGGCCCAGATCGACTACTCCAACACCGCCGACGGCTATGTGATGGTCCGGTATACCGCCGCCACCACCAAGCGGCTGAAGGTCCAGGTAAAGGGCCCCGCCACCACGTATACGTACAATCTCCCCGCCGGGGAGGACTGGACCACCTTCCCCCTCTCCGACGGCAACGGCAGCTATCAGACCATCGTGTATGAAAACGTCACCGGCAGCAAGTACTCCACGGTGCTCTCCCAGTCCTTCACCGTGACGCTGAAGGACGAGTTTGCCCCCTTCCTGCGGCCCAACCAGTATGTGGACTATGAGCCGGCGGTGAATACCGTGGCCAAGGCCAAGGAGCTGACGGCCGGCAAGACGGAGACGCTGGACAAGGTGGCGGCCATTTACGATTTCGTGGTGAAAAACCTCACCTATGACCGTCAGCTGGCGGCCACGGTGCAAAGCGGGTATTTGCCGGTGCTGGACACGGTGCTGGCCAAAAAGACCGGCATCTGCTTCGACTATGCCGCGCTGATGACCGGGATGCTCCGCAGCCAGGGGGTGCCCTGCAAGCTGGTGGTGGGCTATGCCGGCACCGCCTATCACGCCTGGATCAGCGTCTGGTCGGAAAAGACCGGCTGGGTAGACGGCGTGGTCTACTTTGACGGCACCACCTGGAAGCGCATGGATCCCACCTTTGCCTCCTCGGGCAAGCAGAGCGCATCCATCATGGAGTATATCGGAGACGGGAAGAATTACACCGTCAAGTATCTCTACTGACGGAATGGACCTTTACGAATACGAACGATTGGGTTAAAATGGGCTTGCGGATTTCCGCAAGCCCATTTTTTCGGATCGGATGGATGACCTGATGAAACAACAGATTCTGCGAGATATGGAGATCTCCGCCCTGTGCCGGGAACTGGCCATGCTGCTCCACGCCGGCGTGGGCGTGGGGGACGGCTTGTCGCTGCTGGCGGAGGAGGAGACGGCGCCGGACCTGCGGGCGCTGCTGGCGGACATGGCCCGGCAGGTGGACGCAGGGGCTTCTCTGTCCCAGGTGATGGAAGCGGCGGGAGGCTTTCCCGCCTATGCCGTCCGCCTGACGAAGGTGGGGGAGGAGGCCGGACGCACGGAGGAGGCGCTGCTGGCCCTCAGCGGGTACTATGACGCCCGGGAGCAGATGGACCGCCGCCTGCGGGGGGCGCTGCTGTACCCGGCGGTGCTGATGGTGCTGATGCTGGTGGTGATCGTGGTGCTGCTGAGCCGGGTGCTGCCGGTGTTCAACGAGGTATATGCCTCCCTGGGCGGACAGCTCACCGGCGTGGCCGGCGGACTGCTGACCCTGGGCCGGGCGCTGGACGCGGCCATGCCGGCGCTGTGCGCCCTGCTGGCGGCAGCGGCGGTGCTGCTGGGGGCCTTTTCGGTCAGCGGCGCGTTCCGGGAGCGGGTGCTGGGCCTCTGGCGCCGCCGCTGGGGGGACCGGGGCATCTCCCGGAAGCTGCTGGACGCCCGCTTTGCCCAGGCCCTGGCCATGGGGCTGGGCAGCGGCCTTCCCCTGGAGGATGCGCTGGACCTGGCGGGCGGGCTTCTGGAGGAGGTGCCGGAGGCGGCGCGCCGTTGCCGGGACTGCCGCAGCCGCCTGGAGGAGGGGGCCGAGCTGGCCGCCGCCATGCGTCAATCCGGCGTGCTGCCTGCCGCCGCCTGCCGCCTGCTGGCCCTGGGGGTCCGCAGCGGCGCGGGGGACACGGTGATGGAGGAGATCGCCGCCCGGCTGGGCCGGGAGGCCGCCCAGGCCCTGGAGGAGCGGACGGCCCAGGTAGAGCCGGCCATGGTGCTGGTTTGCTCCGTGCTGGTGGGCGCGGTGCTGCTTTCCGTGATGCTGCCGCTGATGGACATCATGGCGGCCATTGGGTGAGACGATGAAGAGTTTGAGACGAAAGCGGCGTTTCCCGGTGATGATGCTGCTGCCCGCCGTGGCAGCGGCGGTGCTGCTGTGCTTTTTCACGGCGCTTTCCAATCTGGAGGCCGGCCGGGACCGGGAGGGCCGCCTTCAGCTGGAGGAGGCGCTGCGCCGGGCGGCGGTGACCTGCTATGCTGCCGAGGGGATCTACCCGCCGGACCTTGCATATCTGGAGGCGCATTACGGCGTGCAGATCGATGAGCAGCGCTTTGCGGTGGATTATACGGTGTTCGGCTCCAACCTGATGCCGGACATCACGGTTTTGGAAAGAGAGCCATGACGGAGAAGAGACGACAAAGAGGGATCCATGCGCTGCCGGCGCTGGTGCTGGTAGGGGTGTTTGCCGCGTGTATATTGTCCGTGCTGCTGACAGGCGCGGGAGTGTACCGCGACCTCACCCAGCGGGGCCGGGACGCCGCTGCCCAGCGCACCGCCGGGCAGTATCTGGCCACCAAGGTGCATCAGTGGGACACCGCCGGGGCGGTGGAGGTGGGCACCTTCGGGGGCACTTCCGCGCTGATGCTCCATGAGGAGATCGACGGGGAGAGCTACGTCACCCGGATCTACTATTGGGACGGCTATATCCGGGAGCTGTTCACCCTGGCTGACGGGGCGTTCTCCCCGGAGGACGGAGAGGCGGTGCTGGCCGCCGGCGGGCTGACCTTCTCCGCCGGCCAGGCGCCGGACACCGTGGCGGCGGAGATCACCGATGCGGCGGGGAATGCGGCGGTGCGGCTGCTGTATCTGCGCAGCGGAGAGGAGGCGGCGTCATGAGGAGCAAAACGCCCCTTGCCATGATGGAGCTTTTGGTGATGCTGCTGGTGTTCGCGCTGGCAGCGGCGGTGTGCGTGCAGGTATTCGTGTTTGCCGACGGCGATTCCCGGCGGGACGCTGCCCGGGACCGGGCCCTGGCGGAGGTGCAGAACGCGGCGGAGTGCCTCAAGAGCCTCCGGGGGGACTATGAAGCGGCGGCGCAGGCCCTGGGCGGCACGTGGGACGGCGTGTGCTGGACCATCGCCTGGGACGACGGCTGGACCCAGACTTCCGGCGGGGAGGCCTACCGGCTGGAGGTCCTGCCGGAGGCCTCCGGGACGGCGCTGCTGGGCCGGGCGGAGCTGACGGTGTACACGGCGGACGACGAGGAGCTGTGCACCCTGCGGACCGCCTGGCAGGAGGTGGACGGCCATGCATGAGCGGATGAGCCCGCCGGCGGTGGGCGGCACCTCGCTGCTGGTGATGTTCGCGGTGCTGTGCCTGACGGTATTCGCCCTGCTGGGGCTCTCGTCCGTCCAGGCGGACGGGCGGCTCTCCGACGCGGCGGCGGAGGCGGTGACCGCCTACTATCAGGCGGACTGCCAGGCCGAGGAGATCCTGGCCGCCCTGCGCTCCGGCACCGTGCCGGAGGGCGTGGAGCGGGACGGCTCCCTGTATTATTATAGATGTCCCATCTCCGGCACCCAGACCCTGGAGGTGACGGTCCGGGTGACGGGCACGGAGTACCGGGTGCTGCGCTGGCAGGCGGTGCCCGCGGACCAGTGGGAGGCCGACGAGTCTCTGGACGTGTGGGACGGACAGCTGCCGGAATGAGAAGGAGTGAGCAGAGATGGCGGAATTGCTGGAATATTTGAAACGGGCGGTGGAGGACCGGGCGTCGGACCTCTTCATCGTGGCAGGCGGCTGCGTCAGTGAGAAGCTGGACGGGCACATCCGTCCGCTGGACGGCCAGCGGGTCCTCCCGCCGGATACGGAGCGGCTCATCGCGGAGATCTACCGCCTGGCGAATCGTCCCATGGACCGCTACCGGGCCCAGGGAGACGACGATTTCTCCTTCGCGGTGCCGGCGCTGGCCCGTTTCCGGGTCAACGCCTACCGCCAGCGCGGCTCCATGGCGGCGGTGGTGCGGGTGGTGTCCTTTGAGATCCCCGACTGGGAGCGCCTCCACATCCCGCCGGCGGTGATGGATCTGGCGGACGTGGGCCACGGCATGGTGCTCATCACCGGCACCGCCGGCAGCGGCAAGTCCACCACCCAGGCCTGCATCATCGACCGGATCAACCGCACCCGGGACGCCCATATCATCACCCTGGAGGATCCCATCGAGTACCTGCACCGGGACCAGCGCAGCATCGTCAGCCAGCGGGAGATCGCCATCGACACGGCGGACTATCTCTCCGCCCTGCGGGCCTGCCTGCGTCAGGCGCCGGATGTGATATTGCTGGGGGAGATGCGGGACCACGACACCATCCGCACCGCCATGACGGCGGCGGAGACGGGGCATCTGGTCATCGCCACCCTCCACACCAAGGGGGCGGTGAACACCATCGACCGCATCGTGGATGCCTTCCCGCCGGCCCAGCAGCCCCAGATCCGGGTGCAGCTGAGCATGGTGCTGCGGACGGTGGTGTCCCAGCAGCTGCTGCCGGACCAGAGCGGCGGCATGGTGCCGGCCTGTGAGATCATGCACGTGAATCCGGCCATCCGGAACATGATCCGGGACAGCAAGACCCACCAGATCGACAACGCCATCGCCTCCGGCGGCGGAGAGGGCATGGTGTCCATGGATCAGGCCATCCTGGCCCTGTGCCAGGCGGGGAACATCAGCCGGGAGACGGCGCTGGATTATGCGGACAATCCCGACCAGCTGCGCCGCCGGCTGGGGATATGAGCGTACAGGGGGAGCCCGGCTTGTGCCGGACTCCCCTTTTCGGTTACAGCCTGGGCTCCATTTTGCACGCTTGTGCAAAAAATACAAAAACATGTTTCGGAAACTGGCAATTGTTATAAAGACATTTTGAAAGGAAAAATGAAAAGTGTAACCGCTTCTGTAACCGCCGCATGGTATACTGCAACCAGAAACATGGGAAGGGGGTGTGTGCTGGATGCCAGGCAGGATCTATGGAAACGAATACCGGGTCACAACGGTGTGCGTGGACCACTATCACCGGGGCGCTGTCTCGGGAAGGCTGTACCATTCCTATCTTCCGGACGGTGCGGAATTTGCGAGCCTGCTGGAGTTTTTCCGGGAAATGGAGGACCTGCTGGACGAGATGAGCTTCCCGCAGTCCTTCACAGCGGTGCGGAGCTTTTCGGAGCCCCCGCCCAGATTGGAGAAGCCGCCGGGACCGGCGGTGCAGGAGGGGCGCTGCGGCACCTTCCTGCTGCGGATCTTGTTCCGGCAGAACGCCAGCTGGCAGGGCTCGGTCACCTGGCTGGAGGGACACCGGGAGGAGAGCTTCCGCAGCGCGCTGGAGCTTTCCCTTCTGATGGACAGTGCGCTGAGGAACCGGGAAGAAACGGGATAGCGCAGCCGGGGGCCGGCTGCTGGAACCATGACCCAGCAAATTGCGGCGCGGAAGCGCCACAGAAATGAGTGAAACGGCAAACCGGCGGGAAACCCCGGGACGCAAAGCAAGGGGGCTAAAGCGAAAGCCACGCCAGCCCGGCTGCCAAACGTTTCGATCTTCAAAACAGGAGGAGAGCGAAATGATGGCGTATACCAGAAGAAAGATCCTGGCGCTGTTCATGGTGTTTGCCATGTGCGTCAGCCTGCTGCCCGTCAGCGTATTGGCGCAGGGGCAGTACGACCTCACCCTGGGCGCGGGTGATTATACACCGGAGGAACTCATCGGCATCATCGATGCCGCCGCGCGGGACGGCAGCCTGGATGGGGCGGACAAGTGGAAGAGCCTGTCTGCGGATGAAAAGGCGCAGGGTACCTGGAGCTTCATCGCGGATGCGGAGCGGAGCCTGCTCACGGTGAACGAGAGCGGCTACATCACCATTCCTGCGGGTACGGGAAGTCTGTCCTTTGCGTTTGGGGAACCGACCGCTGATGAGGAAGACGGCGAACAGCCCGGCGACAAGCAGCCTGGCGATGAGGGTGCGACGACTCCCGAGGGCGACGGCACGACGACTCCCGACGGCGGCGACAGCACGACGACTCCCGACGGCGGCGACAGCACGACGACTCCCGACGGCGGCGACAGCACGACGACTCCCGACGGCGGC
>CALWXB010000047.1 GCA_944385405.1 uncultured Oscillospiraceae bacterium | reverse complement strand
ATCACCAACGCCGGCGCCGAGAGCGCCAACTACCCCTTCTGCACCATCGACCCCAACGTGGGCATGGTGGCGGTGCCGGACGAGCGGCTGGACAAGCTGGCGGAGATGTACGAGCCGGACAAAAAGACCCCGGCGGTGGTGGAGTTCGTGGACATCGCGGGCCTTGTGAAGGGCGCCAGCAAGGGCGAGGGCCTGGGCAACAAGTTCCTGGCCAACATCCGGGAGACCGACGCCATCATCCACGTGGTGCGCTGCTTCGACGACGAGAACGTCATCCACGTGGAGGGCAGCACCGATCCCGCCCGGGACATCGAGATCATCAACATGGAGCTGGTGATGGCGGATCTGGAGATGGTGCAGCGCCGGGTGGAGAAGGCCGCCAAGGCGTTGAAGGGGGACAAGAAGTTCCAGCACGAGGTGGATCTCTTCACCGCCCTGGCCAAGCATCTGGACGGCGGCGCCCTGGCCCGGACCTTCCCCTGCGACGAGGACGACGCCGCGCTGCTGCGCACCAGCGATCTGCTGACCCTCAAGCCCGTCATTTACGCCGCCAACACCGACGAGGACGGCTTCACCCACCTGGACGCCAACCCCTACTATCAGAAGGTCAAGGCCATCGCCGACGCCGAGGGCAGCCAGGTGCTGCCCATCTGCGCCCGCATGGAGCAGGACATCGCCGAGCTGGAGGGCGAGGAGAAGCAGATGTTCCTGGAGGAGCTGGGGGTGGCCGAGTCCGGCCTGGACCGGCTCATCAAGTGCTCCTACGCCCTGCTGGGCCTCATCTCCTTCCTGACCTACGGCAAGGACGAGTGCCGGGCCTGGACCATCAAAAAGGGCACCAAGGCCCCCCAGGCCGCCGGCAAGATCCACTCCGACATCGAGCGGGGCTTCATCCGGGCGGAGGTCATCGCCTACGAGGACATGATCCGCTGCGGCAGCGTGGCCGCCGCCAAGGAGAAGGGACTGCTGCGCAGCGAGGGCAAGGAATACGTCGTCCAGGACGGCGACATGATCTACTTCCGCTTCAACGTGTAAGGGCGGCTGCCGAAATCCAGAAGATCCGGACCCCGGGGTCCGGATCTTTTTTTGTCCCTTGGGGAACATTCTGCCCGTGGGGCGCGTATTCCAGGTGAACGCGTTCAGGATCATAAACGAGGAGGTGCCGCATGCAGGATGCATTTTTGCACACGGCCATGGAGCGATACGGCCCGGCGGTGTACCGTCTGGCGCTGTGCCGCCTGCAGAACCGGGCGGACGCGGAGGACGTGTGCCAGGAGGTGTTTTTGCGGCTGCTGCGCCGGGGGGACCCGGCCTGGGAGGCCGAGCACCTGAAGGCGTGGCTGCTGCGCACGGCCCTGCAGCGCTGCGCCGATGTGAAGCGGCGGTGGCTGCGCCATCCGGTGCTGCCCCTGGAGGAGATCGCCGGACAGGCATCGGAGGAGGACGCAGAGGCCGGGGCGCTGTGGGAGGCGGTGGCCGCCCTGCCCGCCCCCATGCGCATGACCGTCCACCTCTATTACGCCGAGGGCTACCGCACGGAGGAGATCGCGGCCATGATGGGCTGCCCGGCGGCCACGGTGCGCACGCGGCTGCGCCGGGCCAGAGAGAAGCTGAAGGGACTGCTGGAAGGAGACGCATATGGAGAATCGCTATGGGAAGCTGATGGAACGTGTCCCGATGCCGGAGGGACTTGAGGAGCGGGTGCTGCAGGCGGCGCGGAGGGAGGGCCCCCCGCCCCGGGACTTCCGCCGGAGGGCGCTGCGGGGGGCGGTGTGCGCCGCCTGCGCCCTGGCCCTGGTGCTGGGCGGCGTCCGCCTGGGGACGCGGGACGGCGGAGGCGCGCCGTCGTGGTCCTTGGGCCTCACCGCCTGCGCCGCGGACACCGGGGCCTCCTACGGCGCCGGGGACAACGCGGTGCTGGTGTTTCAGGAGGACCTGGGGATGCACTGGTCGGCGGAGGGGGGCTACTACACCGCCAGCCGCTTCCAGGTGGAGGGGGACGGCATCGCGGAGGTGGCGCTGACGCTGAGCCGGGGGGAGCTGTACCGGGCATCGGCGCCCGCCGCCGCAGCGGACGGCAGCTTCACGCTCCCGGTGCCGGAGCGGCTGGGGAGCAGCGTCTCCCAGGACTACGACCCGGAGGCGGTGTATGGGTTCTGGGTGCCCGGCGCGGCGGCGGAGGACTGGCAGGCCGATCCCCGGGCCGCCTCCCGGGAGAGCCTCGACGCCCTGGACGGCGCGGTGCTGACGGTGGAGGCCGTCTTTGACGGCGGCGCCGTCCAGACCCGGCGCTATACCCTCTCCACAGGGCTGCTGCGGGAGGAGACGGCGGCGGACGGCACCCCGGTCCTCCAGCCCACCCTGGCGGGGGACGCCCTGGCGGTCCACTACGGCGTCTGCGCCGCGGACGCCGACGCCACCCGGCTGCTGGAGTGGCCGGTGGCCGGGGCGGACACCGTCCGCCTCAGCGCGGGCTATGACGGCGCCGCCCTCCACGACGGCATCGACATCCCCGCCCCCGCCGGCACGCCGGTGCTGGCGGCAGCGGACGGCACCGTGGCGGAGACGGGCTTCGATGCGGAGCGGGGGAACTATCTGGTGCTGGACCACGGCGGGGGACTGCAGACGGTGTACGGCCAGTGCCGGGAGATCCTGGTGCAGGCGGGGGACGCCGTCTCCGCCGGGGAGCAGGCGGCGGTGCTGGGGAACACCGGCATGTCCACCGGCGCCCACCTCCACTTCCAGGTCCTGCTGGATAGGGAGCCCCAGAACCCCCTGGCCTATTTTGACGCCGCCCTCCGCCGGGCGCTGCAGGCGGTGTGAACGCAAAAACAGACGGGAGCCGGACTCCCGTCTGTTTTATTTTGTAAAATCAAAAATAAAGATTGACTTTAATAAAATTAAAGTTTATATTAATAATATAAAAGGAGGTGGGGAGATGACCACAGTTCCTCCCTGGATGGCCCAGCTGGAGGACGCGGACATCGCGTTCATCAAAACGTTCCTGCTGGCCTCCGGCTCTTTGAAGGAGGCGGCGGCGGTGTACGGCGTCAGCTATCCCACGGTGCGGCTGCGGCTGGACCGGCTGATCCAGAAGATCCGCCTGGCGGAGACGGAGGAGGCGGACCCCTACGTCTCCCTCATCAAGCGCCTGGCGGTGGACGACAAGCTGGACGTGGAAACCGCCCGGCTGCTCATCACGGAATACCGCAGACAAAACGGGAAGGAGGTGGAGTGAGATGGATTTTGCGACGGGGCTGCTGGCCATGACGCTGCTTTTGAGCGTGGCCTTCCTAGTGGGAGGTATCCTGCTGCAGATCTTCCTTTCCCGGCGGGAGAGCCGCTGGCCGGGGCTGGTGCTGCCGGCCATCACGCTGCTGTACTCCCTGGTGATGGCGTGCAATGTGATGGCGGGGGCGGACGCCTGGCGGGCGCTGCTGGCGACGCTGGCGCTGGGGAACATCCCCACGTTGGTCCTGCTGGCCATTTACGCGGCCTGCCGGGAAAAGCGGCGGAAGAACAGCGAGATGGACAAGATGGACATCCACGACCTGTAAAAAAGAGAGAGGCGGCGCGGTGCGCCGCCTCCTTTTTATGCCCGGGTGCCCTGGCGCACCATCTCCATGAAGGCCGCTGCCGCGGCGGTGGGGGTCACGTCCCGCAGGGTGCACATGTCCACGGTGCGGGCGGGGATGTCGAAGTCGATCTTCAGCTGGCGGATGTCCCCGGCGTCCAGGGCGCGCTGCACGAACTCCAGCGTCACCCCCGCCACCCCCAGGCCGATGCGGGCCAGGGTCACCAGCAGCTGCCGGGAGGAGAGCTCGATCTCCGGCGTCAGCGTCACCCCCGCCCGGAGGAACTCCTGCTCCAAAAACACCCGGCTGCTGGCCTTGCGCTCCAGGAGGATCAGGGGGAAGTCCGCGATCTCCCGGCGGGTGTAGACGTGGTCGAAGTCGCAGGGGTAGCCGCTGCCCGCCACGAACACGGAGTGGGTGGAAAAGCAGGACCAGCTCTCCAGATTGCTGTCCGACGGGGAGGAGGCGAAGGCGATGTCTACCGCCCCGGACCGCAGCATGCTCAAGACCTTGGCGCTGCGTCCGCTGACGATCTTCAGACGGATGCCGGGGTGCTGGCGGTGGAAGGCGTCCAGATACGGCGTCAGGAAGAAGCTGGTGACGGTGTCGCTGGCGCCGATGACCAGCGTGCCCAGCAGCAGCTGCTGGGCCTGGGAGAGCTTGTCCTCCCCGGTGGCCAGCAGCCCCAGGGCGCTGCGGACGTACTGATAGAGCATCTGCCCCTCCCCGGTGAGGCTCACCCCACGGGGGCTGCGGGCGAACAGCCGGGCCTGGAGGGCCGTCTCCAGCTGCTTGACGGACTGGCTCACCGCGGACTGGGAGATATAGAGGTTCTTGGCCGCCGCGGAGATGTTCCCCGTCTCGGCCACCTCCTTGAATACCCGGTACAGCTCCAGCTTCACCGCCATATCCGCCACCTCCTGCGATCAGAATTTCTTATAGTGCAATCCTCATTATAAGCACATCACGGGGCAAACGCAACGCCAAAGCGAAATTTTTGTGAGATTCTTTCCAAAGGGAGGCGGATTTGGTATACTACCGGAAGAAAGGGGAGGAAAGCGGCATGGAGTATCGAGTGCTGGCGGTAGGCGACGTGGTGGGAGAGCCGGGGCTGCGGCATCTGGAGCGGCACCTCAGGCCCCTGCAGCGGCATCTGGGGGCGCACTTCACCGTGGTGAACGGGGAGAACGCCGCCGGGGTGGGACTGACGCAGGACCAGGCCCTGCGCATCCGGGACGCCGGGGCCGACGCGGTGACCCTGGGCAACCACGCCTTCGGGAAAAGTCAGATCGCGGACTTTCTGGACGACACGCCCTGGCTGCTGCGCCCCGCCAATTTCACCGGCCGGGCGCCGGGCCACGGGTGGGAGATCTTCGACCTGGGGGCGGTGCGGATCCGGGTGGTGAACCTCATCGGCCGGTGCGACCTCAGCTGGGGGGCGGACAACCCCTTCACCGCGGCGGACCGGCTGCTGGAGGCGGGAGAGGCGGACTTCACCCTGGTGGATTTCCACGCCGAGGCCACCAGCGAAAAGCTGGCCCTGGGGTACTATCTGGACGGGCGGGTGTCCGCCCTGTGGGGCACCCACACCCACGTGCCCACCGCCGACGAGCGGGTGTATCCCAAGGGCACCGGCTACATCACGGACCTGGGCATGACCGGGCCGGTGGAGTCGGTGCTGGGCATCGAGCCCCGGCAGTCGGTGGAGACGTTCCTGGGGGGGCTCCCCGGGCGCTACCGCTCCCCGGAGGGGCCGTGCAAGCTCCAGGGGGCGCTGTTCACCCTGGACGGCGGGACGGGACTTTGCACCGCCGTGGAGCGCGTGGACGTCCGGTGAGACGGAATACGGGCCGGAGGGCCTGAGAAAAAAGGAGCAGAGCGCAATGTCGATCGAAAAGGTACGGGCGTACTTCGCCCAGCGGGATATGGAAGGACGCATCCGGGAATTCGACGTCTCCTCCGCCACGGTGGATCTGGCGGCGGTGGCGGTGGGGGTGGAGGGCGCCCGCATCGCCAAGAGCCTGAGCTTCCGGGTGGGAGACAAGCCCATCCTCGTCGTGGCGGCGGGAGACGCCAAGGTGGACAACAGCCGCTACAAGGCCCAGTTCCACACCAAGGCCAAAATGCTCACCCATGAGGAGGCCCACACCCTCATCGGCCACGACGTGGGGGGCGTGTGCCCCTTCGCCCTGCCGGAGGATGTGGACGTGTATCTGGACGTGTCGCTGCGGCGGTTCGGGACGGTGTTCCCCGCCGCCGGCAGCGACAACAGCGCCATCGAGCTGACGTGCGGGGAGCTGGAGCAGTGCGCCTCCAATTTCCGGGCGTGGGTAGATGTGTGCAAGGGCTGGCGGCCGGAGGAGTCCGGCGCCGCCGTCTGAGGAGGCGGACATGCTTCAGTTTCTGCACGCGGCGGACTTTCACCTGGACACCCCCTTCGGGGCGCTGCCCGCCGCCCAGGCGGCGGCGCGCCGCCGGGAGAGCCGGGAGACGCTGTTCTGCCTGGCGGACTATGTGAATACGCATCACATCCCCCTGGTGCTGCTGGCGGGGGACCTCTTCGACAGCGCCGGGGCCTACCGGGACACCGGGGAGGCCCTGGCCCAGGCCCTGGGGCGGATGGAGGCCCGGGTGTTCATCGCCCCGGGCAACCACGACTGGTACGGTCCCGGCAGCCCGTGGCAGACCGTCTCCTGGCCGGAGAACGTCCACGTGTTCCGGGAAGCCGCCATGACCGCGGTGGAGGTGCCGGAGTGGAACGCCGTGATCCACGGCGCGGCCTTCACGTCCCCGGAGCAGCCGGAGAGCCTGCTGGCGGGCTTCACCGCCCCGGCGGACGGGAAGCTCCACCTGGGGGTGCTCCACGGGGAGGCGGACCCCGCCCAGTCCCGGTACGATCCCATCCGCAGCCGGGAGATCCGGGAAAGCGGCCTTCATTATCTGGCCCTGGGCCACATCCACAAGCGCACGGAGCCGCTGCATCTGGGGAATACCCTCTGCGCCTGGCCCGGCTGCCTGGAGGGCCGGGGCTTCGACGAGCTGGGGGAGAAGGGCTTTTATCTGGGCGAGGCGGAAAACGGCGCGGTGACGCTTCGGTTCGTGCCCTTTGCCCGGCACCGCTATGAGATCCTCCGGGTGGACGTGACGGACCGGGACCCCCTGGCCGCCGCGGAGGCGGCGCTGCCGCCGGAGACGGAGGGGATGCTCTGCCGCATCCTCCTCACCGGGGAGACCGGAGACGCCGGCGCCGGGGCGGAGGGCGTCCGGGCGGCGCTGGCGGAGCGGTTCGAGGCCCTGGAGGTGCGGGACGAGACGCGGCTGCGGCAGGACGTGTGGGCCCGGGCGGAGGAGGACTCCCTGCGGGGATTGTTCCTGCGGCGGCTGCAGCAGCGGCTGGAGGCGGCGGACACGGAGGAGGAGCGGGACCGGGTGACCCGGGCGGCCCGGTTCGGGCTGGCGGCGCTGGACCACCGGGACCTGGGATGAGACGCGGGAGACCGGCGGCGAGGGCGGCCGCCGGAGACGTGAAAGGAGGCGCGGATGCTGCTGCGTGAACTGCAATACGCGGCCCTGGGCACGGGGTTTACCTGTCTTGCCACGGTGCTGGGGGCGGCGCTGGTGTTTTTCTTCCGGGAGGAGCTCTCCGGCGGCGTGCAGCGGGTGTTTCTGGGCTTTGCCGCCGGGGTGATGACCGCCGCGTCGGTGTGGTCGCTGCTGATCCCCGCCATGGAGATGGCGGAGGCGGCGGGGCAGAGCCCCCTGGCGCCGGCGGCGGGGGGCTTCGTGCTGGGGGGCGTCTTTCTGATGCTGCTGGACCGGCTGCTGCCCCACCTGCACATCGGCAGCGACGAGGCCGAGGGGCTGCCCGTCCGGTGGAAGCGCACCACCATGGTCGTGCTGGCGGTGACGCTGCACAACATCCCCGAGGGGATGGCGGTGGGCCTGACCTTCTCCGTGGCGGCCCGGGACCCCGCCTCCGGGGCCATGATGGGCGCGGTGGCCCTGGCCCTGGGCATGGGGCTGCAGAATTTCCCGGAGGGGGCGGCGGTGTCGCTGCCCATGCGCTCCCAGGGGGTGCCGGCGGGCCGGGCCTTTTTGTGCGGCGCGGCCTCCGGCGTGGTGGAGCCGGTGTTCGGGCTTTTGACGGTGCTGGCGGCGGGCAGCGTCACGGGGCTGATGCCCTGGGTGCTGTCGTTTGCCGCCGGGGCCATGATCTACGTGGTGGTGGAGGAGCTGATCCCCGAGGCCCATCTGGGGGAGCACTCCCACACCGGCACGGGGAGCGTCATGGCCGGGTTCCTGGTGATGATGGTGCTGGATCTGGCGCTGGGATGAGCGCCCCGGGGCGCGGAAAAAGGGAGGCGTGTGAACGATGGAACGGACACCGCATTATGAGAGCTATGTGCGGATCCTGGAGGAAGAGCTGATCCCCGCCATGGGGTGCACGGAGCCGGCGGCCATCGCCCTGGCGGCGGCCCACGCCCGGAAGGCCCTGGGGGCCGTGCCGGAGCGGTGCCGGGTGGAGGTCAGCGGCAATATCATCAAAAACGTCAAGGCCGTGACGGTGCCCCACACCGGCGGCCTCAAGGGCATCCAGGCCGCCGCCGCCGCGGGCATGGCGGCGGGACGGCCGGAGCTGGGGCTGGAGGTGCTGTCCCAGGTGACGGAGGCGGAGCTGGACGGGATCCGGGACACCCTGGCGCGCTGCGAGATCCGGGTGGTGCCCGCCGGCGGGGACCGGGTGTTCTTCATCAACGTCACGGTGATGGCGGGGGACCACGCCGCCTGCTGCGAGATCGTGGACAGCCACACCAACATCGTGCGCATCCAGCGGGACGCGGAGGTGCTCTGCCGGGGCGGCGCCGCCGCCGGCGGCAGCCGGGAGACGGACCGGTCGGTGCTCAGCGTGGAGGAGATCGTCCGCTTCGCCGACTGCCTGGACGTGGCCGACGTGGCGGAGGTGCTGGAGCGGCAGATCGCCTGCAACGGCGCCATCTCCGCCCAGGGCCTCCGGGGCGGCTGGGGCGCCGAGATCGGCCGGACGCTGCTGACGGTGTACGGAGACGACGTGGCGGTGCGGGCCAAGGCGGCGGCCGCCGCCGGGTCCGACGCCCGGATGAGCGGGTGCGAGCTGCCGGTGGTGATCGTCTCCGGCAGCGGCAACCAGGGCATGACCGCCTCGCTGCCGGTGATGGAGTACGCCCGGGCGCGGCAGGTGTCCCATGAGACGCTGCTGCGGGCCCTGGCGGTGTCCAACCTCATCACCATCCACCAAAAGACCGGCATCGGGCGCCTCTCCGCCTTCTGCGGGGCGGTGAGCGCCGGGTGCGGCGCCGCCGCGGGCATCGCCTACCTGGACGGCGGGCGGCTGGAGGTCATCGCCCACACCATCGCCAACACCCTGGCCATCTGCTCGGGCATGATCTGCGACGGGGCCAAGCCCTCCTGCGCGGCCAAGATCGCCTCCGCCGTGGACGCGGGGATCCTGGGCTACGAGATGTACCGCCGGGGCGGGCACCAGTTCGTGGACGGCGAGGGCATCGTCCGCAAGGGCGTGGAGAACACCATCGGCAACGTGGGGCGGCTGGCCCGGGAGGGCATGCGCCGCACCGACGAGGAGATCCTGGACATCATGGTGGGCCGGTGAGCCGGTGAGATGCCTGTCCGCCGGGGGAGAAGGCCCTCTCCCGGCGGACGGGCCGGAAAAGACGGTTGACAATCCCGGCGGGGCGTGGTATGGTATTGCCACATTTCACAACGGCAGATGAAATTCTTAGGGAAACGGCGAAAGCCTGCCGAAGGAGTAACACTCTCAGGCGCCCGGGGCACCGGGTGGGGACTAGGAATGGATGTGGCTCTGGAGAAGCCCCAAAAGGGTACCGAAGGTGCAAGGCGGCGCGGCCGCTGAATCTCTCAGGTAAAAGGACAGAGTGACAGGCCGGGGACGGGTGCGTCTCCGGCGCCTGTGCTTTCTTCTTCGGAGCGGCCGCGTGGGCGGCCGGTCCGTTGTTTTTTTTGGAGGAGAGCAACATGCTGCTGGAGATCGTACAAACCGTCAACACGTACCTGTCCGACTACATCCTGGTGTTTCTGCTCATCGCGGTGGGATTGTGGTACTCCATCAAGACCCGCTTCGTGCAGATCCGCTGCTTCGGCGAGGGCATGCGCCGGGTGTTCGGCAATCTGTCCCTCAACGGACACAAGCACAAGACCGGGATGAGCTCGTTCCAGGCCCTGGCCACCGCCGTGGCCGCCCAGGTGGGCACCGGCAACATCGTCGGCGCCAGCGGGGCCATCCTCACCGGCGGCCCCGGCGCCATCTTCTGGATGTGGATCATCGCCTTCTTCGGCATGGCCACCATCTACGCCGAGGCCACCCTGGCCCAGATGACCCGGGTCCGGGACGAGCAGGGCCACATCCAGGGCGGCCCCGTGTACTACATCACCACCGCCTTCAAGGGCGCCTTCGGCAAGTTCCTGGCGGGCTTCTTCGCCGTGGCCATCATCCTGGCCCTGGGCTTCTTCGGCTGCATGGTGCAGTCCAACTCCATCGGCTCCACCTTCCAGACCGCCTTCGGCGTGCCCTCCTGGGCGGTGGGCATCGTGCTGGTGGTGATCTGCGCCGTGATCTTCCTGGGCGGCGTGCAGCGCCTGGCCTCCGTCACGGAAAAGCTGGTCCCCGTCATGGCCGGCATCTTCCTGCTGGGGGCCCTGGCGGTGCTGGTGCTGCGCATCCAGTACCTGCCCGCCACCTTCGGCCTCATCTTCCGCTACGCCTTCGCCCCCAACGCCATCATCGGCGGCGGCGTGGGCACCGCGCTGAAGATCGCCATCAGCCAGGGCGCCAAGCGGGGCCTGTTCTCCAACGAGGCCGGCATGGGCTCCACCCCCCACGCCCACGCCCTGGCCAACGTGTCCATCCCCCACGAGCAGGGCGTGGTGGCCATGATCGGCGTGTTCATCGACACCTTCGTGGTGCTGACCCTCAACGCCCTGGTCATCATCTCCACCCTCTACACCGAGGGCGGCGTGCTGGCCGCCGGCTACACCGAGGAGGTGGCCCGGACCCTGAACAACACCAACCTGGCCCAGACCGCCTTCGGCACCGTGTTGGGCTCCGGCCTGGGCGCGGCCTTCGTGGCGGTGTGCCTGTTCTTCTTCGCCTTCTCCACCATCCTCGGCTGGAACCTCTTCGGCAAGATCAACGTGGCCTACCTCTTCGGCCGCAGGTCCACCGTGGTCTACACCGTGGTGGCCCTGGTGTTCATCTTCCTGGGCACCGTCACCTCCAGCGACCTGGTGTGGGGCCTGTCCGACATGTTCAACCAGCTGATGGTCATCCCCAACGCCATCGCCCTGTTCGCCCTCACCGGCATGGTCTGCAAGGCCGTGGCCCAGGGCGGCAGGAAGAAGTCCTGAGGGTCCCGCCGCCCCTCCCCCAGCCGCCGCGTGTCCCGCGGCGGCTGCTTCATACCTCCGGGCTGCCCTCCTCCCGGTAGGGCAGCAGGAACTCCGTGATGCTGCCGCCCAGGGCGTACATGGGATAGAAGAACACCAGGCCCTGGTCCGTGAGGTAGAAGTTGTGGGGGCTGAGGAAGCGGCGCAGCCGCCGCTTCCAGTGGGGGTGGAAGGGCGGGAAGCCCGCCGCCTCCCGGCGGCGGATCTCCTCCGCCGCCAGGGCCGTGAGCCGCCGCTTCCAGTTCTGCCGGGGCGGGAAGAAATCCGGCAGCGCCGCCGGGTACCCGGCGGAGAGGTCCCAGGTGTCCCCCCGGCGGGTCACCAGGATCCGTCCCCCCTCGTCCGGCTCCCGGGACTGGGTGTACAGGCTCCACAGTCCCCCCTGGTTCCACGTGACGCGGTACGTCAGCTCCGCCCGGGCGCACCGGGGGACCGCCCCGGCCTCCAGGGCGGCGCGGTACTCCGCCGCCGCCTGGGGCAGCAGGAAGCGCTCGCAGTAGCGCAGGAAGCACCGGCACTGGAGCCGGTAGTAGCGGCGGATGCGGCGGCACACGGCGTCCTGCCCCTCCTCCGGCTCCGGCAGGGACACCTCCGCCCGCAGCACAGGCACGGAATCCACCGTCCACTCCCGCTCCGCCGTCATGGGCTGGGTGCGCAGCTGTGCAAGGCCCTTCTTCATGGATCAAGCTCCTCTCTCCGCGGAAATCCGCCGCTCCAGCCTATGCCGCAACGCGGCGCCGGGTGATGCCGCCCCGACGGCAAAAAAATTGACCCAAAGGCCTTTACTTTCACACAGTACAATGTTAAAATCATTCTGGCGGCCTTGGGCCGCACAGATGCCGCAAGACGTGGGAAAGGGCGTGCGTTATGGTCAAGATCGGGAAAAAGGAAAAGAGCGACCAGCTGTACAAGGCGATCTTGCAGCTCAAGGACGCCCAGGAGTGCTACGACTTTTTTCAGGACCTGTGCACCGTGGCGGAGCTGCGGTCCATGGAGCAGCGCTTCGAGGTGGCGTCCCTGCTGGACGACGGCATGATCTACAACGACATCCTGGAGCGCACCGGCGCCTCCAGCGCCACCATCAGCCGGGTGAACCGGTCCCTGAGCTACGGCACCGGGGCCTACGCCAAGGTGTTCGCCCGGATCAAGGAGAAGAAGGCGTGAGCGGGTACGGCGCCCTGGCCGGCAGCTACGACGCCCTGATGGCCGACGGCGCGTACCGCCGCCGGGCGGCGTATCTGCACCGGCTGCTGCAGGCGGCGGGGGCGGAGACGGTGCTGGACCTGGCCTGCGGCACGGGGACCATCGCCTGCCTGCTGGCGCGGCAGGGCTACCGGGTGACGGCCACCGACGGCTCGGCGGACATGCTGGCCCAGGCCGCGGGAAAGGCGGAGGGCCTTGCGGACCCGCCGCTGTTTTTGTGCCAGCCCATGCCCCGGCTGCGGCTGATGCACCCCGTGGACGCGGCGGTGTCCACCCTGGACTCCCTGAATTACCTGACCCGGGAGCGGGACCTGCGCCAGACGTTCCAGCGGGTGCACCGGTGGCTGCGGCCCGGCGGGCTGTTCGTTTTCGACGTGAACACCCCCTGGAAGCTGCGGCGGATGGACCGGCAGATGTATATGGACGAGACGGAGGAGAGCTTCTGCGTGTGGCGGACGTTCTTCTCGGAAAAGACCGGGGTGTGCACCTATCAGGTGGACCTGTTCCAGGCCCGGGCGGACGGCGCCTGGGAGCGGAGCTTTGAAGAGCACCGGGAGCGGGCCTGGACGGCGGAGCAGCTGCGGGCCTTCCTGGAGGAGGCGGGGTTCCGGCAGGTCCGGTTCTTCGGCGACCTCACCCGCCGCGCCCCCCGGGAGGACGAGGACCGCTGGATCGTGACGGCGGTCCGGCCCAGATAAGCAAGCAAAGGAGAAAACCATGCAGGACCAGTTGGTACGGGCCATCAGCAAGGATGGCTATGTGAAGGCGGTGGCGGTGTCCACCCGGAACCTGACGGAGCGGGCCAGGCAGATCCACCATACCCTGCCGGTGGCCACCGCGGCCCTGGGCCGGGTGCTGGCGGCGGCCTCCATGATGGGCAACGCCCTGAAGGGCGAGGGCAGCAGCCTGACGCTGCAGATCAAGGGCGGCGGCCCCCTGGGCACGCTGCTGGCGGTGTCCGACGCGGAGGGCAACGTCCGGGGCACCGTGGACCACCCGGCGGTGGACCTGCCCCTGCGGCCCGACGGCAAGCTGGATGTGGGCGCCGCCGTGGGCAGCGAGGGCACCCTCACCGTCATCCGGGACCTGAATATGAAGGAGCCCTACGTGGGCAGCGTGGGCCTTCTGGGCGGCGAGATCGCCGAGGACCTGGCGGCCTACTTCGTGGAGTCCGAGCAGATCCCCACGGCCTGCGGCCTGGGGGTGCTGGTGGACCGGGACCAGAGCGTGCTGGCGGCGGGGGGCTATCTCATCCAGCTGCTGCCCGGCGCCGGAGAGGACGTCATCACCAAGGTGGAGGGCAGCCTCATGGCCGCCGGACCGGTGACCGGCCTTCTCAGGGAGAACGACGACCCGGAGGCCATGCTGCGCGCGGCCCTGTCCGACTTCGAGCTGGATATCCTGGAAAAAAGCCCCATCGAGTACCGGTGCTACTGCAGCCGGGAGCGGATGGAGCGCGCCCTCATCAGCCTGGGCCCGGAGGAGCTGGAGGCCCTGATCCGGGAGCAGGGCCAGGCGGACCTGACATGCCAGTTCTGCGACAATGTCCAGCACTTTACACGTCAGCAGCTGGAGGGCCTTCTGGCGGAGATCGAGAAAAAAAGAAAGAAAATTTAAAAATAGGGTTGACAGGAAGGGACCTTTTGCGTATAATAAACTTCGCCGTCTGACGGAAGCGGCAACCCGGGAGCATAGCTCAGCTGGTTAGAGCACCTGCCTTACAAGCAGGGGGTCACTGGTTCGAGTCCAGTTGTTCCCACCA
>CALWXB010000046.1 GCA_944385405.1 uncultured Oscillospiraceae bacterium | reverse complement strand
GATTTCGAGTCAAGCTCGTTACGACCACTTCGATACCGCTCCGTATCCGATATTCACTTTATACGGCCCTGTCACATGATTTCGAGTCAGCCCCGTTATGACCACTTCGATACCGCTGCATATCCCGCGCGCACCGGGCCTGCCGGTGCCGCGTATGTATTATGCCATATTTGCCGGCATCTTTCAAGCGGGAAAATCATAGAGTGTCCGGAGAAACGACGGAGAGGGGGCGGCGGGCATGCGGCCGCGGATCTGGATCTGGGGAGAGCCGGGGGAATTTCCCAACTACCGCCGGGCGCTGGAGGCGGCGGGGGCGGAGGCCTGGGTGACCCGCAGCGCCGGGGCGGAGGCGCTGTGCCGGGGGCTGGTGCTGCCCGGCGGCGGGGACGTGGAGCCCTGGCGCTACGGGCAGCCGGACGCGGACTGCCGGGACGCGGACCCGGTACGGGACGCGGCGGAGCTGCGCCTGCTGGCCCGGTTCGTCCGGGCGGGGCGGCCGGTGCTGGGGATCTGCCGGGGCCTGCAGGTCATCAACGTGTACTTCGGCGGCACCCTGGCCCAGGACGTTCCCGGCCACGGCCGGACCGGCGGCGCCGACCGCCTCCACCCGGTGCGCACGGACCGCTTCTCCCTGTGCCCCCAGTGGCGGGGGACCATGACGGTGAACTCCGCCCACCATCAGGCGGCGGACCGGCTGGGGGAGCGGCTGCGGGCGGCCCAGTGGGCCCCGGACGGCGTGGTGGAGGCCCTGGAGCACCGGACCAGGCCGGTGTGGGCCGTGCAGTGGCACCCGGAGCGCCTCCGGGGCCCCGACGGGCTGGCGCTGCTGGCGGCCTTCGCGGACCGCTGCCGGTGACGGGAAAAAGTTCCGGAAAAACCCTTGACAAGCCGGGGGGGATATGCTATCATATCCAAGCTGACGGTTTCCACGGAGGGCAAACGCAGGTGTAGCACAATGGTCAGGGCACCAGCCTTCCAAGCTGGGGATGCGAGTTCGATTCTCGTCACCTGCTCCAATCAAATTCGCGCCAGTAGCTCAGCTGGATAGAGCAACTGCCTTCTAAGCAGTAGGCCAGGGGTTCGAGTCCCTTCTGGCGTACCAACTCCTTCCCGCGGCGTCGTCGGCCTGGATTCTGTGAGATTCTCAATATGTGGTGGGTGTAGCTCAGTTGGTTAGAGCACCGGATTGTGGATCCGGGTGTCGTGGGTTCGAGTCCCATCTCCCACCCCAGACAAGAGGGGATCGGGGTCACCCCGATCCCCTGTTTTCCTTCCCATTGGGGCGTCGCCAAGTGGTAAGGCAAGGGACTTTGACTCCCTCATCCGCTGGTTCGAGTCCAGCCGTCCCAGCCAAACTTTCCCCCAGCGGGCAGGCATCACCTGATCCGTTAGCTCAGTCGGCAGAGCAACTGCCTTTTAAGCAGTGGGTCCGGGGTTCGAATCCCCGACGGGTCACCACGTCGGAGCAAGCGACATATCGCTTGCTCCGACTTTTTTACAAAAGTCAGAGCACGCTCATTTTGCTGCTCCTCCTTTCCAAATCGCAACCGCTTGCGCTGGGTTGCGATTTGGTTCCAGGTGCAGACTTAGCGGCTTGTCCTCGAAACTGTCCACCCGTTTCATAAAATAACCACACCGTCAGGTGTGGTTATTTTTATGGATACCGTGGGAATTAAAATGCTCGGTGGAAATGAATTCCGCCTGCGCCAAGGTTTTGGGCCGCTGGCCCAAAACGCTTGTACGGCGCGTATGCGCCGCCCCACCGTGTGGGGCCCCATGTTTGATTGCATCTATACTGTTTCGATGTTCCGCGCCGGAGCAGGCGTCCTGTCGCTTGCTCCGGCTTTTTTTGCGCAGATCGGCGCGCCGCCGCTCCCTCATCCCGCGCCGGCCAGGTCGTGGCTGACCCGGGCGGCGTAGGCGTTGGACATGGTGGCCGGGGCGTTGAACAGCGCCGTGAGCAGGTACTGCTTCGTGCAGCGCACCGCCGTGGTGTTCTCCGCCAGGCCCTCCAGCACGAATTCCAGGTGCTCCCCGGTGAGCTTGCACAGCCGGGACCGCACCGCCTCGTGGGGGAGGTCCGCCCCGGCGATGCGGGTGGTCTTGCGCCGGGCGCACACCGTCTCCACCACCAGCTCCGCCAGCTCCTCCAGCTCCTGCTGCCGGGCGGGGTGCCGCCGGATCAGCGCCTCCAGCTCCAGATTCTCCAGGAGCCAGGCCCGCGTCCGGCGGTATCCCTCCGCTCCCGCCGCTTCCCCTCCGGCTTCGCCGGAAGAGAATCGATGGATATTCGATCTCTCTTTCCTTCTTTTTTCTTTCTTATATTGCGGGGCGTCCGCCCTGTCCGGCGCCGCCGCATCGGGGGTCTCCGGATGCGGCTCCGGGGCCGCCAGGGGATGCTCGTAGATGACGTACTCCACGTCCAGGATCCGTCCGCCCGGGTCCCGCAGGACCCGGCGCGCCACGTACCCCGCCGCCTCCAGCTCCCGCAGGGCGCCGCCCACCGCCTCCGGCCCCTCCCGGCAGATGGCCGCCAGCCCCCGGATGCTGTAATTCCAGTTCTCCGGCAGGGACAGCATCAGCGACAAAAGACCCTTGGCCTTCAGGGTCAGCGTCAGGTCCCGCAGGTGGCGGCGGCTCATCACCACAAAGTCCGACTTGTGCTCCTCGCGAAATACGGCCATGATATCCGTCTCCTTTCCCGGGCCGCGGCGGAAAAAACGCGGCCTCTATCAATAGGGCCGCGGCGGGGGATGGTTGCACGGTTCCGTGCAGAGAGACGGCGAAAAAATTTTTTACCGCCGGGGCGGCTCCTCTCCGCCGGGAAAGACGATGAGCTCCGGCGCCGGCGCGGAAAGATACAGCTCCTCGCACGCCCGCTGGGCGTCGATGAGGACGCGGAGGGCCTCCTCCGTGGCCCGGAAGAGGGTGAGGTACATCTCTTTGTAATCCGGCATGGGATCACCTCCTGGGAGTATTTTAACCTGAATCAGATTGAAAGTAAATACCCTGTTTCAGGTTATGACATACTCTGTTCGAGGTGAGAACCATGAACAGACTGCGGGACCTGCGGGAGGACGCGGACCTGACCCAGACCCAGGTGGCCCGGTTTCTGGGGATGTCCCAGACGGGCTATTCCAAGTACGAGACCGGGGAGAACGACATCCCCACCCAGGTGCTGATCCGGCTGGCGGGGTTTTACAGGACCACCACGGACTACATCCTGGGCATCAGCAGCCGCCGGGACGGCGTGTGAGGCCAGACATAATAAACGGCGCGGAGCATACGCTCCGCGCCGTTTCATATGATTCGTTTTCGGCCGCGGCGTGTACGTGGACGAAAGATCACCGCATGGCGATGGTGACCTCGCACTCCACCGCCAGGTCGCCGGCGGTGTAGGCCTCGCACTTGCAGGTGGCGATGGCCTTCTCCGGCCGCTCGGCGGCCAGGTGGGCGTGGATCTCCATGGTGTCGCCGGGGACGATCTTCTTGCGGAAGCGCACGTTGTTGATGCCCAGAAACAGCGGCGTCTTGCCGATGTACTCCGCCTTGCGCATCAGCACCAGGTCCGACGCCTGGGCGCAGGACTCCACGGAGTATACCCCCGGCAGCACCGGGTCACCGGGGAAGTGGCCCTTGAAGATGTCCCGGGCGGGGTCCACGTAGAAGGTGGCCACGATGTGGTCGCCGGGGACGTACTCGCTGGCCTCGTCGATGAGCAGCATGGGGTCCCGGTGGGGGATGATCTCCATGACCTGTTCGTGAGTGAGCTGCATGGTTTCCATGTTTCCTTCCTCCTCAGCTCCCACCCGGCGGGTGGGAAAATCTTCCGCAGCACGGAATATGATTTCAAGATTTTCACAGAAAATCATTCACAAGCATCCGCTCTTGTGGTATCATTACGAATATCATAAACGTCCGTTGAAGGGTTGTCAAGTGGGGGCCCCAGGCGCCCCGGACGGGAGAGGCGGGAACCATGGCCAAGGAACAGGTATCCAGTATTTTGCGGGCGCTCCAGATCCTGGAGTGCTTCATGGAGGGGGACACGGAGTGGACCCTCAAGGCTCTGGTGGAGCGGCTGGGGCTGCCTACCACCACCGTGTACCGCCAGGTGTCCACCCTGGCCGAGCGGCAGTATCTGGAGCAGGACCCGGTGCGCAAGAGCTACCGGCCCGGCCCCCGGCTGCTGCTGCTCTCCAGCGCCATCCTGGGCCGGTCGGACCTCAGGCGCACCGCCCGGCCGGAGCTGGAGCGCCTCAGCGAGGCCCTGCAGGAGACCATCAACCTCAGCGTGCTGCTGGAGCACGACATCTTCTATCTGGACAAGGTGGAGACCCACCGGTCCATCGTCTGCAACACCCAGGTGGGCAGCCGCGCCCCGGCCTACGCCACCAGCGCCGGCAAGGCCATGCTCTCCTGCCAGAGCGACGCCTGTATCGAGGAGTACTGCCGCTGGATGGCCGGCGCCGCCCGGCCCCTGACGGAGCGCACCATCACGGACCCCGCCCGGCTGCGGGAGGAGCTGGCCTTCGCCCGGCTCCACGGCTACGCCATCGACGACGGGGAGATCGAGGAGGGCCTCATCTGCGTGGCGGCCCCCATCTGCGACATGAACCACCGGGCGGTGGGGGCGGTGAGCGTCTCCGGCCCGGACTACCGGATGCAGGCGGATCAGGAGCTGATGATCCGGGAGGTGCGCCGCACCGCCCGGAACATCTCCCAGCTGCTGGGCTTCCGGGACTGAATTTGATACAGGAGGCGGGACGTATGGATCACGGAGCGTATCTCAAGTCGGTCTTTTCCCTGGAGGGCAAGACGGCCCTGGTCACCGGCGCGGCGGGAGGCATCGGCGCCGCCATCAGCCGGGGACTGGCCTTCGCCGGGGCGGAGGTGGCGCTGTGCGGCCGGACCCTTTCCAAGTGCCAGGCCCTGGAAGCGGAGATCACCGCCGCCGGCGGCAGGGCCAGCGCCCATCTGCTGGACGTGGCGGATCTTTCCTCCATCCGCAGCTGCGTGGACGAGGTCATGGCCCGGTACGGCAAGATCGACGTTTTGTTCAACGTGGCGGGCATCAACAAGCGGGAGGGACTGCTGGACGTGGCGGAGGCGGATTACGACCGCATCATGGACACCAACCTCAAGGGCGTGTACTTCATGACCCAGGCGGTGGCCCGGGAGATGTACAAGCGCAGGTCCGGCAGCATCGTCAACATCGGCTCCCACAACGACACCGGCATGCTGGGGGGCTGCTCCGTCTACGGCGCGGCCAAAAGCGGCGTCATCGCCATCACCCGGTCCATGGCGGTGGAGTGCGCCCGGTACGGCATCCGCTGCAACGCCATCAGCCCCGGCCACATCATCACGGAGCTCACCCAGGTCAGCTGGGACAGCCCCAACCGCGCCCCCTACATGAAGTCCCGCATCGCCATGGAGCGGGGCGGACGGCCCGAGGAGCTGGTGGGCATGGCCATCCTCCTGGCCTCCGACGCCTCCAGCTACATGACCGGCCAGGCCTACCACATCGACGGCGGGTGCCTGGCCGGCGGCACCCCCTGGGAGTACGACACGAAATACTAAACGGCAAAGCGCCGCCCGTTCCGCATGGAACGGGCGGCGCTCTTTTCTCACTCCGCCTGCCGGGCGGCCAGGTACGCCGAGAGGGACCAGGTGCGCCAGTCGGCGCACTCCGCCGCCGCCGCGGCCCGGCGCGTCTCCAGCAGCTCCCCCAGCGTCTCGCCCTGGGACCACCAGTCCCCCTCGAAGGAGGCCAGGGTCCGGTCCCCGTCCAGCCGGGACAGGGGGGAGAGGGTGTCGTAGGAGAGGGCGTAGGCCAGATAGTGGACGCTGACGGTGGGGCTTTGGCCGGAGAGATAGCGGTCCACCTGGTCCTGGGCCACCAGATAGTCCACCGGGATGCAGTGGAGCACCAGCCAGCCCGCCAGCGCCAGGGGCACGGCGGCGCGGCAGAAGGACCGGGATGGCCGCAGCAGCTTCCAGGCGGCGGTGAGGAGGAAGAGGGCCATCATCACCATGCCCCAGTAGGTGACGAACCGCTTGAAGGACAGGCCGTAGGCCTGGACGTACAGCGTCATCCGCCACGCGGCGCAGCCCAGCAGGGCAAGGCTCTCCGCCAGGACCGCCGCCGCCAGCAGCCGCACCGTCCGTCCGCCCCGCCCGCCGGGGCGGCAGGCCCAGGACGATGCCAGGATGGCGGTGAGGTTCACCGCCGTCACGCCCGTCATCTGGAAAAAGCCGCTGCGGGCCCACTGGGCATACGAGATGCCCCGCTGGGCAAGGTAATCCGCGCCCCCCAGCACGCCCCGCAGCTGCACCCCCAGGAAGAGGAGGTACAGCGCGGCCAGCGCCCCCAGGATGGCGGCAAACGTCAGGGGGTCCGCCGCCGGGGCCTTCCGCTGCGTCCAGGGCTTCTCCTTTGGATGGCCCAGGGAGAAGAGGAGGGAGAACAGAAACGGCGTCAGCGCCGCGCCGCACAGGACCTTGGCAAGGCCCACGGAGAACCGGTCCCGGACGAAGGCCCGGAGGTCCGCCGTGACGGCGGCGAAGAGGGCGTCGGCAGAGGAGAGCACCGGCACCAGGAGGCACACCATGGCCAGCGCCGCCGCCGTTCCCAGGAGCGCCGCCGGGAGGCGGCGCTTTTCCGCCTTCTCCGGCACCAGGGACTGGAAGAAGGCCCCCAGACCGGTGAAGAGGCCGGATACCCCGCCGCCCCAGCGGGAGAGCAGGGCGGAGGGGAGGTGCCAGGGCTTCTCCGGTGCCAGCACGCCGCCCAGCTGCACCGGCACCAGCACGAAAAGCGCCAGCAGGTCCCAGAGCCGGAAGTACCAGTTGGACCCCAGGGCGAAGGCGGCCGCCAGGATCAGGACGTACCCCCGCAGCAGCCGGTCCTCCCGGCGGCGCAGGGGACCGGCGTACCACCGCGCCAGGGCGTACCATGCCCAGACGGCGGCGGTGAGGGCGGCGGTGGGGCCGTGCCAGAAGAAGGCGTCGGCCAGCAGCACGCCCAGGGCGAACGTCCCGCACAGGAAGAGACGGTCCCGCACCGTGACGGACACGGCGGCGGGCAGGGCCTCATGAGGCTGATCGGTCATGGGAAAGGACCTCCTTGCATCGCTGCCCGGGGCCCGGGCAGGCTCCGCCTCACCCCGCAGCCCAATTGCCGGGGGCGAGGCACACGGTGAGGATCAAAACCAGCAGAAACAGGAAAAAGGCCAGGAAAAACGATGCCGCGCACATCGCCGCAAGGCGGCCCAGCCGCCTCATGACGGCGCCTCCCCGTCGGGGACGAACTCCAGGATGTCCCCGGGCTGGCAGTCCAGGGCCGCGCAGATGGCCTCCAGGGTGGAAAACCGCACCGCCTTGGCCTTGTTGTTTTTCAGGATGGAGAGGTTGGCCAGGGTGATGTCCACCCGCTCGGAGAGCTGGGAGAGGGACATCTTCCGCCGGGCCAGCATCACATCCAGATTCACCACGATCGCCATGCCGCCCGCCTCCTTCAGATGGTGAGATCGTTTTCCGCCTTCATCTCCGCGGCCTGGCGGAACAGGGCGGACATCACCAGGCAGAGGAGCCCCGCCATGGTGAAGATGGGCACGAACAGCGCGTTGTAGGTGGCCAGGGGCCGCAGGGACTGGTAGTGGGCCACCCCCCAGATCACCCGCCCCAGGGCCGCCGCCGCGATGACGAAGGCGCACACCGCGCTGCGGCGCAGGCTGACGGCGTTTTCCGGGGAGAAGGGGCAGCCCCGGAGGATGGTGTCCAGCACCCGCAGGCCCTGGCGCAATATCACCGCCGTGCACGCCCCGGACACCAGCAGGAAGAGCGTCAGCGACAGGTCATAGGCCTCCTGCCAGCACCATACCCAGGCCAGCAGGCTGGCCATGGCCCCCGCCGCCAGGATGTCGTCCTCCCCGGGATGGACGAAGGACCCCAGGTAGTCCAGGGCGCCGCCCAGCAGGGAGCCGCTGCCGGACATCACCGCCACCGGCACCAGATAGAACAAGATCACGTTGCACGCCAGGGCCGCCATCATCAGGATCCGCAGCACCCGGGCCACCTTCTGCACGGACGTGGGCAGCATATGCATTCCTCCTTTGGGATGATGGCTGCATGATACCAGATGCGTTATCGTTTGTCAATCATTTTTTATTGTTTTTCGATAAACTGACAGGAGAGGGGGCCGGGAGCCGGGGCGGACAAAACGACAGAGCGGACGGTCCCTTCGGACCGTCCGCTCTGCCGTATGATATAGAGAAAGGAGAGGGAAAATGGTGTGTACGAACAAGTGATGTACTTGTTGTACCCATCATAGCCCCTCCCCCCGGGAAAGTCAACGGCCCCGGGCCATGCTTCACAATTTGTTTACAAAACCGGGGATTTTCCGCAAATCATTCATATTTCGTTCAAAAAATATCCCAGATCCTGGGGTTGACAGCATCGGCGCGCCGTGCTAGTATTTAGCGTGCTAATATTTAGCAGACGAAAGAAGGAGGCGGCGGCATGGAGAAAATACCCCCCCTGGGCCCCATGCTGGGCCGTGCGGCCCACCTGGCCCGCTCCCGGATGGACGCCCGGCTGAACCGGTACGACGTCACCCCCGCCCAGACCCACGTGCTCATGCACCTGGACCGCAGCGGCGGCCAGGCGCCCCAGTGCGAGGTGACGGCGTTTCTGCGGGTGAAGCCCTCCACGGCCAACGGGATCTTGGACCGGCTGGAGGAGAAGGGCATGGTGGCCCGCACCGTCAGCGGCAGCGACGCCCGGCGGCGGATCGTGGCCTTGACGGACAAGGGCGCGGCGCAGCTGGCGGAGTTCCGGCGGCAGTTCCACGCCGCCGAGGCGGTGATGGTCCGGGGGCTGACCCCCGGCGAGGAGGAGACCCTGCGGGCGCTGCTGCTGCGGGTCATCGGGAATCTGGAGGAGGATGAACACACATGATGAAAAAGCTCTGGCCCCAGGCCAGACCCTATGCCCCCTGGATCGCGGCGGGGGTGCTCTGCTCGGCGGCGGAGGCCGTCTTTGAGCTGCTGATCCCCCTGGTGATGAGCGACATCGTGGACATCGGCATCGAAAACGGCGACACGGACTTCATCCTGCGCAAGGGCGCGCTGATGGTGGTGATGGCCCTGGTGTCCCTGGCCTTCGGCCTGGGGGCGGCGGCGTGCTCGTCGGTGGCGGGCATGGGCTTCGGCGCCAATCTCCGGGACGCGGAGTACGCCCACATCCAGGACTACGCCTTTTCCAACATCGAGCGGTTTTCCACCGCGTCGCTGGTGACCCGGCTCACCAACGACGTCAACAACCTGCAGATGATGCTGATGTTCGCCATGCGGCTGCTGGTGCGGGCGCCGGTGATGCTGGTGTCGGCGCTGATTTTGTCGGTGAGCATCAGCTATCGGCTCAGCAACGTCTTTCTGGTGGCCCTGCCGCTGCTGGCGGTGCTGGTGGGGGGCATCCTCATCAAGGCCAGCCCCCGGTTCCGGGCCATGCAGGAAAAGACCGACGCGCTGAACCTGGTGGTCCAGGAGAACCTCGCCGGCATCCGGGTGGTGAAGTCCTTCGTGCAGGAGGACTTTGAGCGGGAGAAGTTCGCGGGGCGGAACCTGGACCTCAAGTCCAACGCGGAGAAGGCCTTCGGCATGGTGGTCATCAACATGCCGGTGATGATGCTCATCGTCTACGGCACCATCATCGCCGTCATGTGGTTCGGCGGCCAGATGGTCTACGCCGGGACCCTGGAGGCCGGCAAGCTCATCACCTACTTCACCTATATCACCCAGATCATGATGTCCCTGATGATGGTGTCCATGATCTTCATGATGATGACCCGGTCCATCGCCTGCGCCCGCCGGATCTGCGAGGTGCTCCAGGAGGTCCCGGCCATCACCGATGACCGCGCCGGCGGCGGCGCGGAGGTGCAGGACGGCAGCATCGACTTCGATCACGTCTCCTTCAAGTACGATCCCGCCAGCCCCGAGTGGATATTGGAGGACGTGGACCTGCACATCCGCTCCGGCCAGACGGTGGGCATCCTGGGCGGCACCGGCTCCGCCAAGACCACGCTGGTGTCCCTGATCCCCCGGCTCTACGAGGCCACGGAGGGCACCGTCTCCGTGGGCGGCCGCCCGGTGGCGGACTACACCATGGAGCACCTGCGGGACGCGGTGAGCGTGGTGCTGCAGAAGAACACCCTCTTCTCCGGCACCATCCGGGAAAACCTCCTCTGGGGCGATCCCAACGCCACGGAGGACCAGCTCTGGGCGGCCTGCCGGGCCGCCTGCGCGGATGAGTTCCTGGAGCGGATGCCCGACGGCCTGGACACGGACCTGGGCCAGGGGGGCGTCAACGTCTCCGGCGGCCAGAAGCAGCGGCTTTGCATCGCCCGGGCCATTTTAAAGCAGCCCAGGGTGCTGATCCTGGACGACTCCACCTCCGCCGTGGACACCGCCACCGACGCCAGGATCCGCGCGGCCTTCGCCCGCGAGCTCAAGGACACCACCAAGATCATCATCGCCCAGCGGGTGACGTCTTTGTGCCACGCGGACCTGATTTTGGTGATGGACCGGGGAAGGGTGGCGGCCCAGGGCACCCACGAGACGCTGATGGAGACATGCGAGATCTATCGGGACGTGTACGAGTCCCAGCAGGAAGGAGTGAGCATCGGTGGCTGAACAGCATCAAAGCGGACCCGCCCCCCGGGGCCCCGGCGGCGGACCCGGCCGCCACGGCTTCCAGAAGCCCAAGGACCTCCGGGGCACCCTGGGCAAGCTCATGCGGTACCTGGGGCGCTACAAGGCCCACCTCATCCTGGTGGCGGGGCTGCTGGTCATCAGCTCGGCCTGCACCGTGGGCGGGTCGTACCTCATCAAGCCCCTCATCAACGACTATATCCTCCCCGGCGACTTCCCGGGCCTTGCCCGGATGCTGGCCTTCATGGCGGCGGTGTATGTCGCCGGCGCGGTGTGCTCCTTCGGCTACGCCCGGATCATGGTCCACGTGTCCCAGAACACCGTGGCCAGGATCCGCGCCGACCTCTTCAGCCGGATGCAGGACCTGCCCCTTTCCTACTTCGACACCCACACCCACGGCGAGCTCATGAGCCGCTACACCAACGACATCGACACCGTCTCCGAGGCGCTGAACAACAGCTTCGGCAGCCTCATCTCCTGCACGCTGAACTTCACGGGCACCATCGCCATGATGATCGTCCTGAGCCCCGTGCTGAGTCTCATCACCTTCGTGATGCTGGCGGTGATGCTGGCGGTGGTGAAGGTGGTGGGCGGCCGCAGCCGCCGGTACTTCGCGGCCCAGCAGGCCGCCCTGGGCGCGGTGAACGGCTACATCGAGGAGATGATCGAGGGCCAGAAGGTCATCAAGGTCTTCAACCACGAGGAGGCCGCCAAGGCGGGCTTCCGGCAGCGCAACGCCGTCTACCGCCAGTCCGCCACCCGGGCCCAGGCCTACGCCGGGGCCATGATGCCCGCCATGGGCAACCTCTCCTATATCAACTACGCCGTCACCTGCTGCGTGGGGGGCCTGCTGGCCATCCGCACCGGCGATCTGGGGGGCCTGGCGGCCTTTTTGCAGTACACCCGGCAGGTGAGCCAGCCCATCACCCAGATCTCCCAGCAGGTCAACACCATCCTCTCCGCCGTGGCCGGCGCCGAGCGGGTCTTTGAGGTCATGGAGACGAAGCCGGAAGAGGACGAAGGCCGGGTGACGCTGGTGCGGGTGACGGAAAACGCCGCCGGCGCCCTCGCCGAGGCCGCCTACGACACCGGCGCCTGGGCCTGGAAAAAGCCCGGCGGCGAGCTGGTGCCCCTGCGGGGGGACGTGCGCTTCGACCACGTGGTGTTCGGCTACGATCCCCGCAAGACGGTGCTCCGGGACATCTCCCTCTTTGCAAAGCCGGGGCAGAAGATCGCCTTCGTGGGCTCTACCGGCGCGGGCAAGACCACCATCACCAGTCTCATCAACCGCTTCTATGAGATCCAGAGCGGCGCCATCACCTACGACGGCATCGACGTGCGGGATATCCGCAAGGCCGACCTGCGCCGCTCCCTGGGCGTGGTGCTCCAGGACACCCACCTCTTCACCGGCACCGTGGCGGACAACATCCGCTACGGCCGCCTGGAGGCCACCGACGAGGAGGTCCGGGCGGCGGCGGAGCTGGCCGGGGCGGACAGCTTCATCCGCCACCTGCCCCAGGGCTACGACACCGTCCTGGGCGGCGACGGCGGGAACCTCTCCCAGGGCGAGCGGCAGCTCCTCAACATCGCCCGGGCGGCCTGCGCCAACCCGCCGGTGCTGATCCTGGACGAGGCCACCTCCTCCATCGACACCCGGACGGAAAAGCTCATCGAGCGGGGCATGGACCGGCTCATGGCGGGGCGGACGGTGTTCGTCATCGCCCACCGGCTCTCCACCGTGCGCAACGCGAAAGCCATCATGGTGCTGGAGCAGGGGCAGATCATCGAGCGGGGCGACCACGACGACCTGCTGGCACAGAAGGGACGGTACTATCAGCTGTATACGGGGCAGGCGGAGCTATCTTAAAGGGGGAGCAGGCTCCCCCTTTAGATCCCCCACACGGGGGCCTCGAGGGGGAGCGGGGCTCCCCCTCAAACTCCCCCACCCCCTCGTCAGAACAAGCTGCGCTTGGTTCGCCCCCGCTGAAAGCGAGGGCTCGCCCCGCTCCGCTTGTTCTTCCTCTCCCCACCAAAGCCGCTTCGCGCCTTTGGCGGGGGACCCCGGTTCCGGTCACTGGGGCCGCCGCCCCCGGCGGCTGGGGCCGGGGGATTTTCGCCACGTACACGCCGCGGCGAAAATGATTTCAATTCTTGCTTTGCCGCAGGCAAAGCAACCGGGGGAACCGTAGGTTCCCCCTGGACCCCCCTCCCGGGGGGTGCGGGGCGGGAAAACACTTCTCAGCCTGCCAGTGTGCGCCCCATCGGGGCGTGCGCGCAGCAGGCTGCATCCCTCTCCCTCCGGCGGCAGCGCCGCCGGAGGGAATAAAGCGGGACGGCACTTTCGTGCCGTCCCGCTTTTTCAGTACTGCCAATTGGCCGGGTCGTGGCCGCTGAGGTCCGACACGGCGGGCCAGGTCAGCGTCCCGGCGGAGAGGATGCAGGGGATGTCGGCGTACACCGCCTGGCGGCCATACGCGTCCGTCACCACCGCCGCGAACTGGAGGGTGTCCGTCTCGCCGGTGAGGGCCGCCTGGCGGCCGGCAGGGAGGCGGAAGGTCCCGTCCCCCAGGTCCTCCAGCCACGCCAGCAGCGCCTGATCCCGGAACAGGCCCACCCGGACCGACGCCAGCTCCGACTGCCCCAGGGCGGGATGCTCCGTCCCGTCGGAGGCCCGGGGCCGGACCGTCACCGTTACCTCCGGCAGCGTCACAAGGCCGCTTCCGTCGGCCTTCAGCCCCGGCAGATCCTCTCCGCCGTAGATCTCCACGGCGGGGAGGGAGGCGGAGTAGAGCCCCTGGAATTCCTCCAGCAGCTGGGTGGAGCGGGTACCGGCATCGTCGGTGAGCACGGCGGAGATGGTGATGCGGTCTGTGAGGCGGCAGGCCAGGGCGGCGGTGAAGCCGCCCCCCGGGGCGCTTTGGCCCCGGACGGTCTGGACGCCGCCGGTGCCGTTGTCGATGGAAAACTGCACCGTCATGCCCTGGGTGTAGGTCTTGGGCACCGCCCGGACGGAGAACACCGCCCGGTTCTCCTCCAGGTTGGCGGAGAACAGCTCCGCGCCGTAGTCCGCCAGCAGGCTGTTCTGGGCCTTCAGGATCTCCTCCACCCGGCCCGCCATGGAGCCGATCTGGCCGTTGACGCTGCTCTCCAGCCGGGCCACGTCGTTCTGGAGGTCCTGGTACTGCCGGTCCATCCGCTCCAGCCGGGCGGCAAGGCTCCCCAGCCCCGCCGCCAGACACACCGCCGCCCCCGCCGCGGCCAGCTTCACCCCCAGCCTCCGCCGCCGGGACAGGGGCTTTGGCAGCGCGGCGGCGTACCGGGATGCGATCTCCTCCACCATCCGCAGCTGCGCCTCCGTCAGCTCCTCCGGCGCCGGGCCGTCTGATGCCGGGGCGGGTCCCTCCACCCCCAGCAGCCACCCCACCGGCACGCCGAACAGGCGGGAGAGGGCCACCAGTTTGTCCACCTCCGGCACCGCCGCGCCGGATTCCCATTTGTAGATGGACTGCCGGCTGACCCCCAGCTGCTCCCCCAGGGCCTCCTGGGAAAGCCTCAGCTCTCTGCGCTTTTGCGCGATGCGTTCGCCCATGGTCATGGCCGCCGCCCCCTTTCGTCGGTCCCAGTATAGCAAAACGACGCCCGCCGCGCAATCAACCGGCGGGCGTCAGGCTGTCAACCTGCGGTTAGCAGAGGCACCAAACCCCTTGGGGCGCAGGGGCTTCACAGGGCCTTTTCGTAGCAGTTCAGGATCTCGCGGACGAAGCCCATGAAGAAGAACTCCGCCGCCCCGGCGTACCGGTAGCCCAGGGCGGGGTACATCCGGTTGGCGGGGAGATTGTGCTCCCAGGTGTCCAGGCGCATCACGGCCTTGCCCCGCCGCCGGGCCTCGCGTTCGCAGAAGGCCACCATCTGCCGGGCCAGCCCTTGTCCGGCGCGGGCGGGATGGATGCACAGGGTATGGATCACCCCCACCGCCTCCCGCTCCGCCGGGAGGGACCAGGGGATGGCGTCGTACTCAGG
>CALWXB010000045.1 GCA_944385405.1 uncultured Oscillospiraceae bacterium | reverse complement strand
CTCCACGCCGGCGGGCAGGGTCTTCTCGCCGCAGGCCTCCACGGCCCCCAGCACCTCCGCCGCCCGGCCCACCAGCAGGATGTCCACTCCGTGGACCTGGTGGGCCTCCAGCGCGCCCCGGACGATCTCCAGCGGCGCGTTGTCGCCGCCCATGGCGTCTACAATGATCTTCATGGCAGGACCTCCTCTTTCATGCCGTCGATCAGGGCCAGGGACCGCTGCGACAGCTCCGCGTTTTTATTTCTCTTCCCCTTGACCCGGTGGTCCAGGGGCGGCATGATGCCGAAGTTGATGTTCATGGGCTGGAAGGACGCCACAGTGGGGTTGGACACGTACAGCCCCAGGGCGCCGATGGCCGTTTCCCGGGGAAAGTCCACCGGGGGCAGCCCCAGAAGCCGCCGGGCGGTCTCCACCCCCACCAGAAAGCCGCTGGCCGCGGACTCCACATACCCCTCCACGCCGGTCATCTGGCCGGCGAAGGAGATCCGGGGGCAGGCCTTGAGCCGGTAGTACCGGTCCAGCAACCGGGGGGAATTCAAAAAGGTGTTGCGGTGCATGACGCCGTAGCGCAGGAATTCCGCGTCGTGGAGGGCGGGGATCATGGAAAAGACCCGCTTCTGCTCCGGGAAGCGCAGGTGGGTCTGGAAGCCCACCAGATTGTAGACGCTGCCCTGGGCGTTGTCCCGCCGCAGCTGCACCACGGCGTAGGGCTCCTTCCCGGTGCGGGGGTCCGTGAGGCCCCGGGGCTTCAGGGGACCGTAGCAGAGGGTGTCGTGGCCCCGGCGGGCCATCACCTCCACGGGCATGCAGCCCTCGAACACCTTCTTGTCCTCAAAGCCGTGGACCTCCGCCTCCTGGGCGGTGGTGAGGGCCTGCCAGAACGCGTCGTACTCCGCCTCCGTCATGGGGCAGTTCACGTAGTCCGCCGTGCCCTTGTCGTACCGGGAGCCCATCCAGGCCTTGTCCATGTCCACGCTCTCGGCAGACACCAGCGGCGCCGCCGCGTCGTAGAAGTGGAGATCGCTGTCCTCTCCCAAAAGCGCCTGGAGCTTCTCTGCCAGGGCGTCGGAGGTCAGGGGGCCGCTGGCGATCACCACCTCCCCCTCGGGGATCTCCGTCACCTCCCCGGGCACCACGGTGATGTTGGGGTGGCTGCGCACGCGCTCCGTCACCAGGGCGGCAAAGCCGTGGCGGTCCACCGCCAGGGCGCCGCCCGCCTCCACCCGGGTCTCATCGGCACAGCGGAGGATCAGGGACCCCAGCCGCCGCAGCTCCTCCTTCAAAAGGCCCACCGCGTTTTCCAGCTGGTCGCTGCGCAGGGAGTTGGAGCAGCAAAGCTCCGCGAAATCATCCGTCACATGGGCGGGGGTACGCTTTTCCGGCTTCATCTCCCGGAGCGTCACCTTGACGCCCCGCTGGGCCAGCTGCCAGGCGCACTCGCTGCCTGCCAGGCCCGCGCCGATCACGGTCACTTCCATCCATTTCCTCCGGTCCGCGGACAGGCCGGATCAGCCCTCCCGGCCGTCGGTCTCCGCCTTGGTAGTCTTTTTCGTGGTCTTTTTCGCCGCCGGCTTTTTGGCGGCGGGCTTTTTGGCCGCAGGCTTCTTCTCCCCGGCGGTCTTTTTGGCGGCGGTCTTTTTGGCCGCCTTCTTCACGGGCTCCTCCGCCCCGGCGCTCTCCGCCGGAGCCTCGCCCTCCTGCTTTTCCGGCTTTTTGGGATAGCCCCGCTTGTCCTCCGGCAGGAAGTTCTCACACGCGGGGTTGATGCAAAACGGCTTGCGGAAGCCCTTGCCGGCCTTCTTGAACATGGTCTGGCCGCACACCGGGCAGTCGTCCTTCACCGGCACGTCCCAGGTCATGAAGTCGCACTTGGCCGTCTCGTCCCGGCTGTTCATATGCTCGCAGCAGTAGTAGGTGTACTGCTTTCCGGTCTTCTTGCTGTTTCCGGTGCGCTTCATGATGCGGCCGCCGCACTTGGGGCAGCGGCCCGGCATCTCCACCACCAGGGGCATGGTGAAGCTGCACTCGGGATATCCGGGGCAGGCCAGGAAGCGGCCGAACCGGCCGGACTTGACCACCAGGTTCCGCCCGCACTCCGGGCAGATCTCCTCGCTGACCTCGTCTGGCACCTTGATCCGCACGCCGTCCAGGGCCTGCTCGGCCTCCTTGAGGTCGCGGTCGAAGTCCCCGTAGAAGTCCCGCAGGACGTCCTTCCAGGCGGTCTTGCCCTCCTCCACGGTATCCAGGCGCTGCTCCATGTTGGCGGTGAACTTCAGGTCCGCGATGTCGGGGAAGCGCTCCTTCATCAGCGCCGTCACCACCCGGCCCAGGTTCGTGATGCGCAGGTACTTGCCCTCCTTGATGACGTACTCCCGGTCCAGGATGGTGGACACGGTGGGGGCGTAGGTGGAGGGGCGGCCGATGCCCTGCTCCTCCATGGCCCGGATCAAGGTGGCGTCGGTGTAGTGGGCGGGGGGCTGGGTGAAGTGCTGGTCCCGGGAAAAGTCCCGCAGCGTCAGCGTCTGGCCCTCCTGCAGGGCGGGCAGGGGAGATTCCTTCTCCTCCTTTTCCTCGTCCTTGCCCTCCTCGTACACCGCGGTGTAGCCGGAGAATTTCAAGCTGGAGGAGCTGGCCCGGAAGCTGTGGGCCCCGGCCTCCACCTCCACGGACACGCTGTCATAGACGGCGTTGGCCATCTGGCAGGCCACGAACCGGCTCCAGATCAGCCGGTAGAGCCGGTACTGCTCCCCGGTGAGGTCCTTTTTCAGCGCCTCCGGCGTCCAGTTCACATTGCTGGGCCGGATGGCCTCGTGGGCGTCCTGGGCCGTGGCCTTGGCCTTGTACTGGTTGGGGCCCTTGGCGGGATAGTACGCCTGGCCGTAGCGGCCCACGATGAACTCCCGGGCCGCCGCCACCGCCTCCTCGGAAAGCCGCAGGGAGTCGGTACGCATATAGGTGATGAGGCCCACGGTGCCCTCGCCCTCGATGTCCACGCCCTCGTAGAGCTGCTGGGCGATGGCCATGGTGCGCCGGGGGGTCATGGACAGCTTCCGGGAGGCCTCCTGCTGCATGGTGGAAGTGGTGAAGGGCGGAGAGGGGCTGCGCTGCTTGTCGGTGCGCTTGACGGTCTTGACGCGGAAGGTCCCGCCTTCCGTCTCACGCACCACCGCGTCCACCTCCTCGGCGGACTTGAGCTCCGCCTTATGCCCGTCCCTGCCGTGATACCGGGCGGCAAAGGCCGGGCCGCCGGCCAGGAGATTGGCGTCCAGCGTCCAGTACTCCTCCGGCTGAAAGGCCTCGATCTCCCGCTCCCGATCATCCACCATCCGGGTGGCCACGGACTGCACCCGCCCGGCGGAGAGCCCGCGGCGGATCTTCTTCCACAAAAGGGGGCTGAGCTCATAGCCCACGATGCGGTCCAGGATGCGCCGGGCCTGCTGGGCGTCCACCAGGTTCTGGTCGATGTCCCGGGGCTCCTGGATGCTCTCCTGCACCACCTTTTTCGTGATCTCGTTGAAGGTGACCCGGCGGGTCTTGTCGTCCGGCAGGGACAAAAGCTGCTTGAGATGCCAGGAGATGGCCTCTCCCTCCCGGTCCGGGTCGGTGGCAAGGTAGACCATGTCCGCCGCCTTGGCGGACTTCTTCAGGTCACTGATGATGTCCTCCTTGCCCTTGATGGGCTTGTAGACCGGCTCGAAGTCGTGCTCCAGATCCACGCCCAGGGTGCTTTTGGGCAGGTCCCGCAGGTGGCCCATACAGGCCTTGACCGTAAAGTCCTTGCCCAGATATTTGCCGATGGTTTTGGCCTTCGCGGGAGATTCCACGATGACCAGGCTCTGCTTTGCCATAGTTACCTCCAGGCGCCCGTTCAAGGCGCGGTTGATTCCGTATCTTCCAAAAGCGTCACAGCGCGGGTATAGCGACTCCCGCTGTGCTGCACCGCCAGAGCATCCATTTCCAATACCGTCAGCGCCGAGAGCACCCGGCGGGCGGGGATGCCGGTGCGCTCCACCAGATCATCCACAGCCGCCGGCTCCTCCTCTGAAAGGACCCGCAGCAGCGCCAGCTGGTCGTCGCTCAGCGGCAGGCCGCCGCGGCGCAGGTCCAGCACCGGCAGCGCAGGCCGGGCCGGCGGCAGCGGCTCCTCCCGGCGCACCGGGACCCTGCGCTCCCCCCGGTCCTCCGGAGGGTGCAGCTTGGCCGGGAACCGCTCCTGATACTCCCGCAGGATGTCCCACGCGTCGGACACCAGTCCGGCGCCCTCCCGGATCAGCCGGTTGCACCCGGCGCTGGCAGGCGCGTCGATGGGACCGGGCACGGCAAACACGTCCCGCCCCTGTTCCAGCGCCAGCTCCGCCGTGATGAGCGCGCCGCTGCGGGCCGGGGCCTCCACCACCAGCGCGGCCACGCTCAGGCCCGCCAGGATCCGGTTCCGGGCGGGAAAATGCCGCCCCAGCGGGGCGGTGCCCGGGGGATACTCGCTGATCAGGGCCCCGACGGCGGCCACGTCCTCATAGAGGCGGCGGTTCTCCCGGGGATAGCACACGTCCAGCCCGCAGCCGCACAGTCCCGTCACGGAGCCGCCGCTCCGCAGCGCGCCCTCCAGGGCCGCGGCGTCGATGCCCCGGGCCATCCCGCTGACCACCAGCGCCCCGCCGCTGCCCAGGCCGTAGCCCAGCTTTTCGGCGCAGGCGATGCCGTAGGGCGTGCAGCTCCGGGTGCCCACCACCGCCACGGCGGCCTCCTCGTCAAAGACGGGGAGCGTGCCCCGCCAGTACAGCAGGCAGGGCGGATCATAAATGTTCCGGAGGCGGCCGGGATAGGCCGCGTCCTGCAGCGTCAGGATGCGGATGCCCAGCCGCTGGCAGTCCGCCAGCACCCGGTCCGCGGCGGAGAGGTCCTTGTTCTTCAGGGCCTCCGCCTCCTCCCGGGTGATGCCGTGGACCCGCAGCGCCTCCTCCGGATCGGCGTAATACAGCTCCTCCGGAGAAGCAAAGCAGCGCAGCAGCGCCAGCCGGGACTGATTCGTCAAGCCCGGGAGCTCCGCCAGCCACAGCCAGTATTTCAGCATGGGCCGCTCCTTCCGTCTCCCCGGGCGCCCTCCCACAGCACCACTGCGGCGGCCACCGCCGCGTTGAGAGACTCACAGGTATCCTGCATGGGGATCTTCACCGTCCGGTCGCAGATCTCCAGCGCCGCCCGGGAGATCCCCCGGCCCTCGCTGCCGATGATCACGGCGCAGCGCGTGAGATCCACATCCCGCACGTCCGCCGTATCCTCCGCCAGGGCGGTGGCATACAGGGGAAGGCCCGCCGCCCGGACCAGGGACGCCGCCCGGTCCAGCGCGCAGCAATAGGATGCCCGGCGGAACTGGACCCCCATCCCGGCCCGAAGGGTCTTGGGATTGTAGAGATCCGCGCAGCCGGGCAGCAGCAGCACCGTCCACTGGAAGGCGTCGGCGGTGCGGAGGATGGTGCCCACGTTGCCGGGGTCCTGGACCCCGTCCAGCAGCAGGTAACGTCCGGGGGACAGCTGCTCCGGCGGGTCGGTCCGCCCCATCCGGCAGGCAAACACCACCCCCTGGGGGGTCTCCATGGGGCTGACGGACGCCATGACCTGCTCCGGTACCTGCGCCGCCCGGGTGCCTTGGGCCAGGGGCGGCAGCTCCGCCCCTTCGGTGTAGAGCACCGCCGTCACCGTCTGCCCCCACTGCACCGCCTCCCGCAGCAGCTTGGGGCTGTCGCACAGGCACTCACCGGTCTTTTCCCGGTAGGCCCGGGAGGAAGCCAGCTTGCGGAAATGGGTGCACAGGGGATTCGTCCGGCTGGTGATGGTCTCCACGGCGGCCGCCTCCTTCCAAAAAATACCGCGCAGCGCGTCCTGCGCAGACGCGGTCAAGCGGGGCGGCCCGCATTCAGGCCGTCCCCGCAGAAACGTCAATCCAAAGGCTTCATGGTGGGGAAGAGGATCACTTCCCGGATGGTGTCGGCTCCGGTGAGCAGCATGACGCACCGGTCGATGCCCATGCCCATGCCGCCGGTGGGCGGCATGCCGTATTCCAGCGCGGTGAGGAAATCCTCGTCCAGCATCTCCGTCTCTTCATCGCCCCGCTCCCGCTGCTCCACCTGCTTTTCGAAGCGGCGGCGCTGGTCGATGGGATCGTTGAGCTCGGAGTAGGCGTTGGCCAGCTCGCTGCGGCAGATGAACAGCTCGAACCGCTCGGTGAGCCGGGGGTCCGCCGGGCTGCGCTTGGTCAGGGGGGAGACCTCCACCGGGTACATGGTGATGAAGGTGGGCTGCACCAGCTTCTCCTCCACCCGCTGGTCGAAGCAGGCGTACAGGGCGTTGCCCCAGGTCTTTTCCGCGGCGTCCGCCAGCTCCACGCCGATGGACTTGGCCGCGGCCACGGCCTCCGCGTCGTCGGTGATGGCGCCGAAGTCCACCCCGGCATACTCCTTCACGGCCTCCACCATGGTCAGCCGGCGCCAGCCGGGAGTCAGGTCGATGTCCTCGCCCTGCCACTGGACCTGATAGGTGCCCAGGATGGCCTGGGCGGCGCCGGAGAGGATGCCCTCGGCGATGTCCATCATGCCGTGGAAGTCGGTGTACGCCTGGTACAGCTCCACGGTGGTGAACTCGGGGTTGTGCTTGGGGTCCATGCCCTCGTTGCGGAAGATGCGGCCGATCTCATACACCCGGTCCATGCCGCCCACGATGAGCCGCTTGAGGGGCAGCTCCGTGGCGATGCGCATGTACATGTCGATGTCCAGGGTGTTGTGGTGGGTGATGAAGGGCCGGGCGGCGGCGCCGCCGGCGATGGTGTTGAGGACGGGGGTCTCCACCTCGATGTAGCCCATGTCGTCCAGGTAGCTGCGCATGAACTTGATGAACTGGGAGCGCACCTGGAAGTTGCGCTTGACGTCGGGGTTCACCATGAGGTCCACATACCGCTGGCGGAACCGCAGTTCCTTGTCCTGCAGGCCGTGGAACTTCTCCGGCAGGGGCAGCAGGGCCTTGGAGAGCAAAATGATGTTCTTCGCCCGGACGCTCATCTCGCCCCGCTGGGTGCGGAACACCTCGCCCTCCACACCGACGATGTCGCCGATGTCGTACTTCTTGAACTGCTTGTAGACCTCCTCGTCCATCTCGTCCTGACGGGCGTAGAGCTGGATGCGGCCGTCCCGGTCCTGGAGGTCGCAGAAGCTGACCTTGCCCATGCCGCGCTTGCTCATGAGGCGGCCCGCCACGCGGACGGCCTGTCCCTCCATGGCGTCGAAGTTGGCCTTGATCTGACCGGAGGTGGTGTCCCAGTCGAAGCGGGTCTGCTGGAAGGGGTCCCGGCCGGCGGCCTGCAGGGCCTCCAGCTTCTCACGGCGGACCTTGCTCTGCTGGCTGATGTCCAGTTCCTGCTGGGGATTCATCTTCTGTTCTGCCATCGTCTCTCTCCTCAGCGCTCGATCTTCTTCACCACATAGGTGATGGCGCCCCGGGGAGCCTCCACGGTGACGGTGTCCCCCTCCTTGGCGCCCAGCAGGGCCTTGCCGAAGGGAGATTCCTCGGAGATGATGCCGTGCATGGGATCGGCCTCCTGGGAGCCCACGATCTTGTAGGCGGGCATCTCCTTGCCGGAGGCGTCCGCCACTACCACGCGGCAGCCGATGGTCACCACATTGGTGGGGGCGTTGCTCTCGTCCACGATCACCACGTGCTGGAGGATCTCCTCCAGCTCGGCGATGCGGGAGTACAGCTTGCCCTGCTCGTTTTTGGCCTCGTCGTACTCGCTGTTCTCGCTGAGGTCGCCGAAGCCCCGGGCGATCTTGATCTGCTCGGCCACCTCGTCGGAGCGGGTGGTCTTGAGGTAATTCAGCTCCTCCTGCAGCTCCTGTGCCCGGGCCGCACTCATCTTATATTCTTTTTCCATATCCACAGCATCCTTTCCGCAATCTTTTGAAGGGAAAACCGGCGGGTTTTCCCGTGCGCATACGAATTCGATGTTATCATAACGTAGTATTATAGAGGCTGCCTTTCAGAATGTCAAGCGGGAAGCGCGGCTGAGGGACATCTCCCCCGCTTTCACCGCGCCCGCCTGATACAGCGCCGCCAGCAGCGCCCCCCGATCCGCGCCCCGGGGCAGCTGGGCCTCCAGGGCAGGCGGCAGCAGGATCTCCGGCAGCGGCAGGTCCTCCCGGTACAGCGGCACCACCGCCGGATTGCCGCAGGTGAGGTCCGGCCGGGGATCGAAGAGCACCAGGCCCTCCGCCGCCTCCAGCTGCTCCGCCGAGGGGTCCAGCAGCAGCGCCACGCCGTACTCCCGCCGCAGCTGCCGGGCCAGGGCCTCCCCGCCGGGCATGGACAGCAGCACGTACCGCCGCCGCAGCGCCAGCTCCGTCACCGTCCGCACCACCTCGCCCGTCACGGCGGCGGCGCACACCGCCACCCGGGCGCTGGCCGACGATACGCCCTGCTCCTCCAGGGCACAGCGCATCCACTCCGCCGCCAGCCGCCGCCGCAGCGCCAAAGTGGACACCGGCGCCACGCCCCAGCGCGCCAGGCGGTCCATGTACGGAAAGTCCGGCGGCAGCACCGCCTGCTTCACGCCCCGTCCCGCCAGGCGCCGCCCCGCCGCCGACACCCGCCGGCGCACCAGCGCCTCCGGCGTCCGGGGCCCCCGGACCACCTGGGCGCAGACGAAGCGCACCCCCGCCGCGTTCATCACCGAAAGCTCCACCGTCCGCCGCCCCTTCTCCGGCGCGGCCCACAGCACGATTCCCATCATAACGATCGCCCTCCCGCTCCATGATATGGAGCGGGAGGGCGGTTTATGTGCCGTCAGGCGGAGGAGGAGAGGGTGTATCCCGAGAGATATCCCATCCGGGGCTCCGCGCCGTGGCTGAGGGGATTGACCCGGACGCCGTTTTCCGTGATCTCGAAGTGGAGGTGGGGCCCGGTGGAGTTGCCGGTGGAGCCGGTGATACCGATGACGTCGCCCTGATTGACATACTGCCCAACGGACACCTTCCGGCTGGACATGTGGGCGTACAGGGTGGTGTTGCCGGTGCCGTGGGAGATGACCACGTAGTTGCCGTAGGATCTGGAGTACTGGGAGACGATGACGGTGCCGGCCTTGGAGGCATAGACGGAGCTGGTGTAGCCCACCCGGCCGATGTCCGTGCCCTTGTGGTTGGTGGAACCAATGCCGCCGGGAGAATTCCGGCCGCCCATGGTGGAGGTGATGTACCGGCTGCTCACCGGCCAGATGTAGCCGCCGGGGTTGGATTCCACGGAATTGCCGCTGGCGGCCTGCTGGGCCAGGAACTCCTGGTTCAGCCGCTGGATCTCCGCCTGGATGGCCTCCTGCTCCGCCTCCAGCTCGTCCAGGGCGGCCTCCGTCTCGTTTTCATTGGCCACCAGCTGCTGGATGACGGCGTTGGCCTCGCTGCGCTGGGTGTTCAGCTCGCTTTTGCGGCTCTCCAGCTCGGACTTGGCGGCCTCCTCCTCGCTCTTGCTGGTCTCCAGCGTCGCCTTGGCCTCCTCGATCTGGGCCTGAAGGGCCTGGAGATCGTCAATGACCCGCTGGTCGGCGTTCATGATCTCATTGATCATGTCCAGCCGGCTGAGCAGGTCCGTGAAGCTGTCGGCCCGGAACAGCACGGACCAGTAGCTCACCTTGCCCCGCTTCTCCATGGCCCGGACCCGGGTGCAGAACAGCTCATACTGGGCCTCCTCGTCCGCCTGGGCCTGGGCCAGCTCCGCCTCCTTCTCCGTGATGAGGGCGGCGTACTTCTGGATCTGGGATTCCACATTGGCAATCTGGGCGGAGGTGTTGGCGATCTGCTGGTCCAGCAGGGTCTTGCGCTGCATGGCGGTGCTCTTGTCCTCCGCCAGGGCGTCCAGCTTGGCCTGCAGCTCCTTCTTCTCCGCGCTCAGGCCGCTGGACTCCTCTTTCAGCGCGTCGATGTCCGCCTGGGTCACCGCCGCCATGGCCGGAGTCAGCTGGGCTCCGGAGAGCACCAGGGCCAGCAGCAGCGCCAGCAGGACCTGCCCCCAGCGGCGATGGGTATCATGATGTCGTATCCGCATAACGCACCTCACACCTGCAGGAATTTCCGGATGGCGGAGAGGCTGCCTCCCACGCCGATGAGCACGCCGGCGCCCACGAAGGTGGCGGCCACCGGCGCCCAGAGCTGGGTGAAGGGGATCACCTGGATCAGCTGCAGGGTGTCGTTGGTATCCACGCCCTGGGCCACCGCCTCATAGAGCCCCCACTGGAGCAAAAAGGCGATCACCGCGCCCAAAAAGCCCAGCATCAGTCCCTCGTAGACGAAGGGCCAGCGGATGAAGCCGTTGGTGGCGCCCACCATGCGCATGATGGCGATCTCCTCCCGGCGGTCGAAGGTGGTGAGCTTGATGGTGTTGGAGATGATGAACACCGACACCACGAACAAGATGGCGATGAGGGCCACGCACACCACCGTGGCCACGTTGCGCACGGTGACGAAGCCCCCGGCGATCTCCTCATAGGCGTTGATGTCCGTGATGCCCTCCGTGGAGGCGATGCGGGCGGTGGTCTGGGACAGCCGGGTGAGATCGTTCACCTTGATGGCGTAGCGGTCCTGGAAGATCTCCGGGTCCAGGTCCTGGAGCATGGCCTCTTCGGGATACTCCGCGGCGAAATTGGCCGTGGCCTCCTCCTTGGAGATGTAGGTGGCGCTGGCCACGTTGGGGATGGCCTCCAGCGTCTTTTGCAGCGCCTTGGCCTGCTGGTCGGTGTAGGAGTCGTCCACGTAGGCCAGCACCTCGTTCTCCTGCTCCAGGTCCTCCAAGAGCCCGTTGGCGTTGACGGCCACCAGGGTGAAGGTGCCCATGATCAGAAGGCACGCCACGGTGATGCCGATGGCGGCGAAGGTCATGAACCCATGGCTGAACATGTTGGACAGGCCCTCGCGGAAGAAATACCGGAAATCGTGCTTAGCCATGGATGGTCCCTCCTACGTAGCCGCCCACGCTGTCGTTGATGACGTGACCGGAGTCGATGGTGATGACCCGCTTGCCGAAGCGGTCCACCAGGTCCTTCTCATGGGTCACCACCACCACGGTGGTGCCCAGCTCGTTGATCTTCACCAGAAGGCTCATCAGCTCCAGGGACCGCTCCGGGTCCAGGTTGCCGGTGGGCTCGTCGGCGATGATGGTGTCGGGATTGTTCACCAGCGCCCGGGCGATGGCCACCCGCTGCTGCTCGCCGCCGGAGAGCTCCGTGGGATAGGAATTGGCCTTCTTCTCCAGGCCCACCAGCTCCAGCACGTAGGGGATGCGCTTGCGGATCTCCTTGGGACTGGCGCCCACCGCCCGCATGACGAACTCCAGATTGTCGTATACCGTCTTTTTCTCGATGAGGCGGAAGTCCTGGAAGATGACCCCCAGGGTCCGGCGCATCAGCGGGATCTGCCGCTCCGAGATGTTGCTGACGGAAAAGCCGTTGATCATGATGCGGCCGACGCTGGGCTCCACCTCGCCGGTGAGGAGCTTGATGATGGTGGACTTGCCGGACCCCGACGGGCCCACCAGAAACACGAACTCTCCGTCCTCGATGGTCAGCGTGATGCCCCGGATGGCCTGCGTCCCGTTGTCATATACCATTTCCACGTCTTTCAAGCGGATCATAAGGCACCTCTCTTGATTCATATTCCACGCCCGTCCCCGCTATCTGGGGGCACAGTCGACATAATTCCTGAATGTATCACATTATATACGGTTTTCCCCGGCAATGCAATCCCGGTTTTCCCCTTTCGCGCATTTTTTGCAGCGCGCAAAAAGGAGGGGGCGGCCTGTGCCGCCCCCTCCCCGGTGATCGTGCGTCAGGAGTCGATCCCTCTGGAGGTGAGGTATTTTTTGACCATCAGCGCCACCTTGAAGGTGATGGCGTCGTCGAACTCCCGCAGGTCCAGCCCGGTGAGTTTTTTGATCTTCTCCAGCCGGTACACCAGGGTGTTGCGGTGGACGAAGAGCTTGCGGGCGGTCTCCGAGACGTTCAGGTTGTTCTCGAAAAACTTGTGGATGGTGAAGAGGGTCTCCTTGTCCAGGGCGTCGATGGGGTTCTTCTTGAAGACCTCCTGGAGGAACATCTCGCAAAGCGTGGTGGGCAGCTGGTAGATCAGCCGGCCGATGCCCAGGTTCTCATAGTTGATGACATACTTCTCGGTGTCGAACACCTTGCCCACCTCGATGGCGATCTGGGCCTCCTTGTAGCTCTTGGCCAGATCCCGCAGGTGCAGCGACACGGTGCCGATGCCCACCACTACGGTGCTCTCCCCGCCGGAGCGGAGGGTCTCCTCGATGGTGACGGCGATCTTGTTGAGGTCCTTGACGCTGGAGCCCTCCGGCATCTGCCGGATCAGCACCACATCCCCCTCGCCCACGCTGAGGACGAAGTCGTTCTGCCGGTCCGGGAAGAGGTTCTGGATGACGTCGGTGGGGACGGACTCCCCCTTCTTCAGCGAGCGGATGACGAACACCCCGCGGGGCACGTCGGCGGTGACCCGCAGCTCCTTGGCCCGCATGTAGATGTCGCCCAGCATGATGTTGTCTGAAATGATGTCCTTGATGAAGGAGCCCCGGTCATGTTTTTCCTCATAATAGGATTTGGCGGCGTTGAGCGCCACCGTGGCCATGGAGCAGACGGTGCGGCTGACCTCGTTGTCCCCGAAGGCGAAGGCCGCGTAGTCGAACTGGTTGCCCCAGCCGGCCAGTGCCTTGAAGGTCTTGCCGTCGGAGGAGATCATGCCGCCGGAGGCGCTGTTCACCACCGGTACATACTCCGTCCAGCGCTGGCCGATCATGGCCAGCTCGCTGCAGGCGATGACCACGCCCTCGCCGTCGATCACGCCCACCGTGCGGTCCGTATTCTCCTTGAGCTGCAGCACCACATTTTGAAATATTCTTCCAGACATGGCCGTCCTCCTCACCTCGTACCGAGTGAAAAAAGTTGTGCATTTCGTCAACGTCAATATAATGGTTATATTATATCGGCATTTTTGGCAAATTGCAAGATGCTTCTTCCTTTTTCAACAAAAAAACTGGAGGGTTTTTGGTGAAGATTTGAATTTTCTACCGGCACCTCTCCAGATTCCGCAGCGCCTCCAATTCCTGCTCCGTCAGGAGCCGGAATTCTCCCCGCCGGAGCGCCGGATCCAATGTCAAATTGCCCATGCGCAGCCGCTCCAGATACGTCACGGGCTTGCCCTGCTGGGCCAGCATCCGCTTGACCTGATGGAATTTCCCCTCCCGCAGCGTCACCAGCGCCACGCTCTCGGCCCCGGCGGAGAGGATCTCCAGCCCGGCGGGCCGGCACACCGTGCCGTCCCCCAGCACCATGCCCGCGGCGAAGGCCGCGGCGTCCTCCTCCGTCAGGCAGCCGGTGACCCGGGCCCGGTACACCTTATCCACGTGGCGCCGGGGGGAGAGCAGATCGTGGGCCAGCCCGCCCTCGTTGGTCAGCAGCAGCAGTCCCTCTGTGTCCTTGTCCAGCCGGCCCACCGGAAAGAGGCCCCGCTTCTGCAGCTCCGGCGGCAGAAGGTCCAGCACCGTGGGGCCCCGGCCGTCCTCGGTGGCGGAGAGATACCCGGCGGGCTTGTTCAGCATCACCCAGGTGTAGCGGCGATACTCCAGCACCTCACCGTTGACGCTGATGCAGGCAGTCTCCGGGTCCGCCTTCTGCTCCGGGGCGGCGGCAGGATATCCGTCCACCAGCACCCGGCCCTGCCGGATCAGGTTCTTCACCTCCCGCCGGGACCAGTGCCCCGTGGAGGCGATGATCTTATCCAAACGCTCCATATGCGCTCCCTTCTCCGGCCATGCATGCCGCGTTTTCCGCGGCGCCGGCTGCATTATTTTATCATATCCCCGCTCCAAATTGAATAGAAAACATCCAGGAGGGATGGATATGTTGATTTGGACTGCCCGGTTTTCCCGAAAAAAGGCCGCCCTGGCGGTCATCGTCCTGGGGCTGGTCTTGGCCCTGGTCATCGTGCTGGCGGGGCGCCTGCCCTCCGACAGCCCCGCCGAGGCGGTGGTCCTCAGCGACAGTGCCCAGCGGGTGGCCTACCTGGAATCCCTGGGCTGGCAGGTGGACCCGGAGCCCCTGGAAACGCTGCAGTTTTTGATGCCCGAGACGCTGGAGGAGCCCTACCTCTCCTACAATCAGCTGCAGCTGGAGCAGGGCTTTGACCTGACGGAGTGCTGCGGCAGGCAGCTCTCCCGCTACACCTACCGCGTCACCAACTACCCCGGCCGCGCCTCCGGCGTCCAGGCCAATCTCTATGTGTGCGAGGACGTGCTGGCCGGCGGCGACATCTTCTGTCCCGGCGCCGACGGCTTCCAGGCGCCTCTGGCCTTCCCCGCCCAGGAGTGAAAAAAAGACTGCCGCGGATGCGGCAGTCTTTTTCATTGGGGCAGATTACTTGTCCTCGATCTCGGTGACGGCACCGGAACCAACGGTACGGCCGCCCTCGCGGATAGCGAAGCGGAGGCCCTTCTCGATGGCGATGGGGGTGATCAGCTCCACGCTCATCTCGACGTTATCGCCGGGCATGCACATCTCGGTGCCCTCGGGCAGGGAGATGACGCCGGTGACATCGGTGGTGCGGAAGTAGAACTGGGGACGATAGTTGTTGAAGAAGGGGGTGTGACGGCCGCCCTCGTCCTTGGTCAGGACGTAGACCTGGCCCTTGAACTTGGTGTGGGGATGGATGGAGCCGGGCTTGGCCAGGACCTGGCCGCGCTCGATGCCGTTGCGGTCCACGCCGCGCAGCAGGGCACCGATGTTGTCGCCGGCCTCAGCGTAGTCCAGCAGCTTGTGGAACATCTCGATACCGGTGACGACGGTCTTCTTCTTCTCGTCGGTCAGGCCAACGATCTCGACTTCCTCGCTGAGCTTCAGCACGCCGCGCTCCACACGGCCGGTGGCCACGGTGCCGCGGCCGGAGATGGTGAACACGTCCTCGACGGGCATCAGGAAGGGCATATCCTCCTTGCGGTCGGGAGTGGGGATATAGTCGTCAACAGCATCCATCAGCTCCTTGATGCAGGCATACTCGGGAGCGGCGGGATCGTTGGACTCGGAGATCAGGGCGTTCAGAGCGGAGCCCTTGATGATGGGGATGTCGTCGCCGGGGAACTCGTACTTGCTCAGCAGCTCGCGGACTTCCATCTCCACCAGCTCCAGCAGCTCGGGGTCGTCCACCTGATCGCACTTGTTCAGGAACACGACGATGGCGGGCACGCCCACCTGACGGGCCAGCAGGATGTGCTCACGGGTCTGAGCCATGGGGCCGTCGGTGGCGGCGATGACCAGGATGGCACCGTCCATCTGAGCGGCGCCGGTGATCATGTTCTTGATATAGTCGGCGTGGCCCGGGCAGTCCACGTGGGCATAGTGACGCTTCTCGGTCTCATA
>CALWXB010000044.1 GCA_944385405.1 uncultured Oscillospiraceae bacterium | reverse complement strand
GGTGCCCCGCTCGATGCGGCCGATGGCGATGCGGCCCACGAACTCGTTGTAGTCGATGGAGCTGACCAGCATCTGGAAGGGCTGGTCGGTGTCCGCCTCGGGGGCGGGGATATACTCCAGGATGGTCTCGAACAAGGGCTTGAGGTCCTCGCCCACCACGTCGGGGGAGTAGGAGGCGGTGCCCTGCCGGCCGGAGCAGAACAGCATGGGGCTGTCCAGCTGCTCGGGGGTGGCGTCCAGGTCCATGAGGAGCTCCAGCACCTCGTCGATGACCTCGTGGATGCGCTGATCGGGGCGGTCGATCTTGTTGACCACCACGATGACCCGGTGGCCCAGCTCCAACGCCTTGGAGAGGACGAAGCGGGTCTGGGGCATGGGGCCCTCGGCAGCGTCCACCAGCAAAATGACGCCGTTGACCATCTTCAAAATACGCTCCACCTCGCCGCCGAAGTCGGCGTGGCCCGGGGTGTCCACGATGTTGATCTTCACGTCCTTATACTGGATGGCGGTGTTCTTGGCCAGGATCGTGATGCCGCGCTCCCGCTCCAGGTCGCCGGAGTCCATGACCCGGTCCACCACTTCCTGGTTCTCCCGGTAGACGCCGCCCTGCTTGAGCATCTCGTCCACCAGGGTGGTCTTGCCGTGGTCGACGTGGGCGATGATGGCTACGTTTCTCAAATGCTCGTTCTTCATATACTGGAACGTCCCTTTCTCTCTCCCCGCTCAGCGGGGTGATTTTCACATACAGTCCGTTATTATATTCCGGTTTCTTTTATATTTCAAGGAAAATCTGCTGATTTTTTCAGATTTTTATGCCGTTTTTTTCGCCGCCGCCCAAATGCCGCTCCCTCGCGCATTTTTCCACAAAGATCCCTGCCGCGCCTGCGGTTTTTTTGGGCAAGCCGGCATTGATTCTCCGCCGCCGCCCACACTATAATGAAAGTGCTGCGACGGAAGCGGCGCCAGCGCCGCACGTTCCGCCGCAAGTATCGTGATCCGCTGGGATCACCCAATGGAGGCAGTTTGCCATGTATCGCATCAAAACATTCAACAAGATCTCCCCTGTGGGCCTGGCCAAGTTCGACCCGGAGCTGTACGACGTCAGCGACGCCCAGGAAAATGAGGACGGCATCCTGGTCCGCTCGGCGAAGCTCCTGGACTACGAATTTCCCGCAAATCTCCGGGCCATCGCCCGGGCGGGCGTGGGCGTGAACAACATCCCCCTGGAGCGCTGCTCCCAGGCGGGCATCGCCGTGTTCAACACCCCCGGCGCCAACGCCAACGCCGTCAAGGAGCTGGTACTGTGTGCCATGCTGATGGGCTCCCGGGACGTGCCCGGTGCCATCGACTGGGTCCGCCAGCAGGTGGCCTCCGGCGTGGATGTCACCACCGTGGTGGAAAAGGGCAAGTCCGCCTTCGTGGGGCCGGAGATCTATAAAAAGACCCTGGGCGTCATCGGCCTGGGCGCCATCGGCTCCCTGGTGGCCAATGTGGCGCTGTCCATGGGCATGGACGTCTATGGCTACGACCCCTTTTTGTCCGTGGACGCCGCGCTGCGGCTGGACCGCCACATCCACGTAGTCAAGGACATCAACGAGCTCTACAAGCGGGCGGACTATATCACCATCCACATCCACTTCACCGACAAGACCAAGGGCATGATCGACGCCAAGGCCATCGGCAACATGAAGCGGGGCGTCCGCTTCATCAACCTGGCCCGGGGCGAGATCGTGGATGACGACGCCATGCTCTCCGCCCTGGACACCGGCAAGGTGGCCGCCTATATCACCGACTTCCCCAACAACCGCATCGTCACCGCCCCCCACGTCATCGCCATGCCCCACCTGGGGGCCTCCACGCCGGAGAGCGAGCAGAACTGCGCGGCCATGGCGGTGGAGGAGCTGCGGGACTATCTGGAAAACGGCAACATCCGCAACTCCGTGAACCTGCCCGCCGTGTCCATGGAGCGCAGCGGCGTCATGCGCCTTTGCATCATCCACAAGAACATCCCCGCCATGCTGGCCAACATCACCACCCTCCTCAGCAAGGACGGCGTCAATGTGGAGAACCTGAGCAACAAGTCCAAGGGCGACTACGCCTACACCATGGTGGATCTGGGCACCGAGGTGGGCTCCGCCGTAGTGGAAGACGTGCGGAATCTGGCCAACGTGATCCGGGTGCGGGTGATCCGCTGACGGCGGGCGTTGACAGCCTCATCCAAATCAGATACAATATCATTTTGTCCGGGAGCTTCCCGGACATATGCCCCCGTAGCTCAGTTGGATAGAGCGGCCGCCTCCTAAGCGGCAGGCCACTGGTTCGAACCCAGCCGGGGGTGCCAACGCCGGAGCAGGCATGCCTGCTCCGGCGCTTTTTGTTCCGCCCGCCGCGCACAAAAATATGTGTGCGGCGGATTTTTTATGGAAAATTGCGGAACCTTTTTCCATGCCAAACGTCTACCCAATAGAGAACCAAACGGCATACACGATCAGGAGGGAACGATCATGAAGAAGCTATGTTGTCTGCTGGTGAGCGTCCTGCTGCTCACCGCCGCCGCGCTGCCGGCCTCCGCCGAGGCCGCCCCATCCGCAGATCTGCAGCTCCAGCAGGTCACCCAGGCCGTCAAGGCCGCGCTGGACCTGGACACCGATGCGTACACCTCGTTCCACGGCGACTGTTCGGAGGGCGAGCTGGTGCCCCTGTGGGACCTGTGGTGGGAGGGGGACGCAGGGACCCTCTCTGTCACCGCGCTGTCCGACGGCACCATCGTCAGCTATGACCATAACCCTGCGGAGGCCGTCTCCTCCGCCTCCGGCCACGGCCTGCCCTCCTTCCCCAAGGGGGACCCGGACCAGGCCCGGGCGGCCGCGGAGGCCTTCCTGGCCAAGGTCCTGGACCCCGGCCTGGAGTCCGTTTCCCTGACCGAACCCAGCGGCTTTGACCGGCTGGACAGCACCACCTACCGCTTCTCCGGCACGGTCCTGCTCCACGGCCTTCCCTCTCCCCTGCGCTGCTCCGTCACCGTCCGGGCCTCGGACAATACCGTCACCCGGTTCTGGCGGGACGTGCCGGAATCCATGTTCCTGGGGGACATCCCCGGCTCCGCCGCCTCCGTCACCCGGAACACCGCCGCGGGACTTCTGGGCACGCAGCAGTCCCTGCGGCTGGAGTACATCCTCCCGGAGGGGGCAGACACCGCCGTGCTGTGCTACCTGCCCAACCCTGTTCACACCTTCTATGTAGATGCCCGGACAGGACAGCTGGTGGACCTCACCGCCCTGGAGGAGGATCTGTTCAAAAACGGCATGGGCGGCGCGGCCGCCGGCGACACCGCCGCCGAAGCCCCCGAGGCGGAAAGCGGGCTCTCCGCCGCCGAAGAGGCCGGCATCCGGCAGCTGGAGGGGGTCCTGTCCTCCCAGGAGCTGGACAAGGCTCTCCGGGCCGTGACGGAGTACGGCCTGAGCCGCTACACCCTTGCCTCTGCCCGCTTCACCGTGGGGGAGGCGGAAACCGGCGGCGAGGCGCCGGTGACCTGCACCCTGCGCTATTCCCGCTCCGACGGATCTGATGTGTATGGCCGCACCTTCACCGTGGACGCCCGCACCGGGGAGGTCCAGCGCGTCAGCGCCTCCTTCCCCTACGATCCGGACCACCGCTCCGCCATCAGCGAAACTGAGGCCCAGGCCAAGGCGGAGGCCTTCCTGCAAAACCACTACGGGAAGCGGTACGCCCATCTGGCCCTCTACGAGACGCCGGGCCAGGAGACGGAGCCTCTGGCCGCCGGAGAGAATGTCACCTCCTACTCCTTCCGCTTCGCCCGGCAGGAAAACGGGTACTTCTTCCCCGACCACTGCTACACCGTCCGCATCGACGCCGGCGACGGCACTGTGTGCGGCTTCTCCTTCCAGTATGACGACGCCGTGGCCTTCGACGCTCCCGACGGCATCTGCACGGCGGAGGCGGCTCTGGACGCCTGGATGGACACCTATCAGGTGACGCTGGGCTACGTGCTGGTGCCCCAGCCCCTCACCGGAAGCGACGATGTCTCCCAGCGGCTGCGGCAGATGGGCCTTTCGTCCTTCTACTTCCTGAAGCTGGGCTACACCCTGGAGCGGGAGGACGCCATCCGGGGCATCGACGCCAAGAGCGGACAGCCCGTCTCCTACGCCTCCTCCGGCTCCGGCTCCGGCCTTACCTACACGGATGCCGCCGGCAGCTGGGCCGCCGCGGAGCTCCAGCGCCTGGGGCGGTACAACGTCGGTTATGACGGCGGCCTCTTCCAGCCGGACAAGCTCCTGACCCAGTGGGACCTGGTGTGCCTGCTGTACAGCCTGAACCGCTCGCCTCTGGACCCCGCCGCTGCCGACGACGGCCAGCGGGACGCGGCCTATGCCGCCGCATATGAGCTGGGAGCTCTCACCCAGGCACAGCGAAACGACAGCGCCATCCTCACCCGGGGCCAGGTGGTGCGCTGCCTGCTGGACGCCGCCGGCTACGGCCCCGTGGCCCGGCTGGAGGGCATCTTCACCTGCGCCTATCCCGACCGGGCCTCCATCCCCGCCGGGGAACTGGGCTACGCCGCCCTGGCCCAGGGACTGGGGCTGGTGCGGGGCGCCTATGACGCCGCCTCCCCCGCCACCCGGGCCCAGGCCGCCGTGATGCTCTGCCGGCTGATGGAACGCTGACTGCGCACTCTCCGGGGCGGCCGCCTTTTCCGGCGGCCGCCCCGCTTCGTATTGACGGCGCAGGCGGCGGAGGGGTATACTGAGATGGTTTGGAAACCCGCCTCACCGGCGGGACGCGAAAGAAATTCTTTACCCCTGCAATAAAACGGCCCGCCCGGCCGTTGATCGTATGAAGAGGAGGAACGCCATCATGCTTTTCCTGACCGTGGCGGCACCATCGCCGGGGGACGGTGCCGCGCTGGACAACTGCATCGCCCGCATCGCCGGAGGCGATCAGGCGGCGCTGGCCCAGCTCTACGAGCAGACCCGCGCCGCCGTCTACGGCTTTGCCCTCTCCATTCTGAAGGTCCCCCACGACGCCGAGGACGTGCTCCACGACGCCTACCTCCAGGTCTGGCACGCCGCCGGCAGCTACCAATCCCAGGGCAAGCCTATGGCCTGGCTTTTGACCATCGTGCGGAACCTCTCCATGGACCTGCTGCGCCGCCGCAGCCGCGCGGAGCTGGTGTCCTGGGACAAGTATCAGGACCAGCTGGCGGAGCGCCCGGCGGTGACGCCGGAGGAGCGGATCCTGCTCTCCTCCCTGCTCTCGGCCCTCAGCGATGAGGAGCGGCAGGTGGTGACCCTTCACGCCCTCAGCGGGCTCAAGCACCGGGAGATCGCATCGCTGCTGGGCCTGCCGCTGCCCACGGTCCTCTCCAAGTACAGCCGCGCGCTGAAAAAGCTGAAACTATTCTGGAAGGAGGCGAACTGATATGCCAGACGTGGAAGAACGCCTGCGCAGCGCCATGGAACACGCCGCGCCTGACGACGCCCTGGACCGCATCCTCGCCTCCTGCGGGGAACAGCGGACTCCCCTGATCCCCATGACGCCTCCGGCCCGCCCCCGGCGCCGCCGGTGGCAGACCGCCGCCGCGGCCGCCATGCTGGCGGTGATGCTCTGCGGCGGGCTGGGCCTTCACGGCTGGTACGGCGCCAACCGCACCGTGGCCTCCGTGGTGTCCCTGGACGTGAACCCCAGCATCCAGCTGCAGGTGAACCGGAAGGAGAAGGTCCTTTCCGCCGACGCGCTGAACGACGACGCGGCGGTGATCCTGGAGGGCATGGATCTGCGGGGCACCTCACTGAATGTGGCGGTGAACGCCATCGTGGGGTCCCTTCTCCAGCACGGCTATCTCTCCAGCCTCTCCTCCGCCATTTTGATCTCCGTGGAGGATGAGGACGCCCAGCGGGCCACCCGCCTGGAAAGCAGCCTGACGGCGGAGGTGGACGCCGCCCTGCAGACCGCCGCCGCCGGCGCGGCCGTGTTCAGCCAGACCGTGGCCCCCGACGCCCAGCTGGAGGCCCAGGCTCAGACCAGCAGCATCTCCGTGGGCAAGGCGGCACTGATCCGGCAGGTCCAGAGCCTCAACGCCGCCTTGGATTTCGACGCTCTGGCATTCCTCACCGTGGAGGAGCTGCAGCAGCTGTGCAGCAGCGGCGCCCCCGGCATGCCCATCGGCGCGGAGGCGGCGGCCCAGGCCGCGGCCGCCTACGCCGGCATCTCCCTGACAGAGGTCTATTATGAGGTGGACCCGGAGCTGGACGACCGCACGCCCCACTATGAGGTGGACCTGGAGAGCGCCTACGGCGAGTTCGACTACAAGGTGGACGCCTACACCGGCGAGGTCCTCCGGGGCACCGCCGATCTGCCCGCCAGCTCCGTCCAGATCCCCGCCGCCGACGGCATCCTCTCCCAGGAGGAGGCCAGGACCATCGCGCTGGCCCACGCCGGGGTCTCCCAGGCCGACGCCCTGGGCCTGCGGGTGAAGCTGGAGTGGGACGACGGCATCCAGGTCTATGAAGTGGAATTCCGCTCCGGCGGCATGGAATATGAGTACAATGTCCGGGCCTCCGACGGCGCCATCCTGGATTCTGACTGGGACCTGGACGACGACGCCCCTGTCTCCGGCACCTCCGGCACATCCGGCGGCAGCGCCGTTCTGGACCGGGACAGCGCCGTGGCCGCGGCTCTGGCCCACGCCGGGGTCTCCGCCGGAGAGGTCTTCGGCCTGGAGTGCGAGCTGGACGAGGACGACGGCCGCCGCTACGAGATCGAGTTCGAGACCGCCCGGGCGGAGTATGAATATGAGATCGACGCCGCCACCGGCGCCATTTTGAAAGCGGAATCGGAGCGGGAGGACTGAATCAAAAAAAGCGGGACGGCTCTGCCGTCCCGCTTTTTCCCATTTTTTCACGTCTGCTCCGGCGGCCGGGCGGGTCTCTCCGCCGTCTCCGGCGCATCGGGCCCGGCGGCTTCCGCCTCGCCGGAGACCGGCTTGTCCGGCGCCGTCTCCTCCCGGACCTGGGTCAGATAGTCCTGCTCCGGGGTCTTTTTGCTGGGCACGAAGCTCTGGGCCGGCGTGCGGCGGCGGCCCTTGCTGCGGGCGTAAAAGAAGCCGGTGACGGAAAACACCACCGCGCCCACGAAATTCACCAGCAGATCCTTCATGGTGTCGATGATGCCGATATCCAGATACCCACTCATCCCCAGGCTCTCGCCGTTGATGAGCACGTCCGTGATGCCCTTCACCGCCACCACCTTGTTGGACCGGGTGGGGTCCAGGCTGGCGGAGTAGATGGCGTTGACCACGGTGTCCCGCTGCATGTCCGTGTGGAAGAACCAGTCCATGCCGAACTCGAAAAACTCCCACAGCACCCCGATGGTCATGGAGAAGCAGAAGGCCACCAGCGCCAGGAAGAAGGGAGAGAGGTGGAAGGTCAGCCGGTCGTCGTCGTTGAGGAGCAAGACCATGGAAAAGCCCACCGCCGCGGCCAGGAAGCCGTTGAGGGTGTGGAGCATGGTGTCCCAGTTGGGCACCCGGACGTAGAAGGCGTTGACCTCCCCCAAAATCTCCGCCGCGAAGATGAAGCACAGGATCGTGATCTCCAGGGCGGGGGGCAGCTCGATGCGTAGCCGTACCTGCACCCAGCTGGGCACATACAAAAGCACGATGGTCAGCACGCAGAAGAACGCCGCCTCATAGTGCTGCATCATCAGCTGGCGCACCAGCACCACCAGCACCAAAAGCCGCAGGGTGGAAAAGACGATGAAGGAGCTCTTGTGCTCCCGCAGCTCCCGGTCCATGGCCTCCCGGAACGTCCGCTTCAGCCATTTCTTTTCACTTCTCGTTCGCTTCACATGAGACTCCTTCCTGTTTCTCCGCGCGGCGCAGCGCATCCAGCAGCGCCGCCATGTCCTGATATACGGCGGTGGGCGGCGTGGGCGAAACGGCGGCGTCCGCCGCTGTGGCCTCTCCGGTGAGCACCAGAGCCGTGTCCGCCCCGGCGTTGACACCGCAGGCGATGTCCGTGTACAGCCGGTCCCCCACCATCAGCGTCTCCGCCGGGCCGTACCCCGTCTGTGCCCAGGCCAGGCGGATCATCGTCGGGTCCGGCTTGCCGATGAACACCGGATGATGCCCGCTGGCGTTTTCGATCATCTGGCAGATGGACCCGCAGTCCGGCACGAAGCCGAAGAGGGTGGGACAGGCCAGGTCCGGATTGGTGGCCAGGAAATCCGCTCCCCGGGCCAGCAGGCGGCAGGCATTTTCCACCTTTTCATAGGTCAGCGTGGTGTCGAAGCTCACCAGCACCGCCGTCACGTCCTCCGCCGGCTCCTCCCGCAGCGTGAAGCCCGCCTGGGCGATCTGACGGCGGAAGGACTCCGTGCCCACCGCATAGTATACGTCCTCCGGCCGCCGGTTTACCCGCAGGTAATGGATGGTGGCCTCCACGGCGGTGAGAAACTCCTCCCGCCGGGCGGGGATGCCCAGCCGGTGCATCTTCTCCAGCCCGGCATCCACGCCCCGGGAGGAGTTGTTGGTGAGAAAGCGGTAGGCCCAGCCCCGCTGCCGGACGTACTCCAGAAATTCCGCCGCGCCGGGCAGCAGGGACTCCTCCAGGTAGATGGTGCCGTCCAGGTCCAGCAGGAACAGCCGCTTTTGGGAAAGGTCCACATCGTCGCCTCCTTTTCCTGTCGTTCTCCTACCATACCACAAAGCGCCCCGCCTGACAAGGCGGAGCGCTCTGCGTTTTTGTTCCGGGCGGGGCGTCACCGGTTCCTGTCTGCCTTCTGAAGCCGGATGCACTCCAGGGCGTAGCTGGTCTGGGAGACGCCGAAGATCACCAGCACCACCGCCATGGGCAAAAGCCCCACGGACAGGGCGTTGTCCAGGATCGTCAGCCCCAGCCACAGGGCAAGGCAGGTATACATGGTGGCCTTCTGAGCCTTATAGGCCGCCATCCCCACCTGCCGCTGCTCAGACTCGTCGCAGCTGTCCATCCAGGTCTTTTGAAAATGACGCTCATACACGCTGCCCCGCTTTTCAGGGTTGATCTCCTTTTCCAGATCCACCACCTTCTGCTGCAGCACCACCAGCACCCCGCAGGACACCGCCAGCTCTCCCAGCACGCCGAACACCACGGCCCCGGCGCTGTATATGCTGGCCGCCGTCAGAAAGAACATGTCCAGCGCCATGGCCGGGGCGGCGAGCAGCAGCGCCCAGCTCAACTGGGCCTCCACCCGGTCGATGACCGCCTCGTCCTCGCCGTCCCAGCCCCGGTAGCCCTTCCGGGCAGAGAAGTACAGCCACCAGCCAGGTCCCGCCAGCGCCAGCGTCGCCAACGGGATGCCCCAGAGCATCCCCGCCCGCAGCAGCGACACCAGCGCCTCTGCCGCCGCGTCGGCGGCTCCCAGGCGGCCCGCCGTGAAGCCCAGTGTGCCCATGACGCCGCCGAACACCATGGCCCCCAGCAGCGCCAGGAAAAATTTCGGCAGCGCCCGCCGGTTCTCCTTTTTGATCTCCTCACGCATGTTCCTCATCCTCCTCATAGGAAAAAATGTCCTCCACCGATACCCTGCAGATCTTCGCCAGCTTCAGCGCCAGCGTCACCGACGGGGAGTAGTCCCCCCGCTCGATCTGGCTGATGGTCTGCCGGGACACTCCGGCCAGCCGTCCCATCTCCTGCTGGTTCACCCCCAGCCGGGCCCGGTACTCCTTGAGCCGGTTGTAAAGCGGCATGGCACCGCCCCTCCTCTCTGACAATCATCCACGTCAAATTGACAACTATTTTTGTCATTTACAGGATAGCATTGACAAGGAAAGTTGTCAATAGGAAGTTGAAAAAAACCGCTCCCGAAGGAGCGGTTTTTTTCACTCAGGGTTTTCCCCGGTCCGGCGGAACGTCCCGCCACTTGTGCTCGGGCACCTGACGCTCCGTGAGGCGGCGCTTGACGTAGGAGCGGAAGAGGGCATAGAGCACGGAGCACAGCGGGATGAAGAAGAGCATCCCCGCGATGCCCATGAGCTTGCCGCCCAGGGTGACGGCGGCCAGCACCCAGATGGAGGGCAGACCCACGGAGGAGCCCACCACGTGGGGGTAGATGAGGTTCCCCTCCACCTGCTGGAGGATCAAGAACAGCACGATGAAGCCCAGGGCCTTCCAGGGGTCCGTGACGGCGATCAGCAGCGCGCCCACGCCGCAGCCGATGAAGGCGCCCACGATGGGGATCAGGGCCGTCAGGGCAATGAGCACACCCACCAGCAGCGCGTAGGGCAGCCGGAAGATGGTCATAGCCACCACGAACAGCGTCCCCAGGATCACCGCCTCCAGGCACTGGCCGGAGAGGAAGCTGGAGAAGGTGCGGTTGGCCAGGCGCAGGATCTCCAGCACCCGGTCTGCCCCCCGCTCCGGCAGCAGGGCATAGAACACCTGCCGGGCCTGGCGGGAGAGCTTTTCCTTTTGCAGCAAAATGTAAAATCCGAAGATCAGGGCCACCACGAAGGTGGTGACGCCGCTGACCACGCTGCCGATGACCACGCCGCCGGAGTTGAGCAGCTGTCCGCCCCATGCCTGGGCTACCTCCAGGGCCTTTTTGGAGATGCTGGCCCAGTTGATGTCCAGATCCGTCAGATACTCCTGCAGCTGGGGCAGATATACGGACAGCTCCTCCAGCTGACGCTGCAGCCGCACCACCGCCAGAGGCACCTGACCGGTGATGGTGCTGACGGCGTCCTTGATGCCCGGACCGATGACCTGGGAGGCCAGGGTCAGCACACCTACCAGGGCCAGCAATGTCAGCAGCAGCGCCAGGGGCCGCCGCACGCCGGCGGCCTTGGTCTTGCCGGGGAAAAGATGGCGCTCGATGGCCCGCATGGGCACGCCCAGCACGAAGGCGATGGCGCCGCCCAGCACGAAGGGGGTCAGGATCCCCAGGACCCAGCCCAGCACCATCCCCAGGGCGCTGAGGTGCTCCAGCGCCACATAAAAGGCCACGCCGCCGCAGATGGCCAGCAGCAGGCCCCGCCTGTTCCAGTCCATATCTCCGTTATCCCTTCCGGTACTCCTCCGCCGCCCGGAGATACCCCTCGGCGGAGGCCCGGTTCTCCGCGATCTCCGCCTCGGTCAGAGGCCGCACCACCTTGGCCGGGCTCCCCAGGACCATGGAACCGTCGGGAGCGTCCATCTTGCCGGTGACCAGGGCCCCGGCGCCCACGATGCAGTCATTGCCGATCTTCGCCCCATTGAGGACGATGGCCCCCATGCCGATGAGGGTATTGTCCCCGATGGTGCAGCCGTGGACGATGGCGCTGTGTCCCACCGTGCAGCCTCTGCCGATGGTGAGATGCTCGTGGAGCACGGCGCAGTCCTGGATGTTGGTGCCCTCGCCCACAGTGATGGCGCCGTCGTCTCCCCGGATCACCGCGTTGTACCAGACGCTGACGTTTCTGCCCAGCTCCACCTCACCGGTGACACGGGCGCCCTCGGCGATCATGACGCTCTCGTCGTACTGTTTTTGCGTATAGAGTCCCATAGCGATTGCCTCCCTTTCCTTTGTTCAGATGTCCGGTGCGAAATTGCCGTCCACGAACACCGGGATCTCCCGGCCGTCGTGGGTGGTGCCCACGATGGAGAGATCCGGTGTGCCCACCATGAAGTCCACATGGGTGATGGAGTCGTTGAGACCGCGGGCCTTCAGCTCCTCCTTGGTCATGCGCTGGCCGCCTTCGATGCAGGGATACGCCTCGCCGAAGGCGATGTGGCAGGCGGCGTTCTCGTCGAACAGGGTGTTGTAGAAGAGGATCTTCTGGTTGGAGATGGGGCTGTCATAGGGCACCAGGGCCACCTCGCCGAAGTAGGAGGCGCCCTCGTCCACGCGGATGGCACCCAGCAGCGCCTCCTCGCCCTTTTGGGCGTGGGCCTCCACGATCCGGCCCTCCCGGACCACGAAATGGAACCCATCGATAACGTGGCCGTCGTGGCACAGCGGCAGAGAGGAATATACCACGCCGTTGACGCCGGTCCTGAGGGGAGAGGTATACAGCTCCTCCGTGGGCATGTTGGCCACGTAGGTCTGGCCGGAGAGGGTCACATCGTCCCCCGCCTCCCAGACGTGGCCCTCGGGCAGCTCCACGGTAAGATCCGTGCCCAGGGCGTTGGTATAGTGCAGGGACTTGAAGTTCAGGCGGTTCATGTTCTCCACCCGGCGGTGGAGGGTGTCCAGATGCTCCCGCCAGCGGTCCACGGCCCGGCCGTCCCCGCTGATGCGGACGGAGGCGAAGATGGCGTCCCACAGCCGGTCCATGGCCTCCTGCTCGGGCAGGTCCGGGAACACGGTCCTGGCCCAGCTGGGGATGGGGATGGAGGCGATGCACCAGGGGAAGCCCCCGCACATCTGGAGCCGGTCAAAGTCCTTCAGGGCCTTGCCGGAGGCCTGCTGGGACCGCACCACCCGGCCGTGGTCCACCCCCCGGAGGTTCTCCGGGTCCGTGGCGGAGATGGCCAGGTACGCCGCCCCCTCCAGGGCGTGGTCGTTGAAGAAGTGCCGCCGCCACAGGGGCACGATGTCGAACACCGTGTCATCGGCGTGAAGATATTTCATCCGGGTCAGGGCGTCGTCGTGCCAGTTCATCACCACTTCCAGGCACCCGATCTCATACGCCTCCCGGGCGCACATCCGGGCAAAGGCCGCGCACTCCACCGGCGCGGAGATCACCAGCCGCTGTCCCTTTTGTACATTCAGTCCCACACGGACCAGCAGCCGGGCGTACTCCTGCAGTTTTTCATCCATATCCGATCATCCTTCCTGATGTGATGGGCTTACTATGTGCCATTCTAGTGGATTTTACCAGCGTTGTAAAGAAACGTCCCGGCGGATTCACAAAAGGTTCACACCATATCCGCCTGCTCCGCCCCGCCGTCCTTGCGCAGGCTCATCAGTGCGCCGTTGCACTCCGCGCCCATGATCAGGGTCATGGCGCTGACGTTGAGCCAGATCAAAAGCACGATGACGGCGCCGATGGAGCCGTAGAGCAGGGAGTAGTGGGCCACGTTCTCCACGTACCAGGCATACAGCCAGGAAAACGCCATCCATGCCCCCAGGGCCGCCAAGGTGCCGGGCCAGATGTTCCGCCAGGGCTGGCGGGCATCCTGAGCCAGGGCATAGAGGAAAAAGAGGGCGAAGTATCCCACCACGGCGATGGTGGGGAACCGCAGCCGCGCCCACAGCTCCGCCACGAACAGCGGCAGACGCAGGTACTCCACGCCATAGGCCAGCAGCCGGTCGCTGACGGTCATGAGCACCAGGGTCAGTGCGATGGCCACCATCAGCAGCACCGTGTAGAGCAGCGTCTTGATGAGATGGGTCAGCGCCGCCCGGGGCGGTCCCAGATGGTAGGCGATGCGCACGGAGCGCATCAGGGAGTTGGTGGCCCGCATGGGGAAATAGATGGAAAAGAACAATCCGAACAGCATCAGCTGCAAACTGGAGTTGTCCCGCACATAGGTGAGGTACACCTCCACAAAATCCACCACCGCCCGGGGCACCAGCTCCCCCAGCGCCAGCAGGATCCCCGCCACGTCCAGGTGCAGCAGGCCCAGCAGGGCGCTGATGAAGATCAGGAAGGGGAAAATGGTGAAGAGCAGATAGAAGGCCAGAGCGGCGCTGTGGATGCCCACACTGTGGCGCAGGTAGCGCTGCACCATCAGGCAGATAAAGCGCAGGAAGCGATTGCGGGGCAGCGGCGGCAGATACAGATCCATGGGCGGCATCTCCTTTCTCCGAGGCGGCGATCCTCCTTATAGTATGCGCACTGCGCCGCCGTCATGGCTCACGTCCAGGTCTGCCAGATCTCCGGACAGTACCCCACCGTGGCCTCCCGGCCGTTGCGGACGATGGGCGTCTGGAACAGCTCCGGGTGCTCCAGCAGCGTCTCCTCCCGGGCCTGGGGGGTGATATAGGCCATGTAGAGGTCCTCGTAGGCCCGGCATTTGGTATTCACCAGGGCCTCGAAGCCAACTTTCTGCTTGACGGACTGGTATTCTCTGGGGGATAATCCCTTTGAGGGGACGTCGATATACTGATACTTGATCCGCCGCTCCTTGAACCACCGCTCCGCCTTTTTGGTGTCGAAGGACTTGGAGGATCCGAAAATCTGGATATTCATACCCGTTCTCCTTTTTCTTGCAATTCACGGACGGCCCGGCGCGCCCGGGCAGATGGGAGGCAAGCGCATGAACGAATCCATCAGCGCCCTGCGCGCACTGGTGCAAAACGCCCGCAGCATCGTCTTTTTCGGCGGGGCCGGCGTGTCCACGGAGTCCGGCATCCCGGACTTCCGCAGCACCGACGGGCTGTACCACCAGCAGTGGAAATATCCGCCTGAAGTGATTTTAAGCCATACCTTTTACGAAAGCAACCCCGAAGAGTTTTTCCGGTTTTACCGGGCAAAACTCCTCTCGCCCCATGCAAAGCCCAATCCCGCCCATTACAAGCTGGCCCAGTGGGAGCAGGAGGGCCGCCTCACCGCCGTCGTCACACAGAACATCGACGGCCTTCATCAGGCCGCCGGCAGCCGCCGGGTGCTGGAGCTCCACGGCAGCGTCCACCGCAATTACTGTCAGCGCTGCGGCAAATTCCACAGTCTGGACTTCATCCTCTCCACCGAGGGCGTTCCCCGGTGCGCCTGCGGCGGCGTCGTCAAACCCGACGTGGTGCTCTACGAGGAGGGGCTGGATCAGACCATCCTGGAATCGGCGGTAAAAGCCATCGCCCGGGCGGACCTGCTGATCATCGGCGGCACCTCTCTGAACGTCTATCCCGCCGCGGGTCTCATCCGCTACTACCAGGGGGACAAGGTGGTGCTCCTGAACCGCTCCCCCGTCAGCCGGGACCTGGCCGCCGATCTGGTCATTACGGACCCCATCGGCCAGGTGCTCTCACAGGTATGACCTTTTTGTAGAAAACGACAAATGTCCGCTGTCAAACGACGCCGTCCGGCCCCGGGCGGCGTCGTTTTATACAAAGGCCTCGCCCATTTTGCAAGTCATTGCGCAAACGGCTGCAAAAATCGAGGTAAAATTTTTTATTTAATCGTATTTCGGGCTTGAAAATGAAACAGAACCGTGCTAGTATTGCATCAATATCATTTCACCGCCTCGGAAAGGAGTCCTGCCCCATGATTTGGAAAGAGAACCGGGAAAACGCCTACTGTGAGATCACCCCCGCGATCCTGGCGCTGAAGGAGCAGTGGGAAAAGAAGAACTTCATCGACCCCCGCCTGTACAAGGAGTACAACGTCAAGCGCGGGCTCCGGGACGAGGACGGCCGCGGCGTGCTGACGGGGCTGACCCGGGTGGCGGAGATCCAGTCCTACAACGTCACCGACGACAGCCAGGGCGAGCACATCTCCCCGGCGGACGGCATCCTCTACTACCGGGGCATCGATGTGCGGGATATCGTCCGGGGCTCCGCCCAGCGGAAGCGCTTCGCCTTCGAAGAGGCCGCGTATCTGCTGCTGTTCGGCGAGCTGCCCACCCCGGACCAGCTCCAGGACTTCTGCGTGCAGCTGGCCTCCTACCGGACGCTTCCCACCAACTTTTTCCGGGACGTCATCATGAAAAACCCGCCCCGGGACCTGATGAACACCATGCAGCGGGGCATCCTGACCCTCTTCTGCTACGACGACAAGCCCAACGACATCGGCCTGGAAAACGTGCTGCGCCAGTGCCTGCAGCTGACCAGCAACATGCCGGTGCTGGCCATCTACGCCTACCAGGCCTGGCGGTACAGCCAGGGCGAGAGCCTGTTCATCCACGTGCCCCAGCCGGAGCTGTCCACGGCGGAGAACTTTTTGCGGATGCTCCGTGAGGACCGGGGCTACACGGAGCTGGAGGCCCGGGTGCTGGATGTGGCGCTGGTGCTCCACGCCGACCACGGCGGCGGCAACAACTCCACCTTCACCAACCACGTGGTCACCTCCTCCGGCACGGATACATACTCCGCCATCGCCGCGGCCATGTCCTCCCTGAAGGGCCCCCGCCACGGCGGCGCCAACAGCAAGGTCATGGCCATGATGGACGACATCAAGACCCACGTGAAGAACTGGGACGACACCGGCAGCGTGGCGGACTACCTCACCAAGATGCTCAACAAGGAGGCTTACGACCGCAGCGGCCTCATCTACGGTCTGGGCCACGCCGTCTACACCCGGACGGACCCCCGCTGCGAGGTGTTCCGGGACTACGTCACGCATCTGGCCCAGGAAAAGCACCGGGAGGCGGAGCTGACCCTCTACAAGAACGTGGAGGAGGTAGGCAAGGCCCTGCTGATGGAGCGGCAGCACAAGACCGCTTTGTCCACCAACATCGACTTTTACAGCGGCTTCGTCTATGAGATGCTGGGGCTGCCCATGGAGCTCTACACCCCCCTCTTCGCCGTGGCCCGCATCGCCGGCTGGAGCGCCCACCGCATGGAGGAGCTGACCTCCGGCGGCAAGCTGATCCGGCCCCGGTACGAGTGCGTGGAGGAGCACCGCTCCTACCTGCCCATGGACAACCGCTGACCGTCTCTCCCACCCCGAAATCTCCATCTCCCCCGCCTTTTGCCGGCGGGGGAGATTTTTTTGGAAAAAGCGAAATTTATGGTTGACATCCCTGCCGCTTTTCGCTATAATAATCAAGCAGTCTTTTCCAGGGAACATGTATTTGCGGCTGTGCTGGAACTGGTAGACAGGCCAGCTTGAGGTGCTGGTGTCCAATCGACGTGTGGGTTCAAATCCCGTCAGCCGCACCAGGTCCGTTCCCGAAAGGGTCGTCCGCTATATGCGCGAGTGGTGGAATTGGCAGACTCGCTAGATTCAGGTTCTAGTGTCCATTACGGACGTGCGGGTTCAAGTCC
>CALWXB010000043.1 GCA_944385405.1 uncultured Oscillospiraceae bacterium | reverse complement strand
GTGGGCCATCAGGACAAGCCCGTCATGATCAAGCGGGGCATGTCCGCCACCTATGAGGAGTGGCTCATGAGCGCCGAGTACGTCATGGCCGGCGGCAACGAGAACGTGATCCTCTGCGAGCGGGGCATCCGCACCTTCGAGAGCTACACCCGCAACACCCTGGATCTGGCGGCCATCCCCGTGCTGCGCCGCCTGACCCACCTGCCCATCATCATCGACCCCAGCCACGCCACCGGCAAGAGCTGGCTGGTGGAGCCCCTGGCCATGGGCGCCGTGGCCACCGGGGCCGACGGCCTGCAGATCGAGGTCCACAACGACCCCGCCCACGCCCTGTGCGACGGCCCCCAGTCCCTGAAGCCCGACGCGTTCGACGCTTTGGCCAGGAAGCTTTTGAAGCTGCACGCCATGTGCAAGACGCTGGAGGAGTGATGGTATGAATGTCGGCATCGTCGGCCTGGGGCTCATCGGCGGCTCCATGGCCAAGAGCACCAAGACCCGCACCGCCCACACCGTCTGGGGGGCGGACCTGGACCGGGAGACCATGACCATGGCCCGGATGTGCGGCGCCATCGACGCGCCGCTGACGGAGGAGAACCTGCCCCAGTGCGACCTGATCCTGGTGGCCATCCGTCCCGGCGCCGCCGTGGAGTGGGTGCGCCGGAACGCCCCGCACATCTCCCCCAGCGCCATTTTGGTGGATCTTTGCGGCGTGAAGCGGACGGTGGTCAGCGCCATCGCCCCCATCGCCCAGGCCCGGGGCTTTGCCTACATCGGCGGCCACCCCATGGCCGGCAGCGAGCGGGGCGGCTTCACCGCCTCCTCCGACAGCCTGTACGTGGGAGCCTCCATGATCCTGACGCCGGACCAGCGGACGGACATGCAGCTGCTGGAGACGCTGAAGTCCTACTTCCTGGACCTGGGCTTTGCGGGATTGACCTTCTCCGACCCCGAGGAGCACGACCGCATCATCGCCTTCACCTCCCAGCTGGCCCACATCGCCTCCAGCGCCTACGTCAAGTCCCCCGAGGCCCAGAAGCGCCGGGGCTTCTCCGCCGGCAGCTTCCAGGACATGACCCGGGTGGCCCGGCTGGATGAGGACATGTGGACGGAGCTGTTTCTGGACGACGCCGACTACCTCACCGCTGAGCTGGACCAGCTGATACTGCACCTGACGGAATACGCCGACGCCCTGAAGGCCCGGGACGGGGAGCGGCTGCGGGCGCTGCTGAAGGACGGCCGGGAGAAGAAGGCCTCCGCCGGCGGCAACTGACCCCCCAACGGATCCGCATCACGCCATCGGCCGCCCCGGCGGCCGGGAAAGGAGACATCATGTCCGATTCCACCCAGATCATCCCCGTGCACACCACGCCGTCCTACCGCGTGCACATCGGCGGCGGACTGCTGCACCGGTGCGGCGCCATCCTCCGGGAGACTCTGGCCCCCTGCCGCATGGCGGTGATCACGGATGACACCGTGGCGCCGCTGTATCTGAACCATGTGTGCGCCGGCCTCATCGCCGCGGGCTTTTCCGTATGCAGCTACGTGTTCCCCGCCGGCGAGGCCAGCAAGAACTTCACCACCCTGGCCGCTATCCTGGAGTTCCTGGCCCGGGAGAACCTGACCCGCACGGACTGCGTGGCGGCCCTGGGCGGCGGCGTCACCGGAGACATGGCGGGCTTTGCCGCCGCCGTGTACCTGCGGGGCATCCCCTGCGTGCAGCTGCCCACCACCCTCCTGGCGGCGGTGGACTCCTCCGTGGGCGGCAAGACCGCCATCGACCTCACCGCGGGCAAGAACCTGGCGGGAGCCTTTTCCCAGCCCGCCGCCGTGCTGTGCGACACGGACTGCCTGTCCACGCTGCCGGCTTCCGTGTATGCCGACGGCGCCGCCGAGGCCATCAAGACCGCGGTGCTGTGCGACGAGAGCCTCTTCTCCCTCTTCGCCGCCGGCCGCCTCACCTCCGATCCCGCCCAGGTCATCGCCCGGTGCGTCCAGTTCAAGGCCGGCGTGGTGGAGCGGGACGAGAAGGACCACGGAGAGCGGAAGCTCCTGAACCTGGGCCACACCGTGGGCCACGCCATCGAGCAGTGCAGCGGCTTCCGGATCCCCCACGGCCACGCCGTGGCGGCGGGGCTGGCCATCACCGCCCGCAGCGCCGAGCGCCTGGGCTGGGCCCGGGTGCCCATCGCCCGCCGCATCGCCGACTGCCTGGCGGAAAACGATCTCCCCACCGGCACGGATTACTCCGCCGAGGCCCTGGCGGGCGCCGCCCTGCTGGACAAGAAGCGCACCGGCAGCAAGATCACCCTGGTGATCCCCCTGGAGATCGGCCAGTGCACCCTGAAGACCCTGCCGGTGACGGAGCTGATCCACGTCATCGCCGCGGGACTGGAGGCGTAAATGGACGTCCGCATCACCCCCAAACGCCTCTCCGGGACAGTGACGCCGCCCCCCAGCAAGTCCCAGGCCCACCGGCTGCTCATCGCCGCCGCCCTGGCCGGCGGCGTCAGCACCGTCCGGGGCGTGGCCATGAGTCAGGACGTGGAGGCCACCCTCCGCTGTCTCACCGCTCTGGGGGGCCGGTGGCGGGAGACCGCTCCCGGCGTCCTGGAGATCTCCGGCATCGGCGGTCGCCGCCTCTCCGGGGACCTGCCCCGCCTGGACTGCGGGGAGAGCGGGTCCACCCTGCGCTTCTTTCTCCCCATCGCCCTGGCAGTGGCAGGCGGCGGTGTGTTCACCGGCCGGGGCCGTCTCATGGAGCGGCCCCAGGGCCCCTACTTTGATCTCTTCCGGGAAAAAGACATTTTCTTTGCGCAGAAGGACGGCGTCCTCACGGTCCGGGGACAGCTGACGCCGGGGGAATACCGGCTGCCCGGCAATGTCTCCAGCCAGTTTTTCACCGGCCTTCTCTTTGCCCTGCCGCTGCTGGACGGCCCCAGCACCATCGTCCCCACCACCGCTGTGGAGAGCCGGGACTATATCCGCATGACGCTGGACGCCCTGACGGGCGCCGGGGTGACGGCCCAGGAGCCCCAGGCCCCAGGCAGCGCGTTCCGGGTCTCTCCCGCTGCCTATCGGCCCTTTGACCGGACGGTGGAGGCGGACTGGTCCCAGGCTGCCTTCTGGTATGCCGCCATCGCCCTGGGCTCCCGGGTGGAGCCGGAGGGGCTCAACGCCTTTTCCGTCCAGGGCGACATGGCCGTGGTGCCCCATTTCCTGCGTCTGACCCATCCCGGAGATCTGGACATCGACCTCTCCGGCATCCCTGACCTGCTGCCGCCCCTGGCGGTGATGGCGGCGGTGCGCAGCGGCACCACCCGCTTTGTGCATGCCGCCCGGCTGCGGATGAAGGAGAGCGACCGGCTGGAGACCACCGCCGCCATGCTCTCCGCCCTGGGCGCTTCGGCCCAGACCGGGCCGGACTTCCTCACGGTCACCGGCGGCAGTCTCGCCGGCGGCACGGTGGACGGCGCCAACGACCACCGCATCGTCATGGCGGCGGCCATCGCCGCCACCGCCTGCGCCGGCCCCGTCACCATCCGGGGCGCCGAGGCGGTGCGCAAATCCTACCCGGACTTCTGGGAGGTCTACCAATCCTTGGGAGGTGACGTCCATGTCCTCTGAATTTGGAAACCTGCTCCGCGTCAGCGTGTTCGGCCAGTCCCACGGGACGGCCATCGGCGTGGTGGTGGACGGCCTCCCCGCCGGGGAGGCCATCGACCTGGAGGCCCTGCAATCCTTCCTGGACCGCCGCCGTCCCGGCCGGGACCCGCTGTCCACCCCCCGGAAGGAGACCGACGTGCCGGAGTTCCTCTCGGGCCTTGCCGGGGGCGTCACCTGCGGCGCGCCGCTGTGCGCGGTGATCCGCAACGCCGACCAGCACTCCTCCGACTACGGCGGCCTCACTGACACCCCCCGCCCCGGCCACGCGGACTACACCGCCGCCGTCAAGTGGAACGGTTCAGCGGACATGCGGGGCGGCGGCCACTTCTCCGGCCGCCTGACGGCCCCCTTATGCATCGCCGGGGGCATCGCGGCCCAGATCCTCGCCCGGCGGGGCATCCACGTGGGGGCCCATCTGGCCGCCGCAGGGGGCGTCGCCGACGCCCCCTTCCCCCTGCGCCCCACGCCGGAGCTTTTTGCCGCGGTGGCCGCCAAGCCCTTCCCTGTGCTGGACGACGGCGCCGGGGAGCGGATGCAGGCGGCGATCCTGCAGGCCCGGCAGCAGCAGGACTCCGTGGGCGGCATCGTGGAGTGCGCCGCCGTGGGCCTCCCCGCCGGGCTGGGGGATCCCATGTTCGGGGGCGTGGAGAACCGCCTGGCCGCGGCCATCTTCGGCATCCCCGCCGTCAAGGGCGTGGAGTTCGGCGCGGGCTTTGGCGCCGCCGGGCTCCGGGGCTCGGAGAACAACGACCCCTTCGCCGTGGAGGACGGCCGGGTGGTCACCCAGGGCAATCACGCCGGCGGCATCCTGGGAGGCATCACCACCGGCATGCCCCTCATCCTGCGGGCGGCCTTCAAGCCCACCCCGTCCATCGCCCGTCCCCAGCGGACGGTGTCCCTCTCCCGGATGGAGGAGACGGAGCTCGTCATCCGGGGCCGCCACGACCCCTGCATCGCCCACCGGGCCGTCCCGGTGGTGGAAGCCGTCACCGCGACGGTGCTGTTAGACTTACTATTGGAGGGCAATCATGGAACTTTCTGACATTCGCACGCAAATCGACGCCGTGGACGACGAGCTTTTGCAGCTCTTCCTCCGGCGGATGGACCTGGCGGACCAGGTGGCCGCCTATAAAAACGAGCACCACCTGCCCATTTTGAACAAGGAGCGGGAGCGGGCGGTGCTGGCCCGGGTGACGGAGCACGCCGGAGAGCGGGAGCGGTACGCCTACCATCTCTTCTCCACCCTCTTCGAGCTGGCCCGGTCCCGGCAGGCGGAGCTGATCTCCGCCCCCACCCGGGTAGCCGCCCAGGTGAAAGCGTCCCTGGACGCCGGCAGCGCCGTGTTCCCCCAGACGGGCCTGGTAGCCTGCCAGGGCGTGGAGGGCGCCAACTCCCAGGTGGCCTGCGACCGTCTGCTGCCCCGGGGCAACATCGTCTACGTCAAGACCTTCGACGCGGTGGTCTCCGCCGTGGAGTCGGGCCTTTGCAAGTTCGGCGTGCTGCCCATCGAAAACAGCTCCAACGGCTCCGTCCGTGCGGTGTATGAGCTGCTGCAGGACCACCGCCTCAGCGTGGTGCGCTCCACCCGGCTGTGCATCCGCCACGAGCTGCTGGCCCTGCCCGGGGTGAAGATGTCCGACATCACGGAGATTTACTCCCACCAGCAGGCCATCGGCCAGTGCAGCAAGTTCCTCAGCGGCCTCAACGGCGTGCGGGTGATCCCCTGCGACAACACCGCCGTGGCCGCCAAGATGGTGGCCGAGAGCGGCAACCGCCACGCCGCCGCCATCTCCTCCCACCCCTGCGCCGAGCTCTACGGTCTCACCTGCCTCAACGACGCCATCCAGGACAGCGACAACAACTACACCCGCTTCTTCTGCATCTCCAAGGACCCCGTCATCTACGCCGGGGCCAACCGCATCAGCCTGATCCTGGCCTGCCACAACCGTCCCGGCGCCCTGTACGAGATCCTCTCCAAGCTGGCGGCCCTGAGCATCAACATGACGAAGCTGGAGTCCTGCCCCGTCAGCGGCCGGAACTTCGAGTTCATCTTCTTCCTGGAGCTGGAGGCCTCCGTTCAGGAGCCTGGCGTGGTGAGCATGCTGGAGGAGCTGGAGCGCAGCTGCGCGGACTTCAACTTCCTGGGCAGCTACGCGGAAGTGTGATATGGATACACCCATTTACGGCCTGCTGGGCCGCACCCTGGGCCACAGCTGGTCCGTGCCCATCCACGCCGCCCTGGGCTGCCCGGATTACCGCCTGATCCCCCTGGAGCCGGAGGACCTGCCGGCCTTCCTGGCCCGGGCAGATCTGGGAGGCGTCAACGTCACCATCCCCTACAAGCGGGACGTGATGCCTTACTGCGACGTCATCGACCCCGCCGCCGCAGCCATCGGCAGCGTCAACACCCTGGTCCGCCGCCCCGACGGGAAGCTGTACGCCTGGAACACCGACGCCGCGGGCTTTTGCACCATGGCCCGCCGGGCGGGCATCTCCTTTGCAGGCGCCAAGACCGTGGTACTGGGCAGCGGCGGCGCCTCCCGCACCGCCGTGGCCTGCGCCCGGAGCCAGGGGGCCCGGGAAACCGTGGTGATCTCCCGCTCCGGCCCGGACAACTATGAAAACCTCGCCCGCCACGCCGACGCCGACATCGTGGTGAACGCCACCCCGGTGGGCACCTACCCCGGCAACGGCGCCTCCCCGGTGGACCTCACGGCTTTCCCCCGCTGCCGGGGGGTGCTGGACCTGGTATATAACCCCCGGCGCACGGCGCTGCTGCTCCAGGCGGAGGCCCTGGGCATCCCCCACAGCGACGGATTGCCCATGCTGGTGGACCAGGCCCGGGCGGCGGAGGAGCACTTCTTTGACCGCACCATCCCGGAATCGGAGACGGAACGGATCCTGGCCCAGCTGCGGCGGGAGACGTGCAACATCGTCCTTATCGGGATGCCCGGCAGCGGCAAATCCACCGTGGGCGCGCTGCTGGCAGAGCAAACGGGCCGGGAGGCCATCGACATCGACCAACGCATCGCGGCCCGGGCGGGCTGCTCCATCCCGGAGATCTTCGCCCAGGGCGGCGAGGCGGCCTTCCGGGCGCTGGAGCGGGAGGAGACGGCGGAGGCGGGCAAGCTCTCCGGCAAGATCCTCCTCACCGGCGGCGGCGTGGTAAAGACCCCCGCCAATTACGATGCGCTCCACCAGAACGGCCGCATCTATCAGCTGCTGCGGGATCTGGACGCCCTGCCCACCGACGGACGTCCCCTGTCCCAGGGGGCGGACCTTGCCGCCATGTGGGCCCAGCGGGCGCCGCTGTATGAGCGGTTCCGGGACGCGGCGGTGGACAACAACGGCCCGGCGGCGGACACCGCCCAGGCCATCTGGAGGGATTTTTGTGTACATTGCGGTGATTAACGGCCCCAACATGAACATGCTGGGCATCCGGCAGCCGGAGATCTACGGCCGCGAGACCTACGAGGACCTCAAGGCCATGATCTCCCGGGAGGCAGAGGTCCTGGGGGTGCGGGTGTCCTTCTTCCAGTCCAATCACGAGGGGGCGCTGGTGGACGCCATCCAGCAGGCCTACTTCGACAAGGCCGACGGCATCATCATCAACCCCGCCGCCTACACCCACACCAGCGTGGCGCTGCTGGACGCCGTGAAGGCGGTGGGCATCCCCACGGTGGAAGTCCATGTCTCGGACCCCGACGCCCGGGAGGACTTCCGCCACGTGTCCTACATCCGCGCCGCCTGCACGGCCACCATCCGGGGCCACGGGCTCCCCGGCTATCTGGAGGCATTGCACCTGCTGGCCAACAAGACATAAAGCCAAAGCAAAAAGGACTGCCGCATCTGCGGCAGTCCTTTTTTTGTGGCAATGTTCCGGACGGCTTTGAAAACCGCGTTTGTTACTTCGCAGCCGCCTTGGCGGTGTGCTGCTTGTACATGGTGATGATGCCCTCGATGGCCAGGATGACGGCCAGGATGATCAGCAGCGCGCCCACGATGACCTGGACATAGGGACCCCAGTCGCCGCCGCCCAGATTGGCCATCTGCTGCTTGGTGTTGATGTACAGGGAGGAGATGGTGACGCACAGCATGAAGACCATGGGGATCAGGAACATCTTGTTGTTCCGGCCGATGTGGCCCAGCCAGGTGGCCACGGCCAGCAGGCCCAGGGCCGCCAGCAGCTGGTTGGCGGAGCCGAACAGCGCCCAGATCTTCTCGTAGCCGTTCATGCCCAGGGCGATGCCCAGCACCACGGTGATGATGGTGGCCACATAGGGGTTGGCCAGGACCTTCTTGTAGCCGGTGACGTTCTCCGGGGTCTCGCCCTTGGAGCCGTCCAGCCAGAACTCCTGGAACATGAACCGGGCCAGACGGGTGGCGGTGTCCAGAGAGGTCAGGCAGAAGGCGGAGTAGGTCAGCACCAGCAGGGTGTAGAGGATGTCATAGGCAGCGCCGCGGCTGGGATCGATCATGCCGGCGATGCCGCCGCCGAAGATGGCGGTGGCGCCCGTCAGGGCAGCGTCGGGGTTGGCAGCGTTCCAGCTGTAGGCATAGGCCACGGCGCACAGCGTCAGAATGGCCAGCACACACTCCAGCAGCATGCCGCCGTAGGCGATGGGACGGGCGTCGGTCTCCTTGTCCAGCTGCTTGGAGGTGGTGCCGGAGGACACCAGGGAGTGGAAGCCGGAGATGGCGCCGCAGGCGATGGTGGTGAACAGCACCGGGAACACGGGATAAGCGGACTCCTCGGACTGCAGCACGGGCAGGCTGTCCAGAGAGGGGTGGGCCATGACCACGGCCACCACGGCCAGGGCCAGCATGGCGTACAGCAGGAAGGAGCTCAGGTAGTCACGGGGCTGGAGCAGGATCCACACCGGGGTGACGGAGGCGATGATGATGTACAGGCCCACGATCCACATCCAGGTGCTGGTGGACAGGTACAGGGGGTGGAAGTTCATGCCGATGGCGATGATGGCCACGATGGCGATCACGCCCACGACGGAGGCCACGCCCATGGGGGCGTTGCGGCGGTAGACCAGGATGCCGAAGATGACGGCGATGACGATGAACAGGATGGACACCATCGCCACGCGGGCCTGGCTGACGGAGGCGGCCATGTTCACCGCGCCGCTTTCGTCGAAGGTGGCGCCGAAGGTGCCGGCCACGATGGAGGCGAAGGCCGCCACCACCAGGATCAAGGTCAGGTAGGCGAAGATGATGAACAGGCGCTTGGCGCGCTTGCTCATGTTGGCGGAGATGATCTCGCCGATGGACCGGCCGCCGTGGCGGACGGAGGCGATCAGGGCGCCGAAGTCATGGACACCGCCGAAGAAGATGCCGCCGACGATGATCCACAGGGCGCAGGCCAGCCAGCCGAAGCCATAGCCCGCGGCGCTGATGGGGCCGGTGATGGGGCCGGCGCCGGCGATGGAGGAGAAGTGGTGGCCCATGAGGATGGGGGCCTTTGCGGGGACATAGTCGATACCATCTTCCATGGTATGGGCAGGGGTCTCTTCGTCATTCTCGCCGACACCCCACTGCTTGCAAAGCCAGCGGCCATAGAACACATAGCCCAGCAGCAGGATGACAACGCTGACGATCAGAAGTACTAAACCGTTCATAGATGCGTTCTCCCTTCCTTACTTTGTCTTGTTGCCAAAGTTGTTTTCCAGAGTTTTGCGGGCTTCCCTTCCGGCTGGATTTGAAAGGAAGCTGACCGTGGAACATTCCATTGCCGCTATGTGATACTCCATCCAGCCGTGGAGCATCAACCGAAAGGATCTGCGCAGGCGGGTCCGCTTCAGCAGGGCCTTCGCCTCCGGGTCGATGGTGTCCGCCAGGATCACCAGCGTGACGTAGGAGAACATGTGCTCCTTGTGGGGCCGTACCCGGGCCAGGCCCGCCTTCTGGGAGAGGGCGATCTGCCGGCGCAGCGTGTCGGCGTCCAGGTGCTCCGTCACGTAGAAATACACGTATTCGTGCTGCTCCAGGGCATAGAAGGTATGCTCCTTGGTCAGCAGCCGGTTCTCGTCCCGCAGGAAGAATTCCGCCGCCGCGGGGAACGAACCGCCCTCCACCTCCACGTCCCGTGTGACGTTATAATGGTGGGAGTAGGCGCTGAGCAGCTTTTCCAGCCGCTCCTGCAAGGTCATATCCATAAATTCCATCCGTTTTCCGCCCGGGCGCAAAGAAGCCGGGGCATTTCATAAAGAATCCGTTAAAGATTTCCGTTCTTCCGGGTGCCATTATACACGCTCGTTTTGATTTTGTTAAGAGGGTACGGAGAAATTTGTGTACAATTTGTGAATAAATCGTTTATATTTGTGCGTTTTGCATATAATGTCCGTGTATATTTTTATGAATTCTATAAATATATCGTTTAGATCTTCACGATCCTGCCGGTTTTTCCCTTGTTTTCCAGTCCAGCCGGTGAAGCCGCCGCTTCCGGGCTCCGAAAAGGACCGCCCCCGGACCCATGGGTCCGGGGGCGGTCCTTTTCGGCCGGTCACTCCCGCAGCGTGTTGATGAGGTGCTTCATATGGATGCTCATGGCGTAGCGGGCGCCGGGGGCGTCCCGCTGCAGGAGGAACTCCATGATGAGGATGTTGTCCGCCAGGGCGATCTCCTGCATCCGCTGGCGGTTCCGGGTGATCTGCAGGATCTCGTTGACAGCGCTGTTGATGATGGGGTACAGGCGGCGCATGTATTCATTGTGGGAGGCCTTGATGATGGCCCAGTGGAACTCCTGGTCCGCCAGGGGCCAGTCCCCGCCCTCCGCCGCCACCCGCTCCACCCGGCGGGCCTTTTTCCGGATCTGCTCCAGCTCCTCGTCCGTGGCCCGCTCGCAGGCCAGGGCCACCGTGGCCGGCTCAAAGATCAGCCGCATCTCAAAGAGGTCCTGGGCCCGGATCCGGGAGCGCATCCCCTCCAGCTCCGTCAGATCCATCCCCGCCGCCGGCAGCTCCTCCGCCACGAAGGTCCCCCGCCCCCGGCGGATCTCCAGCACCTCCTGGGCCACCAGAAAGGAAATGGCCTCCCGCAGCGTGGTGCGGCTGACCTGCAGCTCCTCGCTGAGCTGGTTCTCATTGGGCAGCTTGCTGCCCGGGACATAGCGCCGCTCGTAGACGATCCGTTCATACAGGCGGTCCGCCGTCTGCTCCGAGAGCTTTGCTTTTCTGTTCTGCGCCATACGCGTCTCCCTCCCTGCCGGGGCCTCCCCGCCGGTGCGGAAAGCCCGGCGGAGCCCTTGACATCTTATCTTTCCTGTTGTACAATGACATCATACAACAGATATCAAAATAATACAACTAAAATTTGTGAGGGGGGGTCGCCTTGACTGCCGTCTGTCCGCACCGCATCTCCATCATCACCGGCCATTACGGCACCGGCAAGACGGAATTTGCGGTGAATCTGGCGCTTTCCATGGTCCAAGTCCGCAGCCGGGTGATGCTGGCGGATCTGGACATCGTGAATCCCTATTTCCGCTCCCGGGAGAAGCGGGCGCTGCTGGAGGCCGCCGGCGTATCGCTCATCACCTCCTCTCCGGCGTGTTCCGACGCCGACGTCCCCTCTCTGCCGGCAGAGCTGCTGACGATCCTCCAGAACCGGGACATCACCGGCATCCTGGACATCGGCGGGGACCCGGTAGGGGCCCGGGTGCTGGCCCGGTTCCGGCCCAAGCTCCTGGAGGAGGACCACCAGCTCATCTACGTGCTCAACGCCAACCGGCCGGAGGTCCGGGCCGAAGAGAGCGCCATCCGCTGTCTCCGGGGCATCGAGTCCACCACCGGCCTCACCTGCACCGGCATCGTCAACAACACCCACCTGTGCGGGGAGACCACCCCCGCCGAGATCCGCAAGGGCGCGGCACTGGCGGCGGAGGTGTCCCGGGCGACGGGCATCCCGGTGCTGTGCCACGTGGCGGAGGAGCGGTTCGCCGCCGCCCTGGCCGACCTGCCGGAGCCGGTGTTCCCCATCACCATCCGTATGAAAAAGCCGTGGGAGTGACCGCGGCAGCTGTGGAAGGAGGACCGTATCACCATGAGCGGCAAAGTCACGTTCGATTCCGACCGCTGCAAGGGCTGTGAGCTGTGCACCACCGTCTGTCCCAAGCACATCGTCGTCATCGACAAGTCCAGGATCAACCGCAAGGGCTACCACCCCGCATCCGTTCACGACATGGACCAGTGCATCGCCTGCGCCAGCTGCGCCCGCATCTGTCCGGACTCCGTCATCACCGTGGAAAAGTTCTGAAAGGGAGGTCGTCATCCGTGGAGAAGGAACTTTGGAAAGGCAATGAGGCCATTGCGGAGGCCGCCATCCGGGCCGGCTGCAACTGCTTTTTCGGCTATCCCATCACCCCCCAGAGCGAGGTGCCGGAGTACATGTCCGTCCACCTGCCTCAGGCGGGAGGCGTGTTCGTCCAGTCCGAGTCGGAGATCGCGGCCATCAACATGGTCTACGGCGCAGCCGGCGCCGGGATGCGGGCCATGACCTCCTCGTCCTCCCCGGGCATCAGCCTCAAGCAGGAGGGCATCTCCTACCTGGCCGGCGCCGAGGTGCCCTGCGTCATCGTCAACTGCATGCGGGGCGGTCCGGGCCTGGGCACCATCCAGCCCAGCCAGGGCGACTACTTCCAGGCCACCCGGGGCGGCGGCAACGGCGACTACCGCACCGTGGTGCTGGCTCCCTCCAACGTCCAGGAGACGGTGGATTTCGTCCAGGAGGCCTTTGACATCGCCGACCAGTACCGCAACCCTGTGATGATCGTGTGCGACGGCCTCATCGGCCAGATGATGGAGCCCATCGAGTGGCGCCCCGTCCCCAGGCGGGACCTGCCGCCCAAGGACTGGGCCGCCTCCGGCCGGAAGGGCCGAGACCATCACAACGTCATCAACTCCCTGTACATGGCCCCGGAGGACTGCGACCGGCACAATCAGCACCTGGAGGAAAAGTATGCCGCCATCGCGGAAAACGAGACCCGCTGGGAAGAGGTGGACTGCCGGGACGCCGACGTGATCATCACCGCCTACGGCACCCCCGCCCGCATCGCCCTCACCGCCCTGGAGACCCTGCAGGCCGAAGGGGTGAAGGCAGGCCTCTTCCGGCCCATCACGCTGTGGCCCTTCCCGCAGGAGGCCCTGCGGCGTCTTGCGGAGCGGCCCAACGTAAAAGCGTTTTTGGATGTGGAGATGAGCTCCTCCGGCCAGATGCTGGACGACGTCCGGCTGGCGGTGGAGGGCCGCAGGCCCGTGCGCTACCTGGGCCACGCCGGCGGCGTGATGCCCACGGTGGAGGAAATGACAGCATCGGTAAAAGCGGTTTTGAAGGAGGTCCAGTGACATGGCCATCGTATATCAGAAGTCCCCGGGGCTGACGGATGCGGAGCTGCACTACTGCCCCGGCTGCAACCACGGCATCATCCACAAGCTGGTGGCCGAGTCCCTGGTGGAGCTGGGCCTTCTGGACGAGGCCATCGGCGTGTGCCCTGTGGGCTGCGCCGTGTTCGCCTACAACTACTTCAGCTGCGACATGCTGGAGGCCGCCCACGGCCGCGCGCCCGCCGTGGCCACCGGCGTCAAGCGCACCCACCCCACCCAGGCGGTATTCACCTATCAGGGGGACGGAGACCTGGCCTCCATCGGCATGGCGGAGATCGTCCATGCCGCCATGCGGGGTGAGAAGATCACCACCATCTTCATCAACAACGCCATCTACGGCATGACCGGCGGCCAGATGGCCCCCACCACCCTCATCGGCCAGAAGGCCACCACCTGCCAGTCCGGCCGCACCGCGGAGCAGGCGGGCATGCCCATCCGCATGGCGGAGATGCTCTCCACCCTGGACGGCTGCGTGTATGCCGAGCGGGTGTGCGTCACGGATATCCCCAACATCACCAAGGCCAAGCGGGCCATCAAGAAGGCCTTTGAAAAGCAGATGAACCGGGAGGGCTTCACCTTCGTGGAGGTGCTCTCCACCTGCCCCACCAACTGGGGCATGACGCCGCTGCAGGCCATCGACTGGCTCAAGACCCGCATGATCCCCTACTATCCCCTGGGCGTCATCAAGGATACCGGCGCGGAGGTGAAGTAAGATGAAAAAGGAACTCATCATTTCCGGCTTCGGCGGGCAGGGCGGCCTGGCCATCGGCAAAAACCTGGTGGAGGCCGGCATGGCGGAGGGGCTCAATGTCACCTGGGCCCCCTCCTACGGCCCTGAGATGCGGGGCGGCACCGCCAACTGCTCCGTGGTGCTTTCCGACAAGCCCGTGGGCTCGCCGGTATTCGCCCACCCCACGGAGCTCATCGCCCTCAACGGCCCCTCCCTGCACAAATTCGAAGCGGGGGTGCAGCCCGGCGGCATGGTGTTCGTCAACTCCGACGTGGTCACGGACACCGTCTCCCGGGGGGACGTCACCGCCTGGTATATCCCCTGCAACCGCATCGCCGAAGAGCTGGGCAACCCCAAGGTCAGCAACATGGTGATGCTGGGAGCCTACGTGGCCGCCACCCGCATTTTGAAGCAGGAGACCATCGAGGAGATGATTCGGGAGATGTTCACCGGAGACAAGGCCAGGCTGGTGCCCCTGAACATCCAGGCCTTCCACCGGGGCATGGCGTGCATCGGCTGAAAAGGACGCGGGACGGCCCGGCGGACCGTCCCGCTTTTTGACGTTCTTTGGATTTTCCCCTTGACTTTGCCCTGTTGAAGGGGTATAAAAATACTAAATAAAATGGTTATCATGTTCAATGCAAGGAACGGGACAGGACCCGGAAACACGCCCCTTCAGAGAGCTGCCGGACGGTGCAAGGCAGCGGGGACGCTTTCGCCGGCCATCACCCGGGAGCAGCCGCCGGAATCGGGGATCCCCGCAGTACGGCGCGCCGGCAGCCCGCCGGTACCGGGCACAACGAGCGGCCGCCCCACGGGCGGCAACGAGAGTGGTACCACGGAAGTTTGACTTTCGCCTCTCCTGCCCCTGGCAGGCGGCGAGGTCTTTTTTTATACCCGCACCCACAAACTTCAAAACTACTACAAGGGAGCGAATTCAAATGTTGGATATCCGGATCACCAAGACCACCACGCCCAAGGCCAAGCCTGCCGACGAGAGCAAGCTGGGCTTCGGCAAAATTTTCACCGACCACATGTTCCTCATGGACTACACCAAGGGCCAGGGCTGGCACGACGCCCGCATCGTCCCCTATCAGCCCTTCCAGATGGACCCGGCCTGCGTGGTGCTGCACTATGCCCAGGAGATCTTTGAGGGCATGAAGGCCTACCGCTCCGTGGACAACACCATCCAGCTGTTCCGTCCCGAGTGCAATGCCCAGCGCATGCAGGACTCCGCCGACCGTCTGTGCATCCCCCCCATCCCCACCGAGGACTATATCCAGGCCGTCAAGGCCCTGGTGGAGGTGGAGAAGGACTGGGTGCCCCATGCCGACGGCGCCTCCCTCTATATCCGTCCCTTCATCTTCGCCTCCGACGTGGGCCTGGGCGTCCACGCCAGCCATGAGTATGTGTTCTGCATCATCTGCGCCCCCTCCGGCGCCTACTACGCCGAGGGCATCAACCCCGTGAAGATCTACGTGGAGGACGACTATATCCGCGCCGCCCCCGGCCTCACCGGCTTCACCAAGTGCGGCGGCAACTACGCCGCCTCCATCAAGGCCGGCGAGCTGGCCGAGGAGCAGGGCTTCGCCCAGGTGCTGTGGCTGGACGGCGTGGAGAAAAAGTATGTGGAAGAGGTCGGCAGCATGAACATCATGTTCAAGATCGCCGGCAAGATCTACACCGCCCCCTGCAACGGCACCGTGCTGCCCGGCGTCACCCGCCGCAGCTGCATCGAGCTGCTCAAGGACTGGGGCTATGAGGTCTCCGAGGACCGCCTGGCCATCGCCGACGTGATGAAGGCCGGCCACGACGGCACGCTGGAGGAGGTCTTCGGCACCGGCACCGCCGCCGTGGTCTCTCCTGTCAAGGAGCTGGACTGGAAGGGCGACAAGGTGTTTATCGGCGGCGGCAAGATCGGCCCCGTCACCCAGAAGCTCTACGACACCATGACCGGCATGCAGTGGGGCAAGCTCCCCGACGACAAGGGCTGGATCGTCCCCGTGTGCAAGGGCTGATCCCTTTACAGAAAGACACCGCGCCGCGAGCATTCGCGGCGCGGTGCTTTTTTGCGTGCAGGCTGTCTCAGGCGGCGCGTCATGCCCCCGCCAGCACCGCCGCCACCGTCTCCGGCGGCAGCGCCGCCAGCGGCCGGGGCGGCGCCGGGTCCGGTCCGCAGTCCGCCAGGGGCCTGATGAACCAGATGAGATCCCGCCAGGCCCCGGCCTTGTAGCCCGCCCGGGGCTGGACCCCCATCCGCTGAAAGCCCATGGCGGCATGCAGCGCCTCGCTGGCGGGATTGGGAGCGGTGACCAGTCCGTAGGCCGTCCGGATGCCCTGGAGCCGCAGCAGCTCCAAAAGCGCTCCGTACAGCCGCCGCCCGGCCCCTCGTCCCACGGCGGTCCGGTCCAGATACACGGAAAGCTCCGCGTTCCAGCCGAAGGCCGCCCGCTCCGCCTGGCGGTGGGCGTAGGCATAGCCCAGGATGTCCCCGGCCTCCTCCCAGACCAGATAGGGGTAGAAGGCCAGGATGTCCCGCACCCGGGCCTGGAACTCCGCCAGGGACGGCAGGTCATATTCAAAGGTGATGGGGGTGTCGATATACTGGGCGTAGATGGCCAGCAGCGCCGTGGCATCGGACTCCCGGGCCAGACGAAGGGTCCCCATGGTGTGTTCCTCCCGCTCTCAGAATGGAAGCGGCCGCCCCGCAGGGCGGCCGTGCGATGGGTCAGGTCCTGCCGCGGATCTGTGCGCCGCACTTGGGGCAGGTGATGACGATCTTCCCCTTCCCCACCGGCACCCGGCAGATAGTCTTGCAGTTTTTGCAGGTGAAATACTTGTGGTCCTTGTCGGCGTGCCGGGCCCGGGCGCCGGACCAGGCGCTCTTCGTCCGCCACCACCAGTTCACCCACTTCTGGTTCTCCTCCCGGCGCTTGTAGAGGTTCTTGGAGAACATCCGGAAGAAGAGCAGAACGATCAGCGCCCAGGTGAGGATCTCCCAGGCGATGCTCCAAAGGTGGTACGCAGGCCCCCGCAGTACCGTCAGCGTCACCATCCGCAAGATCCATACCGCCAGATAGACCCACAGCAGCGCGCGGTTGAGCTGGTCCATGCCGTTGCGCCCGTACATGAACCGGATCAATCCGTTTCGCATCCTCTCAAAAAAACCCATGCAAGCTCCTTTCCCGTCCGTATGCCGGGACCTGGTTTTTTGTTTTTCTTATTCTACTCGCAAAGCCTCCGGCAGACAACCGTTTTATGGATAAATTTACAAAATGGTCATTTCTTTTTTTACCCCCGTGTGCTATATTAGCTGTTTGAACGATCATCAACAAAAAGGAAGTGCAGATTTCCATGGCAAAAAAACAGTTCAAAGCGGAGTCCAAGCGGCTGCTGGACCTCATGATCAACTCCATCTACACCCACAAGGAGATCTTCCTCCGGGAGATCATCTCCAACGCCAGCGACGCCTGCGACAAGCTCTGCTACCTGGCGCTGACGGATGACGCCGTGGGCATGACCCGCAAGGACTTCCAGATCCGCATCCAGATCGACAAGGAGCACCGGACCCTCACCGTCTCCGACAACGGCATCGGCATGGACAAGGAGGACCTGGACAACAACCTGGGCGTCATCGCCTCCTCCGGGTCCTACCGGTTCAAGCAGGAAGTCGGCGACGACGCCAAGGACACCGACGTCATCGGCCAGTTCGGCGTGGGCTTCTACTCCGCCTTCATGGTGGCGGACCACATCTCCGTGGTCACCCGGAAGTACGGCGCGGACACCGCCTGGATGTGGCAGTCCGCCGGCGCCGACGGCTACACCGTCACGGAGTGCGAGAAGGACGGCGTGGGCACGGACATCATCATGCACCTCAAGCCCGACACCGACGACGAGCATTACAGCGAGTTCCTGGAGTCCTGGCGGCTGCAGGAGCTGGTGCGCAAGTACTCCGACTATATCCGCTTCCCCATCCGCATGGAGGTGTCCAAGACCCGCCGGAAGGAGGGCTCTCCCGACGACAAGCCCGAGTATGAGACGTACCAGGAGGAGGAGACCCTGAACTCCATGGTGCCCATCTGGCAGCGGCGCAAGGCCGACGTGAAGGCCGAGGAGTACAACAAGTTCTACCGGGACAAGTTCCACGACTACGCCGATCCCCAGCGGGTCATCGCCGTCTCCGCCGAGGGCGCCGTCACCTACAAGGCGCTGCTGTTCATCCCCGGCGCC
>CALWXB010000042.1 GCA_944385405.1 uncultured Oscillospiraceae bacterium | reverse complement strand
CAACGCCCATCCCGACATGGCCCCTGGGATCCGGGACCACCAGGAGCCGCTCCAGAACCGGCATCCCGCCCCAGACCGCTCCGTGGAGCCATCCGTAGAGCTCCGCGGTTTCCGCCGGGTCCCGGGCTCCGCCCAGCGTCACCGACAGCGTCAGCGGCGTGACCCGCATACCCCGGCGGGTACGCTCCAGGGCCCGCCGCAGCGGCGGCCACAGCAATCGTGCCGCCTCCCGCAGCTCTCTCAGAGGCGGCAGCGCCCGCTTCTTCCCCCTATCCTGCGGAGCCTGCGCCTGTTCCGCCGCTTGCGGCGTCTCCGTTGCGGTCTTTTCCCGTTCCGGGTACACCTGGAAACGGATGGGACCCACAAAGGCCGTCACCGTGACGCTCTGCTCCGTGAACACTGCCCGGGCGCCCACCGGCAGCAGGCACACCGCCAGCACCAGCAAAGCCAGCACGGCCAGGACCCAGCACACGATCACCACCGGCGCTCCCTCCTTCTCATTCCTCCGGCGCCTCTTCTGCCTGCTCCGGCACATCCGCGCGGGCCGCTGCGGCATCCTCCGGATCCACCACACGGCCGTCCTCGCTCAGCCGCATCTGCCCCTCGCCGCCCAGGTCCGGCATCTCCGGCAGCTCGTCCAGGCTACTCAAATGGAAGGCCCGGAGGAACTCTCGGGTGGTGCGGTAGAGATGGGGCCTGCCCGGCACCTGGAGCCGGCCGCATTCCTCGATGAGGCGGCGCTCCAGCAGCAATCCGATGGTATAGGCGCTGTCCACCCCCCGGATCTGATCCACATAGGCCCGGGTGGTGGGCTGATAGTAGGCGATGATGGTCAGCACCTCCAGCGCCGGCTGGCTGAGCTTGGCGGGCTTCCGAATCTCGAAGGCACGGCGGATCACATCGGCATAGTCCGGGGATGAACACAGCTGCCAGCTGTCCTCCATCCGCACCAGCCGGATGCCACGGCGCTCATAGGCGTAGTAATCCATCAGCTTCTGCAGCACGGCTTCCACCGTGGCGCGGTCGAGATCCATAGCCGTGCAGATGCGGTCGGTCTGGATGGGCTCGCCCGCGGCGAAGAGAATGCCTTCTACGGCGGATTCGATTTCCTTCATATCCATGGATTCCATGGGATTACTCCTTAAAACGTCAGATTATCCGGCAGCTCGCCCTCCTGGCGGACGGTGCAGTCCGTCTCAGACCCGGCCAGATGCAGCACACGGGCGCGGCACAGCTCCAGTACGGCCAGGAATGTCGCCACCACCTCGCTGCGGCTGCGGTTCCCACGGAACAACAGCAGGAAGCGGGTGATGCCGTGCTCTCGGAGCCGCTGCAAAATCTCCCGGGCCTTGCTCTCCACCGGGTACGGCTCATGCTGCACGATCTCCCGAAAGGCCGCCCGGGGCGGCGGCAGCGTCCGCTCTGCCCGGCTGCGGATCTCCGCCATGGCCAACACCAGATCCGCCCGGTCCTGACTGTATTCATAGATCTTTCCCCGCTCCATGGGTTCAGGGTTGCGGGTGACGATGCTGCGGCCAAACTCTCCCATGGGCGCCAGCCGGGCAGCCAGGGACTTCACCCGCAGGTAGCTCTCGTTCCGGCGGCGCTCCTCCAGGGACTGGATCAGGGCGTCCATCTCCGTTTTGGCCTCCTCGTCCTCCAGGGAGAGAAGCATCCGGGTCTTGATGTACACCAACTGAGAAGCCATGGTGACGAACTCGCTGGCCACCTCCAGATCCATCTGCTGGCGGCGCTCCAGCCACGCCAGGTACTGATCGCAGATCAGGGAAATGGAAATATCCTGGATCTCCATCTTGTTCTTCCCCAGAAGATACAAGATCAGATCCAGCGGCCCCTCGAAGTCCTGCATCTCCTCGCTGCGGCTGCGGACCACCTTTTCCAGCTTGAATACGGGATTTTCCAAAGGTCTCCCCCTTAGTAGATGAGATTCACCATCGCCGCGAACACCCGAATGATGGCATTGGTGATGAAGCCGTTCATCACGCCGAAATAGGAAAGGGCCAGCAGCACAAGGAAGCCGTACTGCTCATAGCGCATCAGCAGATGGTACGCATCATCCGGCAAAAACACCGCCAGGACCTTGGATCCGTCCAGCGGCGGAATGGGGATCAGATTGAACAGCCCCAATCCGATGGACAGCGGCGCCAGAGTGTAGAGCAGAAACGCAAACAGCGTGTTCCAGAAGGCCGTCTCCGGCGTATGGAAATACACCAGCCGACTCAGAAGGATCGCCGCAGCGGCCAGCAGAAAATTGGACACCGGCCCTGCCAGGGCGGTGAGAGCCATGCCCTGCTTGGGCCTGCGGAAATAGCTGGGATTCACCGGCACCGCCTTGGCCCAGCCGAAGCCCGCCACGAACATCATCACAAGACCGAACCAGTCGATGTGGCGCAGCGGATTCAGGCTCAGGCGGTGCTGATTTTTTGCAGTTGGGTCGCCCAGCGCCCAGGCTGCCAGCCCATGGCAGGTCTCATGGACCGTCAGGCACAAAAAGATGGCCGCCACACGCAAAGCAGCATCGCTCATGGCGGCAAAGTCCAGCGCGTGGTAAAGGGTTTGCAGGTTGTGCAGCATATGGTTCTCCATTCAAAATAACCCAAAAGATAGTGTTATTATACCAGCTGCAGCCGATGAATACAAGAAAAAAAGCCCCCGGCGGGGCGGGACGCGAAAAGAGCGGGCTTCGGAACCCCGAAGCCCGCTCCCGGCAAATCGTATTTCAGGATCAGCCCTTCACCATAGCAGCGATCTCCGCGGCGAAGTTCTCCTGCTTCTTCTCGATGCCCTCGCCCTTCTCGAAGCGCACAGCGTTCTTGAAGGTGATGGTGCCGCCCAGTGCCTTGGCAGAGGAGGCGATATACTGCTCCACAGACATGGAGTTGTCCTTCACGAACTCCTGCTGCAGCAGGCAGTTCTCGGCATAGAACTTGTTCAGCTTGCCCATGACGATCTTCTCGCGCACCTGCTCGGGCTTGGAGGCCATCTTGGGGTCGTTCTCCATCTGGACCATCATGATCTTCTTCTCCTCGTCCAGCACGTCCTGAGTGACCTGAGTCTTGTCCCAGAAGCGGGGATTCAGAGCGGCGATCTGCATGGCGACGTCCTTGCCCACGCTCTCCACCTGCTCGGCAGAGAGGCTGGTCTCCAGGTTCACCAGCACGCCGATCTTGCCGCCGGCATGCACATAGGCCACGGAAGTGCCCTCGGCAAAGCGGGCGAAGCGGCGGACCTTGATGTTCTCGCCGATGACCAGCACCATCTCCTGCTGCTGCTGGGTGACGGTCATGTCGGTGCCGTCATACTTGCACTCCATCAGCGCGTCCATGTCGGCGGGGTTCTCCTTGGCCACGGTGGCGGCCACGCCCTTGACGAACTCCACGAACTTCTCGTTCTTGCCCACGAAGTCGGTCTCGGCGTTCACTTCCACCACGACGCCCACGCCGTCCACCACGGTGGCCAGGGCCATGCCCTCGGCGGCGATGCGGCCGGCCTTCTTGGCGGAGGCGGCCATGCCCTTCTCGCGCAGCCACTCCACGGCCTTGTCCATATCGCCGTCGGAGGCGGCCAGCGCCTTCTTGCAATCCATCATGCCCACGCCGGTCATCTCGCGCAGGTTCTTCACATCAGCTGCGGTAAAAGCCATTTTGAATTCCTCCAAACAGATTTGGTATATTCACGAAAATGCGCGTCAGATCACTCGGCGTCAGCGGGAGCGGCCTCCTCAGCGGCGGCCTCCTCGGTCTGCTCGCCCTGCTTGCCCTCCAGCACGGCGTTGGCCATGATGGAAGAGATCAGCTTGATGGCGCGGATAGCGTCGTCGTTGCCGGGGATCACGTAATCGATCTCATCGGGATCGCAGTTGGTGTCAGCGATGGCCACCACGGGGATGCCCAGCTTGTGAGCCTCAGCGATGGCGTTGCGCTCCTTGCGGGTGTCCACGATGAACAGCGCGCCGGGCAGCTTCTTCATTTCCTTCACGCCGCCCAGGTACTTCTCCAGCTTCTCGATCTCGCCCAGGTGCTTCATGACTTCCTTCTTGGGGAGCATGTCGAAGGTGCCGTCGGCCTGCATGGTCTTGAGCTGGTTCAGACGGTCCACACGGGTGCGCATGGTCTTGAAGTTGGTCATCATGCCGCCCAGCCAGCGGGCGTTGACATAGTACTGACCGCAGCGGGTGGCCTCCTCGCGGATGGCCTCCTGCGCCTGCTTCTTGGTGCCCACGAACAGCAGGGCCTGGCCGCTCTCAGAGAGCTGACGGACGAAGTTGTAGGCCTCCTCCAGCTTCCGGACGGTCTTCTGCAGGTCCACGATATAGATGCCGTTGCGCTCGGTGTAGATATAGGGAGCCATCTTGGGGTTCCAGCGACGGGTCTGGTGACCGAAGTGGACGCCCGCCTCCAGCAGGGCCTTCATGGAAACGACGTTAGAATTTGCCATAGTGTTGAGTTCCTCCAAATCAATTTAGTTTTACCTCCGGCGGCTTCATCCTCCCTGCCAACCTCTCGGCACAGACAGAAAGTCGACACACCGTGCGGAATGCTGAAATATGATATCACACCTCCCCGCTCCATTGCAAGCATTATTTCCAAAAACTGCGGGAAAATTTCATGGTTTTCCGCCGCATCTCCCCTCTTTCAGAACCACCGCTTCCGTTTTCGGTCGGGTATCGGGTCCCGGCGGGGAAATGGCTTGTCGATGAGGATGATGTCGTCTCCGATGCGCTGGATGCACTCCCAGGGGATGTAATACTCCTCTCCCCTGCCGAAGAGGCCGAAAAAGCGGCAGGGCCCGTAGACCACCAGCGCCACCACCTGCCCCTCCGGCACCCGCACATCCACATCTCCCACGAATCCCAAACGGCACCCGTCACAGATATTGATGACCTCCTTGCACCGTAGATCCCGAATCCTGCACTGCATATACACTCCCCCCATGCCTATGCGTATGCAGCCGCGGGATCGTCCCATGCGTCCAGAAACCGACAAAAGCTCCCAGTATAGGAAAAACCCCCGCCGGTCATACTGCCTTTTGAAGTTTTCAGCCGCAGGAGGGGAGCTTTCATGCAGGGAAAAGTGGAGATCGCCGGAGTAAACACGGCCAAGCTGAAGGTCTTGAAAAATGACGAGACCATGGCGCTGCTGCGCCAGGCCCGCTCCGGAGATCAGGCGGCCCGCCAGCAGCTCATCGAGGGAAATCTGCGGCTGGTGCTGTCGGTGATCCAGCGCTTTGCCGGCCGCGGGGAGAATGCGGACGACCTTTTCCAGGTGGGCTGTGTAGGTCTCATCAAAGCCATCGACAATTTCGACACCACCAAGCCCGTGCGCTTTTCCACCTACGGCGTCCCCATGATCATCGGAGAGATCCGCCGCTACCTCCGGGACAACAGTGCCATCCGGGTGTCCCGCAGCATGCGGGACACCGCCTACCGGGTCCTCCAGGCCCGGGACCGTATTCTGGCGCAGACCCAGCGGGAGCCCACGGTGGAACAGATCGCCCAGGAACTGGAGATCCCCCGTGAGGAGGTGGTGTTCGCCATGGACGCCATCGTGGACCCGGTGTCCCTGTATGAGCCCATCTACGACCACGGCGGCGACGCCATCTGCGTCATGGATCAGGTGCGGGACACGAAGAACACCGACGAGTCCTGGACGGACCGCATCGCCCTGAAGGACGCGCTGAACCTGCTCAATGAGCGGGAGCGCCGCATCCTCTCCCTGCGGTTCTATGAGGGCAAGACTCAGATGGAGGTCTCCGAGGAGGTTGGCATCTCCCAGGCCCAGGTCTCCCGTCTGGAAAAGGGCGCCATCAACACCATCAAAAAGCACATTTGACGCCTCCATTTGACGCGGCGGCGGGAATGGGATAGAATAAATAAAAATGCAACACCAAAGGAGGGTCCATCCCATGGATCTGATGAAGCTGGCCGAGAGCCGGAACCGGAAAAACGCCTTCTGCCGCCGCCTGGGCATCTGCATCCAGGAGATCGCCCCCGGCCGCGCCGTAGTCACCAAGACTGTGACGGAGGAGGACGTCAACCCCTTGGGCATCCCCCACGGCGGGCTGTACTTCACCATGGCGGATACCGCCTGCGGCACGGCCATGGCCACCCACGGCTACGCCGCCGTCACCGTGGACGCCAGCTACCACTTTCTCAAAAGTGCCGCCGTTGGCGACACGCTGCGGGCGGAGTCCGCAGAGGTCCGCGCCGGCCGCTCCATCGGCGTCTACGATGTGCGCATCACGAAGCAGGACGGCACGCTGCTGGGTACCGGCACCTTCACCTTCTACCGGCTGGACCAGAAGCTGACGGTATAAGTTCCACCGAACAAAAAAGCGGAGCGCCTACAGCGCTCCGCTTTTTTCTTTATTTCTTGAAGCTGTCCTTCAGGCTGACGCTGCGGTTGAACACCAGGTGCTCCGGAGAAGAGTCCTTGCTGTCCAGGCAGAAGTAGCCCTGGCGCAGGAACTGGAAGCTGGCGGGAGCCTGGGCCTCCTTCATGGACGGCTCCACCTTGCAGCCGGTGAGGACCTGGAGGGAATCGGGGTTCAGGCACTCCAGGAAGTTCTTGTCCGCGGCATCAGGGGCGGGATCGGAGAAGAGATTGTCATAGAGCCGGACCTCCGCATCAATGGCGGTGGCAGCGTCCACCCAGTGGATGGTGGCGCCCTTCACCTTCCGGCCGTCGGCGGGATCACCGCCACGACTCTCGGGATCGTAGGTAGCCAATACCTCGGTGACATTGCCGCCCGCATCCCGGACGCAGCCGGTGCAGGTGATCAGATACGCGCCCTTCAGACGGCACTCAGGCCCGTTGGGATAGAGACGCTTGTACTTGGGCACCGGCTCGGGCAGGAAATCGTCGGCCTCGACCCAGAGATGGCGGGAGAAGGATACCTCCCGGGTACCGGCGGCGGGGTCCATGGGATTGTTCTCCACAGTGACCGTCTCGCTCTGGCCCTCGGGATAGTTGGTGATGGTGAGCTTCACCGGCCGCAGCACGGCCATGGTGCGCTGTGCGGTGGCGTTGAGGTCCTCCCGGAGGCAGTGCTCCAGGAAGGCGTACTCGATGACAGAAGGCGTCTTGGCCACGCCGATACGGTCGCAGAAATTGCGGATGGACCGGGGGGTGTAGCCACGGCGGCGCAGGCCGCAGAGCGTGGGCATCCGGGGGTCGTCCCAACCGGAGACATAGCTCTGCTCCACCAGCTGGCGCAGCTTCCGCTTGCTCATGACGGTGTGGTCCATATTCAGACGGGCGAACTCGATCTGCCGGGGCTTGTGGTGCGGGATGGAGACATTGCTCACCACCCAGTCGTACAGGGGACGGTGCTCCTCATACTCCAGGGAGCACAAGCTGTGGGTGATGCCCTCCAGGGCGTCCTGGATGGGATGGGCGAAGTCGTACATGGGGAAGATGCACCACTTGTCCCCCTGCCGGTGGTGATGGATATACCGGATGCGGTAGAGCACCGGGTCCCGCATGTTGAAGTTGCCGCTGCTCAGGTCGATCTTGGCCCGCAGGGTCTTGGAACCCTCCGGGAACTCGCCGTTGCGCATCCGCTGAAACAGGTCCAGGCTCTCCTCGATGGGCCGGTCCCGGTAGGGGCTCACGGCAGGGATGCCCACGTCGCCCCGGTTGGCCTTGAACTCCTCGGGAGTCAGCTCGCAGACGTAGGCCAGACCCTTGCGGATCAGCTCCACGGCATACTGATAGTCCTGTTCAAAGTAGTCGGACCCGTAATAGAACCGGTCGCCCCAGTCAAAGCCCAGCCAGTGGATATCCTCCTGAATGGCATCCACGTACTCGGTATCCTCCTTGGCGGGGTTGGTGTCGTCCATGCGCAGATTGCAGATGCCGCCGAACCGCTCGGCACTGCCGAAGTCGATGCAAAGTGCCTTGCAGTGGCCGATGTGCAGATAGCCGTTGGGCTCCGGCGGGAAACGGGTATGGACGGTCATGCCCTCGTACTGTCCGCCGGGGGCGATGTCCTCTTCAATGAACGCATGGATGAAGTTCCGGCTCTCCGCCTGCTCTTCCTGCGTGGTTTTGATCTCGTCAGCCATGGCTGTCAGTCCTTCCTGTGCAAGTTTTTCAGCATGGATTTGTATTATACCGAATCCAGCCAAAAAATGCAAGGGAAATCACACCGCGGCGGCCTTTTACTGCAAAAGCCAGTCCTCCACCACATCTCGCAGCGCCACCGGCGTCACTGACCCCCGCGCCAGAGCTGCCAGCAGCGTCTCCACCCGTTCCCTGGAACCGGCCAGCTGCCGGACAGAGTCCTCCTCCCCACCATACTCCACGCTCACACCGTAAACTGCCGCCTGATCCTCCATCCGCTCTTCCAGCAAGAAGTAATGGACCGGAATCTCCCCGCATACCGCCATGCCCGCAAGCTGTTTTTGCAAGGTGATCGCCTCCAGGTCAGATTTGGCATCAGGATATCACGGCGTCTTTGCGAAATTTGTCGGATTTTGTCGAACGAGCGGAATCGAAACATCTCTTTACTGTTCCAGCAGCCTCTCCAGCTCCTCCCGGCTGTACAGCAGATTCAGCGCCTCCAGCAGCCCGTTGGCGGTCAGGTGCTCAGGCAAATCCAGCTTCCGCAGCAGCGCCTGCCGCCGGGCGGCACTGTCTGCCCTGCCGCTGAGGCCCAGGGCAAACAGATCCGCCTTGGTGATGGGCGCCTTGTCCGCCTGCGGCGCCATCTCCTCATCCAGGAAAGTGGCTCCGCAGCGGCGAAGGGACTCCAGCAGCACCTCGGGCCGCATCCCCTCCACGCCCAGTTTCCCCTCCCGGCCTGGGCGGCGCTTGCGCCGCTCCTTTCCCTGAATGTCGGGGATATATGCCTGCTTGATCTGTGCTCCCGGCAGCGCCCCTTTGAGGTAATTGCGGATGACAAATCCGGCGCCGTCGCTGTCCGTCAGGACGATGAGGCCGCGCTTGTCCGCCAGACGCCGGAGGAAGCGGAGCTTTTCCTTGTCGTTGAACACGGAAAAGCCCCCCAGTGTGACTACAGTGGCGTCCACCACCTGAGCCAGGGCGTTTTTGTCGTAACGCCCCTCCACGACGATCACTTCCCGGATCCGCTTCATGCCCGCCGCGCCCCCAGCCGCACCAGCAGCAGCTTCAGCTCTCCGGCGGCGTCGATGCCTTTCTCGCTCTTCATCCGCCGGTCCAGCACCTGGCACATTTTCACCGCGTCGGCGCACCAGTCGGCAGTGGTGCGCTTGGCAGCGGAGAGCAGCAGCTTTGCCGGATAGTCGCTCTTCATCTCCCAGAGCTCCATAAGCCAGTACCGGTCCCGACCGCTGTCAATGGCCAGCCGGGCAGTGTAGATCCGCCGCAGCTGGCTGCCCAGGGCCGCCAGGATCATGATGGGCTCCGTCTGCATCTTCAAAAGATCTCCCAGGATCCCCGCCGCCCGGTCATAGTCCCCCTGAAGCACCGCGTCGGACAGCCGGAACACCTCCGCCGAGAGCACCGGATCCGCCACGGCGTCGATGTCCGCCCGGGTGACGGCACTGCCCTTAGCATAGGCCGCGATCTTGGCGATCTCCGGCACCAGTCCCGTCATCAGCCCACCGCAGAGGAACACCAGATACTCCGCTGTCTGGCGGTCGATCTCCTTCCCCAACGCCCGGAACCGCCGGGCGATCCACGCCAGCAGGTCCCCGCTCTCCGCCGCCCGGAACTCCACCGTCTGCACATGCTCCGAGACGGCCTTCCACAGCTTCTTCATGGTCCGATTGGGCTTGTAGGGCACCGTGTCATAAACAAACACCACGCAGCAGTACGGCGGGATATCCTCCAGAAAGGCGATCATACGCTCCCGTTGCTCCTCTCCCAGGCGGAAGAGGTCGAAATCCGTCACCACGATGAAGGTCCGCTCCGCCATCATAGGCATAGCCTCCGCCGTCTCCGCCAGAGCCTGGACCGTCAGGTCCTTTCCCTCCAGCCGGTGGTCGTTGAACTCCTCAAAGCCGGCGGGCACCAGGGCCTTGCGCAGCGCTCCCAGGTAATACTCCCGGAGATAACTCTCTTCCCCATGGAAAATGTAGGCGCAGCCGGGGGTCCCTCCCGCCAGGTCCGCCTTGAGCTTTTGCAGCGCCTCATTCTTCGCCGGCGCTTTCTTTCCGTATGCCATCTGTGTCTCCTCGATTCCATGATAGATGGATGTCGCCGTGCAGATCCGTCCTATACACGGCACAACCCCTGGCTCCCAGCCGCCGCAGCGTCTCCGTGGCTGGATGGCCGTAGCGGTTGTTCTCTCCCACGCTGATGCACACAATCTCCGGTGTCAGCGCATCCAACAGCTCCGCCGAGGTGGCGTCCGCAGCACCGTGATGCCCTGCCGCCAGCACCTCGATGTCCGGCAGCTCCCAGGTCTCCAGCAGCCGTGCCTCCGCTCCGGCACTGAGATCGCCGGTGATGAGCATCTCATGCTCTCCCACTGCAGCCAGAATGACAAGCCCGGCATCGTTCGCGTCTGTCTCCCCCTCCAGCGGAGGAAAGACCGTCAATGCCGCCTGGCCCAGCTCCAGCTCCCGCTGCTGCTCCACCACTTCCACTGCCGTTCCCGATGCTTCCGCGGCCTGCAGCAGGGCGGGTTCCCGGGATAGCGGCTCCGGCACCAGGATCCGTTCCGTGGGCATCCGGGCCAGCAGTTCCTCCACGCCGGAGATGTGGTCGGCGTCAAAGTGGGTGAGGATCAGATAATCCAGCGTACCGCAGCCCATGGCGGAAAGCTGTTGAGCGGCCATTTCCCCGGGGCCGTACCAGCTGGCGGAGCTGCCGCAGTCCACCAGGGCAAAGGTCCCGTGAGAGGCCAGTATGATGCTCTGTCCCTGGTCCACATCCAGCATCACCGCGTCCAGATCCCCACGGTAGGCCGCTCTCCCCGCCCAGACAGAGGCCGTCAGGGAGACGGCTGCCAGTCCGGCGGAGAGCGCATACCGCCGCCGGGGCCCCCGGCGCAGCAGCCAGCATACGCCGAAAAGCAGGTAGGCAAAGACCATCCAGTATCCCACATACGGGTTGCACAGGTATACCGCGTGCCCCGGCACGGACGCCAGCAGATGGGCCGCCGCCAGGATGTATCGCGCCGTCAGGCCGGGAATGAACGCCATCAGCGCCGCCAGAGGCGGTGAGAACACGCTTACCGCAACCGTTATCAGACCGCTGATGAACACCACGCCTGCACTCCACAGGCACAGCAGATTGCTTACCGGGGAAATCAGAACCAGCGTCCCAAAATACAGCGCGCAGAGCGGCGCGGTGAACACCAGGGCGCCCATAGTGGCGGAGAAGCTGTTTTTCACCAGCCGTATCAGCCGCTTTTCCTTCTTCTTCCGCAGCATCCCGGCCAGGCGAGGCGTTACGGTCTGCAATCCCGCTATGGCAGCGAAGGACAGCTGCAGGCTGATGGACGCGGCGGCAAACGGATTCTTCACCAAAATCACCAGCAGCGCCGTGGTGAGAGTGGTAGGCCCATCACTTTGCCGGTGCACCAGAGGCGCAGCCATCCAGAACCCCAGCATCACGCAGGCACGCACGACCGACGGCGAGGCTCCGGTGAGAAACACATAAAACACCAGCAGCGGCGGGGCTATCACCATCGTCCCGCGATACCAGCGCCCGGTGAGCAGATAGGCCATGGTCAGCAGAAATCCGCAGTGCATGCCGGAGACAGCCAGAATGTGAGAGAGCCCGGCCTCTGAGAGGTCCGCGGAGGCGCTGGCCGAAACAGCGGAGCGGTCCCCTGTGAGGATCGCCATCAAAAACGCGGCGGCGTCCCCTTCCAGCAGCATCCCGATCCGCTCCCGCATGTCACGCCCCACACGCAGCGCCTGCCAGCGCAGCGCGTCCTCTGTTCCGGAGGACACTTCCGCCTCGCCCCGCTGGTAGGCCAGCAGAAATATTCCTTTGGAGGTGAACGTCGTGACATCGCTGTCCCGGATTTTGGAAGCGCTCTGAAATAAGACCGTATCCGTGACGGTCTGCCCTGGAAGACATTCCAGCAAGGACGACGGACCGTAATACATCACCTTTCCGGGCAGTCCTTCCAGCTGCACCTCCACCCGGGCGCCGTAGTCCGTTGCCTCCGGCTCTCCGCACAGCGTCATCACCACCTGAGACTCTGTTCCCGCCAGGGCCTCCATGGGACGCTGTACCTGCCGGATATACAGCCAGTGATATCCCAGAGACAGGGAAACAGCCACACAGGCCAGCAGTGCCCGGCGGCGAAGCTCGTAGGGCAGCAGCAGCGCTCCGCAGCCCAAAGCCAAAAAAGCGAATGCCGCAGGCAGCAGGTACACCGGCTCCAGACAATACTGGGCCAAGAAGATGCCGGCGGAAAATGAACCGGCAAACCACGCCAGTTTTCTCATACGCCGTCTCCAGACCCACCCCGGGGAACGTATGTGCCGCCCATGCCCATCACCTCAAAAAAGCTCCGCCCGGGTTACCTTTTTCAAAAAGGAACCCGGACGGCCGCCTGTTGCTCCTGGTGGGATTATACACTGTTCATCCCGGTGCTGTAAAGTCCCGGCCCCCGGATTTCCCCGCCCTGTCCGTCCTTGCCGGCTGCCGTCTCTCCGCTTCTCCCATAAAATCCATGTGAAGTATTTGACAGACCCCAGCGTTTTCTGTTATATTGTGCATAAAATCTCAATCGTTCGCCGGACTCATTTGTTGAAAACAACTATGCCAAGCGTTTTGAGGAGCCGGGGAGCAGCGAAAGGAAGCGATGTTTTCATGTTGGATGTGACAACTCTGGACCTGGCTGTGATAGGCCTGTATCTGCTGTTCATGCTGCTGGTAGGCGTATGGTTCGTGGGGCGCGTGAAAAACGCCGACGACTACTATGTAGCTGGGCGCACCCTGGGTTCCATGGTCCTGGCAGCCACAGTCTGCGCCACCATCATCGGCGGCAGCGCCATGATGGGCCGGGCCGGCATCGCCTACACCACCGGCTTCAAGGCCGTAGCCACCGCCATCCCCTACATGATCGGCATGTTCATCTTCTCCGCATATGCCGGCCGCATCCAGCAGGTAGGCGAGCGGTACAAGATCGAATCCATCCCGGAGCTGTTCAACTACCGTTTCGGCACCGCTCCCAAGTGCGTCCTTGCCGCCATGGTGGCCTTTGCCATGGTGGGCACCGTGGCCGCTCAGGTCACTGCCACCGCCACCATCATCCGTCTGCTGGGCGGACAGATCGGCATCAGCTACGAGATGGGCGCCTTCATCGCCACCCTGATCTTCATCATCTACACCGCCGCCTCGGGCCTCTTCGGCGTGGTGTATACCGACGTGCTGCAGTTTTTCATGCTGGTCATCTTTGTCTATCTCCTGATCCCCGTCTCCAGCATCAACTTCCTGGGCGGGTTCGATGTGTTCTGGGCCAATCTGGACAAGAGCTACATCACCCCCTACATGGACGGACAGATCCTTGGGGATGTGGTGACCTATCTGGTCTTTACCATGGCGGGCGCGGAGATGTGGCAGCGGGCCTTTGCGGCCAAGAACCAGAAGGCCGCCAGACGCGGCATGTTCTGGGGCACTGCCGTCTACGCCGTCACCATCGCGCTGCTGTTTCTGATGGGCCTGGCCGCTCAGCAGATCCTCCCCAACGTGGTGGAGGACTTCGGCACGGCGGACGCCGTGGTGCCCGCCCTGGCCATCCGCATCCTGCCTCCGGGCCTGACGGGACTGGCGCTGTCCGGCATTTTGTCCGTCATGATGAGCACAGCGGACAGCTTCCTGCTGGTGTCCGTGCAGACGGTGGTCAGCGACCTGGGCAAAACCTTCCACCCCCAGATGTCGGAAAAGCGGGAGATCCTCCTCTCCCGCATCGCCTCCGTGGTGCTGGCGCTGGGCGCACTGGTCATTGCGCTGTACATCAAGAGCGCCTACGACGTGCTGATGTTCGCCTGGGCGTTTTACGCCGCCTCCGCAGGCCTTCCCGCTCTGGCGGCCCTCTACTGGAAAAAGGCCACCACCGCCGGCGTCATGGCCGGCATGCTGGGCGGCTTCGTGGTAACCATCGGCTGGAAGCTGGCCGGTCAGCCCTTTGGCCTGGGCGCCACCGTTCCCGGCGCCATCGTCTGCGGCGTGCTGCTGGTGGCGGTTAGCCTGGCCACATACCGTAAGCACCCCTCCGTCATGATCGAGCTTTGACCATCTGCCGTTCCCGGCTGGGATACGCTGGCGCATATCACGGCCGGGAACGTTTCTTTCACTCCCGATCGTATCCCACCCGCCCGGAAGATCTCAGAAAGGAGCTGCACCATGAAACGATGCCTTTGCTGCCTCTTGGCATGCCTGCTGCTGACGCCCGCCATCTCTGCCGTTTCAGAGCCATTTTCTTTTGAAAGCAAGGAGCTGGGCTTTTCCCTGACGGTACCCGGTCTCACCGATGCCGATGTGACGACGGAGGTCACAGGCAGCCGCGTGGATCTCTACCACGTCCCCTCCCAGGCAGACGGGGACGGTCTGATCGGCTCCATCCAGGTGGTCATCCCCCGCAGTGCCGTCACCGCTCCGCCCTACAACACCCCCGCCTACCGGGTGCTGGCCATGGGCACGGACCGGGCCTTTCTCTGGAAGTCTCCGGGCGGCGTCAATACCACACCTGAACATCTGGAGTCCTTTGTCCGTGCGGCTGAGCTGCTTTCCGCGGAAGTCCTGCGGGAGGCACTGGTCCCTCATCAGCCGGACGCCTGGCCCAAGCTGTCCACGCAGTCCCGGCGGACCTATCTTCCCGCAGAAAGCGGCCGCATCCGGCCGGATGACCCCCTGACCCGGGGTGAGCTGGCGCAGATGCTCTGTGCCCTGCTGGACGCGGAGAACCTGGGCACCGCCTCCCCCACCCTCTTTTCAGACCTCTCCGGCAGAGTCTGCGCCCGGGCGGCATCGTATCTGGCCAGCTACGGCATTTTCTCCGGCTATGACGACGGCACCTTCCGTTCCGACGCTCCGGTGACCCGGGCGCAGCTGGCGGTACTGCTGCACCGCTGTCAGTTCGCCCCACCGGCGGGACGATACGGCGACACCGTTGCGTTTCCGGACGTTCCGGAGGAACATTGGGCGTCACCGTATATATACAGTGCCTGCACCTTGGGCTGGATGAACGGCGGCAGCGACGGCGCCTTCCGTCCGGATGACGCCGTTACCCAGGCTCAGGCCGTCACCGCCATCAACCGGATGCTGGGCCGTGACGAGTCGTCAACGCTTCTCCCTGAGGACGCCATCCTCTCCGACCTGTCCGCCGACCACTGGGCCCGGGGGAATCTGCTGGAGGCCGCCGGGCTGCTGCCGGATACCGACTGTGTCCAGCCGGTACGCCTGCCGGACGGGACCTCTGCCTGGTATTTCGCGGACGCGGCGCATGGCTGGGCCGCCGCAGGCACCCGGCTCTATGTCACCTCCAACGGCGGAAAATCCTGGCGTGCAGCGGACGCCGTGCTTCCCCTGACCGCCTCCGATCTGTTTTTCTTCAGTTCCAACACCGGCCTTGTGCTGGGCAGCGACGAGGAAACCACCTGCTCCCTTTGGTACACCCTGGACGGCGGCCGGACCTGGGACGACTTCTTTGCCTCTCCGGAAAGCCTCCGCCTGTGCCTGCCTGTGGACCAATTTCCCACGGAGGCCAGCATGTATGCCTCTCTGCACTCCGCCTCCCTGCGGCCCGCCGGAGGCGATACCGTCTACCTGACGGTGCGCTACCGCCCCTACGACAGCATTTATTTCCTGGATCTGGAATCCGTGCGGCAAACCTCCATCACTTTCGAGTTTGCCTCGTTAGTCATTGGGTCCCGATAAAGTGAAAACAGGCACTCTCCCATGGGAGAGTGCCTGTTTTATGCAGCGGTCAGCCCGGAGGCCAGGTCATATCCCGGCCGCTGAGCACGTGGAAGTGCAGATGGAACACGCTCTGCCCCGCCTGTTCGCCGATGTTGGAGACCACGCGGTAGCTCTCCAGCCCCTGCTCTTTGGTCAGCTTGGCGATGACCTCAAAGATATGGGCCACCACGGTGCTGTTGTCCCCCGTCACCTCCGACACGGAAGCAATGTGAGCCTTGGGCACCACCAGGAAATGCGTAGGCGCCTGAGGGGCAATGTCGTTGAAGGCGAAGCAGAGGTCATCTTCATAGACCTTGCTGCTGGGGATCTCGCCTGCAATGATCTTGCAGAATAAACAATCCGACATGATACGATCCTCCTTTGTTGAAGCATTCAGATGAATTGATTATACACCGGATCGTACCGATAGTCCAGCCCCGCCAATGTCCGGCACAAGGACGACTGGTCGGCGCCCAGATCCTCACACAGGGCCGTGAGACTGGGATACTCGTCCCGGAGCTTCGTGTTCACGTAGCTCAAGAGGATGTTGGGGTCCTGGGGCAGCATCACTTCAGCTTCTCCGCCACGAAGTCGTCCACAATGGCCAGCGCGTCGTCCAGCTTCAGAAGATCGCTGCCGCCGCCCATGGCGCTGTCCGGCTTGCCGCCGCCCTTGCCGCCGCAGACGGCGCACACGGCCTTCACCAGATCTCCGGCCTTGACGCCCCGCTTCACAGCCTCGGGACCACACACCGCCAGGAAGGTGATCTTCTCGCCGTTGACGGAGGACAGCACGGCCACCACGCCGCTCTCCTTGTCCCGCAGGAAATCGCCCATCTGCCGCAGGGCAGCGGCGTCCATGCCGTCGCGGTGGACGGTGAGGACCTTCAGTCCGCCCACATCCTTGGCGGCCATCAGGAACTGCCGGGCCTCGCCCAGGGAGGCCTCCGCCTTGAACTTCTCCAGCTCATGACGCAGGCTCTTGGCCTCAGACAGCTGCTGCTCGGCCTTCCCAGCCAGATCGCCGGGCGTGGTCTTGAACAGCTGCGCCACCCGGAACAACAGCTCCTGGTTGCGGTTCATCACATCCAGGCTGGCCCGGCCCACGGTGGCCTCGATCCGGCGCACGCCGGAGGCGATGGACGCCTCAGACTTGATGCGGAAGGGACCCACCTTGGCGGTGTTGTCCAGATGGGTGCCGCCGCAGAACTCCATGGAGAAGTCGCCCATCTCCACCACGCGGACAGTATCGCCGTACTTCTCGCCAAAGATGGCCACAGCACCCTTTTTCTTGGCCTCCTCGATGGGCAGCACCTCGGTGACCACCGGGTAGCCCTCCAGAATGGCGTCGTTGACGATGCGGTCCAGTTCTGCCAGCTGCTCCGGCGTGATGGCCTCAAAGTGGGTGAAGTCAAAGCGCAGACGGTCCGGCTCCACCAGAGAGCCGGCCTGATGAACGTGGTCCCCCAGGACCTTCTTCAGCGCCGCATCCAGGAGATGGGTAGCGCTGTGGGCCCGCATGATGGCCTTGCGGCGCTCTGCATCGATGGCGGCATCCACGGTCTGTCCCACCTGGAACTGACCGGAGAGCACCTTGCCGTAGTGCATGAACTTGCCGCCCTTGTTCTTCTGGACGTTGGTGACCTCGAACCGGGCCTCACCGGCGGTGATGACGCCGTGATCGGCCACCTGGCCGCCCATCTCGGCGTAGAACGGGGTCTGATCCAGCACCAGGATGGCCTCGGCGCCGGCGGCCACCTCGTCCCGCAGCTCCTCCTCCGCCACGATGGCCAGGACCTTGCCCTGGGCCTTGGTGCAGGTATAGCCCACGAACTCCGTGGCGGGCATGTCGCTGCCGAACTCGATGCCGGCCCAGCCCAGATCGCCCAGGGCCTCCCGGGCCTTCCGGGCGCGGACGCGCTGCTCTTCCATCATGGCGTCAAAGCCCGCCCGGTCCACTTCCATCCCGGCCTCTTCCACCATCTCGACGGTGAGGTCAATGGGGAAGCCGTAGGTGTCGTAGAGCTTGAAGGCGTCGGCGCCGGAGAACACGGTCTCGCCCTTTTCCTTGTGGGCGCTGAGCAGCTCGTTGTAGATCTTCATGCCGCCGTCGATGGTCTTGGCAAAGTTCTCCTCCTCGGTGCGGATGACCTTGGTGATATAGCTCTGCTT
>CALWXB010000041.1 GCA_944385405.1 uncultured Oscillospiraceae bacterium | reverse complement strand
CACCACCAAGGCGCTGCAGATGTTCGGCGGCTACGGCTACACCAAGGACTATCCCATGGAGCGCATGATGCGGGACGCCAAGATCACCGAGATCTACGAGGGCACCTCCGAGGTCCAGCGCATCGTCATCTCCGCCAACATGGGTCTGTAAGAGGAGGAAGAAACGACTATGAAGATCATTGTTTGCGTCAAGCAGGTCCCCGATACCTCCGGCAAGGTGGCGGTGAACCCGGACGGCACGCTGAACCGCGCGTCCATGCAGACCATCACCAACCCCGACGACATGAACGCCGTGGAGGCCGCCCTGAAGCTCAAGGACGCCACCGGCTGCAAGGTCATCGTCATCACCATGGGTCCCCCGCCGGCCGCCGGCATGCTGCGTGAGCTGATGGCCATGGGCGCGGACGAGGCCGTGCTGGTGTCTGCCCGTGAGTTCGGCGGCTCCGATACTTACGCCACCTCCCAGATCCTGGCCGCTGCCATCTCCACCATCGGCGTGGAGTCTGACGACATCGTGATGTGCGGCCGGCAGGCCATCGACGGCGACACCGCTCAGGTGGGTCCCCAGATCGCCGAGAAGCTGCACCTGCCCCAGGTGACCTACGCCGCGGACATCCAGAAGGACGGCGATACTATTACCGTCAAGCGCATGCTGGAGGACGGCTACATGACCATCAAGGTCAAGACCCCCTGCCTGATCACCTGCATCAAGGAGCTGAACACCCCCCGCTACATGAGCATCGGCGGCATCTATGCCACCTACAACAAGCCCCTGGAGACCTTCGACTATGAGAAGCTGAAGGATCATCCCCTGATCGACGCCACCACCATCGGCCTGAAGGGCTCTCCCACCAACATCTTCAAGAGCTTCACGCCTCCCCAGAAGGGCGTTGGCATGATGCTGGAGGGCGCCGGCAAGGAGACCTGCGAGAAGCTGGCGGGGATCCTGGCCGACAAGCATATCATCTGAGAAAGGAATAGAGGAATATGTCTAATTTCAACAGTGCGGATATCGCTGCTTTCAAGGATGTATGGGTGTTCTGTGAGCAGCGCGAGGGCAAGCTGATGCCCACCGATTTCGAGCTGATCTCCAAGGGCCGTGACCTGGCGGACGAGCTGGGCGTGAACCTGTGCGGCCTGCTGCTGGGCGGCGAGGGCATCGAGAGCGTTGCCAAGGAGCTGGGCGGCTACGGCGCGGACAAGGTGATCGTGTGCGAGCATCCCCTGCTGGGGACCTACACCACCGACGCCTACGCGAAGGTGATCTGCGACGTCATCGAGGAGATGAAGCCGGAGGCGTTCCTGATCGGCGCCACCAACATCGGCCGTGACCTGGGTCCCCGCTGCGCGGCCCGTCTGCACACCGGTCTGTGCGCGGACTGCACGCACCTGGACGTGGATGTGGCCAATTACATCCAGTTCCTGCGTGAGTCCAGCACCCTGGACGTGGACAGCCAGAAGTGGGACATGGAGGACCGGAACCTGAAGATGACCCGTCCTGCCTTCGGCGGCCACCTGATGGCCACCATCATCTGCCCGCGGTTCCGTCCCTGCATGGCGACGGTGCGTCCGGGCGTGATGAAGAAGAACCCCTTCGATCAGGCCAAGGCGGACGCGGTGGAGATCGTGAAGCCCAGCTTTGAGCTGAGCGAGAGCGACATCCAGACCGAGGTCACCGAGGTGGTGAAGGCTGCGAAGAAGCTGGTGGACCTGATCGGTGCGGACTTCATCGTGTCCGTGGGCCGCGGCATCAGCAAGGACGTCGAGGGCGGCATCAAGCTGGCGGAAGAGCTGGCGGCCGAGCTGGGCGGCGTGGTCGGCGGCAGCCGTGCCACCATCGACTCCGGGTGGCTGTCTGCGGACCACCAGGTGGGCCAGACCGGCAAGACCGTGCACCCCAAGGTGTACATCGCCCTGGGCATCTCCGGCGCCATCCAGCACAAGGCCGGCATGCAGGATTCCGAGTGCATCATCGCGGTGAACAAGAACGACACCGCTCCCATCTTCGAGATCGCGGACTACGGCATCTGCGGCGACCTGTTCAAGGTCACCCCGATGCTGACGGAGGCCATCCGGGCCGCCAAGGCTGCGAAGTAAGAAGCCATAGAAAAAGATCCCCTGTCCATACGGACAGGGGATCTTTTCATGCCGCCGCAGGCTGTTTGGCCCCGGATTTTGTAGGATGTCACCTCTTGTTGCGGAAATGGAACGAAAAAGCGGTGGCACTTCGGGGCTCTGTCTGATAGGATGGAGACAGTAGCGAAGGAGGTGCGGATATGGGGATCGGTGAACGGATCCTGGCTCTGCGCAAACAGCACGGGTTTTCACAGGAGGCGCTGGCAGAGCGGCTGGGCGTTTCCCGGCAGGCGGTCTCCCGCTGGGAGCAGGGGACTGCCAAGCCGGACGCTGACAATCTGGCCCGGCTCAGTCAGGCACTGGGCGTCACTGCGGATGCTCTGCTCCGGGACGGCTGTGAGACGGATGGGGTGCCTGCCCCCTCTGCAAAACAGCCGGATCCGCGCATCCTGCACATGAATCTCACCCGCATTGCCATCATCGCCCAGGCGGCCTTTCTCAACGCAGTCATCTATCCCTGGGACCCGCCTCTGGGGGTGGGACCGGACTGGATCGAACTGGCGGTGAAGCTGGCGCTGCTGCTGGCGGCGTCCCTGTGGATGGCCCGGAACCTCTGGTATGAGCGAGATCCGGACCGCCGCCGGCGCAATGCCCGCATCGAAACCATGTACTGCGCCTTCCAGGCGGCGGTGGTGCTGGCGGGATGGTACAGCGGATGGCGTCCGGCAGCCACCGCGGTGCTGCTGGCTGCGGCCATGGTGTACATCTTCTGCGTCAATCCCCGATATATGGGCCGCACCCTGGTGCGCAGAAAAAAGAACGGCTGAAAAAACGCACGCCCCTCCATCCGGAGGGGCGTGCGTTTCCATCCATCAAGGGGCTGCGTCCGCCGACCGGAGGTCCACCACCGTGAGGGCGTCCCCTTCCACCCGGAAGCGGATCTCATAGCCGGCGAAGGTAAAGCCGTATATCCGCTCCGGGTCGTGCTGATACCGGGGCCGGGGATCCTGGGCCAGGACGCCCTGCAGCGCTTCCAGCCGCTCCGCGGGGAAAATTTCCGCCAGCTCCGGCGGGATGTGTACCGTCAGCTCCGCCCCGGCGGGCACGGCGGCAAAGCCGCCCCGGGCCTGGGGGATACAGTCGGCATAGGGGATGTAGGGCTTGATGTCCAGAATGGGGGTGCCGTCCATCAGGTCTGCGCCCCGGATGCGCAGCACCGGCCCCAAGTCGGGGGAGTGGTCGATGCCGGCCAGGGCCACGGCGGAGAGGGCGATGGGATTGGGCCGGAAGGGGGAGCGGGTGGCGAATACCCCCATTCGGGCGTTGCCTCCCAGCCGGGGCGGCCGTACCGTGGGAGACCACGTATCCCGTACCGCCTGGTCAAAGACCCATACCAGCCACAGGTGGGAAAAATCCTCCAGTCCCCGCAGAGCGTCGGCATTGCGGTAGGGGGGCTCAAATACCACCGTGGCCTCCAGGGCATCCACCAGACCGCTTTGCCGGGGGACGCCGAACTTGGTGGAAAAATCGCTGTGGACGCGGGCGATGACCCGCATGGGAAACATCTCGGACATGGCTGCACCTCGCTGTGTGTCGTTGCTGCCATTATACCGGAAAGGACGGCAAAAGCAAACAGGAAACCTCCCGCGGAGCCCGGACGCAGCCGGAATCCGCGGGAGGCGGGGTCAGTTGGCGATGCCGGGGGTCACAGCATTTTCGTGGTCCGTCAGATCGCCGTCTGTGTCGTGGACCTGGGCGTTGCGCAGCATCTGCTCATAGGACGCGCCCTTGAGCAGGGCTTCGTCCTCGTGGGTCTGGCGGGTGTCCGCGGTGCCGTTTTGCGTCTCATTGCGATTTGCCGTGTCATCGTCCGTCAGAGCGTCCTGAGTGTTGTCCTTGCCGTCGGTGAGGGCGTCCTTGACATCCTCCGTCCCGTCCGCGATGGCGTCTCCGGCGTCATGCACGCCGTCTTCAACGTCATCCTTCAGGTCCTCCATGCCGTCGGTGACGGCATTGTCCAGGGTGTCCTCCCGCTTGTCGTCCCGGCCGCAGGCGGTGAGCAGAGACACCGACAGCAGCGCGGCCAGCAAGAGTGTCACGCTTCGTTTCAACTTCCATCCTCCTTTGCGGGGACATGTGCGATACCCAATGGCTAGTGTGCGTTCTGCGCCGGAAGGTATGCAAAAAAAGTTTTCCTTTTTTGAAAATAGGGCTTGCATTTTGCAGAATGACTGGTATAATAACAATAAAGATAATCATTACTATTAAGGAGGCGCCTATGGGAGAACGTCGGTTTTCCCGTCAGCGGGAGCGGATCTATCAGGCGGTCCGCGCCTCCCGGGCCCATCCCACCGCCCAGATGGTCTATGAGGAGCTGCGGGAACAGATGCCGCGGCTCAGTCTGGGCACGGTATACCGCAACCTCCATCTTCTGGCAGAGGAGGGGGCGCTGGTGGAGCTGGGCGGACCGGTGGCCCGGTTCGACGCCCAGCTGCGGCCCCACCCGCATCTGCGGTGCATCCGCTGCGGCTGCGTGGCGGATGCGGAGATGGCCTATGACGGCAGTCTGGACGTTCAGGCTGCCCGGGACGGCTGGCAGGTGGAGAGCCACAGCCTGATCTTCAACGGTATTTGTCCCGCGTGCGGGAAGGAATCAGAACATTTGAAAGGAGATTCAATCACATGGAACTGAAGGGGAGCAAGACGGAGGCCAATCTGTGGATCGCGTTTGCGGGGGAGTCCCAGGCCCGCAACAAGTACGACTATTTTGCCAGCAAGGCCAAGAAGGAGGGCTACGAGCAGATCGCAGCCATTTTCCAGGAGACGGCGCTCAATGAGAAGGAGCATGCCAAGCTGTGGTTCAAGGCCCTCAGCGGTATCGGCACCACCGAGGAGAACCTGGCGGCTGCCGCTGCCGGCGAAAACGAAGAGTGGACCAAGATGTATGCTGAGATGGCCCGCACCGCCGAGGAGGAGGGCTTCCTGGCCCTGGCCGCCCAGTTCGAGGGCGTAGCCAAGATCGAAAAGACTCACGAAGAGCGCTATCTGAAGCTTCTGGACAACCTGAAGAAGGGCGAGGTCTTCCGCAAGGGTGAGAAGGTCATGTGGTTCTGCCGCAACTGCGGCCACGTGGAGCTGGCTGAGAGCGCTCCGGCGGTGTGCCCCGTGTGCGCTCATCCCCAGGCCTATTTCCAGATCAAGGCCACCAATTATTGATCTCCGGTCCTCAAAACCGCCGCGAAAGCGGCGGTTTTTTGGCTTCTGCAAAAAAGCCGGACTTTTCGGTATAACTGTCTGGAAAAGTGGTGTAAACTACCAAAAGCAAAATTCCGGACAACCCCTTTTTATGAAATGTTTGTGAAAAACACCGTTGACGAGCGGAGAAAAACCAGTTATGATGGTAGCAGTAGTACATTGCTGATGCAATGCTTTTTTTAGTTTAACTTGATATGGAAAAGGAGAGCTGTATCATGTATACTCAGGAGATCACCGTGAATAATGAGGTCGGCCTGCATGCCAGACCCGCTACGTTCTTCATCCAGAAGGCCAATGAATTCAAAAGCGGCATCTGGGTCGAGAAGGAGGATCGCCGCGTCAACGCCAAGAGCCTGCTGGGCGTGCTGTCCCTGGGCATTGTGAAGGGCACCACCATCACCCTGATCGCCGATGGTTCCGATGAGAAGGAAGCCGTGGGCGCTCTGGTGGAGCTGGTCAACGACAACTTCGGCGAATAAGCGCAGTCATGCGCACCCGGCGGTCCCGTCCTGCGGCGGGACCGCCGTTTTTTGTTTTGTGGTTGCGCCGGACATGCGGGGCATGCTATACTGTAGCAAAAGCGGACGGTAGTCCGAAAAAGAGAAAAGGAGAGGCGCCCTTTGGGCGCCGGGAGAAGACGATGGTTGAACGCAAAAGCATTGCGCTTTGTATTGTGCTCAGTCTCATTACTTGCGGCATCTACGGCCTGTACTGGATGTACTGCCTGGCGGAGGACGTGAACATCGTCACCGGCCGCGCGGACGCCTCCGGCGGCATGGTGCTGCTGCTGAGCATCGTCACCTGCGGCATTTACGGCCTCTACTGGCTCTACAAGTGCGGCGACGCTATGGACCGTCTGCGGGGCGGGGGCGGATACCTGGGGATCCTGTATCTGCTGCTGGGCCTGCTGGGTTTCGGGGTCATTTCCTTTGCGCTGCTGCAATCCAATCTCAACGAGTATGCGGTCCGGTAACAAGGGACTGTACAGGGCCGGCGCGGCATGGATCTGCGCCGGCCTGCTTTATGGCTATGTGCTGATCCCGCTGGGCCTGCGCATCCCCTGCCCCTTCCGGGCGGTGACGGGGCTGCGGTGCCCGGGCTGCGGGGTGACCGACTTCTGCCTGGCGGTGCTCCACGGCCGCTTTTGGGAGGCTTGGCACTACAACTGGGGCCTGGCCCTGGCGCTGCCGGCGCTGGGATGGCTGGTATGGCATCGTGTGCGCCGGGGATGCTGGGACCGGCGGGTGAGCATCGCCCTGGCGGCAGCGCTGCTGGCGTGGGGTGTGGTCCGAAACATTGCGGGGCTGTGAGGCCCGGGGAGGTGTGGATATGACAAAGGAAGAGCTGCGGGAAAAGGCCAATGATCTGCCCCTGGTCCCGGGGGTATACCTGATGATGGACAAAAGCGGCACCGTGATCTATGTGGGCAAGGCCAAAAAGCTGAAAAACCGGGTGAGCCAGTATTTTCAGGACAGCGCCGCCCACACCGTCAAGACGCGGCAGATGGTCTCCCAGGTGGACCGGTTCGACACGATCTTCGTCTCCAGCGAGTTTGAGGCGCTGGTGCTGGAAAACTCTCTCATCAAGCGCCACAGCCCCAAGTACAACATCCTCCTCAAGGACGACAAGGGCTATCCCTTCGTGCGGCTGTCCGCAGGGACGTATCCCCGGTTTTCCCTGGTGAGCCGGATGACCAACGACGGGGCGAAATACTTCGGTCCCTTCGGCGGCCGCTATGAGACCCGGCAGGCTGTGGACGCCGTGTGCGCGGCGCTGCGCCTGCCCACCTGCAGCCGACGCTTCCCCCGGGACATCGGGGCGGAGCGCCCCTGCCTGAACTTCCACATGGGCCGGTGCGACGGCTTCTGCCGTCCGGAGATGACTGCGGAGGAATACCAGCGGCGGATCCGGCAGGCGGTGTCGCTGCTGGAGGGGCGCTCCGGTCAGCTGCTGCGGGAGATGACGGAGGAGATGGAAGCGGAGGCGGAGGCGCTGCATTTCGAGCAGGCGGCCCAACTGCGGGACCGCATCGCCGCCATCCGGGCCCTTTCCAAAAAGCAGACGGTCATCGCCGGACTGTGTGCCGACACGGACATCTGGGGTCTCTACCGGGGGGCGGGAAAGTGCTGCTACGCGGTGCTGCACATGGAAAAGGGCGACCTGACGGGCCGGGAGACTTCCCTCTTCACCGCCCCCATGGAGGAGAGCGAGGCGGAGATGCTCGCGGCCCTCACGGCCCAGTACTACCTGCCCCGGGCGGTGCTGCCCCACGAGATATTGCTGCCCCAGGCTACGGAGGACTTCTGCCAGGACCTCTCCCAGGCCCTGACCCAGCGGGCCGGGCGGCGGGTGTGGGTCCACGTCCCCCAGCGGGGGGAGAAGGCGGAGCTGCGGGAGATGGCTCAGCGCAACGCCCGGGAGGAGGCGGAGCGGGCCACCAGCGAGGCCGAGCGCACCGCCCACACGCTGGAGGTGCTGGGCAAGCTGCTGGATCTGCCTGCCCCGCCGCAGCGGATGGAGTCCTTCGATATTTCCAACACGGGAAAAAGCGACATCGTGGCCTCCATGGTGGTTTACAGCGGCATCCGGCCCCTGAAGTCCGCCTACCGACGCTTCCGCATCCAGGGCCTGGAGGGCCACCCCGACGACTACGCCTCCATGGGCGAGGTGCTGCGGCGGCGGCTCAAGCGGGCGGCGGAGGGAGACGAAAAGTTCCTGCCCCTGCCGGACGTGTTCCTCATCGACGGCGGCGCGACGCATGCCGCCGTGGCCCGGGCGGCAGTGGAGGAGGCGGGACTTTCCGTGCCGGTGTTCGGCATGGTGAAGGACGACCGCCACCGCACCCGGGCTCTGGTGACGCCGGAGGGCCGGGAGATCGGCATCTCCACCCAGCAGGCGGTGTTCTCCCTCATCGGCCGCATCCAGGAGGAGACCCACCGCTTCGCCGTCACCTACCATCATGAGCGCCACGGGAAGAGCGCCTTGCATTCGGCTCTGGAGGACATCCCCGGGGTGGGGCCCAAGCGCCGGGAGGCGCTGCGCAAGGCTCTGGGCAGCGTGAGAGCCATCCGGGAGGCGGACGTGGAGACGCTGGCGGCAGTTGTGCCCCGTTCCGCGGCGGAGGCTGTGTGGCAGCATTTCCACCCCCGGGGCGAGACACAGCCGTGACGGTGTCCGGTCTATGGGCTTGACAGTGCCCGTGCATCTGCTATCATGATATTCAGCGCACTGTTGGACCCCCGTCACCCGGGGCGGCCGCCTCTGTCCCGTTCCGGGCCCCGGCCGCGAGTCGCGGCCGGGCGGCAAAGACTCTGACCGTATGCGCTGCGCGCAGGCGAGACCGCTTGCGGTATTCCTGCACACCGCCGGTGTGCTGAAAAAATACCGCCGCGCGGCTCCCCATGCACATTTGGACCGTCCCGGTGACGGCGGAGAGGGAGGCGTGTTGCTTGATCGTCTATCGGGAACGCGCCTCCCTGGTGCGCGATCTGGGGGTGAAGGCGGAGACGCTGTACGCCGTCAGCAACTCCCTGGAGCGGCACTACCGCCGTGTCCTGCTGCCCAAAAAGGACGGCGGGGTGCGGGAGCTGTGGGTGCCGGACGGCGTGCTGAAGGATATCCAGCGGCGGATCACCCGGGTGCTGCTGGTGCACATGCCGGTGTCTCCCTGGGCTACGGCCTACCGCTGCGGCGGCGGAACCTACCGCAACGCCGCGCCCCACGCGGGGCAGCCCGCCGTGCTGAAGCTGGACATCCGGCATTTTTTCGACAGCGTCCGCTACTGCGATGTCAAGGATACGGCCTTTCCGGCGGAGATCTACGCCGAGCCGCTGCGGGTGCTGCTGACCATGCTGTGCTACTTCCGCCAGGGGCTTCCCCAGGGAGCGCCCAGCTCCCCGGCTATCAGCAATCTGGTGCTGGCGGACTTTGACCGGGAGATCGGCGGCTGGTGTGCCCCGCGGCACGTCCGCTACACCCGCTACTGCGACGACCTGACCTTCTCCGGCAGCTTTGCGCCGGAGGAGGTGATCCCCTTTGTGGAATCAGCTCTGCGCCGCCGGGGCTTCTTCCTCAACGGCGGCAAGACCCGCTTCCTGCCCGCATCCCGGCGGCAGACGGTCACCGGATTGGTGGTGAACCAGCGGCCGTCGGTGCCGGCGGAGGAGCTGCGGCTGCTGCGGCAGGAGGTGTACTACTGCCGTCGGTTCGGCCCGGCGGATCACATGGCCCGGCTGGGGATCACGGAGAGCCGGGAGCGGTATCTCGCGCGGCTCCTGGGCAGGGTCAGCTACGCGCTGCAGATGACGCCGGACAAAGCGGCGCTGCGGGAGGCGCGGGAATGGCTCCTGGAGGCGCTGCGATGCAGCTGCAGCGGCTGAAAATGAAACAAAGCGCGCCCGGAGCCGACGGCTCCGGGCGCGCTGTTTCATATCCGGTTCATTTCCGGGCCAGCAGCCCCAGCAGGCCCGCCAGGCCCACCCCCAGCAGCGTCCCGGCGCAGATGAGAAGGCCGTAGAGCATGTAGAACCCGGTGGCTTCCAGGTCATAGTGGCTGGTGAGGCTGCGCACCAGGGCGGTGACGCCGGGCAGATCGTACTGCATGGCCCAGAGCATCACCAGGCATCCCGCCGGGATCACGGCGCAGAGCCAGAACCGCCGATGCATCTGCCGCAGCCGCAGACACACCAGCACCGCCACCAGCGCCGCCGCCAGTACCATCACGGTCAGGGCGGGGACGGCGCTGCCCGGGGCGGGAGCCAGCAAGCCTGTGAGGCGGGCTGCCGTGACAGCCGCAAAGCCGGCCACTGGCGTGAGGAACACGGCGCAGAGGATCTCAGCCAAAGACCAGACCTTCATCCCTGTCACATCCTTTCTTCCACAGTTTACCGGGTTTCATGCCGCCTGTCAACAGCGCGCCCCGGCGGACCATCTGTCCGCCGGGGCGCGTCACGCGTTTATGAAAATTCCTGATAGCGCAGATTGTAGTAGCTCCACTGCCGCCATTTGGCCGTGAGCTCCAGCACCGCCTCGCCGCCGGGAAAATCCCCCTCTGCAGGGAGGGGAGCCAGATCGCTGTCCTTCCAGCACACGCCGCCAGGCAGCATGTAGGTCTTTTTCTGCACCACCGGCGTCACCCGGCGCAGGTCGTTCAAAAAGCGGAACCAGGGGTCCTCGTCCGCCCGGCCCGTCAGCTCCAGCACCGCCGCTCCCAGGAAGGAGGCGGAGAGGGTGCCGTTCTCCGGCAGGTCCAGATTCTCCACGGCGCTGTCCCAGTCCAGAGCCTCCGCCGCGGCGTCGTTGGCCCAGATCACGTAGGGGGTCTTGTAGGAGCACAGCACGTCCGTCCGGTCCTCCTCCGCCACGGCCACCTCGGACTGCAGCTCCACGTACCCCAGCTGGTTGTCCCCCAGGTAGGGCAGGTGGTCTCCGAAGAACACCAGCACCACCGGCTCCTCCCGCTGGGAGAAATTCTCCACCAGACGGCCCAGCATGGCGTCGCCGTCCATGGCTCCGGCAGTGTACACCGAGAGCATGGTCCGCACCTCCTCAGACAGGGGGACGGAGGTCCGGATCTCCGGATAGGGGTAATCCGCGCCGTACTTGTCGGCAGTGTAGGACATGTGGTTCTGGATGGTGGTGGTATAGTGGAAAAGCGTCTCGCCTGCCGCCTCGGCGTCGTCCAGAGCGTCTTCGATCATGCCGGCCATATAGTCGTCCGTTACCCAGCGGCCCTTGTACTCCAGATCTTCCATCTGGTCGGCGAACACCGTCTCCTCTGCCCCCATCCAGGCGTATACGTTCTCCCGGTTGTAGAACCAGTCGTCGCCGGGGTGGAAGAAGGAGGTGTGGTATCCGTCGGCGTCAAAGACCCGGAAGAGGCTGTTGAGGTCCCGGTTCACCACCCGGAACGAGGAGGTGGTGGCGGCGGAGAGGGCGTTGGTCTGGATGCCCGTCAGCACGTCGAACTCCGTATTGGCGGTGCCGCCGGCAAAGCCGGGCACCACCACATGGCCGGTGACGGCGTGGGGGTCGGACTGCAGGGCGTGGAGATTGGGCAGGGGGTCCTCCTCCCAGAGGAAGACATCGCTGTCGGTGATGTCGGAGAAGGCCTCGTTCATCACCATGATCACGTTTACGTCCGCTCCCTGGCCCGGCGTCACCGTCCCGGCCCAGTTTTCCGCCTCAGCCCGGTCGAAGCCCTCCGGCCGGTCTACGGGATAGGTGGTGAACTGGTGGCAGAAGCAGTAGGGGAAGCCCAGCTCGTTGAACACCGATGGAATATAGTAGGCATTGGACACCCGGAAGGAGTTGTAGAGGTCGTTGGAGGCGTACACCGTCAAGATGAGCGCCGCCAGCACAGCCAGCGAAGCGGCGGCACCCAGCAGTGATCCCAGCCAGCCCCGCAGCCGTTTCACGGGGAAGGGGGCACTTCTGGTAAAAAGACCCAGGATCACCAGCGCCAGGGAGCAGGCTGCCACCACGGCGATGACGCCCCAGGGGAAGCGGATGTCGTAGTCCCCCACGGCGCTGCCCACCTCCTTCAAGAGGGCGAAGTCCCGGGGGAACACCGGCTCGTCCCGGACCTCGATCTTGATGCGGTTGGCGATGGACAGCAGGCATACCAGGGCGTTCACCACGGCCCCGGCAAAAAACACGTTGCGCATGAGACAGGTCAGCGCCAGCAGCACCAGCCCCACCGGCAGGGCGTTGAGCACGATCAAAAGGGGCTGGCCCCGGAACACCGCCAGCACGCTGCGCAGGGCATTGGGCTGGCACCACAGAGCCAGCAGCGTGATGGCCCCCGCCGTCAGCACCGCCGCCAGCAGACTGGCCCACCAGGGCAGAGTGAGCCTGGGGATGGAGATTGGATTCTTTTTCAAAACGGCCGTTTCCTTTCCAAAAGCATACACAGAATACTCTTATTATAGTAATTTTGGGCGGAAAAGCAAGGCGGAAAACAAAATACGAAGGGTATTTTCCAACGAAAAAATACAGTCTGTACCGGAGCGGGGCGAAAAAAGGCGGGTTCTACGGGCCGTAGGGTGCGCCGCAGGTAAAGGCGTGGTATCATGGAATGAAAATCATGGGAAAGGAAGCAGGCTATGGATGCAAAGAAAACAGGCGCGCTCATCGCGCAGCGCCGCCGGGAGCTGGGCCTCAGCCAGGGGGAGCTGGCACAGCGGCTCCATGTGACGGACAAGGCCGTCAGCAAGTGGGAGACGGGCCGGGGCATGCCGGGCATCGACTCCCTGGAGCCATTGGCGAAGGCCCTGGGACTCTCCGTCAGCGAGATTTTGAGCGGGCGGCGTCTGACAGCGGAGGAGCTGCCGGCGGCGGCAGGTGGGCAGATCGTGGAGAGCCTGCAGGAGCGGCTGCGGCTTCTGCGGGGGCTTTTGGCCACACTGTTCCTGGCCGCCGTCCTGACGGGGATCTTCCTGGGATATCACTACTTCGGCTCTGCTCCGGAGACGGACCTGGCGGCCCTTTCCCGCAAGGCGGAGGAATATCTGGGGACCGATGCTGTGCAGGTCGTGGAGACAGAGCGGCGGGGGGACTATCTGGCGGCGCTGTGCACCGACGGAGAGGGACAGTGGTGCCTGTGCGTCTACGACCGGGACACCGTGTTCCCGGGCCGCTGGCGGGCAGGCGGGGGAAAGCCTTCCCTGGACGCCGGGACCTTAGGCAGCTGGAATTTCGGCAATCCCCGGGAGGCGGTGGTCATCCTCTGCGGCGGGGAGCTGCCGGAGGAGGCCGCGTGCTATACCTTCCAGAACAGCGGCATCACCTACACCTGCCCCATCCGGGACCGCCGGGTGCTGGACGTCTTTCTCCTGCCGGAGAGCCGGGACATCTCCGCCGCCGGACTGCGGATGCTGGACGAGGCGGGCTCGCCGCTGGACGGCGGCATGGAGGGCGCCGCGGAAATGGCACCGTGAAACGGGGAAGGACCCTCCGCAGAATGCGGAGGGTCCTTCCCTTTACACCAGCTGATAAAAGAGACCCTGGGTGGTGGAGTACCACACCAGCTTCCCGTGGGGCCGCCCGTGGAGCCGGGCATGGAGCTCCCATTCCGGATACTGGCGCAGCACCAGCAGGGAGTCCCCGGTCACCAGGGCCAGAAAGGAGATGTAGTTGTCCTTTTCCGCCGGATGGCTGCTTTCGATATACCAGTCCCCGTCGCTTTCCGTCACGTGCAGAGCAAGCTCCGGGGAGGCTTTCCGGGGCGTCAGCGCCTCCAGAGGGCGGCCGCAGCAGGATACGGCGGCATTGCCGGTGCAAACGGATAGGTTCCCGCACACCGGACAGACAAAAAATCGGCTTTGCTTCATGCTTCCTCCTGTGAGCTGGTTTTCCGCCAGCTGACCGGACAGCAGCGCGGGGATGTCCACGTGGAGGGCGGCGGAGAGCTCCGCCAGCAGACTCACATCCGGACAGCCGCCGCCCCGCTCCCATTTGCTGACGGTCTTGGGACTTAACGAGAGCTCCCGGGCCAGCTCCCGCTGGGACAGGCCCCGCTCCTGCCGGAGATGCCGGATCAGGGCCCCGATCTTTGCATAGTCCATACGCTCACCTCGCCTCCTATGATACCCCGACTGCGGCGGCGGGACAACCGCCGCTGCGGAGACTTTGATAAAAAAACGCCTCTCCGCGAATACGGAGGGGCGTTTTGCGTCGAAAAAATACGGATCGTATCAGAAAGTGACGACTTCCTGGGCGGGCTTTTCGCAGGGGGCCACGGACAGCACGTCCATCACCGGGCCCTTGCCCTGGTAGGCGGGGTGGTCCTCCACCGCCATCCGGGCGGTGACCTCGATCCAATCCCGGTTCTCGTACTGGTCCAGCTGGGGGCTGCGGGCGATGAGGCCGTAGAAGGTGATGTCGTTTTCGCAGCACACCATGGCGAAGCGGCCGGGGCAGTGGATGCCGGGGTATTTCTTGGAGTGGCACATCACCAGCTTCATATGCACCAGCTTCCCCGCGTAGCGGTCCGGGTGGTCCATGACGTCCACAAACCAGACACCGTAGTCGTCGTCGGGGATGTCGATGACCTCCTGGGTGAGGTCGAAGGGGCACTCGTCGCCGGTGAGGTAGTCCTCGCTGGTGCCGTCCTCCATCTCCAGGTAGATGTCCGCCCGGCGGTTCACCATCCGCAGGTTCCGGCTCCGCAGGGCGTCCCGCAGCTCCGGGGTGCAGCGGTTGAACACCAGCAGGTCCGCGTTGGTGATCTTCTCCATCATGATCTGGCCCATGTTCTTGGCGTACACCTCGAAGGTGGCGGCCTCCACGAAGGTCATGATCTGGTAGAGCACCCAGTTGGCCGGCAGTACCTCCCGGTACAGCCGCTCCATGGACCACATGCCGTTGTACTCGATGAGCACCTGGCGGGGCTTGTACTGCTTTTCCCACGCCTTGAGCTGGGAGCACTTGAGGTCCTCCTCTTCTTCCACATGGACCACGGTGACGTTGTCCAGAGCCCGGGGATTGTATTCCTCCTCGCCCTCCTCGCAGCAGATCAGAAGGGTCCGGTCCTTCCGGGCGAAGCCATCTTCCAGGATGCCGTTGATGAAATTCGTCTTGCCGCCGTCTAAGAAGCCGGCGATGAGATAAACGGGAATATCAGCCATGTCTCTCGGATTCCTTTCGTGCTTACAGGCCGAACAGCTCCGCCAGGCGGGCCTCGTTCAGCTCCGCGCCGATGACGCACAGCCGGCCGGTGTAGTCGGGCTGGCCGGCGCGGACGTCGTGCTCGCCGGGAACGTAGTCGAACTCCACCCACGCCCCGTCGGCACCGCCCACGATGCCCTTGGCCCGGAGGATCTTGCCGTAAACGCCGGAGTCCAGCTCCGTCAGGATGCGGCGGATATCCGCCTGGGAGAACTTCTTGGGCGTTTCCCGACCCCAGGAGGTGAATACCTCGTCGGCGTGGTGGTGATGGTGGTGGCAGGAGCAGTTGGGATCGGAGCACTCGCCGTGGTCATGGTCATGATGATGCTCGTGCTCGTGTTCATGCGAATGGTCGTGCTCATGCTCGTGCTCGTGCTCGTGGTCATGATGATGTTCATGCTCGTGTTCGTGTTCATGCTCGTGGGCGTCGGCCTCGTGCTCGGCCCGCATCTTGGCCAGCATCTCCGCCTCCAGGGACACCTTCTCCATGGCGGAGAGGATCACCTTGCCGTCCAGCTGGTCCCAGGGGGTGGTGAGGATGGCGGCGCCGGGATTCTTCTCCTGGAGCATGGCCACGGCGGACTCCAGCTTCTCCTGGCTGAGCTTCTGGGTCCGGGAGAGGATGATGGTGCCGGCGGACTCCACCTGATTGTTGTAGAACTCGCCGAAGTTCTTCATGTAGACTTTCACCTTGGTGGCGTCGGCCACGGTGACGAAGCTGTTGAGCTGGAGATCCGGCACCTGGGCGGCGGTGTTCTCCACCGCCACGATGACGTCGCTGAGCTTGCCTACGCCGGAGGGCTCGATGAGGATGCGGTCGGGGTGGAACTGATCCGCCACGTCCCGCAGGGCCTGGTTGAAGTCGCCCACCAAGGAGCAGCAGATGCACCCGGAGGACATCTCGGAGATCTGCACGCCGGATTCCTTCAGGAAGCCGCCGTCGATGCTGATCTCGCCGAACTCGTTTTCGATGAGGACCAGCTTCTCCCCGGGGAAGGCCTCGGAGAGGAGCTTTTTGATGAGGGTGGTCTTTCCGGCGCCCAGGAAGCCGGAGATGATGTCGATTTTGGTCATGTGATCAAGTCCTTTGCATTAAATTTCACAACGCCTTTATCATATCATCAAATTCCCAAAATGCAACCTTGGCGCAAAAAATTTACCGGTTTCCTTCCGAACGGATGACGGACTGGAACCGCTGCGCCTCCCAGGCGGCGGTGCCGGAGAGCAGCAGGAGGGAGGTGAGGTTGGGCAGGCACATCAGCGCGTTGCAGAGGTCCGACCAGATGAGCACCGCTTCCGGGGCCCCGGCACCGCCGCAGAAGACGGACAGCACGAACACGCAGCGGTAGGGGAGAAGCCAGCGCCCGCCGGTGAGATAGGCGAAGGCCTGCTCACCCTGGTATGCCCAGCCCAGGATGCTGGAAAAGGCGAACAGCAGGACGGAAAAGGCCACCAGCGCACCGCCCAGAGGCCCCAGCACCGTTTGAAACGCCAGGATGGTCAGGGCCGCGCCGTCCGCCTGGCCCAGAACGCCGGAGCAGCAGATGGCCAGCGCCGTGGCGGTGCAGACCACGGTGGTGTCGAAGAACACGCCGGTCATGCCGATGTAAGCCTGGCGGACAGGGGAGTCGGAGGCGGCGGAGGCGGCGCAGATGCCCGCCGAGCCCAGACCTGCCTCGTTGGAGAATACCCCCCGGGACACACCGTAGCGCAGGGCGTCCAGGGCCGTGACGGCACAGCCGGCCGCGCCGCCTGCTGCCGCCCGGGGGGAGAAGGCACAGCGGAGGATCAGGCCCAGGCTCTCCGGCAGATGCGCCAGATTGCCCAGGATCACCGCTGCGGAAGCGGCCAGATAGACCCCCAGCATGGCAGGGACCACCAGCGTGGACACGGCGGCCACGCTGCGCCGTCCCCCCAGCACCGCCGGCAGCACCAGCGCCGCCGCGGCCAGGGCACAGATCCAGGTCGGGATGCCGAAGGCGGCCCCCGCGGCCTGGGTCATGGCGCTGGCCTGGGCGGCGCTGCCCATCCCCAGGGATACCCCTACGGCGAAGAGGGCAAAGGCCGCCCCCAGGATACGGCCGGGCCGGCCCCCAAGGCCGCGGCGCATGACATACATGGGGCCGCCGGTAAAGGCGCCGTCCCGCCCCCGCTGCCGCCAGCGCACCGAAAGCAGGCACTCGGTGAAGGTGGTGGACATCCCCACCAGTGCCGCCAGCTCCATCCACACCAGCGCTCCGGGGCCTCCGGCAGTCAGGGCGGTGGCCACCCCCACGATGTTGCCGGTGCCCACGGTGGCGCCCAAGGCGGTCATCAGGGCGGAGAAGGGCGAGACCTCCTCCGGGGCAGCCCGCCGCCGGGCTTTCCGGCCCAGCGCGCTGGAAAGGGCGTAGCCCAGGTTCCGCCAGGGCAGGAACCGCAGACGCACCGTGAGAAAAACGCCGGTGCCCATCAGCAGCGCCAGCGTTCCGCTTCCCCAGAGCCACTGGCCCGCCCAGGCCGCCAGACCGGTCATGCACACCGCCTCCTTTTTGCTGGTACAGCCTATGCATCCGGCGGCGGGGCATGACGGAAAAAGGCCGCGGGGAACCCCGCGGCCGCGGCAAAGGCGTGCCCGGCGCCTTTGGCGATTTTCTGCCTTCAGCTCTCCATGTGCCGGCCCAAAAAGGCGGCAATAGTCTGCGCCAGCTTGAATTCCGCGTCTCCGGGGATGCGGACGGGGGCGGGGGAGATGAACAGCACCAGGCCCAGCAGATCCCCCTCCGACAAAATGGGGGCGGCTACCACAGCGGTGAGCTTGTCGGTGCCGTCGGATACCGGCAGGGGCGCGCCCTCTCCGGTGAACTGATAGATCCGGCGGCTCTCCATCACCTGCTCCAGCTCCGCCGTGATGCGCTTGCCCAGCAGCTCCCGCCGTCCGCCGCCTGCCACGGCGATGACGGTGTCCCGGTCGGTGACGGCGCAGATGCTGCCGGTGGAGCGGCTCATGGTGTCGCACAGCTGGCCGGCAAAATCCTCCACGCCGCCCAGCAGGGAATACTTCTTGAAGATCACCTCACCGTCCCGGCTGGTGTAGATCTCCAGCGGATCACCGTCACTGATAACATTGGCATGGAACACCTTGTCCGGATGCTGCTTTGCCTCTTGGACGATGGTGACGGGGGA
>CALWXB010000040.1 GCA_944385405.1 uncultured Oscillospiraceae bacterium | reverse complement strand
GCCACATCCAGCGGGGCGGCTCCCCCTCCGCCCGGGACCGGGAGACCGCCAGCCGCATGGGCTACGAGGCGGTGATGAGCCTGGTGGCCGGCAAGGGCAACCGCATCGTGGCCACCCAGAACGGCCGCATCGTGGACCTGGACATGGAGGAGGCGCTGCAGATGAAAAAGACCTTCCAGATGGACCGCTATCAGATCCTGGAGGCCCTCACCAGCGCCGGCCTTGCCGAGACGCCCCTGTAAAACCGTACATCTGCACAAAGGCGCCGGACCGCTCCCGCGGTCCGGCGCCTCTTTCTCATTTCCCCTGGCCGTAGGTCCGGAAACGGACCATGGCCCGGTCCATCTCCTCCGCCGTCAGCACGTTGGGGACGCCCACGGCCATGGCCTGCCACTGGAGCCGGGCCACGAACTCCAGGTCCCGGGCCAGGGCGCAGGCCCCGGGAAGGTCCTCGCCCCAGACCACCAGGCCGTGGTTGCCCAGCAGCACCGCCCGGCCGTCCCCGCAGGTCTCCGCCGCCTGCTCCGCCAGCTCCCGGGTGCCGAAGAGGCGGTAGGGGGCGCAGGGCACCTCCCGCACCCCCGCGGCGGCCACGGCGTAGTGCACCGGCCGGATGGGCAGGCCCAGCACCGCCAGGGTGGTGCAGTAGACGGAATGGGTGTGGACCACCGCCCGGGCCGCCGGGTGGCGGCGGCAGAGGATGGCGTGGAGGGCCCACTCGCTGGAGGGCTTCCGCTCCCCCTCCAGGATGCGGCCGTCCAGGTCCGTCACCACGATGTCGCCAGGCGTCACCGCATCGTAGGGGACGCCGGAGGGCGTGATGGCCAGAAGGCCCTCCGCCGGGTCATAGACGCTGAGGTTGCCGCTGGTGCCGGGGCACAGTCCCTCCCGGCTCATCTGCCGGCCCCACTCCGCCAGCTGCGTCCGGGCCCATTCCAGTTTCATGTCACGCATCTCCTTTCCGAAAGGGCCGCCCGTCGCCGGGCGGCCCTGGGGTCATCGCTCAAAAGAGGGAACGCCGGCTGCCGGAGAGCCGCCGCTTCCAGATGGACGGCGCCATCAGCAGCAGCATGGGGAAGATCTCCAGACGGCCCACCAGCATGTCAAAGGACAGCAGGAGCTTGCTGAAAGGGGAGAAATCCGCGAAATTCCCCATGGGTCCCACCGCCTCCAGGCCCGGTCCGATGTTGTTGATGCAGGAGGCCAGGGCGGTGAAGGTGGTCACCAGATCGGACTGCTCCAGGGAGAGCAGCAGGAAGGACACGGTGAACACCAGCAGATACACGGTGAGGTACAAATGCACGCCCCGCAGCTGCCGGTCCGAGACGGTCTTGTCCTCAAACCGCACCGTGGAGATGGCGTTGGGATGGAGCATCCGGCGCATGTCGGCGTAGGAGGCCTTGATGAGGATCACCACCCGGGCCACCTTGATGCCGCCGCCGGTGGATCCGGCGCAGGCGCCCACGAACATCAGCACCACCAGGACGCCCCGGGAGAACTCCGGCCAGGCGTTGAAATCCACCGTGGCATAGCCGGTGGTGGTGATGATGGAGGAGACCTGGAAGAAGGCGTGGCGCAGGCTGGTAAGGGCGGAGCCGTAGATGTGGAGGATGTCCAGGGCGATGGCGCCCACCGCCGCCGCCACGATGAGGAAGTAGGCCCGCAGCTCCTCGGAGCGGAACACCTCCCGGAAGTGCCGGGTCAGCAGGAAGTAATAGAGGTTGAAGTTCACGCCGAAAAGCAGCATGAACACGCCGATCACCACGTCGAAGTAGGCGCTCTGGTAGGCGCCCACGCTGAGGTTGCGGCAGCTGAAGCCGCCGGTGCCGGCGGTGCCGAAGGCGTGGACGCAGGCGTCGAAGAGGGGCATGCCCCCCGCCAGCAGCAGCGCGATCTCCACAAGGGTCATGGCCAGGTAGATGCCGTAGAGGATCTTGGCCGAGTCTCCCATGCGGCTGACCAGCTTGCCCACCGTGGGACCGGGCACCTCCGCCCGCAGAAGATGCATGCCGTGGCCGTCGGACATAGGCAGCACCGCCATGACGAACACCAGCACGCCCATGCCGCCCACCCAGTGGGTGAAGCTGCGCCAGAACAGGCCGCTGCGGGTCAGGGGTTCCACCTCCCGCAGGATGCTGGCGCCGGTGGTGGTGAAGCCGGACACCGTCTCGAAAAAGGCGTCCACCATGGAGGGGATGTCCCCGGAGAGGACGAAGGGCACCGCGCCGAAGGCGGAGACGAAGATCCACGCCAGAGCCACCACGGCAAAGCCGTCCCGGGCGTAGAGCGCCGTGCGCTTGGGCCGGGGCAGCCCCAGGGCGCCGCCCACCAGCACCAGCGCCAGGATGGGCAGCAGGAAGGGCAGCACGGACTCGCCGTAGAGCAGCGCCACCAGCACCGGCAGCACCATCAGCGCCGCCTCGCTGAGCAAAATCCGGCCGATGACAAAGCCGATCATCTGATAATTCAAGCCGCTCCCTCCGTCTTACTTGAGAATATCGTGGATGTCCTGCAGCGCCATCCCCGTGGTCACCACGATCACGTCGTCGTTGGGGTGGATGGCGTCGCTGCCGGAGGGGATGATGATGGCGCCGTTGGGCCGCACGATGCCCGCCAGCAGCACGCCGGGACGCAGCTCCAGGTCCTTCAGCGGCACGCCCACGAAGGGCACGTCCCGGGTCACATGGAACTCCAGGGCCTCCACCGCTCCGTCCACCAGGCGATGCAGCGTTTTGACCTTGGAGCCGGAGGCGCTCTGCATGGCCCGGACATACTGCAAAATCAGCTCCGTGGTCACCGCGCCGGCGGACACCACACTGTCCAGCATCCCCTCGGCGGACACCAGGTCCAGAAGCGTCCGGCGGTTCACCTTGGCCACCACCTTGCAGCAGTCCCCGGAGAGCCTCGCCGCGCTCATGGACATGAGGATGTTGGCCTCGTCGATGCCGGTGATGGCCACGAAGGCGTCCGTGCTCTCGATGCCCTCCTCGTGGAGCAGCTCGCTGTCCGTGCCGTCGCCCACGATCACCAGCGCCTTGGGCAGCCGCTCGCCCATCTGCACGCAGCGCTGCTGGTCCCGGTCGATGATCTTCACCGACATGCCCATGCGCAAAAGCTCCTGGGCCAGGTAATAGCAGATCTTGCTGGCCCCCACGATCATGGCCGAGGAGGCCCGGCTGCGGAACACGAACAGATGCTGGAAGAATTTCGACAGCTGCTCCGGGGAGGCGGTGAGGTAGATCTTGTCCCCGGAGCGGAGCACGAAGTCGCCGGAGGGGATGATGGTCTCGTTTTTCCGGGCCACGGCGCAGATCAGCACCCGCACCTGGATGTTGCGGTACAGATCGGAAAGCTGCATCCCGTTCAGGGCGGAGTTCTCCGGCAGGCGGTACTCCACCAGCTCCAGCCGGCCCTTGGAGAAGGACTCCAGCTTCATGGCCGCCGGGAAGCGCAGCACCCGGGCGATCTCCCGGGCGGTGGCCTTCTCCGGGTTGATGGCCATGGAAAGGCCCAGCTCCTCCCGCATGAAGCGCAGCTGCTTTTCATACTCGGGATTGCGGATGCGGGCGATGGTGTGCTTGACGCCCAGCTTCTTGGCCACCAGGCACGTGACGATGTTCAGCTCGTCGCTGGAGGCCGTGGCGATGAGCAGCTCGGCCTTGTCCGCCCCCGCCTCCTTCTGCACCTCGTAGCTGGCGCCGTTGCCGCACACGCCCATCACGTCGTATACATTTATAATGTTATCAATGAGCTGCCCGTTCTGGTCGATGACGGTGACATCGTTGTCGATGGACAGCTGCTGCGTCAGCGCAAGGCCCACTTTCCCCGCGCCCACGATGATGATCCTCATATCAAACCCTCGTTTTCTCCCGCTTCCGCCGCACCGGCGGGCAGGGCTGATCCCGGACGCTGGCGCGCCCGTGAATGCATTATATCGAATCTGTGGGAAAAAGGGAATAGCTTTCTGCCGCGATCTGCAAATTTTGGTTGTGCAGTTTCCATATTTTTTCTGAACTTCCGTTTTTCCTCTTGACAAACAGGCCCTCCTCGCATACAATGTGCTTAAATTATTTTAGTTAAATAATTTTAATTAAAATAATTGATATTTCGACATCAAGGAGTACACATATGGAATTCGAGAAAGTACGTGACATCATCGTGGAGACCCTGGGCTGCGACGCCGAGCAGGTCACCCTCACCGCTTCCCTGTCCGACGACCTGGGCGCCGATTCCCTGGCTTCCGTGGAGCTGGTGATGGCCCTGGAGGAGGCTACCGGCGTGACCATCGACGACGCCGACGTGGCCGGCCTGAAGACCGTGGGCGATATCATGGACTACCTGGCCTCTCACAAGGCCTGATCTTCGCTCCGGAGGGGGACCTGGTCCCCCTCCGGAACCACTTTCCGGTGAGAAAGGAACTGTCATGACGAATCAAGAGATTTATGATCTGATCGCCTGCTTTGAGCGCAGCTCCCTCCAGTCGATGAAGCTGTCCCAGCAGGATTTTTCCATAGAGCTGTCCCGGGCCGTGGCCGCGGCCGCTCCCGTGGCCGCCGCGGCCCCCGTTATGGCGGCCGCCCCCGCCGCTCCCGCCGCCGCGCCTGCGCCTGCGGATGACGGCAATACCATCACCGCCCCCCTGGTGGGCACCTTCTACGCCGCCCCCGCTCCCGACCAGCCCCCCTTCGTGTCCGTGGGCGACCGGGTGAAGAAGGGGCAGACCGTCTGCCTCATCGAGGCCATGAAGATGATGAGCGAGGTCCCGGCCCCCTGCGACTGCGTCATCGAGGCCGTGCTCAAGGCCGACGGCGAGCTGGCCGCCTTCGGCGAGGCGCTGCTGCGCATCAAGCCATGCTGAAGCGGGTATTGATCGCCAACCGGGGCGAGATCGCGCTGCGGGTGCTGCGGGCCTGCCGGGAGATGGACATCGAGACCGTGGCCGTCTACTCCCAGCCCGACGCCGACGCCCTCCACGTCCAGATGGCCACCCAGGCCGTGTGCATCGGCCCGGCCAAGGCCAGCGAGAGCTATCTCAACCAGGACGCGCTGCTGGCGGTGGCCAAGGCCACCGGCTGCGACGGCCTCCACCCCGGCTACGGCTTTTTATCTGAAAACGCCGACTTCTCCGACGCCTGCGCCCAGGCCGGTGTGACCTTCATCGGCCCCTCCGGGGACAGCATCCGCAAGGCCGGCTCCAAATCCGCCGCCCGGGACCTGATGAAGGCCGCGGGCGTTCCTGTGACCCCCGGCTCCGACGGCCCCGTGTCCTCCGTGGAGGAGGCGCTGGCGGCGGCGGAGTCCGTGGGCTATCCGGTGCTGCTCAAGGCCAGCGCCGGCGGCGGCGGCCGGGGCATCCGGCGCTGCGAGAACGCCGAGAGCCTGCCCGCCGCCTACGCCGAGGCCAAGGCGGAGGCCAAAGCGTGCTTCGGCGACGACGAGATGTATCTGGAGAAGCTGGTGCTCTCCCCCCGGCACATCGAGTTCCAGGTGCTGGCGGACCGCCACGGCAACGTGATCCATCTGGGCGACCGGGACTGCTCCGTCCAGCGCCGCAACCAGAAGCTCATCGAGGAGGCCCCCGCCCGGTGCCTGACGCCGGAGCTGCGGGAGGCCATGGGTGAGGCCGCCGTCCGGGCGGCCCGGGCCGTGAACTACGAGGGCGCCGGCACCATCGAATTCCTGCTGGACGCCGACGGCAGGCACTTCTACTTCATGGAGATGAACACCCGCATCCAGGTGGAGCACGGCGTCACGGAGATGATCACCGGCGTGGATCTGGTGCGCCAGCAGCTGCGCATCGCCTCCGGCCTCTCCCTGGACATCGCCCAGGAGGACATCCGTCTCACGGGCCACGCCATCGAGTGCCGCATCAACGCCGAGGACCCGTCCAAGAACTTCCAGCCCTGCCCCGGCCAGGTGTCCTTCCTCCACTTCCCCGGCGGCGCCGGGGTGCGGGTGGACTCCTGCCTGTACAACGGCTGCACCCTCTCCCCCTACTACGATTCCATGGCGGCCAAGCTCCTGGTCCACGCCCCCACCCGGCTGGAGGCCATCCGCAAGATGCGCCGCTGCCTGGAGGAGTTCACCCTGGAGGGCTTCCCCACCAACGCGGAGCTGAGCTACCAGATCCTGTACCATCCCATCTTCGTCCGGGGCGGCTGCACCACGGCCTTCCTGGACGCGCATCTGCCCGAGCTGCTGGACTTCAGCCGCCGGGTGGAAGAACATGAGGAGCGCGTATGAACAGTATTTTCGCCAAGCGGCGGGCACGGCTCCTGGCCATGAAGGCCATCCGGGACAACTACGTCCCCGGCGACAAGCTGGTCACCTGCCCCAAGTGCGGCCAGGAGAGCGAGCGCAAGGCGGTGGCCGAGGGTCTGTCCGTGTGCCCCCACTGCGGCTACCACTGGCCCATCGGCGGCTACTACCGCCTCAGCACCATCCTGGACCCCGGCTCCTTCCGGGAGCTCAACGCCAAATATCCCGCGGCGGACCCCCTGTCCTTCCCCGGCTACCGGGGCAAGCTCACCGCCGCCCAGCACCGCACCGGCCTCAATGAGGCCGCCGTCACCGCCACCGGGTCCATCGACGGGCACAAATGCGTGGTGGGCGTGCTGGACAGCCGCTTTTTCATGGGCAGCATGAGCGCCGCCGTGGGTGAGAAGATCACCCTGGCCATCGAGTATGCCGCCAAGAACAAGCTCCCCCTCATCATCTTCTCCGCCAGCGGCGGCGCACGGATGCAGGAGGGCATCCTCTCGCTGATGCAGATGGCCAAGACCTCCGCGGCCCTGGCCCGGCTGTCCGACAAGGGCGTCCTCTACATCTCCGTGCTGACGGACCCCACCACCGGCGGCGTCACCGCCAGCTTCGCCTCCCTGGGCGACATCATCCTGGCCGAGCCCGGCGCCCTCATCGGCTTCGCCGGTCCCCGGGTGATCCAGCAGACCATCGGCGAGACGCTGCCCGAGGGCTTCCAGCGGGCGGAATACCAAGAAGAGCACGGCTTCGTGGACGCCGTGGTCCCCCGGGCCCAGATGCGGGAGACCCTGGCCCGGCTGCTGATGCTCCACGAGAAAGGAGGCCGCGCATGAGTACCATCACCGCCGCCGAGCGGGTGGCCATTGCCCGCCACCCCCAGCGGCCCAACGTCTGCGATTTCATCGACGGCCTCTTCACCGACTTTTTCGAGTGCAAGGGCGACCGCCTGTGCGGCGAGGACGCCGCCATTTTGGGCGGCGTGGCCCGCTTCCACGGCCAGAGCGTCACCGTCATCGGCACCCGCAAGGGCAAGACCCTGGAGGAAAACCTCAAGTGCAACTTCGGCATGCCCAACCCCGAGGGCTACCGGAAGGCGCTGCGGCTGATGCGCCAGGCGGAGAAGTTCCGCCGCCCCGTCATCACCCTCATCGACACCTCCGGCGCCTATCCCGGCCTGGAGGCCGAGGCCCGGGGCCAGGGCGAGGCCATCGCCCGGAACCTGATGGAGATGAGCCGGCTCACCGTGCCCGTGGTGGCCATCATCACCGGCGAGGGCAACAGCGGCGGCGCGCTGGCGCTGGGCGTTGCCAACCGGGTGCTGATGCTGGAGAACGCCGTCTACGCCATCCTCTCCCCCGAGGGCTTCGCCTCCATTTTGTGGAAGGACGCCTCCCGCAGCGCCGAGGCCTGTGAGATGATGAAGCTCACCGCCCCGGACCTGATGCACCTGGGCGTCATCGACGACATCATCCCCGAGCCGGAGGGCGGCGCACACACCGCGCCCCTCCAGGCCATCCGGCAGGTGGACCGGGCATTGCGGCGGCACCTGAGCTCCCTGAGCAAGGAGAGCGGCGCCGCCCTGGCCGCCGACCGCTACCAGAAATTCAGAAAGATGGGAGCGGCCGCCTCCCAGAAGGAGGAGCTATGAGTGGGATCAAGATCCGCGGCACCGGCCGCTGCGTCCCGCAGCACATCGTCACCAACGACGACATGGCCAAGATCGTGGAGACCAACGACGAGTGGATCACCACCCGCACCGGCATCCGCCACCGCCACCACTGCACCGGCGGCGAAAACCACACCTATCTCTGCACCCAGGCGGCCAAGTCCGCCCTGGAGAAGGCGGGCATCCGCCCGGAGGACATCGGCGCGTGCATCGTGGCCACGCTGACGGCCGACGAGCTGGTGCCCGCCGCGGCCTGCACCCTCCAGCGGGAGCTGGGGCTGCCGGAGGACACGCTGTGCTTCGACCTCAACGCCGCCTGCACCGGCTTCCTCTTCGGCCTGCACACCATGGAGTGCCTGCTGGCCGCATCCCCCCGGAAATACGGTCTGGTGCTGGGGGCCGAGGTCCTCAGCCGCATCCTGAACTGGCAGGACCGGGGCACCTGCATCCTCTTCGGAGACGGCGCAGGCGCCGCGGTGGTGGAGTGGCGGCAGGAGTGGCCCTCCATCGGCGCCGTGCTGGGGACCCGGGGAGACAATGAGCTGCTCCGGGTGGCCGGCGTGGAGACCGGCGAGCACAGCTACATCCAGATGGACGGCACCAAGGTCTTCAAATTCGCGGTGGAGACGGTCCCGCACTGCATGGACCAGGTGCTCTCCAAGGCGGGCATGACCGCCGCGGACGTGGACTTCTTCGTCTTCCACCAGGCCAACGCCCGCATCATCGACCTGGCGGTGCGCAAATACCACATCCCGCCGGAGAAGTACTATAAAAATATCGAAGAATACGGCAACACCTCCGCCGCCAGCATCCCCCTGGTCCTCAGCGAGCTGCAGGATCTGGGGAAGATCCACAGCGGCAGCCGGGTGCTGGTGGTGGGCTTCGGCGGCGGCCTCACCTGGGGCGGCGCGCTGATCGAGTTCGCATGAGGAGAATATGATGAAAAAGCTCAATGAGATCCTGGGGACCGAGTTCCCCTTCATTCAGGGCGGCATGGCCAACATCGCCACCGGCGAGTTCGCCGCCGCCTGCTCCAACGCAGGCGCGCTGGGCATGATCGCCACCGGCGCCTGGGACGGCCAGCGCCTGCGCCAGGAGATCCGCCGGGCCAAGGAGCTCACCGACAAGCCCTTCGGCGTGAACCTGATGCTGATGAACCCCTGCGCCGACGAGATCGCCCAGGTCATCATCGACGAGGGCGTCCAGGTGGTCACCACCGGCGCCGGCAACCCCGGCAAGTACGTCCCCGCCTGGAAGGACCACGGCATCAAGGTCATCCCCGTGGTGGCCGCCACCATCCTGGCCAAGCGCCTGGTGCGGCTGGGGGTGGACGCCGTCATCGCCGAGGGCACCGAGTCCGGCGGCCACGTGGGCGAGATGACCACCATGGCCCTGGTGCCCCAGGTCATCGACGCCGTGGACGTGCCCGTGGTGGCAGCCGGCGGCATCGCCGACGGCCGGCAGGCCGCCGCGGCCTTCGCCCTGGGCGCCTGCGGCATCCAGGTGGGCACCTGCCTGCTGGTGAGCCAGGAGTGCCCCATCCACGAAAACTACAAGCAGGCCATCCTGAACGCCAAGGACTCCGACACCACCGTCACCGGCCGCTCCATCGGCGGCCCCGTCCGGGTGCTGAAAAACAAGATGGCCCGGGAGTATCTGGCCCTGGAGAAGCGGGGCGCCACCCTGGATGAGCTGGAGAAGGTCACCCTGGGCGGACTGCGCCGGGCCGTGCTGGAGGGCGACGTGGAGCACGGCAGCGTCATGAGCGGCCAGGTGGCCGGCATGCTCCATGAGATCAAGCCCGTGCGGCAGATCTTCGAGGAGCTCTACGCCGGCGGCCGCGCCGTGCTGGAGGCCACCGCGAAGGAATGGCTGTAACGATCCGGGGGAAGACGCTGCCCCTTCCCATTTTGCAGGGCGGCATGGGCGTGGGCGTGAGCCTGGACCGTCTGGCCGGCGCTGTGGCCGCCTGCGGCGGCATGGGCACCATCTCCACCGCCGTGTGCGGCTTCAACGAGCCGGACTTCGCCGCCGACCCCAGGGGCGCCAATCTCCGGGCCCTGGCCGCCCAGGTGCGCCGGGCCAAGGAGATGGCCAAAGGCGCGGGGCTGGTGGCCATCAACGCCATGGTGGCCACCACCCAGTACGCCGACAGCATCCGCACCGCCCTGCGGGCGGGGGTGGACGCCGTGGTCTGCGGGGCGGGCCTTCCCAAGGACCTCCCCGCCATCGCGGCGGAGGTGCCGGAGAGCGACGCCGCCATCGCCCCCATCGTCAGCGGCGGCCGGGCCGCCGGCCTCATCTGCAGGCTCTGGGACAAGCACTACCGCCGCGTCCCGGACTTCGTGGTGCTGGAGGGTCCCCTGGCGGGCGGACACCTGGGCTTTTCCCGGGAGGAGGCCCTGGAGGCCCAGGCGGGCCGTCCCAAGTCCTTGCTGGACCTCCTCCGGGAGGTGCTGGAGTCCCTGGCCCCCTACCGGGAGAAATACGGCCGGGACATCCCGGTGTTCGTGGCCGGCGGCGTGAAGGACGGCTATGAGATGCGCCGCTACACCGACGCCGGCGCCGCCGGGGCCCAGTTCGCCACCCGGTTCATCGCCACGGAGGAGTGCGACGCCGCTCCCGGCTACAAGGAGGCGCTGCTGCGGGCAAAGCCGGAGGACGTGACCATCGTCCAAAGCCCCGTGGGCATGCCCGGCCGGGCCCTGCGCAGCCCGCTGATCCAGCGGGTGGAATCCGGCAAACAGCCGCCGGTGGAACGGTGCATCCGCTGCCTTTCCGCCTGCAACCCCAAGACCGCTCCCTACTGCATCTCCGGCGCATTGATCGCCGCCGTGCGGGGGGACTGGGAACACGGTCTTTTCTTCTGCGGCGCAGGCGCCGGTGAGGTGAACAGCCTCTCCACCGTGCCGCAGCAGATGGACCAGATCATGAGAGAATGGAGGGCCGCGCCATGAAGCTCGGTTTCCTGTACGCCGGACAGGGCAGTCAGCACCCCGGAATGGGGGCGGACCTGTACGACGCCTATCCCGCCTTCCGCGCCGTCATCGACAGCGCCGAGGTGGATTTCGACCTCAAGGAGGTCTCCTTCACCGACAGCCAGGGTCTCATCAACCAGACCCGCTACACCCAGCCCTGCATGGTGGCCTTCGCCGCCGGTCTCACCGCCGTGCTGCGGGAGCAGGGCGTGGTCCCCGCCGCCGCGGCGGGCCTTTCCCTGGGCGAGTACTCCGCCCTCCACGCCGCCGGCGTCTTTGACGCCGCCCAGGCGGTGAAGCTGGTGGCGTTCCGGGGCAAGGCCATGGAAGAGGCCGCCGCCGGCCGGGAGAGCGCCATGATGGCCGTGCTGGGCCTGGATCGGGCCCCCCTGCAGGAGGCCTGCGACGAGGCCTCCGCCCTGGGCTGCGTGGTCATCGCCAACTACAACTGCCCCGGGCAGCTGGTCATCGGCGGCGAGAAGGCCGCCGTGGAGAAGGCCGCCGCCCTGGCCAAGGAAAAGGGCGCCAAGCGGTGCCTGCCCCTGAAGGTCAGCGGCCCCTTCCACACCCCCCTGATGGCCCCCGCCGGAGAGGCGCTGAAGGGCTATTTTGAAGGCGTCACCTTCGCCCGGCCCCAGATCCCCGTGATCTTCAACTGCCTGGGCGACGTGAAGGGCGAGGACGTCACCATCCCCGAGCTGCTGGTCCGGCAGGTCCAGAGCAGCGTCTTTATGGAGGACTCCATCCGGAAGATGGCCGCCATGGGCCTGGACGCCCTGGTGGAGATCGGTCCGGGCAAGGCCCTCACCGGCTTCGTGAAAAAGACCGTGCCGGAGATGCCCGTCTACACGGTGGAGACCGTGGCGGACGTGGAGGCTCTGGTGCAGGTGGTAAAGGAGAACGAACGATGAATTTTACCGATAAGACCGCCGTGGTCACCGGCGGCAGCCGTGGGCTGGGCCGGGCCGTGTGCCTGGAGCTGGCCAAAGGCGGCGCCAACGTGGTGCTCTGCTACGCCGGCAACGCCGCCGCCGCCGAAGAGACGGCCCAGGCCTGCCAGGCCCTGGGCGCCCAGGTCCTCACCGTGAAGTGCGACGTCTCCGACGCCGCCCAGGTGAAGGAGCTGATGGACGCCGCCCTGGCCAAGTTCGGCCGCATCGACATCCTGGTGAACAACGCCGGCATCACCCGGGACGGCCTCCTCATGACCATGAAGGAAGAGGACTTCGACGCCGTCACCGCCACCAACCTCAAGGGCACGTTCCTTTGCATGAAGGCGGTGGCCCGGCAGATGATGCGCCAGCGCTGCGGCCGCATCGTCAACCTCAGCTCCGTGGTGGGGCTGCGGGGCAACGCCGGCCAGGTGAACTACGCCGCCAGCAAGGCCGGCGTCATCGGCATGACCAAGTCCCTGGCCAAGGAGCTTGCCTCCCGGGGCGTCACCGTCAACGCCGTGGCCCCCGGCTTCATCGACACCGACATGACCGCCGCCATGCCCGAGGCCGCCAAGACGGCCACGCTGGCCACCATCCCCATGGGCCGCCTGGGCGCGCCGGAGGACGTGGCCCGGGCCGTGGCCTTCCTGGCCAGCGACGAGGCCGCCTACATCACCGGCCAGGTGCTGGCCGTGGACGGCGGCATGGCCATGTGACATTCCCCGGGCGGAGCGGTGCGCTCCCCCGTCTCATCTGACTTAACAGGAGGTATCCCTATGGAACGACGCAGAGTCGTCATCACCGGCCTGGGCGCCATCACGCCCGTTGGCCTGACCGCGCCCGAGAGCTGGCAGGCCGTGCAGGACGGCGTGTGCGGCGTGGCGCCCATCACCCAGTTCGACCCCACCGGCATGAAGGTGCAGCTGGCCGCCGAGGTGAAGGGCTTTGATCCCGAGCCGCTGCTGGGCAAGCAGGAAGCCCGCCGCATGGGCCGCTTCACCCAGTTCGCCGTGGCCGCCGCCAAGGAGGCCATGGCCGACGCCGCCTTCGACATCGAAAAGGCCGACGCCGACCGCTGCGGCGTCATCATCTCCAGCGGCATCGGCGGCCTCTCCATCACCGAGGCCGAACACGACAAGGGCAAGGAGAAGGGCTGGGACCGGGTGTCCCCCTTCTACATCCCCACCGGCATCTGCAACATGGCCGCCGGCCAGGTTGCCATCCACACCGGCTTCAAGGGCATGTGCACCTGCCCCGTCACCGCCTGCGCCGGCGGCACCAACGCCGTGGGCGACGCCTTCCACTACATCCGGGACGGCTACGCCGACGTGATGCTCTGCGGCGGCACCGAGGCCAGCGTCACCCCCCTGGCCATCGGCGGCTTCACCTCCATGAAGGCGCTGTCCCAGGCCACGGACCCCAACCGGGCCTCCATCCCCTTTGACGCCGAGCGCAGCGGCTTCGTGCTGGGCGAGGGCGCAGGCGTGCTGCTGCTGGAGGAGCTGGAGCACGCCCTGGCCCGGGGCGCCAAGATCTACGCCGAGATGGTGGGCTACGGCGCCACCTGCGACGCCTACCACATGACCGCCCCCCTGCCCGACGGCAGCGGCGGTGCCAAGGCCATGGCCATGGCCCTGCGGGACGGCGGCGCGGCGCCGGAGGACGTGGACTACATCAACGCCCACGGCACCTCCACCCACCTCAACGACGCCGGCGAGACCGCCGCCGTCAAGACGGTGTTCGGGAAACACGCCTATGAGCTGGCCATGAGCTCCACCAAGTCCATGACCGGCCACATGCTGGGCGCCGCCGGCGCTGTGGAGGCCATCTTCACCGCGCTGACCCTCCACGACGGCTTCATCCCCGCCACCATCAACTACCAGGTGTCCGACCCCGCGTGCGACCTGGACGTGGTGCCCGGCACCGGCCGCCGCGCCGACGTGCGCTGCGCCCTGTCCAACTCTCTGGGCTTCGGCGGCCACAACGGCAGCCTGCTCTTTAAGAAATGGGAGGCATAAGCATGGAACTCAATTCCAACGAGATCGCAAAGATCCTGCCCCACCGCTACCCCTTCGCCCTGGTGGACCGCATCACCGACTATGAGCCCGGCCAGTGGGCCAAGGGCATCAAGTGCGTCAGCGCCGCCGAGCCGGTGTTCTGCGGCCACTTCCCCCAGATGCACGTGTTCCCCGGCGTGCTGATCCTGGAGGCCATGGCCCAGGTGGGCGCCATCGCCATCCTCTCCCTGCCGGAGAACCAGGGCAAGATCGCCCTGTTCGGCGGCGTGAAGAACGCCCGCTTCAAGCGCAAGGTGATCCCCGGCGACGTCATGGAGATGGAGTGCGTGCTGACCAAGCGCCGGGGCCCTGTGGGCATCGGCGAGTGCCGTGCCGTGGTGAACGGCGAGGTGGCCTGCACCGCGGAGCTGACCTTTGCTATCAGCGCAGAATAACTTGCCCTTGGCACCGGGCGCTGCCGTGTCCGGCAGGGCCCGGACGGGAAAGCGGGGGAACCGGATGCTGAACAAGGCTTTTTTCAACGTGTATACCAAATTCAAACTGCATTTTTACCAGGAGATCTTCCGGCGCTTTCAGGACCGGGAGGCCAGCCTCACCACAGTGGAGACCTTCTGCATGGAGACCATCCAGGCCCTGGGCAGCCCCACGGTGAACGAGTTCGCCACCTTCATGCGCATCTCGCCGCCCAACGCCGCCTACAAGGTCAACAGCCTGGTGAAAAAGGGGTACATCCGCAAGGTCCAGTCTCCGGACGACCGGCGGGAGTACCACCTGGAGGTCACCCAGAAGTACATCGACTACTACGACATCTCCTCCGGGTATCTGGTGGAGGTGATGAACCGGGTGGCCGACCGCTTCTCTCCGGAGGAGTGCTCCAAGCTGGAGGAGATGCTCACCGTCATCAGCCGGGAGCTGATGCCGGAGGTCACCATCCCCGAGATCCGCATGCCGGAGTAAGCATTTCCAGACAGGAAAGACCGCGCCGGACCGCTTCTGCGGTCCGGCGCGGTTTTCAGTGCGCTCATTGAAAGCCCCTCCGGGACGGGAGCACTTCCCGGGGGCAGCGGCCCCTCCGGGATGAGAGCACTTCCAAGGGTTCAGTTGAAAAGCCCCTCCGGGATGGGAGCGCTTCCAAGGGTTCAGTTGAAAAGCCCTCCGGGACGGGAGCACTTCCCGGGGGCAGCGGCCCCTCCGGGATGGGAGCGCTTCCAAGGGTTCAGTTAAAAAGCCCCTCCGGGATGGGGATGTCCTGCCGGGGCACCTTGTCCCAGCGGAACTCCCCCAGCAGGGCCTCCGCCGAAGCCGGGGCGGCAGAGGGGTGGAACCCGGCCAGGTACGCCAGCTTCCCCAAAATCTCCTCCGGCGTCATGCGGCAGCGGAGGACCTCCAGCCCCGCGTCGGCATCCCGCTTGGAAAGGCGGCGACCCCGGCTGTCCAGCAGCAGCGGCGCGTGGGTGAAGGACGGGGCGGGCAGATCCAGCAGCTGGTAGAGGTAGAGCTGGCGGAGGGTGGAGTCCAGCAGGTCCGCCCCCCGGACCACCTCCGTCACGCCCATGGCGGCGTCGTCCACCACCACCGCCAGCTGATAGGCGAACATCCCGTCGGACCGGCGCAGGAGGAAGTCCCCGCAGTCCGTGTCCAGCCGCCCCCGGACCGTGCCCATGTGGCCGTCGGTGAAGCTGCGCGCCGCCCCGTCCACCTTCAGCCGCAGCGCCGGAGCACGGGCCTGCGCCCGGCGGGCCGCCTCCTCCGGCGTGAGATGGCGGCAGGTGCCGGGGTACACCGTCTGGCCGTCGGAACGGTGGGGGGCGCTGGCGGCGTGGAGCTCCGCCCGGGTGCAGAAGCAGGGGTACACCAGCCCCCGTTCCGTCAGGCGGTCCAGAGCGGCCTGATAGAGCGCCGTCCGGCGGCTCTGCCAGTAGGGCGGGTGGGGCCCGCCCCGGAGGGGGCCCTCGTCCCAGTCCAGCCCCAGCCACCGGAGATCTTCGATCATCTGCACGGCGTACCGGGCTGGGCACCGGGCGGTGTCCAGATCCTCGATGCGCAGCACCATCCGCCCGCCCCGGCTCCGGGCGGAGAGCCAGGCCAGAAGGCAGCAGAAGAGATTCCCCAGGTGGACCCGCCCGCTGGGGGACGGGGCGAAGCGGCCGGTGACGGTCATGGCGCGCCCTCCTTTTTCGTGATGGCCCCATTGTACCACACCGCCGCCGGAGCTTCAACCGCCCCGGCGGACGGGCTGGACAAGCGCCGTGGGCCGTGGTATAATGAAAAGGTTCAAATTCCATGGAAACGAGGTACTTGCCATGTCTGAGGAAATGCGGACCTTCGGATACCTCTGCCCCCGGTGCGGCAAACCGGTGATGGGCACCCGCTCCGTCTTTGCCCTGGAGGCCTCCGACGCGGAGATCGCCTGCGAATGCGGCGAGAGCGTGCTGCGCACCTCCTACGACGGCCGGAACTACCACCTCAGCGTCCCCTGCGGCCTCTGCGGAGAGGTCCACACCTCCGTGTGCCCGCCGGAGCGGATGCTTCACGGCGCCACGGCCCTGGGCTGCGCCCGGACGAAGCAGTTTTCCTGCTTCATCGGCCCCGAGGGGGTGGTGGAGCAGCACCTGCGGGAGCTTTCCATCCTGGCGGAGAAGGAGAAGCAGCAAACCGACGATCCCCAGGCCTTCGCCGACAGCGTCATCATGTACGAGGTGCTCTCGGAGCTGCGGGACATCGCCGCCCGGCCCGGCGGCATCACCTGCGGCTGCGGCTCCGGCCGCTACGGCATGGAGATCCGCCGCTCCGCCGTGGACCTCATCTGCCGGGACTGCGGGGCCAAGCTCCGCATCCCCGCCGCCACGGACCGGGACCTGGACGACCTTTGCTGCCGCATGAAGCTGGTGATCCCCGGCAAGTGACGGCATCTCCCCGCCCTTCGGGGCATAGACTGAACACGCGGCCCTCCGGGGCCGCTTTTCTGCAAGAAAGGAAGGGACCTTTATGATCTCCCTGCTGGCAAAGCTCTTCATCCGCCCTGCGGGCCGGGCGGAGGCGGACGTCCGCCGGGCCTACGGCACGCTGTGCGGCACGGTGGGCATCTTTCTCAACGCGCTGCTTTTCGCCGGAAAATTCTTCGCCGGAGTGCTCTCCGGCTCCATCGCCATCACCGCCGACGCCTTCAACAACCTCTCCGACGCGGGCAGCTCCTTCGTGACGCTGCTGGGCTTCCAGCTGGGGGGGCAGAAGCCCGACGTCCACCACCCCTTCGGACATGGACGGCTGGAGTATCTCTCGGGGCTGGCGGTGTCGGTGCTGATCTTGCTGATGGGCGTGGAGCTGGCCAAATCCTCCGTGGAGAAGATCCTGCGCCCGGAGCCGGTCACCGCCTCGCCGGTGGTGCTGGGCATCCTCTGCGCCTCCATCGCCGTAAAGCTGTACATGACCTTCTACAACCGCCGCCTGGGGAAAAAGCTGGACTCCTCCGCCATGCTGGCCACCGCCGCCGACTCCCTCAGCGACTGCGCCGCCACCGCCGCCGTGCTGGCGGCCACTCTGGTGGGCCACTTCACGGATCTGCGCATCGACGGCTGGTGCGGCATCCTGGTGGCGCTGTTCATCCTCTGGTCCGGCCTCCGGGCCGCCAAGGACACCCTGGACCCCCTGCTGGGGGTGCCTCCCACCCATGAGTTCGTCACCCGCATCCGGGATCTGGTGCTGGCCCACCCGGCGGTCATCGGCATCCACGACCTCATCGTCCACGACTACGGCCCCGGCCGGGTGATGATCTCCCTCCACGCGGAGGTGCCCGCCGACCGCAACGTGCTGGAGCTCCACGACGAGATCGACAACGTGGAAAAGGAGCTGCGGGAGAAGCTGGGCTGCGACGCCGTGATCCACATGGACCCGGTGGTCACCGACGACGGCCTCACCAACCAGACCCGCCGCCGGGTGGCGGACCTGGTGCACTGCATCGACGACGACATCAGCATCCACGACTTCCGGATGATCTCCGGTCCCACCCATACCAACGTCATCTTCGACGCCGTGGTGCCCTTCGGCTTCCGCCTCAGCGACCAGGCGGTGGAAGAGAAGATCAAGACCGCCGTCCGGGCCCTGGACGGCAACTACTACGCCGTGGTGAACGTGGAGCGCTCCTATACCTGATCTCTGCCCCCGGCGCGCACAGCGCGCCGGGGGTATCCTTTTGCCTGCGGCGGGGCATGCTAAGGGCAAACCTTCCGGGAGGTATGCTTTATGGACACCAAGCGCATGGGCCGCCAGACCGTGGCCCTGTCCCATCCCCCCTCCGTGCTCTCCTTTGCCAACATCGGCGGCAAGTTCGAGGGAGCCGGGCCCCTGGGGGCCTGGTTCGACGAGGTGGGCCAGGACGCCTTTTTCGGGGAAAAGACGTGGGAGAAGGCGGAGTCCGCCATGCAGAAGCGGGTGCTGCAGCGGGCGCTGCAGCGGGCGGAGCTGACGCCGGAGGACCTGGACTGCGTGCTGGCCGGGGACCTTCTCAACCAGTGCATCGGCTCCTCCTTCGGCCTGCGGGAATTCAACATCCCCTTCTACGGCCTCTACGGCGCCTGCTCCACCATGGGGGAATCCCTGGCCCTGGCCTCCATGCTCATCGACGGGGGCTTCGCCCGCCGGGCCGCCGCCGTCACCAGCTCCCACTTCTGCACCGCCGAGCGGCAGTACCGCATGCCCGTGCCCTACGGCAGCCAGCGGCCCCCCACCGCCCAGTGGACCGCCACCGCCGCCGGATGCACCATCCTGGGGCAAAGCGGTCCCGGGCCCTATGTCACCCACGTCACCTGCGGCCGCATCGTGGACCTGGGCATCACCGACGCCAATAACATGGGCGCCGCCATGGCCCC
>CALWXB010000039.1 GCA_944385405.1 uncultured Oscillospiraceae bacterium | reverse complement strand
CCCTCGGCCTTGGCGATCTCCACCAGGCGCTTGGCGATGATGGGCCGGGCGAAGGCGGTGCCCAGCAGGTACTGCTCGTAGCTGGCGCCCATCTTCATGGAGGGGATGATGACTTCATCCACCATCTCGTCGGTGAGATCGGCGATGTACAGCTTGGAGGCGCCGGTCTTGATGGCTTTCTCCTCCAGGCCCTCCAGCTCGTCGTTCTGACCCACGTCGCCGGCCACGGCGATGATCTCGGGGTTGTTGTAGTTCTCCTTCAGCCAGGGGATGATGATGGACGTATCCAGACCGCCGGAATAGGCCAGCACGATCTTCTTGATATCCTTCTTGTTCTTCATATCGGGTTCCCTCCGTATGTCGTGTTTGATGATGTTTGAATTATACATCCGTTGTGAATAAATATTCAACTGAAATGTTGCACAACATTTCCACAGATTCTTACCCGCTTTTGCATAAATTGACAGATGCTTCCTGCTGCGGAAAAATGCGGCAGCCTCACACCATCTTTTCCGGCCGGACGGTGTCGTCGAACTCCTCCGCGGAGAGCAGACCCAGGGACAGCACCGCCTCCTTCAGCGTGGTGCCCTCGGAGAGTGCCTTCTTGGCGCATTTCGCCGCCGCCTCGTAGCCGATCTTCGGGGTAAGGCAGGTCACCAGCATCAGGGAGTTGTGGAGGTTATAGGTCATGCGCGCCTCGTCGGGGGTGATGCCCTCCACGCAGTGGACCCGGAAGGACTCGCACACGTCCGTCAGCAGCCGGGCGGACTGGAGGAAGTTGTAGGCGGACACCGGCAAAAACACATTGAGCTGGAAGTTGCCCTGGGAGGCGGCCACGCCCACGGCGGCGTCGTTGCCCATCACCTGCACCGCCGCCATGGTGACGGCCTCGCACTGGGTGGGATTCACCTTGCCGGGCATGATGGAGCTGCCCGGCTCGTTTTCCGGGATGTGCAGCTCGCCCATGCCGCAGCGGGGCCCGCTGGCCTCGAAGCGGATGTCGTTGGCGATCTTCATGAGGTTGGCGGCCAGGGCCTTCAGCGCCCCGTGGGCAAAGACCAGAGCGTCCTTGCTGGTGAGGGCGTGGAATTTATTTTCATCGGGCACGAAGTCCTGCCCCGTCAGCTCCCGCAGCACCGCGCACACCGCCGCGTCGTAACCCGCGGGGGCGTTGAGACCGGTGCCCACGGCGGTGCCGCCAATGGCCAGACGCCGCAGCTCCGGCAGCACCAGGCGCAGCATCCGGCAGGGCGCCGCGATGAGCTCCCGCCAGCCTGAGACCTCCTGGGCAAACCGCAGGGGCGTGGCGTCCTGGAGATGGGTGCGGCCGATGCGGATCAGGTCGGGGTACGATGCCTCCAGCCGGGCAAAAGCGGCCTCCAGCCGCTCCGCTGCCGGCAGCACCCCCTCCGCCACGGACAGCGCGGCGGCGATGTGCAGGGCCGAGGGGTAGGTGTCGTTGCTGGACTGGGAGGCGTTGACGTGATCGTTGGGGTGCAGTACGACGCCCCGCTCCGCCGCCAGGTGGGCGATGACCTCGTTGAGGTTCATGTTGGTCTGGGTGCCGCTGCCGGTCTGCCAGACCACCAGCGGGAACTCCGCATCCCACTTCCCCGCCCGGATCTCACGGCAGGCATCTCCGATAGCGGCGGCCTGCGCCTCCGTCAGCTTGCCGAAGCGGGCGTTGGCCCGGGCGCAGGCCTCCTTCAAGTAGGCAAAGGCAGTGATGATCTCCTTAGGCTGACGCTCTCCCCCGATGCGGAAGTTCTCCACGCTGCGCTGGGTCTGGGCGCCCCAGTGATGGTCCGCCGGAACGGCGATCTCGCCCATGGTATCGTGCTCGATGCGGGTATTCATGTTGGATTCCTCCATTCTATGGTGATTTCAGGTGCCCTCATTATACCGTCAAGCCCCTGCAGGCGCAAGGGGCGGCCGCAGGAACGCAGAAAGCGCCCGGACCTTCCGGTCCGGGCGCAGTGCGTCACAGCGCATTGACAGCGGCCTCCAGCTGCTCCAGGGCGGTTCTCAGCACGCTCCTGGGGCAGGCGGCGTTGAGGCGCATGAAGCCCTCCAGGCTGCGGCCGAAGGAGCAGCCGTCGTTGAGGCCCAGCCTCGCCTTCTGGATCATGAAATCGTGGAGCTCCTGATTGCTGAGCCCCAGGCCCCGGCAGTCCAGCCACATGAGATAGGTGGCGTCGGGGGCGTAGGTGCGGATCTTCGGGATGCGGGCGCGGCAGAAGTCCACCACATAATCGAAGTTGGCGGAGAGGTAGGGCAGGAGCTGCTCCAGCCACTCCTCGCCGTGGGTGAAGGCAGCCTCCATGGCCGTCAGGGAGAATGCATTGTTGCGGTGGATATCCATGCACTGCCAGTAGTGGTCAAAGACCTCCTTCATATGGCGGTTGGGGAACACCACGGTGCTGGCCTGGAGGCCAGCCAGATTGAAGGTCTTGGTGCCGGAGATGCCGGTGACCACGTAGTCCCGGATCTCCGGGGAGAGGGAGGCGATGGGGGTGTGCTTTTTCCCGTGGAAGATGAGGTCGGAGTGGATCTCGTCGGAAAAGAGCACCACGTGGTGGCGCATGCACAGCTCCGCCATCCGCCGCAGTTCCTCCGGCGTCCAGACGATGCCCAGGGGATTGTGGGGCGAGCAGAGCAAAAAGAGATCCGCATCCTTCAGCTTTTCCTCAAAGTCCGCCCAGTCCATCCGCCATGTCCCGTTCTCCTCGATGAAGCGGTTTTCCAGCACCTTCCGGTTCCAGGCCTCCGCCATGTCGTAAAACTCGGAGTACACCGGCGTCTGAATCAGCACACTGCCCCCCTCCGGGGTAAAAAGTTTGACCATGGCGGAGATGGTCTGCACCACACCCAAGCTGAAGCTCATGAGGCTCTGGTCGATGTCCCAGCCGTTGCGGCGCTTCTGCCAGGCCCGGATGGCGGCAAAATAGCTCTCCGGCCGGGCGGTATAGCCCCAGATGCCCTCCTGCGCCCGGGCGGTGAGGGCGTCGATGATGGGCTGGGCGGTGCGGAAATCCATGTCCGCGATCCACAGCGGGATCACATCCTCGGTGCCGAATTTTTTCTTCCGCTCATCATATTTGGCGGCGTGGTTGCCGGAGCGGTCCACCACTTGGTCAAAATCATACTGCATACGGCGCTCCTCCTTATTCATTCTGATTTCATCATGGCCGAGGCACCGGGATTTGTCAAGTGGAAAGAGGTCCCGGCGCACATGCGCCGGGACCTCTTGTGTCCGATCCGCTCACCGGTCGGAGTGGGACCAGGAGTTGGGGATGTCGTAGGGCCGGTAGGCGGAGGTCAGCACGTTTTCAAAGATGGGCGCCTCCGGGTCCTCCACCCGCTTGAGGATCTGCTCGCCTGCCGCGGTGCCCAGGTCCTCCACCGGCTGGACGATGCAGTCCATCTGATTGGCGTAGAGCTGATAGAAATTGGAGTCGTAGTCCACGAAGCTCACCAGGTCGATGTCCTTGGCCAGCTGGATGCCCTTCTTATGGAGATAGATGATGGTCTCTGAGGCCATCAGGCCCTGGCAGACGATGATGCCGTCGCAGTTTTGCTCCAGCAGCTCGTCCAGGCAGACCCGTGCGCTGTTCTCCATGGAATCGCCGTAGCGGATCAGCGCCTCGTCCTGAGGCAGCCCGCAGTCCGCCACCGCCTGCTGATAGGCGGAGATGCGCTCCTTGGTGGAGGACAGCCGGGGCAATCCGCCGATGATGCCGATGCGCTTGTCCCCCTTCCCCGCCAGACGGCAGACGCTGCGGTAGATGGGCTGGAAGTTGGACACGCAGATGGAGGAATACTTCTTGGCCTCGAATGTCCGGTCCACCAGCACCACCGGGAACCCGGCGGGGATCAGCTGGTCGAAGCGCTGGAAATCATCCATGGTGCTGGCCACCAGCAGTCCGTCCACCAGACCCGCCGTCAGCAGGCGGATGTTGGTCTCCTCCCGGTCCATGTCCTCTTTGGTGTTGGCGATGATGAGATGGTAGCCGTGCTGGGAGAGATAGTTCTCCACAGACTCGATCATGGTGCCGAAGAACTTGTTGGAGATATCCGGCACGATGAAGCCCACGGTCTTTTTCTTGCCTGTGCGGAAGCTGCGGGCGGAGGCGTCCGGCGTGTAGCCCAGCTCCGCAATGGCCTGGTATACCTTCTCCTTTGTCTCTCCGGAGACATAGCGGGTATTGTTGATGGTGTGGGAAACGGTGGCGGTGGAGACCCCGGCCAGCCGCGCCACATCGCTGATCGTTACTTTCATAGCTCACCCACTCTTTGCGCAAAACCGGTTATACTTGCGTAATCAATTAGCATGGACAGTATATGCCACAGACCCCGTATCCGTCAAGGCCTTTTCCTTGGATTTTGTCATAAAATCCGGATGCTTTCCCTGTTTTTTATCAAATTTCCACAAGAGCGGGTTTGCATTGTTATCTGAATTGACAGTTGCAAAATCGTTTACCCTGTGATAGGATACAGCTGAACAGCAAAGCAAAACGTTTGCGCAAACGTTTTGGCGGCATCCCCTACCGGGACCGCATTGATGAAAGGAGTCAATCTGACTATGAAAACCCAGATCGGTATCAATGGCTTCGGCCGCATCGGCCGCCTCGTGTTCCGCGCCGCTCTGCAGCGGGACGACGTCCAGGTGGTGGCTCTGAACGATCCCTTCATGACCCCCGACTACATGGCCTACATGCTGCGTTACGACACCATGCACGGCCAGTTCCAGGGCGAGATCTCCTATGAGGAGGGTGCTCTGATCGTGAACGGCCAGAAGATCGCCGTGTTTGCCGAGAAGGAGCCCAAGAACATCCCCTGGGGCAAGGTGGGCGCCGACTACGTGGTGGAGTCCACCGGCGTGTTCCTGACCAAGGAGAAGTCCCAGGGCCACATCGACGCCGGCGCCAAGCACGTCGTCATGTCCGCCCCCTCCAAGGACGACACCCCGATGTTCGTCATGGGCGTCAACAGCGACCAGTACACCTCCGACATGACCTTCGTGTCCAACGCCTCCTGCACCACCAACTGCCTGGCCCCCATCGCCAAGGTCCTGAACGACAAGTTCGGCATCGTGGAAGGCCTGATGACCACCGTCCACTCCGTCACTCCCACCCAGAAGCTGCTGGACGGTGCCTCCCTGAAGGACTGGCGCGGCGGCCGTGCTGCCACCGGCAACATCATCCCCTCCTCCACCGGCGCCGCCAAGGCCGTGGGCAAGGTCATCCCCGCTCTGAACGGCAAGCTCACCGGCATCTCCATGCGCGTGCCCACTCTGGACGTGTCCGTGGTGGACCTGACCGTGAACCTGGAGAAGCCCGCCACCAAGGCTGACATCTGCGCCGCCATGAAGAAGGCTTCCGAGGGCGAGCTGAAGGGCATCCTGGGCTACACCGAGGACGCCGTGGTCTCCTCCGACTTCCTGGGCGATGCCCGCACCTCCATCTTCGACGCCGACGCCGGCGTGTACCTGACCGACACCTTCGTGAAGGTGGTCTCCTGGTACGACAACGAGTGGGGCTATTCCAACAAGCTGGTGGACCTGATCCGTCACATGGCTTCCGTGGACAACAAGTAACCAAGACCCCTCTTCAGGGCCGGACAAGCGCTTGTCCGGTCCTGTTTTTTTAGGCCGGACACACCCCTTATGAATAGCACAACCCCCCATTCGTCCAACGCGAATGGGGGGCTTACTGGTTGATCGGATTGTCCAATGCTCGATACCTCGTGCTTTCTTGGTTTACCGTTCGAGTGCCAGGTTTTTGGGGTGTGGGTAACTCGGGTTTCGCCAATCCATAAAACATCGGGACACGCAGACGTCTGCTCGGAACGCTCTCGTGTTGCTCATCATAGTGAGGTGTGTTTCGTCTTTGGGATACTTTCCGGGGTTACGCAGTTGCCATTGTACTTCTTACTCGAACGGCGCTGGGGACTTCGGTTTTTGTGGAACCTCTGAGCTTGCTAGCCCATTGGACTCACTCCCTTCCTGTGTCTATAATGTACAACAGATTTCCCAATTTGTCAATTGCTTTTATGCGATTTTCACATTTTCAACAAACACAAAACGATTAACGTCAGCGAAACGCACAATCCAGTCCCATGCCGCCGCGGCACCAATCCAGCAGGGCCTCCAGATTGGGCTGGCTGTGCTCCACCTCACAGCTCAGCCGCCGCAGGCCTTCTTCCGCGCCGCACACCGCCGCCAGCCTGGAAAACACCGTCACCGCCGCGGCACACAGCCGTGCCCGGGACAGCAGATCCCCGTCGTTGACGGCCTTGAGGAGGTAGCGGAACGCAAAATACACGCACACCCGCTCCTGCAGCGGCTCCGGCACCTCCGCCGGGGACGCCGAGGCGGCGGCACGGAGCACCTCCGGCCAGTCCGGCTCCAGCACCTCCAGCGTCTCCAGCAGAGCCAGAAGGTCCTCCGCCCGGGGGAGCCGGGCCCGGGGCTCCTCCGGCTCCGGCAGATCCGCCAGGGCCTCCGGCAGGTCTCGGTCCAGCAGCTCCTGGGCCGCCGCGGCCCAGTCCAGCAGCGCCTGCAGCCGCGCCTCCATCGGGCGACTCCGGCGGACCAGCATGGCCAGCATCCGCTCCCGCAGCGGCACCAGCCCTTCCAGCCAGGGATCTCCCGGCTCCTCCGGTTCTTCCGTCTCCCGCGTCGGAAAGGTCAGAGGATCCCGGGACCCCAGCAGCAGGGCGCAGGCCGCCGGACAGGAGGCGGAGAGGGTGACCTCCCGGAAGGGTCCGTAATCCTCGATAAAGCGGGGGTGCTCCCGGCAGGTGAGGCTGGTGGCCTCCGGCCCCAGCCGGCGGTGGATGCGGCAAAGCCCCTCCCCATCCAGGAAGGGACAGCGGCCGTCCCGGTTTTGAAAGCACCAGTCCCCGTCCTCGTCCCGGATCAGGGCGGCGCGCAGCTCCGCGCCCAAAGCACCGGGGAGCGCCTGGTAGCGCGCCGCGGTCTCCGGGTCCACCACCACCTCCCAGCCGGCACAGCAGGTGTGGGGACACGCTCCCGCCAGGCAGCGGAACGCCTTGTAGTAATCCGGTTCCCGGATCCGCATAAGCACGCCTCCTCTGAAATCTCAAAAACGTTGTCAAAACAACAGACTTTTCCCTGTCATTGTACGATACTATCCTCAACAACGCAATGAAAAAAAGGAGCGTGCTTCCATGGTACGAAAGATCATTCACATCGACCGAGACGCCTGCAACGGCTGCGGCGCCTGCGCGGCGGCCTGCCACGAGGGGGCCATCGGCATGGTGGACGGAAAGGCCGTGCTGCTGCGGGACGACTACTGCGACGGCTTGGGGGACTGTCTGCCCGCCTGCCCCACCGGCGCCATCACCTTTGTGGAGCGGGAGGCGGCCGCCTATGACGAGGCCGCCGTGCTGGCCCGGAAGGCCGCGGCGCTGAAGGGCTCTGCTCCGGTGACGGCCTCCGGGTGTCCCGGCAGCCGCAGCCAGACCCTGCGTCCGGCCCCCGCGCCCGCTCCGGAGGCGGACGGCCCCATATCCTGTCTGGGCCAGTGGCCGGTGCAGATCAAGCTGCTGCCGGTGGAGGCCCCCTTCTATCAGGGCGCAAAATTGCTGGTGGCGGCGGATTGCACCGCCTTTTCCCGGGCAGACTTTCATCAGCGCTTCATGCGGGGCCGGGTGACCGTCATCGGCTGCCCCAAGCTGGACGAGGGGGACTACGCGGAAAAGCTCACGGAGATCCTCCGCCGCAACGACATCCGGGAGGTCACCGTGGTGCGCATGGAGGTGCCCTGCTGCGGAGGCATCCAGCGGGCGGTGGAGACCGCCCTGCGGGAAAGCGGCAGATTCATCCCCTGGCAGGTGGTGACACTGGGCCGGGACGGAAGCATTTTAGACTGAGAAGGAGGTCCTGAGAGATGAAAGCAGTGGTCAATGAGCAGTGCATCAGCTGCGGACTGTGCGCAGCCTCCTGCCCGGCGGCGTTCGTCATGGGTGACGACGGCATGGCGCAGGGTCTGGAATTTGCCCCGGATATGGAGGCATTCGTTCGGGAAGCCATGGAGAGCTGTCCCGTAAATGCCATCTCCATCGAGGAGTGACCGGAAAAACGCCGGGCGGCAGACAAAAGTCTGCCGCCCGGCGGCTGTTTTCAGGTGTTGTCCCGGCTGATGGGCTCCCGGAGGATGAGCCGGCGCAGGGCCTTGCCGTTGAAGGGGATCAGGGGATAGAGATACCCCTTCCCCACCAGAGGTTTGTTGGTAGCCAGCAGCACCAGGATGCCGACGATGCCCAGCAGGAACCCCCACACATCCCACACCGCCGTCAGCAGCAGCACGGTCACCCGCAGCAGCTTGAAGGCGTAGCCCATCTCATAGCTGGGCTGGGCGAAGCCCGCCACGGACACGAAGGCCATATACACCAGCACCTCCGGCCCCAGCCACCCCGCCTGGACGGCGAAATCGCCCAGGATCAGGGCGCCCAGCATGGAAAACGAGTTGGAGAGGGAATCCGGCGTGTTCAGCGACGCCAGCTTCAGTACGTCCACCAGGAACTCCACCACCAGCAGCTGCCACAAAAGCCCCAGGGAGGCGGGCTCCGGAGAGGAGAGGAAATCCAGCCACCCCGGCAGCCGGTCCGGCGTGCTGACCATAAGATACCAGGTGGGCGTGATGAGCAGGGAGATGAGGAACACCACGATGCGCAAAAGCCGCAGGTAGGAGCCGATGAGGGGCGGGAAATAGAACTCGTTGGCCTCCTGCGTGAAGTCGAAAAAGGTAGTGGGCAGGATCATCACCGAGGGGGAGTTGTCCACCATGAGGATGATATTGCCCTCCAGGATGCTGGCGGCGGCGCTGTCCGGCCGCTCCGTGTAGCGCACCTTGGGAAAGGGGTTGTACCACTGCTTGGGCCGGATGGCCTCCGACACGCTCTCCTGTCCCATGGTCAGGGAATTGGCCTGGATGGCGGTGAGCTTGTCCCGCAGCTCCCGGAGCAGCTCCTGATCCACCTTATCGTCCAGATAGCACAGCACCGCGTCGATCCGGGACCGCTTTCCCAGCTTCATGCCCTCCATGGTCAGATGGGGGTCCCGGATACGGCGGCGCAGCAGCGCCATGTTGGGCACCACCGCCTCGATGAAGCCGTCATGGGAGCCCCGCAGCACCTTGCCGTCCGGCGGCTCATTTACCCCTCTGGAGGGGTATTCCTTGGCGTCGATCAGCGCGGCGCCGGAGATCCCCTCCGCCAGCAGCAGCGTCTTGCCCATCAGCACGGAGGTGACGATATCCTGCGGGTCGCGGCTGATATCCACCTCTGTAAAGGTGATGAACCTGTCGGCAAACGCCTGCATCTGCTCCATCTGCCCCATGGCCTCCGCCGGGATGCCCAGCCAGAAGGCACCCATCCGCTCCAGCGTGGTGTCCTTGCCGTAGCCGTCGATGACCCAGATCCTGGCCCGGCGGCCGCCGATGATGTAGTCCCGGCTCACCACGTCGCAGCTGCGGCCCACGCCCAATGTCTCGTTGAAATACTCCACATTTTTTCGGAAGTCCTCTGATAACCGCTCCATGCGCCACCTCCTGTACAGGGGTTAGTATGCGCGCCCGGCGGCGGATTATGACAATACTGTTCGTGATCTTTCGCGGTGTTTCGACGTTCTGTATTGGCTTTGCAAACAAAAGAGGGGCGCCGCATCAGCGGCGCCCCCTTTTTTATTCATGTGTTTTCCGGCGCGGCGGGGAAGATCAGGGTAAAGGTGCTGCCCACGCCCACCTCGCTCTCCAGCTCCACCCGGCCGCCCAGATAGGCAGTGCCGTGCTTGACGATGGAGAGGCCCAGGCCCGTGCCCGGGGTGGAGTGGCTCTTGTCCACCCGGTAGAACCGCTCGAACACCCGCTGCCGGGCGTCCGGCGGGATGCCCACGCCGGTGTCCCGCACCTGGACCCGGACCTCCGCCGCTCCGGCGGAGACGGTGACGGTGACGCTGCCGCCGGGACGGTTATAGGCCACGGCGTTGTCGCAGAGGTTGTAGAGGACCTCCTCCAGGATCTGGGGCACGCCCCGGACCTGTGCCGGTCCGCCCGCCAGGGTCATGGTCACCTGCTTGGCCTCCGCGGCGGCGGACAGCTGTTTTTCCACCGCCTGGGCCAGGGCGTAAAGGTCCACCGTCTCCCACTGGGCCATGTGTCCGCCCTCATCCAGCCGGGAGAGCTTGATGATGTCGTTGACCAGGTCGATGAGACGCTGGGCCTCCCGGTGTATGTTCCCGGCGAAATGGGAGATGTCCTGGGACCGGACCAGGCCGTTTTCCAGGATCTCCGCCGTGCCCAGGATGGAGGTCAGAGGCGTTTTCAGCTCGTGGGAGACGTTGGCGGTGAACTCCCGGCGCAGCCGGTCCCGCCGCTCCTTCTCCGTCACATCCAGCACGATGAGCACGGCGCCGGCGGGGCTCCCCTCCCGCTCCACGGGACTGGCCATGATCCGGCGGCAGTCGTCGTCCCGCTCCAGCAGGGCCTCCCAGGGCCGTCCGGCCAGGGATTCCTCCACGCAGCGGCGGAAGCCTGCCTCCCGGTTCAGCGTCAGCACGCTCTCTCCCTCCGCGGCAGGGCCGTCTGCTGCCAGAAGGCGCACAGCCGCGGAGTTGCAGGAGAGGATGCGGGTCTCCTGGTCGATGAGGATCAGTCCCTCGCTCATGTTCTCCGTGATGGCGGTGAACTCCTCCCGCCGCTGCTGGAGATCCAGCAGCTGGCGCTGGATCTGGCGGCTCTGGCCCCGGATGCGGGAGAGCAGGGGCGAGAGCTCTTCGTACGCACTGTCGGCGTCAGGGCCACTGAGGTCGATGGCGTTGATGGGCTCCACCAGCTGCCGGGCCACCCGGCCGGAGAGCCACAGCGCCAGCAGCGCCGCCATCAGCGCCATCAGCGCCACCGGCTGCAAAACCTGCAGCACCATCATCCACACGGCATACTGGGTATCCGAGGTCCGCAGCACGGACCCGTCGGAAAGGCGCATGGCGTAGTACACGGTCTTTTGGGACAGGGTGTCGGAATAGCGGCTGGCGGTGCCCCTGCCCAGGCGCATCGCCTCCTGGATCTCCTCCCGGCCGGCGTGGTTCTCCATGCCGGCGGGGTCTTCCCAGTTGTCGTAGAGGACCGTGCCGTCGGCCGCCACCCAGGTGACGCGGCTGTCCCGGGGCAGGCCGGATTCCAGGTAGGAAAGCCCGCCCTCCTCCACGCCCTGGGCGATGTAGGCGGTGCTGCGGATCAGCTCCGCCAGGATGCGGTCCTGGAAGTAGCCGTGCAGCACGCCCACTGTCAGCACCAGACTGGCCGCCAGCACCGTCACGGCCACGGCCAGAATGGAGCGGAAGATACGTTTTTTCATGGAACCTCCTCAGCTCTCCAGGGCGATCTTGTACCCGTAGCCCCGGACGGTCTCGATGTAGCTTCCCGCCGCGCCCAGCTTCTGGCGCAGGGTGCGGACGTGGACATCCACGGTGCGGCTCTCCCCGGTAAAGGCATAGTCCCATACATCGGCGATGAGCCGCTCCCGGGAGAGGACCTGTCCCCGGTTTTTCAGCAGCAGGCACAGCACCTCGAACTCCTTCTGGGTCAGTGTCACCTCCCGGTCCTCCACCTTCACCACGTGGCGTCCGGGGTCCACCGTCAGGATGCCGCAGCGATAGATGCCGCTGTCCGTCTCCGTACGGCGCAGCAGCGCCCGGATGCGGGAGAGCAGCTCCATCATGCCGAAGGGCTTGGCCACGTAGTCGTCCGCCCCGGCGTCCAGCCCCAGCACCTTGTCGTACTCGGTGCCCTTGGCGGTGAGCATGATGACGGGCATGCGCCGGGTTTTGGCGGAGGTGCGCAGCTTTTTCAGCACGCTGATGCCGTCCTCCTCCGGCAGCATGATGTCCAGCAGCACCAGATCCGGCTGCCGCTCCGCCGCCGCTTCCCAGAACGCCGAGGGCAGGGCAAAGCCCCGGGCCTCCATGCCCTGGGCGTTGAGGGTATAGATCACGAAATCCCGGATGCTCTCGTCGTCTTCCAGTAAGTAGATCATAGATGCCTCCTTGGAGCCCGGGCACGGCCCGGGCGATGGTCAGATCAGCTGCTGATCGTTGATGGTCAGCTGGAACCGCAGCCCCAGCTTCTCCGCCGCCTTGCGGCAAAGGAGCATCCGCTGCAGGAAGATCTCAAAGTAATCCATGACGGAGCCGTACCGGGTGTCCACCGACAATCGCAGACGGATGCAGGTGTGGGCCTCGTCGATCTGCAGCCGGGACTCCTGCACGGAGTAGTTCACCCGGTCGTGGATGTCGAAGCAGGCCATGTCGGAGTTGCGGACGCGGCTGCGGCGCACATCGGATTTGTCCGCCAGGATCAGGGCCGCGGACATGGCGTCCACCGGCTGCCCGGTGCCCTCGTCGTGGTTGCCGATGGCGGTGACGATGGCGGCGATCTCCTCCGGCGGGCAGTCCAGCCGGTCCAGGATGCGGAAGGCCATGACGGCGCCGGACTGGGAGTGGCCCACCCGGTTGACCAGGTTCCCGATGTCGTGGAGGTAGCCTGCGATGCGGGCCAGCTCCACGGTCCGGGCGGGATAGCCCAGGGTGCTGAGGATATACCCCGCCGTCTGGGCCACCAATGTCACATGGGCAAAGCTGTGCTCCGTGAAGCCCAGGGCCGCCAGGGATTCATCCGCCAGGCGGATATAGGTGCGGACCGTCTCGTTTTCCCGGATCTCCTGATAGGTCAGCATGAGAGGACCTCCTTTGCGGCGGGGCCGCCGGGGATGTCTCCGGCGTCAGTTGCCGGATGGATGCACGCCGGTGATGGAATACTCCACCCACTCGGCCACGTTAGTGGCGTGGTCGCCGATGCGCTCGAGATACTTGGCCACCATCATCAGCTCCAGCCCCTGCTCTCCGTTGGAGGCGTCGGCGGCGATGAGGGCGATGAGCTCCTGCTTGACCTGGTCAAACAGGGCGTCCACCCGGTCGTCTGCCCGGTACACCGCCCGGGCCAGGTCCAGGTCCCGCCGCACGAAGGAGCTGACGCTGTCGGTGACCATGGCGGTGACGGCCTCAGCCATCTCCCGGATGTGGGGAGCGCCGCTCTGGGGCACCTGGACGTACTGGGTCAGCTCCGCGATGTCCGCCGCCTGGTCGCCGATGCGCTCCAGGTCGGAGATCATCTTCAGCGCCGCGGAGATCTCCCGCAGGTCCCGGGCCACGGGCTGCTGCTGCAGCAGCAGCTTCAGGCAGAGGTTCTCCACCTCCCGCTCCTGCCGGTCCAGCTCCCGCTCGGCCTCCTCGGCCCGCCGGGCCAGGGTCTGATCGTTTTTCAGCAGAGCCTCCGCCGCAGAGGAGATGGCGTCCTCGCAGGCGGCGCCCATCTGGATCATCTCCACATGCAGCCGCTCCAGCTGCTCGTTGAATGTATTGCGCATACCTTGCCTCCTTAGCCGAACCGGCCGGTGATATAGTCCTCGGTCCGCTTGTCCCGGGGGTTGGAGAAGAGCTGCTCCGTTTTCCCGAACTCCACCAGATCCCCCAGCAGGAAGAAGGCCGTATTGTCGGAGACGCGGGCGGCCTGCTGCATGTTATGGGTCACCATGATGACAGTATACTTGCTTTTCAGCTCCACCGCAAGGTCCTCGATCTTGGACGTGGAGATGGGATCCAGGGCGCTGGTGGACTCGTCCATCAGCAGCACCTCCGGCTCCACCGCCAGGGCCCGTGCGATGCACAGCCGCTGCTGCTGGCCGCCGGAGAGGCCCAGGGCGCTCTTTTTCAGCCGGTCCTTCACCTCGTCCCAGATGGCGGCGGAGCGCAGGGAGTTCTCCACGATCTCGTCCAGCTTCGCCCGGGAGCGGATGCCGTGGGTACGGGGGCCGTAGGCCACGTTGTCGTAGATGCTCATGGGGAAGGGATTGGCCTTCTGGAACACCATGCCCACCTGCTTGCGCAGCCACGTGGTGTCCACGGTGGGGTCGTAGATGTTCTGGCCGCCGTAGCGCACCTCGCCCTCGATGCGGATGCCGGGGACCAGGTCGTTCATGCGGTTGAGGGTTTTCAGAAAGGTGGATTTTCCGCAGCCGGAGGGGCCGATGAGGGCGGTGATCTCGTGGGCCGGGATATCCAGATTCACACTGTGGAGCGCGTGATGGGCGCCGTACCACAGGTTCAGATCCTGCACTTGGATGATGGTAGACATTTGGATTCTCTCCCGTTTATTTTCTGAGTTTCCGGCCCACCAGCGTGGCGGCCAGATTGATGAGCAGCGTCAGCAGCATCAAAATGGTGGCGATGCCGAAGCCCACGGCGGTCTCGCCCCGCTCGCTGTACATGTACAGCGCCACGGTCAGGGATCCGGAGGCGGACTGGAGGGACGTCACAAAGTCGTTGAGCACCACGCCGAAGCCCGCCGTGTACAAAAGCGCCGCGCTCTCGCCCACGATGCGGCCCACCGCCAGGATGCAGCCGGTGACGATGCCGTCCACGGAATTGGGCAGCACCACCGTGCGCACCATCCGCCATTTGCCGGCGCCCAGGGCCAGCGCGCCCTCCCGGTAGGAGTCCGGCACGGTCTTGAGGCTTTCCTGGGTGGTGCGGACGATGGTGGGCAGGATCATCACCACCAGGGTGAGGCTGCCCGCCAGCACGCCGGTCTTGAGGCCCAGCATCTGGATGAAGAACAGCATGCCCACCAGGCCGAAGATAATGGAGGGGATGCCGGTAAGGGTCTCGGTGGCAGACGCGATGACGGCCACCAGCCGGCGGTTGGTGGCGTACTCCGTAAGGTAGATGGCGGCGCCCACGCCCAGCGGCAGCACGATGACCATGGACAGCACCACCAGATAGAGGGTGTTGAGGATGTTGGGCAGGATGCCGATGGTATCCTTGATATAGCTGGTCTGCGAGGTGACCAGCTCCCACGTCAGATTGGGGATGCCCCGGTAGAAGATATAGCCGATGATGAGGACCAGCAGCGCGCAGGTGAGGAACCCGCACAGGTACAACAGTGCCCGCAGGCCGTGGTCATAGAGGCGGCGCCGGGTCGAGAGGGTATGGGTCTCCAAGGCTCACGCCTCCTTTTTCCGCTTGATAAAGACATTGAGGAACACGTTGATCATCATGATGAACAAAAACAGCACCAGTCCGATGGAGAACAGGGCGTTGCGGTGCAGGGATCCCACGGAGGCATAGCCCATCTCGGAGACGATGGCGGTGGTGAGGAAGCGCACCGAGATGAGAAGGCCCGGCATATTGGCCACATTGCCCGCCACCATCATGATGGCCATGGCCTCGCCGATGGCCCGGCCGATGCCCAGGACGATGGCGGTGGCGATGCCGCTGCGGGCAGCGGGGACGCTGACCCGGAACACCGTCTCGATGTGGGTGGCTCCCAGGGCCAGAGACGCCTCCTCATACTCCCGGGGCACCGCCCGCAGGGCCGTTTCAGATACGGAGATGATGGAAGGCAGGATCATCACCGCCAGCACGATGATGGCGGCCAAGAGCGTTGCCCCGGAGGGCAGGTCGAAGGCCACCCGGATGGCGGGCACCAGCAGGATCATGCCCACCAGGCCGTACACCACGGAGGGGATGCCCGCCAGCAGCTCCACAGCGGTGTGGATCACCGCCGCCATCTTGGGCGGCGCCACCTTGGAAAGGAAGATCGCCGTCATCAGCCCCACCGGGACCCCCAGTAAAATGGCGCCGGCGGTACCGGCAAAGGAGGTGAGGATGATGGCGAAGATGCCGAAATCCCCGGTGGAGGCATACCATTTCGTGCCGAACAGGAACTTCAGGGGGCCGATCTCCCCGATGGCCGGAAGGCCGGAGATCACCAGATACACGCTGATGAGCAGCACGAAGGCCACCGCCACGATGCCGCAGACGAAAAACAGCAGGTTCATGGCCAGCTCCAGGGCTTCCCGGGCGTTGTTCACCCGCAGGCGGGGCGGCCGCCCGGCGGGCTTCTTTTCGGAGACGCGGACGCCGGACGTCCGCGGCAGAGACAGGTCGTTTTCCATAGTAACTCGCTCCTTGCTGGAGGGGGGCGTACCTCCTCCGGACCCGCCCAGCGGCCGGCGCCTCACAGGGAGGGCGCCGGCCGGGGCAGTCTCAAATGCGGGGTGACTCACTGGGCGACGCCCACGGCGCCGGCGGCGGCGATGAGCTCGTTGGCAGCGGTGGAGGTCGCGAAGTCGAAGAAGGCCTGGGCAGGGGCGGACAGGGCCTCATCGGTGCGGGTGACGAACACGAAGGGACGCTGGATGGCGTAGGTCCCGTCCAGAACGGTGGCCTCAGAGGGAGCCACACCGCCCACGCTCAGCACGGTGATGCCCTCCTGGCCCTCCACAGCGGAGAGGGAGGCATAGCCGATGGCGCCGGGAGTGGTGCGCACCGCCTCGATGACGGCGCCGGTGGAGGAGAGCTCCTGATCGCTCAGGCAGGCGTCCTCGGTGCCGGTGATGGACTCAAAGCCGTCCCGGGTGCCGGAGCCGGACTCACGGATGATGCGGGCGATGGTGCCGGCATTGCCGCCCACCTCGGACCAGTCGCTGACAGCGCCGGTGTAGATGCCGGCGATCTGCTCCAGCGTCAGGTCGGTGACGGGGTTCTCGGCGTTGACGATGACAGCGATGCCGTCCAGAGCCACGGTGGTCTCGGTGAGGCCGCCGGCCTTCTCCTCATCCTTCAGCGCACGGGAGGCCAGGCCGATGTCGCAGCTGCCGTTCTTCACCGCCTCGATGCCCGCGCCGGAACCGGTGGGGTTGTAGGTGACGGTGACGCCGCTGTTGTCCATCATGAACTGCTCGCCCAGGACGCCGATGACCTCCTCCATGGAGGTGGAGCCGTCGGTGGAAACGCTGCCGCTGAGGGCCGTCTCCTCCTGCTGGGACTGCTGGGCGTCCGCGCCGCCCTCATCGGCAGCGGGGGCCTCTTCCTTGCCGCCGCAGCCGGCCAGCAGGGTCATCGCCATGGTGAGCGTCAGCAAAAGTGCAAATACCTTTTTCATCGAAAAGAACTCCTTTTTTCCATATGTCTCATAAGATCCGTTCCCTTGGAACGCCCTTAGTATAAGCGGCCTTTCGTAAAATCCGTCACCGCCCGTTTGTTAAATCCATGTAAAAGTGCAAATTTGTTTGTAAAGCCGCGGCAGCAGCCCATTCCCGCCGGATTTTGGCGGACCCGGCGAAAAATCCCTCCGGCCTCCGTATTGAAACATTTTGCAAAATATGCTATTTTAAAAGGTAGAATCCAGGGCGCCCCGGGGACGCCCCCTGCCCCCAGATCCCCGAGAGTTTGGAAAAAGGAGTAGAAGGTTATGATCAGTCAGGATATCCGGGCATTGGCCCCTGAGCAAGACCCCCTGCGCATGGGTATGGGCTGGAAGGTCGAGGACCTCTCCAAACCCCAAATCATGATCGAGAGCACCTTCGGTGACAGCCATCCCGGCAGCGCCGGTCTTTTCGAGCTGGTGAACGAGGCCGCCGCCGGCGTTGCCGAGGCGAGCGGCAAGGCCGCCCGGTACTTTACCACAGACATCTGCGATGGCATGGCCCAGGGCCATGACGGCATCAACTATTCCCTGGCCAGCCGGGACGCCATCTGCAACATGATCGAGATCCATGCCGGCGCCACGCCCTTTGACGGCGGCGTGTTCATCGCCAGCTGCGACAAGGGCATGCCCGCCCACCTCATGGGCATCGGCCGGGTGAACATGCCCTCCATCATGGTCACCGGCGGCGTCATGGACGCCTATCCCCTGCACGAGCCCGTGGAAAAGAAGGAAGACCTGCTGACCCTGGAGCAGATCGGCATCTATTCCGCCAAGTGCGAGCGCGGCGAGATCACCAATGACGAGCTGACCTGGTACAAGCAACACGCCTGCCCCTCCTGCGGCGCCTGCTCCTTCATGGGCACCGCCTCCACCATGCAGATCATGGCCGAGGCCCTGGGTCTGATGCTGCCCGGCTCCGCCCTGATGCCCGCCACCTGCCAGGACCTGAAGGACTTCGCCCACAAGGCCGGCGTCCAGGTGCTGGAGCTGGCCAAGAAGGGCCTCAAGCCCCGGGACATCGTCACCATGAAGTCCTTTGAAAACGCCATCATGGTCCATGCCGCCATCTCCGGCTCCACCAACTCCCTGCTGCACATCCCCGCCGTGGCCAAGGAGTTCGGCCTGGAGATCGACGCCGACATGTTCGACCGGATGCACCGCGGCGCTCACTACCTGCTCAACATCCGTCCCGCCGGCATGTGGCCCGCTCAGTTCTTCTACTATGCCGGCGGCGTGCCCCGCATCATGGAGGAGATCCGCTCCATGCTGCACCTGGACGTCATGACCGTCACCGGCAAGACCCTGGGCGAGAACCTGGATGAGCTGAAGGCCAACGGCTTCTACGACAAGTGCGACGAGTACTGCGCCAAGTGGGGCATCACCTGGCAGGACATCATCCACCCCTTCGACAAGGCCATCGGCACCGACGGCGCCATCGCCATCCTCAAGGGCAACCTGGCCCCCGAGGGCGCGGTGATCAAGCACACCGCCTGCCCCAAGGAGATGTTCAAAGCCACGCTGAAGGCCCGTCCCTTCGACAGCGAGGAGGAGGCCATCTACGCCGTGCTGCACAAGCAGATCCATCCCGGCGAGGCCGTGTTCATCCGCTATGAGGGCCCCAAGGGCTCCGGCATGCCGGAGATGTTCTACACCTCCGAGGCCATCTCCTCCGACAAGGAGCTGGGCCGTACCATCGCCCTGATCACCGACGGCCGCTTCTCCGGCGCGTCCACCGGCCCCTCCATCGGCCACGTCTCCCCCGAGGCTGCCGAGGGCGGTCCCATCGCCCTGGTGGAGGAGGGCGACCTCATCCACATCGACATCCCCGAGCGCAAGCTGGAGATCGTGGGCATTCACGGTAAGGAGATGTCCCCCGAAGAGGTGGACGCCGTCCTGGCCCAGCGCAAGGCCGCCTGGAAGCCCAAGGAGCCCAAGTATCCCTCCGGCGTGCTGAAGATCTTCTCCCAGCACGCGGTGTCCCCCATGAAGGGCGGCTACATGAAGTAATCCCCCTGCGGGAGCGGCCCGGCCGCTCCCGCACCCATTTCCAAAAAACGAAAGGACTGTATGAATCATGGCTAAGATCGTAACCTTCGGCGAGCTGATGCTGCGCCTGGCGCCCAACG
>CALWXB010000038.1 GCA_944385405.1 uncultured Oscillospiraceae bacterium | reverse complement strand
CCAAGTGGTAAGGCAAGGGTCTGCAAAACCCTGATTCCCCGGTTCAAATCCGGGTGTCACCTCCAAAAAGAAACACCAGCCGACAGGCTGGTGTTTCTTTTTGGGCTTCGGCTGCCAAAAGCCGCCCCTGCGCGTTTTTGCGGCCGCTCATGTCCCGGTCAGGTCGGAGACCAGCTGATCAAGCGCGCTGCCCTCTTCCAGATCCTCGATGAAGGACCGCTGAAGGACGATGGTGCCGCCATCGCCCACAAACTCCGGGGCGCTGCGTTCTTTTTCGACTTTGATGGAAAACCGGTCCGGAGCGATCTGGAATTTGCCGAAAACCAGGCACACGTCTCCATGCGTCCCCTGGCTCTCGTCAGCCGGAATGGAGAGCTCGGCGTTTTGACCGTAGTCACAGTACAGCTCGGCCTCCACATAGGTCCCGTTCCAGCGCGCGAATGCACGGAAGGGATCCGCCTCCCCGCCGTCCCCGGTGATGAACAGGATGTCGTTTTCGGCGGTGGTCCAGATGGTGTTGGGCTGCCTGGCGGGATGGTAGCGTACGAGCGCGTCGGTGTTCGCCTGGTGCCGGCAGACGAAAAATCCGGCCGCGATGACCGCCGCACCTGCCAGGAGAACGAGTGCCGGCAGGATGACGCGCGGGATCCTTCTTTGCATATGGAGTTCCTCCCCGATGGGTTCGATCTCCCGGCATGTGCCCGGCGGCGCGGCGCCGACAGGCGGTCCCGGTCGGATCCAGTTTATCATGCAGGGACAGATCCTGCAAGGGAGAAAGGGCCGCATTGGGGAGGGAAGGGGCGCGCCTCCGGGGCGCATGGGAAGGGCGCGGGCGGAGGTATGCATCCGGGCAGGGCTGCTTTTCCTCCGGGAGGGGCGTATCGTTTGAAATAACATCCCCCCTTGGAAAGAAGGAGGGGGATCCGGGACGCGGAAAAACAAGGAGCGGACCCGGGGCGTGCCGCCGCGCCTCCCTGCTTTCTGGAAAAAAACCCTTGCTTTTTTCCGGCACAGGCCATATAATTTTGGCCGGTATTTTCAAAATTTGCACATGGGCGTAACGGCAGGGGCCGGAGAAGGAATTTTTTGTAAAAATTCCCCCTTCCGGTACCGGAACGGATGTGCTATAATAAATCTGTATACAGAGACCGGCGCCGGGGCGTCCCCGCGCCGGACCGACAGGCAAGACGCAGACCCGCCGCACCGGCGGGGCGGAAAGGGACGGAGAGTGTTGTATAACCTGCCTGCCATCGTTGTGGCCAACGGATTGGGCGCGGCGCTGACCCTTTTGCTGGTGGTCAGCAACCGCCGGAACATGCGCAATTCCTTTTTCGACGACCAGCTGTTTTTCTCCATGTGCCTCATGGGGATGTTCATGTGCGTCCTGGAGACGGCCAGCTATTTCGTGGACGGGGCGGCGTTCCCCGGCGCCCGGAGCATTTCCGTGGCGGTGAACGCCATCTTGTTCATGGGCAGCTCCCTGTGCGCGTTTTTGTGGGCGGCGTACGTGGAGTGCAAGCTCTTCGGCAGGGTGCCGGGGCTGCTGTCCTACACGGCGCTGCCGGCGCTGGCGGTGTGCCTGATGGCGGCGCTGAACCTCTTTTTCCCGGTGTTCTTCTCCGTCTCCCCGGACAACGTCTACCAGCGCAGCTCCCTGGCCGCCGCCTGCTATCTGGTGGTGTACGGCTACCTTCTGTGGGGGGCGTGGCAGGTGTTCCGCTACCGGCGCAAGGCGGGGGGGTATCTCTTCATGCCGGTGATGGTGTTCCTGGCCCCCATCTTCATCGGCAGCCTCATCCAGTTTTTCTGCTACGGCATGTCGCTGATCTGGGTGTCCGTGGCCTTCGGATTGACCTCGCTGTACATCAACATCCAGAACGAGACGTTCATGCTGGACGCCCTCACCAAGCTCTACAACCGGGAGTACCTCACCCGCTACCTGCGCTACCTCACCCAGCACATGGCCCCCCAGGACCGCTTCTCCGGCATCATGATCGACATCAACTCCTTCAAGGCCATCAACGACACCTACGGCCACTCCGTGGGGGACGACGCCCTGCAGGCGGTGGGCCGGGTGCTGTCCGAGGCGGTGACGGGGAAGGACGTGGCCGCCCGCTACGGCGGGGACGAGTTCGTGGTCATCACCATGGGGGACGGCGCGGCGGCCAGCGCGCTGATGGAGCGCATCCAGGCCCGCACCGCCCTGCTGAACCAGGGGGACCGGCGGCCCTACGCCATCACGCTGTCCATGGGCCTGGCGGTGTACGACCCCGGGGCCGACACCCTGGACACCTTCCTGCGCCGCATGGACAAGCGGATGTACGAGGAAAAGCGCCGGCACTACGCCGACGGGAACCATGACCGCCGCCGCGGCAGCGACCGCCGCGGTCCGGCGGGAGAGGGGGAGCAGACTTGAAGCGCCAGCGCAGCATATCCGTCAATACCATCCTCAGCGCCATGCTGCTGGGCTTTTTCGTGCTGCTGCTGGTGAGCAGCATCTCCCTGGTGCGCAACAAGCTGCTGCAGAACGCCCAGGACCTGGGCATGTCCCTGGCCCAGAGCTGCGCCGCGGAGGAGGAGGCCCACATCACCTCCTTCCAGGACTTTTTGTCCCTGGGGGCCCAGTACGTGGACGAGATGACCGTCCGGGGCGTCTCCCCGGAGGAGATCCAGACCTGGCTGAGCGGCTACTTCCGCAAGCTCACTGCCATCCTGGGGGAGAACGTGGTGGACCCCTACGCCGTCATCGGCGGGGAGATCGTGGCCGCCAACCCCTGGGAGGGAGACGCGGACTACGATTACCGCGCCGCGAACTGGTACGTCCAGGCGACGGAGGCCGGCGGCGCGCCGGTGTTCACGGACGTCTACAGGGACGCCATCACCGGGGAGACCATCTTCACCGCCGCGCTGTCCTTCGGCGGCGGGAACGTGCTGGCCATGGACGTCTTCCCCCAGCGGCTCCACTCCGCCGGCGACCTCAACGGCCTGCCGGCGGAGTGCTCGCTGTACCTGTGCGACACCTCCGGAGGGCTGGTCTACGCCGTCACCAAGTGGGACGTGGACCGGGAGACCATGCAGGACTACACCGACTACCTGCTCCGGGGCATCCGGGACGGGTCCCTGGCGGCCTACGACGCGGTGTTTGAGGACCTGGAGGGCGTCAAGCGCGGCGCCTACTACAACGAGATGAGCAACGGCTGGACGGTGATCCTCACGGTGCCGGTGGAGTCGGTGCTGATGGGGGACCGGAGCCTGCCGCTGTACGTGCTGGTGGGCGTGGGCAGTCTGCTGTTTTTGATCCTGGCCTTCATGGTGATCCGGGACCTGATGCAAAGCCGCCGCATCCGGATGGCGGACAACACCATCCACATCCTCAGCGATTCCTTCTTCGCCATCTACCGGATCAACTTCGTGGAGGGCACCTTCACCGCCATCAAGACCTCCGCCGACCTGGAGGGCAAGGTCCCCCGCCGGGGCAGCTATGAGAGCCTGCTGGAGATCGTCCAGGCCCTGGTGGAGCCGGGGACGTTCCAGGAGTTCCGGACGTGCTTCTCCCTGGAGAGCATCCGCCAGCGGGTGGGCAACCACATCGCCGACTACGGCGGGGACTACCGCCGCCGCTTCGGCGACGTGTACAAGTGGGTGAACATCCGCACCCTCTACGATCCCGAGCAGGCCCCGGACGACGTGATCTGGTGCTTCCGGGACGTGGACCTGGAAAAGCGCCAGCAGCTCCAGCACACCATGCTCCTCCAGGAGGCCCTGGACACCGCCAAGAAGAGCACCCGGGCCAAGTCCGCCTTCCTGAGCAACATGTCCCACGACATGCGCACCCCCCTCAACGCCATCATCGGCCTCTCCGAGCTGGCCCAGCAGCACCGGGACGACCGGGAGAAGGTGGACGGCTACATGCGCAAGATCGAGTTTTCCGGCAGGCAGCTGCTGCGGCTCATCAACGACATCCTGGAGCTGTCCCGGCTGGAGTCCGGCGGGAGCCTGCTGGAGAACCGGGAGTTCGACCTGCGGGAATGCGTGGAGGAGAACGCCGGGATGTTCCAGGAGCAGGCGGAGCGGGAGGGCAAGCGCTTCACCGTGGACTTCCAGGCGCAGGACAGCGTGGTCATGGGCGACGCGTTCCGGCTGGGGCAGATCCTCAACAACCTCCTCTCCAACGCCTTCAAGTACAGCGACCGGGGGGCGGAGATCCGGGTCAGCGTCCGCCAGTTCGACTTCCGCAAGCACACCAAGTACCAGATCGTGGTGGAGGACACCGGCGTGGGCATGTCGGAGCACTTCCTGGAGCACCTCTTCGACCCCTACGCCCGGGAGACCAGCTTCACCACCAAGAACACCGTGGGCACCGGACTGGGCATGCCCATCGTCAAGAGCCTGGTGCAGCAGATGAGCGGCGAGATCGCCGTGGAGAGCCGGCTGGGCAAGGGCTCCAAATTTACCGTGACGCTGCCCCTGGCGGCGGTGGCGTCGGCCCCCCCGGCGGCGGAGGCCCCGGCGGAGCAGCAGGCGGACGCCGCCTTGGACCTGACGGGCCGGCGCATCCTGCTGGCCGAGGACAACGAGCTGAACATGGAGATCGCCACGGAGGTGCTGCAGATGCACGGCGTGGAGGTGGTGCCCGCCGTCAACGGCGCCGAGGCCGTCTCCGCCTTCCAGAACGCCCCGCCCTTCTGGTTCGACGCCATCCTCATGGACATGCAGATGCCGGTGATGGACGGCTGCGAGGCCGCCCGGGCCATCCGGGGGCTGGACCGGCCCGACGCCGGGTCGGTGCCCATCGTGGCGGTGACGGCCAACGCCTTCGCCGAGGACATCGCCCGCACCACCGACGCGGGCATGAACGCCCACATCTCCAAGCCCATCGACTTCGGCGTGCTGTGCCGGACCCTGGAAAAGCTGCTGCGGGACAAATCGTGAGGGCTTTCAAAAAAGCGCCCCCCGCGGGAAAAGACAAAGGCGGACCCCCTGAAAAGGGGGTCCGCCTCAGCTTGTCGAAAAAACAGATATACCTCAGATTTTATGCAAGAGCCTCGCAGAGTTCCGTCGTCCGCAGACGACGGAATCAAGTTCAATCTGTTTTTTCCGGGGACATGTGCCTCGGAAAAAACACTGCTCAGGCCGCAAACGTGCGAGCGCAGCGAGTGCGCTGCAGCGGCCTGCAGCTCTTCGAAAAAATGCTTGCATTTTTGAGAGAGCCTGTCGACTTTGTCGACAGGCTCAGGCGGACCCCCTGAAAAGGGGGTCCGCCTTTTTGCGCGCCTCAGCCGGGCGGCTTTTGGGACTTATGTCACGGCGTCCGCCGCCGCCTGCCAGGCCGCCCGGATCTCCGGCATCAGCTCCGCCGCCGCGGCCGCATCGCCGCTGCGCAGCAGCTCCACCTGGCGGCTCACAGCCTGGTGCAGCCGGTGCAGCGACAGGTTCCCCGCCAGGCCCTTGAGGGTGTGGGCGGCGGTGAAGGCGGCCTGGGCGTCTCCCGCCTCCATGGCCGCGCACAGCTGTCCGAAGGTGGGGTCCGCCGGCAGGCGGCCCAGAAACCGCATCAGCAGGGCCTCGTTCTGCATGAAGCGCTCCAGCGCCTCGTCCACATCCACGCCTGCCTCCTGCAGGCGTTCCTGCTTCATGGGGTCCATTCCGTCACGTCCTTTCCGGGAGATACAGCCGCCGGATCTCCGGCTCCACACGCCAGAAGTGCTCCAGCAGCCGGGGGTTGAAAGTGCCGCACTGACCGGTGCGGATCATGTCCAGGGCCTCGTCGAAGCCCACGGCGGCCTTGTAGCAGCGCTTGCTCACCAGGGCGTCGTACACGTCCGCCAGGGCCACCACCTGGGACCAGATGGAGATCTCCTCCCCCCTGAGCCCCTGGGGATAGCCCCGGCCGTCCCAGCGCTCGTGGTGGTGCAGGGCGATGTCGTGGGCGTAGCGGTAGGCGGCGTGCTCCCGCATCTGGGGGATCTGGGACAGCAGCCGAGCCCCCTGGACGGTGTGGGTCTTCATGATCTCGAATTCCTCCGCCGTCAGGCGGCCGGGCTTGTTGAGGATGGCGTCCGGGATGGCGATCTTGCCCACGTCGTGGGTGATGGCGGCCATGCCGATGAGGCCGATCTCCTCCTCCGTCAGCCCCGCCCCCAGGGGGGTGCGGCGCAGCACGTGGACGGTGATGTCGTGGATGCGGCGCACGTGCTGGCCGGACTCGTCGCTGCGGAACTCGATGGCGGCGGACAGGGCCTCCACCATGCCCACGCTCAGCTCCACCAGCTGCCGGGCCTGCCGCAGCAGCTCGTCCCGCTGGCGCTCCACCTCCGCCCCCAGCCGCCGCCGGGCACGGAACAGCTCGATGACGGAGTTCACCCGCCGCTGCACCACGTAGGGCACCACCGGCTTGCTGATGACGTCCATCACCCCCAGCTCGTAGGCCTCCCGGATCACCGCCCCGCTGGTCTCGGCGGTGATGAGGAACACCGGCAGGCGCTGCGTCAGCCCTGCCTCCCGCAGGCGGCGCAGCACCTGGATGCCGTCCAGCTCCGGCATCACCACGTCCAGCAGCACCGCGCTCAGGCGCTCCCCCTCCCGGCGGATGATCTCCAGGCCCTCCCGGCCGTCCCCGGCCTCCAGGATCCCGTACTCGCCTTCAAAGATGTTGGCCAGCAGCGCGCGGTTCAGCTCCGAATCGTCCACCACCAGCAGCTGTTCCCGGTCCTCCCCCAGGGGGAGGACCCTGTTGTCCCCCAGTTCCACCTGCAAACCTCCCATGGCCTTGTGCGCCGGCTTCAAGATACTTCTATCCTACATCCTAACGGCTGGGGGGAAAAATGTCAAGTTTGCCGGCGGCGGCCCGGCGGGCTGAAAAAAATTTTCCCCGCCGGTGCACGGACGCGTGCAAATCCGGCGGGCACGGGGGGTATTGGTAGAGGGGCTTTTCGCCTCCGCCGTCCGCGGCGGAGGCGGCCCCGGCCTGGAGAAGGAGGATTTTTATCATGGTACATCAATATGCGCCGTTCTCCCCGCGCCCCGGCAGGGGTCGGGGATGGCAGCGGCGAGGGGAGGGGTTTTGATGGTCTATCATCATGCGCCGCTCTCCCCGCGCCCCGGCAGGGGTCGGGGATGGCAGCGGCGAGAGGAGGCGGTTTGATGGACGGGCACAAGGCGCCGCCCCTGCGTTCCGGCAGGCGGGGCGGCATGACGGTGGTGCGCAGCGCGGTGCTGGCGGACCGGCGGCTGAGCCTCAAGGCCAAGGGGCTGTTCGCGGTGATGGTGTCCCGGCCGGGGGGCTGGGCCTTTTCCGTCCGGGGGCTGGCGGGGTTCACCGGCGCGGGCCGGGACGCCGTGCGCAGCGCCCTGACGGAGCTGGAGGCGGCGGGCTATCTCACCCGGCGGCAGATCCACCGGCCCGACGGCACCTTCGGCGGCAACGCCTACGTCCTGCGGGACGCCCCGCCCCCCGCCGGTGACGGCGGCGCGGACTCCTCCGGAACGGGGGCCGGTCAGGCCCTGTTGACCGGAGCGCGCCGGCCCTCCCACGGGGAAGACGGCGGCGGGAAATGCCGGCAGCGGCCCCAGGCGGCGGCGGAAAAGACGGCGGGAAAAAAGGGGGTCTTTGAAAAGACCCCCCAAAAGCAGACCGGGGCGCTGCCCCGGTACGTCCGCACCGTGGTGCTGGACGGGGAGGAGGTGGATGTCTACGGCTGACCGGCTGGAGGACCTGCAGGCCGAGCAGGCGGTGCTGGGGGCCATGCTCATCGACGGCGGCTGCATCTCCGCCGTGGCGCAGCGGCTGCGGGAGGAGGATTTCGTCCTGCCCGAGGACCGGACCATCTTCCGCACCCTGGCCGCCATGGACCGGGAGGGCCGGCCGGTGGACGGCCTCACCGCGGCGGACGCCCTGGGGGCCTCCGGGGAGCTGCGGGCCTACCTGGCCCAGCTCATGGAGCTGACCCCCACGTCGGCCAACGTCCTGGAGTACGCCCGGATCGTGGCGGAGCGGGCCGGCCGCCGGACGCTGCGCACGGCCCTTGCCGCCGCCCTGGAGGCCCTGGACCGGGGAGCCTCCCCGGCGGAGGCGGCGGCGGGGCTGGAGGGGGCCCTCTCCGGCGGGGAGCGGGAGGAGCTGCTGGGGCCCCGGGAGCAGCTGGAGCGGTTCTGGCGCCACCGGGAGCGCATCGACGGCGGCGGTCCGCCCTGCGTCCCCACGGGGCTGCGGCAGCTGGACGCCCTGCTGGGCGGCGGGCTGATGAAAACGGGGCTGTACTTCCTGGCGGGCCGCCCCGGCATGGGCAAGACCGCCCTGGCCCTGGCCGTGGCCCAGCACGCCGCGGCGGAGGGCCGGGAGACGGTGTTCGTGTCCATGGAGATGTCCGCCGAGCAGCTCACCGCCCGCCGGGCGGCGGCGCTCACCGGGGTGGACAGCGCCGCCCTCCTCACCGGGCAGCTGGACGAGGAGCAGTACCGCCGGGTGGCGGAGGCGTCCCGGGTCCTGGCCGCCGCCCCGCTGTATGTCACGGCGGGCCGGGCCTGGGCGCCGGAGGCTCTGGCCGCCATGCTCCGGACGCGCCGGGGGTGCGGGCTGGTGGTGGTGGACCACTTCAGCCTCTTCCTCCTGCCCGGCCGGCAGGCCGCCCATCTGGAGTACGCCGCCGCGGCCCACGCCCTCAAGCGCCTGGCCCAGGCGGCGGACGCGCCGGTGCTGTGCCTGGCCCAGCTGAACCGGGAGAACGAGCAGCGCCCCGACCGGCGGCCCCGCCTCTCGGACCTGCGGGCCACCGGCGCCGCCGAGGAGGACGCCGACGGCGTGATATTGCTCTACCGGGAGGACTACTACGCCCCGGACTTCTCCCGGCGGCCCGGGGAGCCGGTGCGGGTGGAGGCCATGCTGGCCAAGAACCGCCACGGCCCCACCGGGGCGGTGGACCTGTCCTTCTGGCCGGAGACCAACACCTTCCGGGAACGCCGGGTATCCTGACCCGGGGCGCAAAGGAGGCGGCAGCGTGACGGAAAGCATCCTCGCGGCCCTGATCTCCGGCGGCGTGACGCTGCTGGGGGTGCTCCTGTCCAACAGCCGCCGCCAGGCGGTGACGGACACCAAAATGGAGGAGCTCACCCGGGAGGTCCGGGCGCACAACGATTTTGCCAGGCGGATGCCGGTGGTGGAGGAGAAGCTCAAGGTCATCGACCACCGCCTGGCGGACCTGGAGGCATACCACAAGTGAGGCCCCGGCCCGTCCGGGGAGAAAGGAGCGCGTTTTGATCCGATTCGACGACTGGAAGCTGACGGTGCCGGAGGCCATGTCCCCCCGGCAGTACGACCACCTGGTCCACACCCTGGAGGTGTCCGGCCCCATCCCGGCGGGCTGGACCTGGGAGGCCCTGCTCTCCTGCGGGGGGAACCTGGACATTCTGACCCTGACGGAGACGGAGGAGGGCCTCTCCGCCCCGCTGACGGGGCAGGCCCTGGCCCTGTCCGGCTACTACGCCGTGCAGCTGCGGGCCGTCCGCGGGGAGCTGGTGCGGCACACCAACGTGGTGCAGCTGTTCGTGGGGCCGTCGCTGTCCGGCGACGCCCAGTGGCCGGAGGTGCCCACCGCCTTTTCCCAGGCGGAGGCCCGGATCCGGTCCCTGAACGCCCACCCCCCGGTGCCCGGGGCGGAGGGGTACTGGCTGGTGTGGGACCCGGAGGCGGAGGCCTACGCCGTCTCCGCCCTGCCCCTGCCCTCCGGCGGCGCGGGGGATTACGCCCTGATGACCAACAAGCCCCGCATCAACGGCGTGGAGCTCAGCGGCGACGTGTCCAGCCAGGACCTGGGTATCCGGGACGGCGAGCCCGGTCCCCAGGGCGAGCCGGGTCCCCAGGGGGAGAAGGGCGACCCCGGTGAGCAGGGTCCCCAGGGCGAGCAAGGCCCCCAGGGGGAGAAGGGCGACCCCGGCGAGCCGGGTCCCCAGGGCGAGCAAGGCCCCCAGGGGGAGAAGGGCGACCCCGGCGAGCCGGGTCCCCAGGGCGAGCAAGGTCCCCAGGGCGAGCAAGGCCCCCAGGGCGAGCAGGGACCCCAGGGGGAGCAGGGACCTCAGGGGGAGGCCGGTCCGGCAGGCGCCGACGGCCATACCCCGGTGAAGGGCACGGACTACTGGACGGAGGCGGACCGGCAGCAGCTGGTGCAGGAGACCCTGGACACGCTGGAGGCCCAGGGCGGCCTCAACGGCAAGACGGTGCTGATCGTGGGGGACTCCATCCAGTACGGCGCGGGATGGGAGAACTCCGGCGGCTTCCGGGCCCTCATCGAGGAGGCGTACCCGGACTGCACCGTGGTGAACCGCAGCGTGGGCGGCGCCACCCTGGCGGGGGACCAGATCTACAACCAGATCCTCCAGTACGCCTACGGCGGCGGACAAGCGGACGTGGTGCTGGTGGGCGGCGGCGGCAACGACCTGCTGCTGGGCCGGGAGCAGGGGACCTACGACCTGGGCGTCATGGACGCCGCCGCCGCGGCCTTCGACACGGACACCACCTACGGGGCCCTGGAAAAGCTCCTGGCCCACACCCAGATGCTGCTCTACCCCCAGAGCCGGGTGGTGTTCTGCGGGCTGTACAAGGTGGGCGCCCAGGAAGACGGCTCCCTGCCCTACACGGGGCAGGCGCAGTTCTGGGAGGGGGTGAAGGCGGTGTGCGGCAAGTGGTCGGTGCCGTACGTGGACTTCTTCACCGCCGGAGGGGTCTGCCTGCCGGTGAACGGCAATCTCTTCACCGCCGACGGCCTGCATCCCAACGAGGCGGGCTACCGCCGCCTGTGGCCCCAGCTGCACGCCGCGCTGCGCAGCTGCACGGAGGCATGAGACAAGGACCGGCGCGCCCCGAAAAGGGCGCGCCGGTCCGGCTTGCTGTGGGGGGCGTTCAGGTTTGCACCCAGACCCAAATCGAAGCTCAGCGCAGTACCCGCAGAGGGGCACGCCGCATCCGTAAGGCGGCCAAAGCCGCCAACGGCTGCGCAGCACCCGCAGAGGGGCACGCCGCATCCGTAAGGCGGCAAAGCCGCCAACGGCTGCGCAGCACCCGCAGAGGGGCACGCCGCATCCGTAAGGCGGCGAAGCCGCCAACGGCTGCGCGGCGGGTTCGATTTGGAAGCGAGGAGCAGCAGAATGAGCGCGTTCCGACGCGGCGTTCAGATCCGTCCCCAAACCCAAATCACAACCCAGCGCAAGCGGTTGTGATTTGGAAAGGAGGAGCAAGGGAGCGGGCGGATGGCGTCTTTTTTGCCGCAGTGCTCAGGTTTGCACCCGAACCCAAATCGAAGCCCAGCGAAGCGGGTTCGATTTGGAAGCGAGGAGCAGCAGAATGAGCGCGCGATGAGCTTTGCAATGAAATGAAAAAGCTCGTCGCAAGCGATATGTCGCTTGCGACGAGCTGGTGCCGGTGGTGGGACTCGAACCCACACGGATTTCTCCACACGATTTTGAGTCGCGGTCGTCTGCCAATTCCGACACACCGGCATTTATATTTTAATTTCCCTTGTGTCCCGCACATCTCAGATTTTGGAGGGATGTGCGGGAGGGATATTAAAATCAAATGAAATTATGAAGTTGTGAAAACGCCGATTTATCAAGGGTTTTGCCAGGGCACTCAACATTCTACGAAGTAGATTTTGAGTCCGTCACGTCTACCATTCCATCACACCGGCAAGATGCTTATCTATTATACACCGCCCCGCCGGGAAATTCAAGAGGGATTTCCATTCCCGCAAAAAATGAACAGGCGGTAAATTTCCAGCAGAAAATCCGGGCAGGGTCTACCCAACCGCCGGGAAATGTGCTATCATACATGAGTTAAAGTATCAGGGGAAGGAGGGGTGTTCCGTGAGGCGGAGACTTTGGCAGCTGGCGGCGGTGCTGGCGCTGATGCTGGCCCTGGCGGGCTGCGGGGACATGAAGGTCACCTTCAATCCCCAGGAGCTTTACAGCCTGCCGGAGCTGCCCGCCAAGTACACCCAGCTCAACGCCCAGATCAACGAGATCCTCACCGCCGGCGCGGAATACGCCGCCCCGGTGGCGGGGTCCAACGTCCAGCCCGTGCAGATGCTGGATCTGGACGGCGACGGGCAGGAGGAGGCCCTGGCCTTCTTCCGCAACGCCGCCGACGAAAAGCCCCTGAAGATCTGCATCTTCACCGGCTCCGGCGAGACGTACCAGCAAACCGCCGTCATCGAGGGCAGCGGCACCGCCATCTACTCCATCGCCTACCACGACATCGACAACGACGGCCGCACCGAGCTGCTGGTGGGCTGGCGGGTGGGCACCGAGCTCCAGGCCCTGTCGGTGTACGCCCTGCGGGCCGGCGGCCCCGAGGAGCTGCTGCGCACGGACTACGTCAAGTACGGCGTCACGGACCTGGATCAGGACCAGCTCCGGGAGCTGGTGGTGCTGCGGTCCATGGACGGCGGCAGCGGCGGCGCCGAGTATTATACCTATCAGGACGGCACGCTGAAGCTGCGCAACGTGGTCCGGGTGTCCATGACCATGGCGGAGCTGAGCCAGCAGGGCCGGGTGACCCAGGGGACGCTGCGGGGCGGCGAGCCGGCGCTGTTCATCACCGGCGTGGTGGAGTCCGCCCAGGCCATCACCGACATCCTGGCCATCCGCAACGGGGACCTGGCCAACGTGGTGATCTCCTCGTCCACCGGCGTCACCTCCGAGGTGGCCATGTTCCGCTCCCTCTATCCCACGGACATCAACGGCGACGGCCTCACCGAGGTGCCCAGGCCCGCCTTCCTGCCCGCCTGGGACGACGCCGGGGATCTCTACCAGCGCATCGAGTGGAACAATTACGACATCACCGGCAAGGCCCAGTGCGTGCTGAGCACCTACCACGACATCGAGGACGGCTGGTACTTCCAGCTGCCGGAGGCGTGGTTCGACAAGATCCTGGTCAGCCGCAGCACCGGGCAGGACGAGGCCTCCGTCACCTTCTACATCCGGGGCGGGAACGGCCAGTCCCCGGAGCCGTTCCTGCGCATCAGCACCGTCACCGGCTCCGGCCGGGAGACCCGGGCCGTGCGCAACGGGCGGTTCATCCTGGTGCGCAAGGCCGAGACCATCTACGCCGCCGAGCTCCTGGAGGCCAACGCCGGCTGGGCCTACGGCATGACGGAGGACGAGGTGCGCGCGGCGTTCAGCCTCATCACGGCGGAGTGGACCGCCGGCGACAACTAGAAAGGACGGACACATGAAAAAAGTACTGGTTCTGGAGGACGAGTCCAGCATCCGCAGCTTCATCGTCATCAATCTGCGCCGCGCCGGCTACGACGTCATCGAGGCGGAGTCCGGCGAGGAGGCCCTGGAGCGCCTCAAGGAAAATCCCAACACCAAGGTGGCCCTGCTGGACATCATGCTGCCCGGCATCGACGGCTTCGAGGTCTGCCGCCGCATCCGGGCCACCAACACCAAGATCGGCATCATCATGCTCACCGCCCGCTCCCAGGAGATGGACAAGGTCACGGGACTCATGACCGGCGCCGACGACTATGTCACCAAGCCCTTCTCCCCGGCGGAGCTCACCGCCCGGGTGGACGCCCTGTTCCGCCGGGCCGGCGGGGAGGAGCCCGCCCAGACCGGGGAGATCCGGCAGGACCCCTTCCTGCTCAACACCCGCAACCGCACCCTGGAGAAAAACGGGCAGCGCATCAAGCTCACCCAGGTGGAGTACTCCATCATGAAGATGTTCATGGAGAACCCGGGGAAGGCCCTCTCCCGGGAGGAGATTTTGGACATGGTGTGGGGCCGGGACTACTTCGGCGAGCTGAAGATCGTGGACGTGAACATCCGCCGGCTGCGGCTGAAGATCGAGGACAACGTGCAAAACCCCATCTACATCACCACGGTGTGGGGCTACGGCTATAAGTGGGGCTTCTGAGAGAGCCCTGGCAGCAGGAATACCGGGCCATGTGGCGGCGGGAGCAGCGCTTTCTGCGGGCGTACAGCGCCCCGCCCCGGGACCCCCTGGGCCGGCTGCTGGAGGAGAAGGTGCCGGAGGACCTTGCCCGGGTGCTCTGCGGCGCGTTCGCAAAGGCCTTCGCCCTGGTGTTTGAAAAGGGCGGGGGCGTCATCCGCCGGGCCGGACGGCAGGCCCGGCGGGAGGCGGCGTATGAGGCGCGGTACCGGGCCGCCGCCGCGCGGCGGGACCGCCGGTCCCTGCGGGAGTTTTCCGCCGCGGCGTCCGCCGCCGGGTGGGGCAGCGCCGCGCTGGCCGGGACCCAGGGCGTGGGCCTGGGCCTTTTGGGCATCGGATTGCCGGATGTGCTGCTGTTCACCGTGATGCTGCTCAAAAGCCTCCGGGAGACGGCGGTGAGCTTCGGCTACGCCGGGGACGGTCCGGAGGAGCGGCTCTTCACCCTGCGGCTCATCGCCGCGGCGTTGTCCCACGGGGAGGAGCTGGAGCGGCGCAACGCCGCGCTGAACCGCTTCCTCCAAAGCGGGGTTTGGACAGAGGACGCAGACCTTTCCGGGCAGCTCCGGGAGACGGCGGACCAGCTGGCCCGGGCCATGCTGTGCTGGAAGTTCCTCCAGGGCATCCCCCTGGCGGGCGCCGTGGGCGGCGCGTGGGACGCGGTGTGCCTGCGGCGGGTGCAGCGGTACGCGTGCATCAAGTATCAGCGCCGTTTTTTGCTGGACTGGGCGCGCAGGCAGAACTGAGATGAGAAAGCGAGGTGACGGACCGTGGCGGAGGAAGAGAAGAACACAAGGTGGCGGGTGCTGCAGCTGCGGGGCCTGCGCCAGCGCTGGATCATCAACACCGTGACGCCGGTGCTGGTGCTGCTGGTGCTGATCGTGGTGCTGTTTTCCACCGGCGTGTCCGCCTACTACTACCACTCCATGCAGACGGGCCTGGAAAAGCAGGTCCAGGCCCAGGCCGGGGCCTTCAACGACTATTTCATGGACAACGGCTACACCAGCTACTACCAGAAGGCGGTGCAGTCCGCCGCGGATTTCCAGGACAAGGGCCGCATCGAGATGCAGTTCCTCAGCAGCAGCGGCCGCATCCAGATCTCCTCCACCTCCAACCTCCTCTCCGGCACCGCCCCGGGCACCTCCGACATCACCGACGCCATCGCCCAGGGCAAGACCTCCTTCTTCCGGGGCAAGGACCCGGAGACCGGGGAGAGCATCCTGGCGGTGTCCCACCCCCTGACCTCCAACGGCAAGGTGGTGGGGGTGATGCGGCTGGTGACCTCGCTGAAGGTGGTGAACCGGCAGGTGATGTTCGCCATGCTGGCCATCTGCTTCATCGCCGCCATCTCGCTGTGCCTGGTGATCATCTCCAACCTCCTGTTCATCAACAACGTGGTGGAGCCGGTGGCGGTGGTGACGGAGGCCGCCAAGCGGATCTCCGCCGGGGGCTACGGCTACCAGATCGAGAAGAAATACACCGACGAGCTGGGGGAGCTGGTGGACAACATCAACGACATGTCGCTGAAGATCGGCCAGAACGAGAAGATGAAAAGCGAGTTCATCTCCTCCGTCTCCCATGAGCTGCGCACCCCCCTCACCGCCATCAACGGCTGGGGCGAGACCATCCTGGAGGACCCCACCGGGGACCCCGAGCAGCTGCGCCGGGGCATCCGCATCATCCTCAATGAGTCCAGGCGCCTTTCCACCATGGTGGAAGAGCTGCTGGAGTTTTCCAAGATGGAGGACGGCCGGTTCACCCTGCGCATGGAGCAGGTGGATCTCCAGGCGGAGTTCGAGGACGCCATCTTCACCTACCGGGAGCTGTTCCGCCAGGAGGGCATCGAGCTGGAGTACGACGGCGGGGAGGCGGAGCTGCCCCCCATCGACGGCGACCCCGAGCGGCTCAAGCAGGTGTTCTGCAACGTGCTGGACAACGCCTCCAAGCACGGCGGCTCCGGCAAACGCATCACCGCCTCCGTCTGCGAGGAGGGGGACGAGCAGGTGGTCCGGGTCCGGGACTACGGCCCCGGCATCCCGGAGGGAGAGCTGCCCTTCGTCAAGCAGAAATTCTACAAGGGCTCCTCCAAGGCCCGGGGCAGCGGCATCGGCCTGGCCGTGTGCGACGAGATCGTGAACCTCCACGGCGGCACCTTCACCATCGGCAACGCCGAGGGCGGCGGCGCCGTGGTCACCATCCGCCTGCCGGAAAAGGGTAGAACAAACGTTTGATTCTTCCCGGCGGATGTGATACAATCCAACCATTAGAAAGGAAACCCCATGGCAGAGAACAAATCCTGCGCCTTCCGCACCAGCATCGGCGGACAGGCGCTCATCGAGGGCATCCTCATGCGGGGCCCGGAGCGGCAGGCCATCGTGGTCCGGGACCAGGAGGGCCAGCTGGTGGAAAAGACCGAGGAGCTGCGCTTCATCCGGGACCGGTACCCCATTCTGGGGGTGCCGCTGATCCGGGGCACCGTGAATTTTCTGGACTCCATGGTCAGCGGCGTCAAGGCGCTGATGTACTCGGCGGAGTTCTATCCCGACGAGGCGGAGCCCTCCAGGCTGGAGCAGTGGCTGGAAAAGCACCTGGGCAGCAAAAAGCTTGAAAGCGCCGTGGTGGCGCTGGCGGTGGCCCTGGGGGTGGGGATGAGCATCTTCCTCTTTCTGGTGCTGCCCACCTTCCTCACCGGGGGGCTGCTGCACTTCGTGCCGGACTTCCCCCTGTGGGGGCGGAACCTGCTGGAGGGCATTTTGAAGATCGTGATCTTCCTGATCTACCTCATCGTCTGCTCCCGGCAGAAGGACATCTACCGGGTGTTCCAGTACCACGGGGCGGAGCACAAGACCATCTTCTGCTACGAGGCGGGGCTGCCGCTGACGGTGGAGAACGTCCGCATCCAGCCCCGGCACCATCCCCGCTGCGGCACCAGCTTCCTCTTTGTGGTGATCTTCGTGTCCATTTTGTTCTCCGGCGTGGTGTTCGGCCTCTGGCCCATCACCAACGTGTGGCTGCGGACGGCGGTGCACCTGCTGCTGCTGCCGCTGGTGGTGGGGGTCACCTATGAGTTCAACCGCTGGGTGGGCCGCCACGTCCAGGAAAACCGCCTGGCCCGGATCCTCACGGCCCCGGGGTTGTGGATGCAGAACTTCACCACCAACGAGCCGGATGACGCCATGATCGAAGTGGCCATCCGCTCTCTGGAGCTGGTGCTGCCCAGCGAAAAGGGCAAGGACGCCTGGTAAAGCCGGCCTCAGGGCGGCTTTGGAGCGAGAAAAACGAAAACGGAGCGTATCATGGCCATCACATATAACAATCTGTATTTGGATATCCGCCAGCAGCTGCGCCGGGCGGGCATCGAGGCCGCCACGCTGGAGGCCCGGGAGCTGGTGTGCTTCGGCACCGGCAAGAGCCGGGAGCAGCTGAGCCGGGACGGCGGGCTGTACGCCTCGCCGGAGCTGGAGGCCCGGGTCCGGGACCTGGTGGCGCGGCATCTGGCGGGGGAGCCGGTGGCGTACCTCATCGGCGAGTGGGAGTTCTACGGATTGCCCCTGGATATCTCCCGGGAGGTGCTGATCCCCCGGCCGGACACGGAGGTGCTGGCCCGGGAGGCCATCGCCTACGTCCAGACCCAGGGGGAGTGCCGGGTGCTGGACCTGTGCGCCGGCAGCGGCTGCATCGGCCTGGCGGTGGCGGCCCAGGCCCCGGCGTGCCGGGTGGTGCTGGGGGAGTGGTCCGACGGCGCGCTGAAGATCTGCCGCCAGAACATCCGCCGCAACGGCCTCTCCGGCCGGGTGGTGCCCATGCAGGCCGACGCCCGGGAAAGGCCGGAGCGGTCCCTGGGGGACTTCCAGTGCATCGTCTCCAACCCGCCCTACATCCCCCGGGGGGACATCCCGGGGCTGGACGTGTCCGTCCGGGACTATGAGCCCCATCTGGCCCTGGACGGCGGGGAGGACGGCCTGGACTTCTACCGCAGCATCGCGGAGAAGTGGAAGTCCGCCCTGCTGCCCGGCGGGCGGCTGTACTTCGAGGTGGGCGTCGGCCAGGCGGACAGCGTGCTGCGCCTGATGCGGGCCCAGGGCTTCGGGGACATCCAGGTGGTCAAGGATCTCCGCGACATCCCCCGGGTGGTGTTCGGCACGCTGTGCACGGAGATCTGAGCGCGATTCAAGTTTGAGGAGGACGACATCATGGCAAAGGAAAAGGCACCGGTGCCCAGCGCGGCACCGGCAGACGATAAAAAGCGGGCCATCGACACCGCCATGGCCCAGATCGAGAAGATGTACGGCAAGGGGTCCATCATGCGCTTCGGCGACCGCACCAGCCTGGACGTGGACTATATCCCCACCGGCTCCCTGGCGCTGGACGTGGCCCTGGGCATCGGGGGCCTGCCCCGGGGCCGCATCGTGGAGATCTACGGGCCGGAGTCCTCCGGCAAGACCACCCTGGCCCTCCACGTGGTGGCGGAGGCCCAGAAGCGGGGCGGCGAGGTGGCCTTCGTGGACGCCGAGCACGCCCTGGATCCCACCTACGCCCGGGCCCTGGGCGTGAAGGTGGAGGACATGCTGATCTCCCAGCCGGACACCGGCGAGCAGGCCCTGGAGATCACCGAGGCCCTGGTGCGCTCCGGCGCCATCGACGTCATCGTGGTGGACTCCGTGGCGGCCCTGGTGCCCCGGGCGGAGATCGAGGGCGAGATGGGCGACAGCTACGTGGGCCTCCAGGCCCGGCTGATGAGCCAGGCCCTGCGGAAGCTCACCGGCGCCATCGGCAAGACCAACACCATCGTCATCTTCATCAACCAGCTGCGGGAAAAGGTGGGCGTCATGTACGGCAACCCCGAGGTCACCACCGGCGGCCGGGCGCTGAAGTTCTACTCCTCCGTCCGCATCGACGTGCGCCGGGTGGAGGCGCTGAAAAACGGCAGCGAGATCATCGGCAACCGCACCCGGGCCAAGGTGGTGAAAAACAAGGTGGCGCCCCCCTTCCGGGAGGCGGAGTTCGACATCATGTACGGCCAGGGCATCGCCCGGGAGGGCGAGCTCATCGACCTGGGTGTGAAGCTGGATCTGGTGCAGAAGGCCGGGTCCTGGTTCTCCATGGGGGAGGTGCGCATCGGCCAGGGCCGGGACGCCGCCAAGAAGTACCTGCTGGAGAATCCGGAGGTGGCCGCCCAGCTGGAGGCGGACATCCGGAAGAATTTCGACAAGCTCATGAGCAACCAGGCCCGCATCGCCGCCAAGGCCGCCGGCCGGGCGGTGGACGTGTCCGCCGACGACTTCAACG
>CALWXB010000037.1 GCA_944385405.1 uncultured Oscillospiraceae bacterium | reverse complement strand
AACACGGTAGTTAAGCTCGTTTCTGCCCACAATACTTGGCTGGCGACGGCCCGGGAAGATAGGTAGTGCCAACACAAGGCGAGACAGTCTTTGACTGTCTCGCTTTTTTGTTACGCTTTTGAGAGGATTTTTTTCAAAATAGCTTGCTAAAATCCCCTTGAAAGGGGAGATGGATATGGGGACGTACCGGGAACTGCAGCCGCCCATTCACCGCAGTTGGCTGCGATTGCGGCTGGGAAAAGCCTATTATGCCGGGAGGCGGTATCTGCTCTGGTATTCACCGCAGTTTCACTGGGCCAAAGAGCGGTGTGCAGAGCTTCTTCCTGAGATCCAGATCTCGCATGCCACCCCCTTGATGCGGCACTTGCGGGGTGAGGAGATGGAGTGGCAGCGCAATAAGGTCGTGAACCTGCGGCTGGCGGTGGCCAAGCTGGACGGTGTGGTGCTGCATCCCGGGGAGACCTTCAGTTATTGGCGTCTCATCGGAAAGCCCAGCCGTGCTAAAGGGTATCAAGAGGGGATGGTGCTGTTCCTGGGTCGGATCGGCAGCGATGTGGGGGGCGGACTGTGCCAGCTGTCCAATCTGATTTTCTGGATGACTCTGCACACGCCGCTGACAGTGGTGGAACGCTACCGCCATTCCCATGATGTGTTTCCGGACAGTAACCGTACCCAGCCCTTCGGCAGCGGCGCTACCTGCGCCTATCCACACCGGGATCTGATGATCCGCAACGACACGGATCAGGATTTTCAGCTGTGCCTGCAGGTGGGGGAGACCCATCTGGAGGGCTGCTGGAGAGCCGTGCGGACTCCGGCGGTGCGCTATGAGATCGTCGAGCGAGATGCCTGCATCCGGCAGACTTCCTGGGGCGGTTATATCCGCCATAATCGTCTGTGCCGTCGGGTGTGGGATCTGAACGGTGCATTGCTGCGGGAGGAGCCGCTTTTCACCAACGACGCCATCATGATGTACAGTCCTCTTCTGCCGGAGCAACAAAACAGCGGACACGGCTGACGGCCGTGTCCGCTGTTTCCTTTCATGGATATCAAACCCCCTGCATATGCCGCTTTACCCGCCGGATGGCCCAGAAGTAGCAGATCATATGGGCTGCGAAGGTAATGGTCCAGGAAATGGGATAGGACCAATACACCGTCTGGACCGTGTGGAACGAGGGGATCTGGAAGAGGGTCGCGACGATGGCCAGCCGCAGACCGCATGCGCCGATGAGGGTCACCAGCATAGGCATAACAGAATAGCCGATACCCCGGAGAGTGCCTACGGTGACATCCATCAATCCGCAGAGAGCGTAGGTGGTGCAGACGATGAGGATGCGGTTCATGCCGGCTGCGATGACATCTGGACTGTCAGAGTAGATGCCCAGCAGCTGCGTGCCGAACAGGGAGACCAGTCCGCCCAGGATCAATCCCACGGAAGCAGAGCACAGCTGTGCGCGGTGCAGGATCTTGGGGATCCGCTCCATCTCACCGGCGCCCAGATTCTGGCTGGTAAAAGAGATATTGGCCTGATAAAAGGCGTTGAGAGAGACGTAAACAAAATTTTCAATATTAGAGGCCGCGGCGTTTCCCGCCACAATGATGCTGCCGAAGGAGTTGATGCTGGACTGGATCACCACATTGGACAGGGCGAACAACACGCCCTGGAGTCCGGCGGGGATGCCCGTCTGCAGGATCTGCTTGAGGCGCTGGGGCCAGATCCGCAGCTGCCGCAGCTCCAGATGGACAGGGCCTTCCTCTCGGATCATGCACAGTACCACCAAGAATGCCGAAATGCACTGGGAAATGACAGTGGCCAGAGCTACGCCCGCCACATCCAGCTGACAGACGATGACAAAGAAGAGGTTCAGGACGATGTTGACGATGCCGGCGGTGAAAAGAAAGTACAGCGGCCGCCGGGTGTCGCCCATGGCCCGCAGCAGCGCGGCACCGAAGTTGTAGAGCATGGTGGCGGGCATGCCCAGGAAGTAGATCCGCAGGTACAGCGCCGCCAGATCCAAGACCTCCGGCGGGGACTGCATCCAGGTGAGAATGGTTTTGGCCCCGCATGCACCGGCCACCGCCAGGAATGCGCCGCTGATGAGGCTCAGCAGCATGGCGGTGTGGACGGTCTGATGCATGCCTTCCCGGTCGTTGGCACCGAAGAAGCGGGCCGCCAAGATGTTCGCACCTACGGAGAGGCCGATGAAAAGATTGGTCAGCAGTGCGATGATGGAGGTGTTGGAGCCCACCGCTGCCAGAGAGTTGTCGCCTGCGAAGCGGCCCACCACGATGATGTCCGCCGCGTTGAACAGCAGCTGCAGGATGCTGGAGCACATCAGCGGCAGCGCGAACTGCAGGAGCTTTGGCAGAATGCTGCCGCTGCACATATCGATTTCATAGGAACTGGCCGAATGCCGTGCCATGTTGAAAAGCCTCCTTGTTGAGACCCGAATGCGGGCGTTCCGCAGGGCCGGGTCATTTCGGTAGGCACTATTCTAGCACGCTCTTGGCGGAAAAGCCATTCATTTTAGCGGAAAATTGCATGAAAATTGCTTTGAAAACAAGAAGGCTCCCGGTCGAAATGACCGGGAGCCTTTCGGAGCAGGGAGATCAGAATGCGGGGACCACAGCGCCGTCAAATTCCTCGTTGATGAAGTCGCGGATGGTATCGGAGTGCAGGGCCTCCACCAGGGCCTGAATGGCCTCGTTGGACTCATTGCCCTCCTTCACCACCAGGACGTTGACATAGGGAGAGTCAGCGGACTCGATGGCCAGTGCGTCGGTGGTGGGGTTCAGACCGGCGCCCAGAGCATAGTTGGAGTTGATGACGGCCAGATCCAGGTCAGGGCGGGAGCTGGGCAGCGTCTGGGCCTCGATCTCCTCGAACTGCAGGTTCTTGGGATTCTCCACAATGTTGTTGGGGGTGGCGGAGAGGTTGGAGCTGTCGTCCAGCTTGATGAGGCCCTGGGCTTCCAGCAGCAACAGGGCGCGGCCCTCGTTGGTGGGGTCATTGGGCACGCCGATCACGGCGCCGTCAGGCAGGTCCTCCAGAGACTCCACACGGCCGGCATAGATGCCCATGGGCTCGATATGGACACCGGCCACATCCACCAGGTGGGTGCCGCGGGTCTCATTGAACTCCTCCAGGTAGGGCAGGTGCTGGAAATAGTTGGCGTCCTCATCGCCGTCTTCCACAGCGGTGTTGGGGACCACATAGTCGTCATACTGGTTGATGACCAGCTCAATGCCCTGCTCGGCCAGCAGAGGCACACAGGCCTCCAGGATGACAGCATGGGGCGTGGGGGAGGCGGCCACCGTCAGCGTGACGGTCTCGGCAGAGCCGCCGTCGGGTGTTTCCTCGGCGGGGGCTTCTTCCTTCTCACCGCCGCAGGCGGCCAGGGACAGGCACAAGGCCAGGCTCAGCAGCAGGGCCAAAAACTTCTTAGGCATGATTCTTTTCCTCCAATACTGAATTTGCAAAATGCATCTTATTTCAAACGTCTGCCGGAATTCCAAGAGACAAACGATGAAAACAGGGAAACGGTCTAAGGAAATGTGCAGGCAGGTTTCAGCGCAGGCGCTTGTCGATGTGCTTGGACCACCAGTTGAACACCCACTGGACGATCTGCACGAAGATGATGAGGAACACCACCGTTACCCACATCAAGGAGGTGATGCCCCGGTTGTGGCCGTACTGGATGGCGATGCTGCCCAAGCCGCCGGCACCTACCATACCGGCAATGGCGGTGTAGGCCAGGATGGTCACCACGGAGATAGCCCCGCCCAGCACCAGGGAGGGCATGGCCTCCGGCAGGTACACCTTCCGGACGATCTGCAGGGGAGAGGCGCCCATGGACTGTGCGGCCTCCACCACACCGGCGTCCACCTCGCTGAGGGAAGTCTCCACCATCCGAGCCACAAAGGGGGCGGCGGAGATCACCAGCGGCGGGATGGCACCCCGGACGCCGATGGCGGTGCCTACCAGCAGCCGGGTGTAGGGCATGATGGCTACCAGTAAGATGGCAAAGGGCAGGGAGCGGCCGATGTTGACGATCCAGCCCAGGACTCCGTACAGGACCCGGTGGGGCCGGATACCCTGGGGCTGGGTGACGATCAGGGCCACGCCCAGGGGCACGCCTATGACATAGGCCAGGATCGTGGAAAGAAACACCATGATCAGGGATTCCCACGTGCCCTCAATGAGGACGTTTCCGTAATCCGCCCAGAAGGCGGCAATGGTCTCAAGCATGATACTCCACCTCCTCGGCAGTGACGTCCGGCTGGGACCGGATGTATTGCAGGGCCTTGGCGGCCTCGCTGGGATCATCCGGCAGGCCCAGCAGCATGGTGCCGAAGGCCTTGCCGTCGATGTTGCGGGTATCGGCACCCAGGATATTCACCTTCACGCCGCAGTCGATGGCAAGCGACGCGATGAGGGGCTGGTAGGCGGTGCCGCCGTTAAAGGCCACTCGGACGGCATGGGTGCCCACGGGATACTGCTGCGCGCTGACACCGGCGGGATACACCAGCCGCCGGGCGGCGTCGGTGGTGGGGTGAGAGAAGATCTCCTCCACGGCGCCCTGCTCCGCCACCACGCCCCCGTCCAGGATGGCCACCCGGGAGCAGATCTCCTCGATGACGCTCATCTGGTGGGTGATCACCACCACGGTGACGCCCAGCTTGTGGTTCAGGTCCTTGAGAAGGTCCAGGATGGAGGCGGTGGTGGTGGGGTCCAGGGCGGAGGTGGCCTCGTCGCAGAGGAGCACCTTGGGGTCTGTGGCCAGGGCACGGGCAATGGCCACCCGCTGCTTCTGGCCGCCGGAGAGCTGGACGGGATAGGCGTCTGCCTTGTCTCCCAGTCCCACCAGCTCCAAAAGCTCCGCGGCCCGCTTTTTTGCCTGGGCGGCGGGGATGCCGCATAGCTCCATGGGGAAGCACACGTTTTTCAGGCAGGTGCGCTGCATCAGCAGGTTGAAGCTCTGAAAGATCATGGTGATGTCCCGGCGGGCCAGCCGCAGCTCCTTTTCCGAGAGGGCGGTCATCTCCTTGCCGTCGAAGAGGACCTTGCCGCTGGTTGGCCGCTCCAGCAGGTTCATGCAGCGCACCAGTGTGCTCTTTCCCGCGCCGGAGAGGCCGATGATGCCGAAGATCTCGCCCTTGCGGATGTCCAGATTGATGTCCTCCAGGGCGCGGACAGCATTCTCGCCGCCGCCGAAGGTCTTGCTCAGATGTTGGATCTGAATGATGGATTCCTGCACGATCAATACTCCCTTTCAGGTGGTGATAGAACAAAAAAGCCCTTGAAGCGATCTGCTTCAAGGACGAGCGCATCTCGCGCCGTGGTACCACCTTGGTTCGCACGCCCCCTCACGAAGGCGGCCTTAAGAAGTGCCAGCACACTTCCGCGCTGTGACGTGCGCACACGTCGCAGCCTGCGCATCTGCGGTCGGCCGCGCAACTCCAGGACCATCTTCACCGGACCCCTCCGCACCTCTTTGCACCATCCGAGGCTCTCTGCAGCGTACCTGTCCGGGTACTCTTCCCTTCATCGTCTTTGACGTATTCGATTACTTAGGATGTAGTTTACACGTTCTTCCGCCGCTTGTCAACAGGAAAATGGAACAAAGACAGAAAAAGCGGATTTTAAATGAAGAAGTGGCAAAAGAATGGCACTTTTCCGGAATGCGACATTTTTTTTCGTTCAGTTGACGGTATCGGATTGCAAGGCGGCGGCAAAACTGCTATCATGCTGTCATATCGAAAACATGTTGCGGGAGGGCGGCGGAATGGCGGACCGCAGAATGAACAATGGGATGATCCGGTGGCTGCGGGATATGCTCTGCGGGGTGTTCCTGGGTGCGGGGGCCATTTTGCCAGGGGTGTCCGGCGGCGTACTGGCGGTGGTGTTTGACCTGTACCGCCCGCTGATGGAGCTTCTGACCCACCCCAAGGCTGCGCTGCCCAAGTATTGGACGGCTTTCCTGCCCATCGGTGTGGGCTGGTGTCTGGGTTTTCTGGGCTTTGCCATGGGGATCTCCCTTTGCCTGGACCAGTCCACCACGGTGACGGTGTGGCTGTTCATCGGTCTCATTGTGGGGACGCTGCCGTCCCTGTTCCGGGAGGCAGGGAAGGAGGGCCGGAGCGTCACCGCCTGGATCAGCACGGCGGTTTGTGCGCTGGCGGTGTTCGGCAGTCTGTTTTACGTAGGACGGGTGGCGGAAATAACAGTAGCGCCCAATTTCTGGTGGTACAATTTCTGCGGGGTGCTCTTCGGCATGAGCGTGGTGATCCCGGGGATGACGTCCTCCTCTGTAATGATGGCCCTGGGGCTGTACGAGCCCATGCTGGACGGGCTGACGCAGTTCGATCTGACGGTGCTGGCAGCCTGTATCCCGGGCTTCATGCTGACAGTGGCACTGCTGGCCCGGCTGATGACGTTCCTGCTGCGCCGGTTTTACGCCGTGGCGTTCCACGGGATCCTGGGCGTGGTGTCGGCCTCCACGCTGGTGATCATCCCCACGGTCTACACAGGGGCAGGCGAGGTGCTGCTTTCCGCCCTGTGCTGTGCCGGGGGCTTTGGCTTGGCGTTTTTCATGGCCCGGCTGGACCGAAAGCTGGGCATCACGTAAAAAAAGAAGAGGGGCGCAGCCCCTCTTCTTTTTTTATTCGGGAAGCGCGGCCAATCCCGCCTCCACCAGCTTCTGCAGGCTCATGAGGATGCCCAGCTTGGCGTGGTACCAGGTGAGGCCGCCCTGGAAGTAGACGGCATAGGGCGGGCGGATGGGACCGTCGGCGGAGAGCTCGATGGAGCTGCCCTGGACGAAGGCACCTGCCGCCATAATGACCTCAGCGTCGTAGCCGGGCATGGCCCAGGGCTCCGGGGTGACATAGCTGTCCACCGGTGCGGCGGCCTGGATGCCCCGGCAGAAAGCCTTCATGGCCTCGGGGCTGCCCAGCGTCACTGCCTGGATGATATCGTGGCGGGACTCCGTGGCGTTGGGCACACAGGCAAAGCCCAGGCGCTCATAGATGTTGGCGGCGAAGATGGCGCCCTTGAGTGCGCCTGCCACTACGGTGGGAGAGAGGAAGAGCCCCTGATAGAAGGCGGGCATGAGTCCCAGGTTGGCACCCACCTCCTGCCCCAGGCCCGGGGCGGAAAGCCGGTAGGCGCATCGCTCCACGCACTCGGCGGTGCCGCAGATGTAGCCGCCGATGGGGGCAAGGCCGCCGCCGGGATTTTTGATGAGGCTGCCCACCACCATGTCGGCGCCCAGGTCGGAGGGCTCCAGCCGCTCCACGAATTCACCGTAGCAGTTGTCTACCATCACCTTCACGTCGGGCTTGACCGACTTGCAGAAGGCGATGAGGGTGCCGATCTGCTCCACGGAAAAGGTGGGGCGGGTGGCGTAACCTTTGGAGCGCTGGATGGTGATGAGCTTTGTCCGAGGAGTGATGGCCGCCCGGATGGCGTCGTAGTCAAAGGTGCCGTCTGGCTTCAGATCTGCCTGACGGTAGGAGACACCGTACTCCCGCAGGGAGCACTTGCTCTCCCGGATGCCGATGACCTCCTCCAGGGTGTCATAGGGGGCGCCAACCGGAGAGAGCAGCTCGTCCCCGGGCAGAAGATTGGCAGAGAGCGCGACAGTCAGGGCGTGGGTCCCGCAGGTGATCTGGGGCCGCACCAGAGCGGCCTCGGTGTGAAAAACGTCGGCGTACACCCGCTCCAGGTTGTCCCGTCCGGCGTCGTCGTAGCCGTAGCCGGTGGTGGCGGCGAAATGAGTGGCGTTGACGCGATTTTTCTGCATGGCGGCAATGACCTTGCCCTGGTTATACTCCGCCGTAGCGTCAATGGCGTCGAAGCGGTCCCTCAGGTCCCGCAGAATGGATTCCCCGTATTGATAGACGGCAGGGCAGATGCCCAACTGTCCGTACATTTCTTCAAGTTCCATGCGCTCAAACCTCGATTCGTAATGGATGCCCATATGGGGCGCCGCAATGTGCAACATTATAACACCCGCCGGTCGGGATGGCAAGAAAAACCGGCGCATGCCATGCATGCGCCGGTACTATGTAGCAGGATCACACGTGGATGCCGCCCACAAAATAAGTGTTGTAGTAGCCGCTGGTCAGGGAACTGATGATCACACCGTTGCTGCGGGAGGAAGAGGAGTGGATGAACTGTCCGTCTCCGATGTAGATGCCGGCATGAGAGCAGGCCTTGCCGGCGTTGCGGGCGGGATCATTGAAGAACACCAGGTCGCCGGGCTGCAGGGCGCCGATGCTCCACACCTTGGTGCCCAGGCCGCTCTGCCACTGACCGGTAGCGGTGTGGGGCAGAGAATAACCATACTGCTGGTAGACGTACATGGTGAAGCCGGAGCAGTCGAAGCCGCTGGGAGAAGCACCGCCGTAGACGTAGCGGGTGCCCAGATGCTGCCGGGCGGTGGCAACGATGCTGCTGCTGGAGGCGGAGGAATCGCTGCTGGTCAGATCCAGGTAGTCGCTGCGGATGTACCCTTCGGTGCCGTACTGGCACGTGACGGCATACCAGCCGTCCTGGAAGGCGGTAACGGTGACCACAGCGCCGTCATCCACAGTGGCCAGCACACCGGAATCAGTGGAGGCGCCGGAACGAACATTGACACCGTCAGAATTGACCCGGCCGTAAGATTCGAAGATGTTGTCCTGATCGATGATCAAATAGTCGGCAGAGACATAACCGCTCTGTCCGTCATAGCTGATCTTGTACCAGCCGTCGATGGAATCATCCAGCACGGCAACAGCAACGCTCTTATCCAGCGTGGTGACAATGGAGGAGGTGGTAGATGCCTCAGCCCGCAGCCGCAGGGAGGAGCCGGTGGTGGCGCCCACGGCGACGGCCATATTGTCCTCGGCGGCCATAGCGGAGACGGCCAGCAGCAACGTGGCGATGGCGGAGAGCACCAGGATCTTTCCGGCTTTTCCAGCGAAGTGTGTCATAAGGTAAGCTTCCTTTCGTCTGATCTTTTGTTAAAAGAGAGGCGGGGGGATTACTTTTCCTTGCCTGCCAGCGCCCGATCCAGCCAGATGGCGGCGATGTCCATAGCGGCGTACAGGCTGTCTTTTTCGCTCTTTTTTACTACGCGGTCCCGGGACTTGAGGTCGGGGTCCGTCAGCTGCAGCTGGACGGAGACCTTGGTAGCCAACTCCATGTCCTGCTCGGTCTTGGTGGAGAGGATCTGCATCATGATGATATACTTTTCAGCCATCGTGCCGTAGTAGATCAGGTTGTCCACCCGGCGCAGAGGATGACCCTTATAAATCAAACCTTCCGTCTTGGCGTTCTTGGATTCAGCCATGGAAACACTCCTTTGAAAAAATTGTAACCAAATTGTAACAGATATGATCCACTTTGTCAATCATTGAGTCAGGGGTTTTTGACGAAAAAATTAACTTGTTTTTTGCAACTTCCACAAAAAAAGCAAAAAATTCCCGCGAAATCCAATAAAAGGCCAAAAGACCATCTTCGAATTTCGCGGGAAAAGGTATCAAATTGTAACTTTTGTTACGGGTTCAGATACTTGCGCACCAGGACCTGCAGCAGTTCATCCCGGTCGATTTTGCGGATCAGAGTCCGGGCGTTGTTGTGATTGGTGATATAGGTGGGATCTTCCGAGAGGATATAGCCCACGATCTGATTGATGGGGTTATAGCCCTTCTCCTCCAATGCCTGATAGACGGTGGAGAGGATCTGACGGATCTCGGCGTCCTTTTCCATCGCGATATTGAACTTCCTGGTAAAATCGTCCATACAGACATCACCTTTCTTTCTCTGCGCGGTCTCAATATGCTACTAGTATACTCGCTTTTTGAAAAAGTGTAAAGCGTTTCAATGGGAAAAAATCAAAAGATTTTTCCGTTTTTCGATGTCCTCAGCGCAGCACGGCGTTCAGCTCCGCAGCCAGGAGGTCCAGAATGTGCTGCACATCGGCGTCGGCCTCCTCGGCGGTGAGGCTGCGCTCGTCGGAGCGAAGGGTCAGGCTGAAGGCCACGCTCTTTTTGCCCTCCGGGATGCCGGTGCCGGTGTAGATGTCGAAGAGGGCCACGTCCTTCAAAAGGCCCCGGGCGCCCCGGCGGATGCAGTCCTCCAGTGCTCCCACAGTGACGGCGGTGTCGCACACCACGGCGATATCCCGGGAGACGGCGGGGAACTTGGGCAGCGGCTGATAGACGGGCTTGCCGCCCATGGAGGCGTACAGTGCGTCGAAGCGCAGCTCCGCGGCGTAGAGCTCGCAGTCCACATCGTAATTGGCCGCCACATGGGGATGGATCTGGCCCAGCACGCCCAGCAGCGTGCCGCCGGCGTAGACGGCGGCGCAGCGGCCGGGGTGATAGGAGGGATTCTGCGTCTCCGCCTCCCAGCGGACATTGCCGATCCGCAGGCCCTCCAGCAGCGTCTCCACCGCGCCCTTGAGGGCGAAGAAGTCCACCCCGGGGCCGTAGGCGCCCAGAGAGAGCACCTTGGGCTCATCGGCCATGCCGGAGCCGTCGTTCTTGGCGAAGTAGGTGCGGCCCAGCTCATAGAGCAGAGCGGACTTGTTGCGGTAGTGATAGTTCCGGGAGAGGATCTCCAGCATGGAGGGCAGGGTGGTGGTGCGCATGATGGAGGTATCCTCGCCCAGAGGGTTGAGGATCTTCATGGAATTGCGCAGGGGGGAGTCCGCCGGCAGGTCGATCTTGTCATAATAGGAGGGGCTGATGAAGGAGTAGGTGATGATCTCATTGTAGCCGGCGGCGCGGCACAGCGCGCCCATGGCATTTTCCGCCTTCTGGACGGGGGAGAAGCCCCGGCGCTGGTTGAGGCCGGAGGAGAGGGTGTCGGGGATGGCGTTGTAGCCGTGGAACCGGGCCACCTCCTCGGCGATGTCGGAGTTGTGCTCCACGTCGCTGCGCCAGGAGGGCACCAGGATGGTGTCGCCGTCCAGTTCAAAGCCCAGGGAGAGGAGGATGCGGCGCATCTCGTCCTCGGGGACCTGGGTGCCCAGCAGGGCGTTGACCTTCTCCGGCTCCAGCTTCACGGTGACGGGGGCGCTGTCCCGGGCGATGACGTCCATGACGCCGTCCACCACTTCGCCGGCGCCCAGCAGCTCCACCAGCTCGCAGGCCCGCTGGACGCCCTTCATGGTGTTCATGGGGTCCAAACCCTTTTCATAGCGGGCGGAGGCCTCGGTGCGCATGTTCAGGGCAGTGGCGGTGCGGCGGATGGAAGCGCCATTGAAGTTGGCGGATTCGAAGAGGACCATGGCGGTGTCACCGATGATCTCGCTGTTGGCGCCGCCCATGACGCCGGCCACGCCCACGGGCTTGTGCTCGTCGCAGATGCACAGCATGGAGGGATTCAGCTCCCGGGCGGTGCCGTCCAGGGTCTGGATGGTCTCGCCGGGGCGGGCGGTGCGGACCACGATCTTGCCGCCGTTGACGCAGGAGAAGTCGAAGGCGTGCATGGGCTGGCCGTACTCCAGCATGACGTAGTTGGTGATGTCCACGATGTTGTTGATGGGGCGGACGCCGGAGTTGCGCAGCCGTTCCCGCAGCCAGGCGGGGGAGGGCTGGATCTTCACGTTCTTCACCAGCCGGGCGGTGTACCGGGGGCACAGGTCCGCATCCTCGATCTCGATGTCCACATAGTCGGCGATGGAGCCGCCGCAGCCCTGGATCTCCGGGGTGTGGAGCTTCAGCTCCCGGCCGAAGGTGGCGCTGGCCTCCCGGGCAAGGCCAATGACGCTGAGGCAGTCGGGCCGGTTGGGGGTGATCTCGAACTCCACCACGTGGTCGTCGGCGCCGATATAGGCGGCGATGTCGTCGCCGGGGCAGATGCCGTCAGGATCCAGGACCCAGATGCCGTCGGTGATGCAGTGGGGGAACTCCTTCTGCTCGGCGTGGAGGTCAGCCAGGGTGCAGATGTGGGCGGAGGCGGTGTCCAGAGCCACCAGGTCGCCGGTGTGGATGTTGGAGCAGTCCGTCACAGCCTGGACGGTCTCGCCGCCGCAGTCGCAGGTGACGGTGAAGGTTTTGCCGCTGCGCGCCACGGCGGTAACCGCCGCGGCCTTCACGCTGCCGAAGATCTTGTAGCCGGCGGCCACGTCCGCGGGGATGGAGGGCTTGGCGGGGTCCAGGGGCTTGTAGTCGTTCAGCAGCGCGGCGGGGGTGATGACGGCGTCGGGGTAGTCGTGCTCGGCGGTGAGGTTCAGCTCCTTGAGAGAGCAGAGCATGCCGTTGGACACCACGCCCCGGAGCTTGCCCTTTTCGATCTTCACGCCGCCGGGCAGCAGGGACTTGTGCCGGGCCACGGGGACCAGGTCCCCCTCATGGATATTCCAGGCGCCGGTGACGATCTGGGTGGGCTCGGCGTCGCCCACGTCCAGCTGGCAGACCCACATGTGGTCGGAGTCAGGGTGGCGCTCCATGGACACGATGCGTCCGGCCACCACGTTTTTCAGGGAGTCGTTCAGCACCTCGGTGACCTCCACCTTGGAGCCGGAGAGGGTCATGGCCTCGGCGAAATCCCGGTCCCCGATGTCGTGCAGGTCCACAAATTCATTGAGCCATTTACGGGAAAGTTTCATGTGACATCCTCCTAATCAGGTATATGAAAAGAGCGGACAGGCGCTCAGAACTGCTCCAGGAAGCGGGTGTCGTTCTCAAAGATCAGCCGCAGGTCGCTGATCTTGAACTGGCCCATGGCCAGCCGCTCCAGACCCATGCCGAAGGCATAGCCGGAGTAGACGTCCGGGTCCACGCCGCAGCCCCGCAGGACCTTGGGATGGACCATGCCCGCGCCCAGCACTTCGATCCAGCCCTCGCCCTTGCAGGTGGGGCAGCCTGCGCCGCCGCACTTGTGGCACTGGATGTCCACTTCGCAGGAGGGCTCGGTGAAGGGGAAGTGGTGGGGACGGAACCGGGTGACGGTGTCGGGACCGTAGATCTCCCGGATGACGGCGTTAAGGGTGCCCTTCAGATCCGCCATGGTGATGCCCTTGTCCACCACCAGGCCTTCGATCTGATGGAACATGGGGGAGTGGGTGGCATCCACCTCGTCCTTGCGGTACACCCGGCCGGGGGAGATCATGCGGATGGGCACGCCGTGCTCCTCCATGGCCCGGATCTGCATGGGAGAGGTCTGGGTCCGCAGCAGCGTGCGGGACTCCTCGTCCAGATAGAAGGTGTCGGACCACTCCCGGGCGGGATGGTCATCGGGGGTATTGAGCTTGGTGAAGTTGTAGTCGGACTGCTCGATCTCGGGGCCCTCCATGATCTCAAAGCCCATGTTGATGAAGATCTCCTTGATCTCATCCAGCACGGTGTACATGGGGTGCTTGTGGCCCATGGGTGCTTTCCGGCCGGGGATGGTGACGTCCAGCGTCTCGGCCTTCAGCTTTTCCTCCATGGCCTTGGCGGCCAGCTCCGCGGCCCGGGACTCCACGGCAGACTCCACGGCGGCGCGGACGTCGTTGGCCAGCTGGCCCATGACGGGGCGCTCTTCCGGGGAGAGTTTGCCCATCTGCTTCAAGACGGCAGTCAGCTCGCCCTTTTTGCCCAGGTACCGGACCCGGACGGATTCCAGCTCGGCGGAGGCGGCGGCAGCGGCCACGGCCTCCAGCGCCTGTGCGCGGATGGCTTCCAGTTGTTCTTTCATACCTTGAAACTCCTTTACTTGGATGGATTTGACGTTTGGATGGCCGGCAGGAACCGCCAGCGCAGGGAATAGGCCAGGATCTTGGTGCCCTGGTAAGTCGTTTCGTCCTCACAGTCCCCGTCGCAGAAGAACACCGCGGCGTCCCGGACGGTGAGGGTGGCCGTCCAGAGCGCAGAGCAGGACAGGTTCCCGCCGGGCCGGAGGTCCAGACCCTTGACGGCCTCAAATACCAGCTCCAGGGGCGGACACCACTGACTGTGGAACTCCATGGTCACCTGGCGGACGAAATCCGAGACGGTGAGGGAACCGTCGGGATGGAGGCGGGAGCCGCTGACATAGTGAAGTCCTGCCAGCACGGAATTGTGGAACCCCTCAGCTGCTTCCAGCAGCGCGTCGGCCTCCGCCTGGGTGGTGACATAGTTCCATCCCGGCAGCCGGGAGGAGACGGGGTGGGCGGCCAGGGGCGTGTCCGCAAGGGGGATGGATGCGCCCTTCAGGAGCCGGTCCAGTACGGCGGGGTCCTCCCGGACCCAGGGGTAGCCGTGAAAGGAAGGCGTTTCCTCCGGGAGGCAGACCCATTCCTCCGGCAGCGCCGGGTCGATGAAGCTCACCTGGGTCTCATACCGTCCATCGGAGGGACGGGGCAGCGTCCGGGGAAAGCAGCGCAGAAGGCCGTCCTGCACCACCAGGCACTGTTCATAGATGCCTGTGCCCAACAGGGCGTACAGCTCCGAGAGAAAACAGCCCTCCCGGCTGGGATCGTAGACCCGGACCCGCATGGCGCACCTCCTTTGGGCAAAAGAAAAGACCCTCCGTCCCCATTGGGACGAAAGGCCGGCCTTCCGCGGTACCACCCAGCTTCGCATGCAGCATGCGCACTCTGCGCCCCGCTATCGGAGGGCGGACCGCCGTGTCTCCACGGAAGCTCCGGGGCGAACCAAACCGGGCGACCGCAGTCTGGCTTGCAGCCGGTGACCAGACCTCTCTTGGCGGCGCTTGACGGTTATTTTCCCGTTCATCGCTGATTACAATCCTTACTTATATCATACCAAAACACAAAATGCAAGAAAAAAATCCCCCTCCCGCGGAGATCCGGGGGAGGGGGCGGAGGTCAGCCATCGATGCCGTTGACTGCCTGGATGGCGGTGACGGTGTCCTCTTTCATACAAAAGAAGATCCGGCAAAAGCCCGGGGTGGGATGGTAGACCCAGGCACTGTCACAGTCCGGGAGGGGCAGGAGGGAGACCGTGGGGAGCGTATCGGCGTCCTGCTCCGTCAGGTCCTCCGGATAGGCCTCCTGCACCGCCGCTGCGGAGTCGCCGCACCGGACGCCCCGGGGAGTGGAGAGCGCCGGGTCCGTGGTCAGCAGGGCGACCAGGTAGTCGTGTCCGTCGTCGGCGGTGAAATACTGGAGGGCCAGGCCGTCCTGCTCCGCAGTCCAGCTCTGTCCGAAGTCGGAACCCTCACAGGTCTGGGGCACGGCGGTGAGCTGTTCATAGCCCCAGGGATACGCCCCGTCCTGCATCCCCAGCTGGAGCATCCCGGGCAGGGGCTGGTTGCCGGAGAAGTCCGTTTCTTCGGCGGTCAGCGGCCCCAGCGCGAACTCCTGCTCCGGGGAGATCTGAGACGAGGCCATATCTGCCGTCATGGATTCATAGGCTGCCCGGATCTTCTCCAGCACCGCCTGGGCCGCCTTGCTCCGGGGCCGGCAGGTCTCCAGCACAGCCTCGAACTGCGCCTGCTCATCGGGAGAACGCCAGGCGGCGGAATAGCCGGGACCGGCCACCACGGTGTCGATGTTTATGGGCGGGCCCTTTTGCCGGTAGGGGGTGTTGTCCAGCAGGGCCAGGGCGTCCAGAATGTCCTCGGGCCGCTCCAGAAAGCGCTGGTAGAGCAGATCGAAGGGGGCCTCCGCATAGGCGCCGTCGGCGTAGATGAGGTAGCACACCAGCTTCCAGTCCGAGTAGTCCCGCCAGGCGCCGGTGACTTCGAAATCCTGGTAGTAATCAATGGTATACACCGTCTCCGTGTCCAGGTCCAGTCCGTCGGAGGAGCAGAAGCTGGTGAACCGCCAGCCGTCCTCCGTGCGCGCGTAGTCCAGCACGGACTGGGAATAGCCGGTGGTGGCCACAGTGTGGGAATGGCCGTCATCCTGAACTGCCTCATCCAGAAAATCCGCCCAGAAGGTGACGGTGACGGTCCAGTGGTCCCGGTCCGATTGCGTGGCGTCCATGGTCTTGGCCAGGAGGTAGATGTTCTGCCCCCGGGCACCGCCGGCGGAGAAGAGGCGACCGTCGATCTCCCGGTAGCCGGAGTCCCCGCTCAGCAGCGCGTCCGCCAGCTCCGGGGCAAAGCATTCCCGGACCCGGGCCTCCAGGTCCGCAAGCGACGTGATATCGGAGGATTCCACCGGATAGTAGATCTCCCCGTCCGCCTCCACGGCCTCGCTGCCGGTGGGGAGGGAGCGGAGGTCGAACCAGTCGTATACCTGCGCGGCCTGGACATAGGCGTCCAGCACGTCCTTTGCCGTCAGTTCTGCCGGGGCCTCCTGCGCAGGCGCGGTCCCGCAGCCGGTGAGGAGCAGCGATGCGGCGAGCAATATGCTGCGGATGCATTCCATGGAGCGCACTCCCTTTCGCCCTCAACATAGCAGATCCGCTGCGGGAAAGCGTGACAATTCGGCAACAGAAGAATTGCAATCCCCCGAAAAAGCCACTATACTGTTACCATCTGATACCATTGTTAAATAGGGAGGAATGGATATGAAGCTGGCTTCGGCGCAGCAGATGCGGGAATTGGACCGGCAGGCCATCCAGGAGCGGCAGATCCCCTCCATTGATTTGATGGAGCGGGCGGCGGAGGGCGTGGCAAACGCGGCGCTGTCCGAGCTTCCGGACCGGCCCGGCAGGTGCCGGGCGTCGGTATTCTGCGGCAGCGGCAACAACGGCGGCGACGGCATCGGCGCGGCACGGTTTCTGTTTTTGAGCGGGGTACAGGTACGGGTGTTCCTGGCGGGAAGCTATGAAAAGCTGACGCCGGACGCCCTGGAGGAGACCCGGCGGCTGTCCGAGTGCGGCGTGGAGCTGGAGCCCTTCGATCCGGAGGACGCATCGCAGACGGCCTGGGTGCTGTCCAGCCATGTGGCGGTGGACGCCCTGTTCGGCGTGGGACTCTCCCGCCCCATCGCGCCGGAGTCGGTCTATGCCCGTGCGGTGGAGCTGATGAATCGCTGCCGGGGTACGGTGATCGCGGCGGACATCGCCAGCGGCGTGGACGCGGACAGCGGCCGGGTGATGGGCTGTGCGGTCAAGGCTGACAGGACGATCACCTTCACATACCAGAAGGTGGGACACCAGGTGGGAGACGGCGCGCTCCGCGCCGGGGCAGTGGAGGTGCTGGATATCGGCATCCCCCGGGACCTGTCGGCAAAGCTGGTGTGCCCGGTGCAGACCGTGGAGTCGGACTTCGTCCGGGCGGCGCTGCCCCGGCGGCAGACAGACGGCCACAAGGGCACCTTCGGCAAGGTGCTGGTGATCGGCGGGGCCGTGGGATACACCGGCGCGCCCTACCTCACGGCGTCGGCGGCGGCCCGCAGCGGGTGCGGGCTGGTATTCCTGGGAGTCCCCGCCTGTATCTGGCCGATGGAGGCGGCTCACTGCGTGTGTGAGATGCCCTTCCCGCTGCCGGACAAGGACGGACTGCTCAGTGAAAAAGCTTTGCAGCAGATCCGGGAAAAGCTCCGGGGCTGCGATGTGCTGGCGCTGGGGCCGGGCCTGGGGCGGAGCCCCCGGGTAACGGAGCTGGTGTGCGCGCTGCTGCGGGAGACGGAACAGCCGGTGGTGCTGGACGCCGACGGCATAAACGCCCTGACCGGGCATATGGATGTACTGGATGCCCGGCGGGGCCGGGTGACGGTGCTGACGCCCCACGACGGGGAATTTGCCCGGCTGGGAGGCGACCTCTCCGATGGAGACCGGCTCGCGGCGGCCCGGGCTTTTGCCCGGGACCACGGCTGTGTACTGGTGCTCAAGGGGCATCGGACTATCACCGCTGTGCCGGAGGGGAACGCCCTGGTGAATACCACCGGGAACTCCGGACTTGCCAAGGGCGGCAGCGGCGATGTGCTCACCGGTGTGGTGGCGTCGCTGCTGGCCCAGAGGGCCACGGCGGTGCAGGCGGCAGCCGCGGGGGTGTGGATCCATGGCCGGGCCGGGGATCTGGCTGCGGCGGCCCGCACTGCCTACGGTATGACGCCGGAGGACGTGGTGTCGGCGTTGCCGGAGGTCTTTGGAGAATTGACGGAACGGGAGGAATGACCAGGTGCGCAGATGGCTGTGCGTACCGATGATGACCCTGTGCCTGCTGGCCGCGAGCTGCGGCGGGGGAGGACAGGAGACGGCGGCAGACCCGCGGCTGCCGTACCAGGAGATGGCGGGCTGCGCCATGGAGGCGGCGGTCACCTGTGAGCAGTCCGGACTGGAGTGGCAGGCTTTGCTGCGCTGCGACTACGTGCCCGGCGGCGAGAGCACGGTGGAGGTGCTGGAGCCGGAGCGCATCGCAGGTGTCCGGGCGGTGCTGCGGGAGGAGGACTGGAGCCTGGAGTATGAGGATCTGTGCCTGGATGCCGGGACCCTCAGCAGCGAGGCGGTGAGTCCCGCGGCGTGCCTGCCCCGTCTGATGAGCGCTCTGCGGGATGGGTGGCTCCTGGAAGAGAACGAAGAGGACTGGCAGGAGACGCCGTGCCTGCGGCTTTGCCTGGATCAGACGGGGACGGAGGGCGGCAAGATCCTCTCCACGGTGTGGCTGCGGCAGTCCGACGGCATTCCCCTGCGGGGGGAGATCGCCGTGGACGGAGAAATAATTTTAACAGCGGAGTTTACGGATTTCACATTTTATGATACGATAAATGAACCGTAACCCTGCGAAAGAAAGGTGACCCTTGCAATGGAAGATACCGTTTTGCGGCGCACCTGGGCGGAGATCGACCTGGACGCTCTTGCCCATAACTACCGGCAGGCCCGGCGGCGGATCGGACCTGGGGTGCGCTATCTGGGCGTAGTGAAGGCAGACGCCTACGGACACGGCGCGGTGCAGGTGGCCCGGAAGCTGGAGAGCTTGGGGGCCGACTATCTGGCTGTCTCCAGTCTGGACGAGGCCCGGGAGCTGCGTCACGGCGGCATCCGGATGCCCATTTTGATTCTGGGGCACACGCCGCCGGAGATGGTCCGGGAGCTGATCCGCTACAACATCACCCAGACGGTGTCGGCCCTGGCCAAGGCGGAGGCGTACAGCGAGGCCGCTGTGGCCTGCCGCGGCACGCTGCGGGTCCACATCAAGGTGGACACCGGCATGTCCCGGCTGGGCTTTCTGGTGCGGGACGGGCATTTTGAAGGCGGCGTGGAGGCCATTGCCCGCTCCTGTGATCTGCCTGGGCTGAATGCGGAGGGCATCTTCACCCACTTCGCCGCCTCAGACGACGACGATCCCGGCGACGCGGACTATACCCGGGCGCAGTTCGATCTCTTCATGCGGGTGCTGGAGGCGCTGTCTGCTCTGGGACGGACGTTCCCTCTCCGGCACTGCGCCAACAGCGGTGCGCTGGCCCGGTATCCGGAGATGTATCTGGATATGGTGCGGCCGGGCATCGCGCTCTACGGCGTGGGAGACGACGCCCCGGCCCTGGATCTGCGGCCGGTGATGACGCTTCGCTCGTGCGTGTCCACCATCAAGGTCTTTGACCCGGGGACGGACATCAGCTACGGCCGCACGTACCACACGGCGGAAAAGACCCGGGTGGGCGTGCTGCCCATCGGATATGCCGACGGCCTGTTCCGGGGGCTTTCGGGCCGGATTTCCGTGGTGACGGACTCCGGCCCCGCCCCGATCCTGGGCCGTATCTGCATGGACATGACCATGGTGGATCTCAGCGGACTGCCGGAGGTCCATGTGGGGGACGCGGTGGAGCTCTTCGGCCAGCGCCAGCGGGTGGACCTGCTGGCAGGGGTGGTGGGAACCATCCCCTATGAGCTGACCTGTGCGGTGAGCAAGCGGGTGCCCCGGCTGTATCTGGAGCAGGGCCGCGCGGTGGAGCGGAGCCTGCGTCTGCTGTGACACACACTCCAGGGTTGTCCCCCGCATAGGATACTGCGGGGGCGGGACGCCGGAAATTGCATCCCCGGCTGCGTATAAATTCACGGGCTGCGTGGGAGAATGAAAGTGGCCTCACCGAGCAGGGCTTGGTGACGGGTACTTCTTTCGGCGGAGTGTGAACTTTGTGGATACAAGTGTCAAGCGCGGCGATATTTACTATGCCGA
>CALWXB010000036.1 GCA_944385405.1 uncultured Oscillospiraceae bacterium | reverse complement strand
TTCTGAGGAACTCTCACAACTCCAAAACCATCCAATTTTCTGCAAAACAGCGTCCAAAGACGTACTGAGAAGCAGTGAAAATTATCTCTTGGGTAAGTGAGATTAGCGCTTGGAGAACTGAGGCGCGCGGCGGGCGGCCTTCAGACCGTACTTCTTGCGCTCCTTCATGCGGGGATCGCGGGTCAGGAAACCGGCCTTCTTCAGGATGGGACGGTTGTCCTCGCTGGCCAGCAGCAGGGCACGGGAGATGCCGTGACGCAGGGCGCCGGCCTGGCCGGACACGCCGCCGCCGGTGACGGTGGCCACGATGTCCATCTTGCCGGTGTTGCCGGTGGCCTCCAGGGGCTGACGGACCACCATCTTCAGGGTGTCCAGGCCGAAGTACTCGTCGATGTCCCGGCCGTTGATGGTGATGGAGCCGGTGCCGTTGGGGAACAGGTGCACCCGGGCCACGGAGGACTTCCGGCGGCCGGTGCCGTACAGGTAAGGCTTCTTAGACTGATACATTCTCTTTACTCCTCCTTATTCCACGTCCAGGGCCACGGGCTTCTGAGCCTGCTGCTCATAGTTGGCGTCAGCGTAGATATGCAGGCGCTTGAGAGAATCCTTGGAGACGGTGTTCTTGGGCATCATGCCGCGGATGGCCACCCGCATGGCGACCTCGGGCTTCTCCTGCATCAGGATGCGGTAGGGGGTCTCCTTCAGGCCGCCCACCCAGCCGGAGTGGGTGCGGTAGAACTTCTGGGTGCCCTTGTTGCCGGTGAGGACAGCCTTGCCGGCGTTGATGATGATGACATTGTCGCCGCAGTCGGCATGGGGCGTGTAGGTGGGCTTGGTCTTGCCGCGCAGCAGGTCGGCAGCCCGGACGGCGGTCTTGCCCAGGGGCTTGCCGGCGGCGTCCAGGATGTACCACTTACGCTCGATGTTGGCCTTGTTTGCCATAAAAGTGGACATGGTGTTTCCTCCGATAGATATATATTTGCATTGGCTTTACAAATCAAGAGCTCCGGGTTAAAATCGGAGCAAGTATGTTTATACCACGGAGAAAACCGGGTGTCAACAAGAAAATCAGTTACACCTGCAAAAGCTCGTGATTTCTTCTGTTTTCTCGCGATATCTCCTGAATGCTGACTTTCAATTTTTAACTGCCGGAACGCGGGACCTCACAGCACCCACTGGACCAGCAGCAAAAGGGCCAGCCCCGGCACGCCCAGCACCCCGATGATCAGGGCGTTCCAAAGGTTCAGCCCCAGGGTGATGCCGGTGATGCCGGCGGTGGCCCCTACCGCCCACAGCGCCGCAAAGCCCAGCAGGGTGTTCCCCAGCAGCCGCAGCGCCAGCCGCAGCGGTGCGCGGAACACCCGGATCAGGGCGATGAGAAGGAAGGCGGCCAGCAGTCCCGCGGTGATCTGTCCCGTCAGGCCCATGGATCCGCCTCCTCCGGTGCGGCCTGGTCCCGGGCCTTGATGGCCCGGATGAGGTAGTTGCACCGGGCCTTTACGGCGCTGATCTGGTAGATGCAGGATTCCACCAGCTCCGGGTCCAGCGCCTGGTTGAATTGTCGGTAGGCCAGGGAGAGATCGCCCTGGGCGATCTGCAGCTCCTCTCTGAGGGCCAGCAGTTCCGGGTCGGGCCGGAGTTTCTTGGAGAAAAAGGATGTGTTCATGGCATTGTCCCTCCTACCTTAACCTTTATGGAGAGTTTGGACAAATATGCCAGTTTTCATACCAAAGAAAGGAGTGGGTGCCATGACGGAGCAGGAGCGGTTTATGGAGCAGGCCCTGGCCCTGGCCCGGGAGGCTGCGGCGGCGGGAGAGGTGCCGGTGGGGTGCGTCATCGTCCGGAACGGCGAGATCGTGGGACGGGGCCGCAACCGCCGGGAGGAAAAGCAGTCCACCGCCTCTCACGCGGAGATGGAGGCCATCGCCCAGGCCAACGAGGCTCTGGGCACCTGGCGGCTGGAGGACTGCGAGCTGTATGTGACGCTGGAGCCGTGCCCCATGTGTGCCGGGGCCATCCTCAACGCCCGGATCCGGCGGGTGTGGTATGGCGCCCGGGATGCATATATGGGCGCCTGCGGCGGCGTGACGAACCTTTTTATGGAGGCGTTCCCCCGTCCTCCGGCGCTGGTGGGAGGTATCCTGGCCCAGTCCTGCCGGGAGGTGCTCTCGGATTTCTTCGCCCGGCTGCGGGAGGAGCGGGAAGTGCCAAAAAATACCGGTTTTGATTTAAGACTTTTTTAACAATTCACGCTGGTTTGCTTAACAACTCTTCTGTATCTTAATACTTGCAAGAGACAAAACTTCTTTTCATCCAATCTTCCAAACGGAGCGGAGGCCAGCCGGCAGCTGGCCTCCGCTTCGTTTTTGCACGAAAAAAGCGGACGCCGAAGCGGCGTCCGCAGAAAACGGCGTCACACGCTGCCGTCCGCTGGTTCATCCGGAGGTGCAGCCGGAAGGGCGGCGTCGGCCAGCCGCAGTCCCAGAAAGCCCAGCAGCACCAGCGCGCCGCCGGCGTAAAGAAGGCGGGACGCCCAGGGCACCCCGGCATCTGCCACAGAGGCCATGGAGAGGATGACGGAGAGGGCTGCATACACGGAGAAAACGCGGGTGCGTCCGGCCCGGAAGGCGAAGGAGGAGAGGCGGTAGAAGCCCAGGGTCAAAAACACCAGGGCCAGCAGCTCTACATAGTAGGCCTCCAGCGCCGGATTCACGGAATCCGCCCGGTAGGTCAGCACCAGCCGCACCACCAGCACCGCAGGCGGCACCAGCAGCCAGGCGCCGTCGCTGAAGGCGGCCACATGCTTGCCGCCCCGGCACAGCGCGGTGCAGCGGAACAGACCTGCCGCGGAGAGCAGCGTCAGCGCCCCCATCACTACCCGCAGCCGGGGGGAAAAGACGTCGGCGCTCAGCAGCGCGGCCATCCCGCCGTAGGGGTCAGCGGCGGCAAGGGATTGGGAAAGGCCCGTGCCGCCCGCCAGGTCCAGCAGGCCGGAGAGGGCCATCAGGAACACGCCGGCCATGGGCACCATCAGCGGGGCGGGGTCCCGGGCGGCGAAGGCGCCGGGAAAGGCGGGGCCGTCGCCGGACTCCGGGGGCATGCGGCGGGCCAGCAGGCACACAGCTGCGGCCAGTACCGCCAGCAGCGCCAGCAGGGCCGTGCCGGGAAGGTTCCCGGGCACCGGCAGTCCTGTGTCGGGCTCAAAACCGGTGCGGTTTTGCAGCAGCCGCAGGGCGAAGGCGGCCGCGCCGCCCGCTGCCGCCAGCAGCGGCAGCGCGAGAGTTTTTTTCATGGGAAAAGCTCCTTTCGGAGGAAGAATGGGCGCAAAATGCGGCTATCAGTATAACACAGCCTGGGGATTTTGTCCATGCCGAGCCGCATTTTCCGCAGGAGGACGGCATAGATTGGGGGGACAGGCCCGTGCAGAACGACAAAGGACAAAGCAGAAGGAGGCGCTCCATGAGAAGAAAGGAACCGGTGCGGCAGAGCGTGGCGGTGTCGCTGGTGCTGCTGGCGGCGCTGTTTGCCCTGCCTCTGGGGGTGATCGTACCCTTCCGGGGCGAACTGGCGCCCAAGGACGCCTCCCACCCGACAGAGGAGTCTGTGTCCGACGGCCGGCTGGACGCTGGAACGGTGCTGCGGGTCCTCAACGGAGAGACCGTGGAGGAGATGGATCTGGGAACCTATCTGGTGGGGGTGGTGCGGGCGGAGATGCCCGCCTCGTTCCCGGAGGAGGCGCTGAAGGCCCAGGCGGTGGCCGCCCGGACTTACACGATCTATAAGATCCAAAGCGGCGGCAACCACGGCGATACTGCGGACATCTGCACCGATTCCACCTGCTGCCAGGCCTGGATCGCCCAGGATCGGGCCATGGAGAACTGGGGAGCGGACGCAGAGGAGTATGAGGCCCGGGTGGAGGCTGCGGTGCGGGACACCGACGGAGAGACCATCCTCTACGGCGGGGTGCCCATCCTGGCAGTGTTCCACTCCTCCTCGGCGGGCATGACCCGGGCGGCGGGGGATGTGTGGGTCAGCGATCTGCCGTACCTGCAGGCGGTGGATTCCCCGGAGCCGGAGGACAGCATCCCCAATTATTACAGCCGCGTGGCCTTTACCGCAGAGGAGCTGCGGTCGGCCATCCTGGCAGTTTGTCCCGAGGCGGATCTCTCCGGGGCGGCGGAGACATGGTTTTCCGATGCGGTGACGGATGCGGCCGGCAGTGTGGAGACCGTGACGGTGGGCGGCGTCACCGTGAAGGGCACCCAGGTGCGGACCATGCTGGGGCTGCGGTCGGCATGCTTTGAGTGGGAGCCGGAGGGAGACGGCCTGGCCTTTTACGTCACCGGCTACGGCCACGGCGTGGGGCTGAGCCAGTACGGCGCCCGGCGCATGGCGGAGGAGGGAGCGGACTACCGGGAGATCCTCACCCACTACTACACCGGCGTTACGGTGGAGCCATACAGCCCCTGATGCTTTACAAGGGAGGCGGGACTGTGGTAAAATACACAGGATTTCAGTTCTGTACCGCTGCGGACGGAAGGAGGGACCCCTGTGAAAAAAAGAGCCGCCGCCCTGCTGGCATGCCTTCTGCTGCTGCTCCAGCCCGCCGCGGTCCCCGGGGCCCGGGCTGCGGAGAGCGTGTATTTCGTGGCCGTGGGCAGCAACGTGCTGCCTCTGTCCGACAGCACCATGCCCTTCTGGTCGGGGGGATATCTCTATATCTCCAGCTCCATCTTCACCGGCCGTGTGTGGGACAGCCTGGGCATCTCCCATGTGGCCGCCAACGCCTCCCAGCCGCTGATCTTGTACAGCGGCGGCGACCGGTCGCTGATCTTTGACCCGGACAAGCCCTATGCCCAGGATGCCGCCGGCAACACCTACTATCCCGGCGGCGTGATGCGGCACGGCACCGTGTTCGTGCCGGCGTCCCTGGTGGCCAGCTTCTTCGGCCTGCAGTATTCTCTGGTGCCCAATGTGGCCCACGGATACCTGGTTTGGCTGCGCCAGCCGGGCTATGGTCTGACGGACAAGGAGTTCGCAGAGGCCGCCACCTATCCCATGGCGGAGTGCTATGCCCAGTACCTCAAGGACAAGACCGCGGCCCAGCAGCCCGATGAGGAAGAGGAGACTCCTCAGGAGACGCCGGAGGAGAGCGCCCCGGAGGGGGGCACGGCGTATCTGTGCCTGCGGGCCGGGGAGGACACGGCGGAGCTGCTGGATGTTTTGGACCGCAGCGGCACCCGGGCGGCCTTTTTCTGCTCTCTGGAGATCCTGGAGACCCAGGGCGACCTGCTGCGGCGGATGACGGCCCAGGGCCATGCCGTGGGCATCCTGACGGATGCCTCCGACCCCCGGCGCACGCCGCTGGAGCAGGCGGAGGAGGGCAACGAGGCGCTGTGCCGGGCCACCTGCCAGAAGAGCCGGCTGGTGTATGTGGAAAACGGCGATGCTGAGGACCTGCAGCAGCTGGAGGCAGAGGGGTTCCGCTGCCTTTATCCCGATGTGGACCGGACGGAGTCCGGCCTGCGCAGCACGGCCGCGGCCCAGGCGCTGGTACAGCGGGTGGCGGGCCGCAGCGGCGGCGTCACCGTGTGGCTGGACGAAAGCGCCAGCGCCGGCGGGATCCAGGCCTTTTTGTCGGCGGCGGCCGCCGCCCAGGTGCGCGTCCTGCCCCTGAGGGAGACCGCCTGAGGCAGGATTTACAGAAAATTCAACATACTCCGCTGATATGGGGTATAATGAAGGAAACGGAAAGACGGGAGGGGACGATATGGGCCGTAATATTCTGGTGGTGGAGGATGACCGCAATATCTCCGATCTCATCCACATGTATCTGGTGAAAGAGGGCTTCGACGTCCGGATCGCCGGAGACGGCGGAAAGGCCATCGAGGAGTTTCAAAAACAGGTGCCGGACCTGATCCTGCTGGATATCATGCTGCCGGTGATGGACGGCTGGGCGGTGTGCGCCCGGATCCGGGAGAGCAGCAAGGTGCCCATCATCATGCTCACCGCCAAAAGCGAGGTGTTCGACCGGATCCAGGGCCTGGAGATGGGCGCCGACGACTACATCGTCAAGCCCTTTGAGATGAAGGAGCTCATCGCCCGGATCAACGCGGTGCTGCGCCGGACGGAGATCCCCAACGACACCAGCAAGCGGCTGACCTTCGACAAGCTGGTCATCGACCTGGACTCCTATGAACTCATCGTGGACGGCAAGAAGATCGATACGCCGCCCAAGGAACTGGAGCTTTTGTACCATCTGGCCTCCACGCCCAACCGGGTGTACACCCGCAACCAGCTGCTGGACGAGGTGTGGGGCTTCGACTACTTCGGCGACAGCCGGACGGTGGACGTGCACATCAAGCGCCTGCGGGAAAAGGTGGAGGACGTGTCCGACCAGTGGGCGCTGAAAACGGTGTGGGGCGTGGGCTATAAGTTTGAGCTCACCGGCGCCGCGGCGGAGAAGCGGGAATGAAGCAGCGGGTGCAGGGGCGCTTCCGGGGCCTTTACTGGCGGCAGCTGATGGTCACCGTCGGCATGGTGCTGCTGACGCTGCTGCTTTTGGGGGTGTCCTTCTTTTCCCTGAGCTACAACTATGCCCGGGAACAGGAGCTGGACGAGATCAAGAGCCGGGCCGTGGTGATGAGCAGCCTGTCCGTCAACTATCTGGAGAACGGCCGTTACCTTTCCATCGAGGAGCTGCAGGACGACCCGGCCTTTCAGCAGCTGGCCTCCTTCGCTGCCACGGTGTCCGATGTGCAGTTCATGATCTGCGATGTGGACGGGCATGTGCTGCTGTCCACGGATGAGCGGCTGTCCGGTATGGTGGTCACCATGCCGGAGGAGATGACCCGCCAGATCATGGAGGAGGGAGACTCCGCCAGGCGCACCACGCTGAACGGACTTTATGAGTCCAAACGGTTCGTGGTGGGTGTGCCGGCGGTGAACGGTGCCACCGGCGAGACTGTGGGCGAGGTGTTCGCCCTGTCCACCACCGCCTCCCTGGATGCCATGTGGAAGGGCTTTGTAGGCCTCTTTTTCATGACCGCCTTCGTGGTGCTGATGATCTCCTTCATGGCTTCTTCGGTCACCACCATGCGCCAGATCCAGCCCATCCGGGAGATGGCCACCGCCACCCGGCAGTACGCCGAGGGCAATTTCGACATCCGCCTCAACGACTACGGCCGCCGGGACGAGATCGGAGAGCTGGCCTCCTCCTTCAACAACATGGCGGAAAAGCTCCAGCAGACGGAGCGGCAGCGCCGGGAGTTCATCGCCAACATCTCCCACGAGCTCAAGACCCCCATGACCACCATCGCCGGCTATACCGACGGCATCCTGGACGGCACCATCCCTCCGGAGAACGAGCACAAGTATCTCCAGATCATCTCCGACGAGAGCCGGCGCCTGAGCCGCATGGTGCGCCGGATGCTGGACATGAGCCAGCTCCAGGCCATGGATCCCCTGCGCAGCGGCAGCCATTTTGATATCTGCGAGAGCATGCGCCGGGTGCTGATCTCCATGGAGAAGAAGATCACGGACCGGGATCTGGACGTGGAGGCGGATATCCCCGACGAGCCCATCCTGGTGCTGGGAGACAACGACATGATCACCCAGGTGATCTACAACCTGCTGGAAAATGCCACCAAGTTCGCCCGTGCCGGGTCCACGCTGTATCTGGGCGTGGAGCCTTTGGACGGCAAGGCCCGGGTGACGGTGCGCAACCTGGGGGACACCATCCCCGCCCAGGAGCTGCCGCTGCTGTTCGAGCGGTTCCACAAAAGCGACAAGTCCCGCAGCGAGGACAAGGACGGCGTGGGTCTGGGGTTGTACATCGTCAAGACCATCCTGGAGCAGCACCGGGAAAAAATCAATGTCACCAGCGAGGACGGCGTCACCACGTTCTCTTTCTCGCTGGCCATGGAATGAGAGTCAGAGTGCATGAATGAACGAGAGATCCCCGGTCTTCCAGACCGGGACCCCCGGGAGGTGGTGGAGGTCTACCGCCCCCGGGAGCACCGGGAGGTGGTGGAGGTCTATACCCGTCCCCTGCCCGGCGGATGCCGGCCCAAGCCCCCTGTCAGACCCCGCCGCAGGCGGAGCCGCCGGGGGCTTTGGGTGTTTCTGGCCTGCTTCGGCCTGACGGCGGCCCTGGCACTGACGGCGGTGCTGGCCCGGTTCTGGTGGTGGGGCGGTCCGCAGGTGGAGTACTATCCGGAGGACGGCTGGGAGGAGAGCCCCCAGGGCGTATCCATCCCCACCTATCCCATTGGGCAGGGCGTCACCCTCACCGTGGGCAACGACCCCGGAGCGGCGCTCACGCCTCAGGAGATCTACCGGACGGTGAATCCGGCGGTGGTGACGGTGATGGCGCCGCTGTCTGACGGGAGCGGTGTGTCCGTGGGTACCGGCGTGGTATTCACCCCAGACGGCTATATCCTCACCAACTACCATGTGGTGGACGGCGGCGTTTCCTGCGCAGTGGCCCTGGACACCGGGGAGCAGTATGACGCCCGGTACGTGGCAGGAGACGCGGAAAAGGATCTGGCTGTTTTGAAGGTGGAGGCGGAGGGCCTGCCTACGGCCACCTTCGGAGATTCGGACCTTCTGACGGTGGGTGATCCGGTGTACGCCATCGGCAACCCCCTGGGCGTGGAGCTGCGGGGCACCTTTACCGACGGCATCGTCTCCGCCATCGACCGGGACGTGCTGGTGGAGGACCACACCATGACCCTGATCCAGACCAATGTGGCGCTGAATTCCGGAAACTCCGGCGGCCCGCTCATCAACCAGTACGGTCAGGTGGTGGGCATCAACGTCATCAAGATGAGCTCCCGGTACTCCAATGTGGAGGGCCTGGGCTTTGCCATCCCCTCCGCCTCCATGGAGCGGATGGTCAATGATCTGCTGGCCTTCGGCGAGGTGACGCCGGAGCCCCTTTTGGGCGTGTCGGTGAGTATTCAGGGCACGGCGTTCTCCGACGGCTCCGTGGGCGTGGAGGTCGTGGAGGTGACGCCCGGATCCGCGGCGGATCTGGCCGGCATCCGGGTGGGGGACTATATCCTCACTGCCGGCGGGGTGGAGATCGATTCCAGCCGGACGCTTCTGCAGGTGCGGCGGCAGTACCATGTGGGGGAGGAGCTGTCCATGACGCTGCTGCGCGACGGCGCGCTGGTGGAGGCCACGCTGCTCTTGTCCCAGGGCGTGGAATGAAGAAAAAAGACGTGACCTGCGTCACGTCTTTTTTTTCCGGGTATTTTGCAGCAGGGATGCGCCCGCCAGCAGGAGGCATACGCCGAAGGGGCGGCGCAGCGCGTCGGCGTCCACCGCGGCGGCGGCCCAGGCGCCCAGCAAAGCCGCGGCCAGGGCCGGCGGCACGGCGGCTTTCCACGTGGGGAGGTCCAGGAACCCGCCCTTCCAGTGGCGCCACAGCGCCCCGCCGGCGGCAGGGAGGAAAAAGAGGAGATTGATGCCCTGGGCGGTGTGCTGGTCCACCCCCAGAAAGAGGGTCATCACCACCAGCAGCAGCGTCCCGCCGCCGATGCCCCAGGCGGAGAGGACCCCGGCGCCCAGCCCGCACAGAAAGGGCAGCAGCCACTGCGTCACAGCAGATACCGGACTCCTGCGTACAGCAGCAGCGCCGCGAAGAGCCGCTGGAGCAGGGCGGTGGGCACCCGGGCGTACAGGCGGCCGCCCAGCAGCCCCCCGCACAGCCCGCCCGCCAGGTAGGGCAGGGCGGCGGAGAGGGTCACGCCGCCCTGCCACACATACGCTCCGGCGGACACCAGGCACACCGGAAAGATCACCGCCACGCTGGTGGCGTAGAGCCGGCGGGGGGACAGGCCGCTGCTGCGGCGGAGGATGGGCAGGAGCACCATGCCGCCGCCTCCGCCGAAAAGACCGTTCACCAGCCCCGCTGCGGCGCCTGCCAGCCGCGCCGTCCACTTCGATGTCATGGCGCTCACCTCCCGGATGCCATGATGTAGGCCGCTCCGGAAAACGGGACGCCATCCGGAGCGGCGGGACTCATTTCAGCTTGAAGCTCTGGCAGTCGGTGCATTCAGCCATGGTGGGGTTGGCCTCGTGGGTGCCCACCTGGATGGAGTTCAGGCCGCAGTACTGGGAGTCCTGGCAGTGGTGGGCACAGTTGCTCACCGTGCAGTGGATGCTCTGGTTGGGGGTGCAGTTGCAGTCCTTGTTCATGATTGGATCCTCCTGCGTAAAAATGATATTTGGCCTTTCGCCGTTGGGTAGTATGCTCCGGCAGGAGAGGATCTATGCAAAAAAACGGGGCCGGAGACCGGTCCCGTTTCAGATGCCCAGCAGCAGCGTGGCGAATCGAAAATAGATCAGAAGGGAGATGGAGTCCACGATGGTGGAGATGAAGGGCGAGGCCATCACTGCCGGGTCGAAGCCGATCTTCTCCGCCAGGATGGGCAGCGAGCAGCCCACCAGCTTGGCGCACAGCACCGTGCCCACCAGAGTGGCGCATACCACCAGCGCCACCCACGGGGTCACCTCCGGATTGTGCATGAGCCAGCGGTCTACCAGCATCATCTTCACGAAGTTGGCCGCCGCCAGACACGCGCCGCAGCAGAGGGATACCCGGAACTCCTTCCACAGCACCCGCAGCAGGTCGGAAAACCGCACCTCCCCCAGGGACAGCGCCCGGATCACCGCGGTGGAGGCCTGGGTGCCGCTGTTGCCGCCGGTGCCGGAGAGCATGGGGATGAAGGCGGTGAGGATGGCGCAGGCGGAGAGGGAATTTTCAAAATGGGTGAGGATGATCCCTGTGAAGGTGGCGGAGAGCATCAGGATCATCAGCCAGGGCGTCCGGGCCTTCCAGGTCTCCAGCACGCCGGTTTTGAGATACGGCTTGTCGGAGGGGAGGATGGCGGCCATCAGCTCGATGTCCTCGGTGACCTCCTCCTGCAAAACGTCCATGGCGTCGTCTACGGTGACGATGCCCACCAGACGGTTCTCCGTGTCCACCACGGGGAGGGCCAGGAAGTCATATTTGCTCAGGGCACGGGCGGTGCTCTCCTGGTCGTCCAGGGTGTGGACGGAGATGATATTGGTTTCCATGATGTCGCCGATGATGTCGTCCTCATCGGCCAGCAGCAGCGTCCGGATGGACAGCAGGCCGATGAGGTGGCGCTGCTCGTCGATGACATAGCAGACGTTGATGGTCTCCTTGTCGGGACCGGTGCGGCGGATGCGCTTGAAGGCGGCCTCCACCGTCATGCTCTCCTTGAGGTCCACGAACTCCGTGGTCATGATGCTGCCGGCGGAATCCTCGGGATACTTCAGGATCTCGTTGATGCTCTTGCGCATCTCGGGGTCGGAGTGGCGGAGGATGCGCTTGACCACATTGGCCGGCATCTCCTCCACGATATCCACGGTGTCGTCCAGATACAGCTCGTCCAGCACCTCCTTGAGCTCGGTGTTGGAAAAGCTCTGGATCAGCATCTCCTGCTCGTCGGAGTCCAGCTCCACGAACACCTCCGCCGCCAGCTCCTTGGGCAGCAGCCGGAACATCAGCGGCACTTCCTCTCCCAGATCCGCGCAGATGGAGGCGATATCCGCCGGCGCCATGGGCAGCAGCAGATCCCGCAGCTGGGCGTAGCGCTTCTCACGGATATGTTCCTCGATGGCTTCCAGCAGCTCCTCCCGCTGCCGTTCCTGCTCCAGCATGGCATTCCGCCTCCTTTCCAAATCTGCCGCGAAAAAAGAAAGCCCCCAGTCGCACCGTCCGGCTCAACTGGAGTTTCTCCGCAACGGGAAAACCGCGTTTCCAAACAGTCTTCCCCAACCGTTCAAGCTTTAGCCTCACAAGGCGGTGAAATCGCATTAGATGATACCTTCGTGTTCGATATCGCCTGTTCAAACCCTCTCATGATGTCTCCATCACTCTGCGGCAGCGATCCATATCCCTGTGGTAGCCTTACCTACCGGACGATATTTGATTTTCTGCACTCTGTTATTCATAGTATGACAACTTTCCCCCAATGTCAAGGTATGGCGGCAGGGGAAAGCAAAATTTTACCTGGCGGGGAAATGCCGCCGAGGCGGAAAAAGATGAAACAAATATGAAACGTAATGTTTCAAAATGTTTCTAAAATGAAACACGCTGTTACGCGTTTTCCGAAATCGACCATATGGATTCCGTTTTTGGAAGGGTGCAGCTGGGAAAATCTCCCTGTGCACATTCTGAAAATGTAAAATGACAAAACTATGCGGAATCCACAAATTTATGGGGAATGCCCGTGGAAAAACCGTTGTCTCCGCCCAAAGAGAACGGTGTTGGCATGAAAATTGCTATAATATCCGGGCAAAGACACCGCCCGACAGGCCGCCTCTCAGGCGGCGGGGTGTCATTTCGGAAACGGAGGAAGCAACATGAACGAAAAACCGATTTTGGGGGTCCTGCTGGGCAACTCCGCAGGCGTGGGACCGGAGCTGGTGGCCAAGCTGGCCGTGTCCGGTTTCTACGCGGATCACTGCCGCCCGGTGATCATCGGCGACGTGCGGATGTTCCGCCACGGCCTGAAGGCGGTGGGCGGCGACGTGTCCCACTACACCGTGGAGACGCTGGACCAGTGCGACTGGGACCGGGGTTATCCGGTGCTGGATCTGGGGGACCAGGACCCCGACCAGGTGGTCTACGGCGAGGCCAACGCCTACTGCGGCGCCAGCGACCTTCATCAGCTGGACACCGCCATCGCCCTGTGCAAGTCCGGTGAGATCGAGGGCTTCGTATTCGGCCCCTTCCATAAAGGCGCCATGAAGATGGCGGGGCTCCACGACGAGAGCGAGCATACTTACCTGGCCAAGGCCTTCCAGCTTACCACCCCCTTCTGTGAGGTGAACATGATGGACGACCTCATGACCGTCCGGGCCACCAGCCACATCCCCATCAGCGACGTCAGCCCCAATCTGACGGAGCAGACCATCCGGGAGGCCATCGAGCTGGGCGAGATCACCGGCGAGAGCTTCGGCCGCAAGCCCCGCATCGCGGTGGCGGCGCTGAATCCCCACTGCGGCGAGTTCGGATTGTGCGGCCGGGAGGAAGTGGACATCATCGGGCCCACTGTGGAAAAGGTGGCGGCGGAGACCGGCTGGAACGTCACCGGCCCCTATTCCGCCGATACGCTGTTCATCCGGGCCCTGGCCGGCGATTTCGATGTGGTGGTGACCATGTATCACGATCAGGGACAGATCGCACTGAAGCTGGTGGGCTTCCAGCGGTGCATCACCGTGGCCGGCGGCCAGCCCTATCCCATCGCCACCTGCGCCCACGGAACTGCGTTCGACAAGGTGGGCAAGGCTACCGCTACCACCGACTCTTTTGAGCGGGCGGTGAAGGCGGTTTCCCGGATGGCCATGGCCAAGCGGGCCAAGGGCTGAGAGATGGGCGTGTTTGAAGGAGGATACATATGGAGAAAGCGAGATTCAATTCCCGGGCCGTGATCCCGGCGGTCACCGCCGTGGTGGCGCTGGTATTCATCGGCGTGGGCCTGACGGACTTCGGGTTCTGGGAGGGCCAGCCTACGGCGGCCTTCTTCCCCATCATCATTGCCGCAGTGCTGCTGGCCACCAGCCTTTTGTGCCTGGTGCAGGTGCTGCGGGGCAAGGAAGCACCTCCGGTCTACAACCGCAACGAGCTGATGGTGATCCTGGGCGGCGGCGGTGTCATCGTGGGCTGCTGGGTCGTGGGTCTGATCCTCAGCTGCCTGCTCTACCTCTTCCTGTGGCTCAAGTTCGTGGAGCACGCCGCCTGGAAAGCCATCCTCGTCATCGAGGTGTTCATGGCGGCGCTGATTCTGGGCGTGTTCGTGCTGTGGATGCAGGTGCAGTTCCCCATGGGACTGTTTGCCTATCTGATGTGAGGAGGACGGACGATGTTAGAAAACTTTGCTTCTTTGCTGATGGGCTTCCAGGTGGTCTTTGATCCCCAGAACATCGGCGCGTGCGCCCTGGGCGCCATCCTGGGCCTCATCGTGGGCGCCATGCCGGGACTGGGATCCCTGGCAGGCGTGGCGCTGCTGCTGCCCCTGACCTACAAGTTCAACCCCACCACCGCCATCATCATGCTGGGTGCCCTCTATTACTCCAACATGTACGGCGGCGCCTTCAGTGCCATCCTGCTGAACATCCCCGGCGACTCTCCGGCCATCACCACCGCCCTGGACGGCTATCCCATGGCCAAGAAGGGCCGGCCCGGCCAGGCGCTGATGGCGGCCAACACCGCCTCCTTCATCGGCGGCACCATCGGCATCCTGATCCTCACCTGCACGGCCTCCGGTCTTGCCAAGCTGGGCCTCAACTTCGGCTACGCGGAGATGACGCTGGTGCTGCTCATCGCCATGACCTCCATCAGCTGGCTCATCGGCGAGAACCCCACCAAGGGCGTGGTCATCACGCTGCTTGGCATCCTGGTGGCTTCCATCGGCATGGATACCCTCTCCGGCGTGCCCCGCTACAACTTCGGCAGCATCTATCTCATGGGCGGCATCACCTTCACCCCCTTCATCATCGGCGCCGTGGGCTTTGCCCAGGTCATCAAGCTCATCAACGAGCGGGAGGCCGACGAGGAAAAGCGCAAAAGCGGTACCTATGAGGCTGTGAAGCTCTCCATCCGGGGCTCCATGCTGACCCTCCACGATTTTAAGCGGATCCTGCCGCCCGTGCTGCGGTCCTCCATCCTGGGCACCTTCGTGGGCGTGCTGCCCGGCTCCGGCGCTACCACCGGTTCCATGGTGGGCTATGCCATGCAGAAGAAGTTCAAGAGCGAGGAGCCCATGGGCACCGGCGCCATCGAGGGCATCGCCGCCTCCGAGGCCGGCAACAACTCCGCTGCTGCCGGCGCTTTCGCCCCGCTGCTTGCCCTGGGCATCCCCGGCTCCGGCACCGGCGCCGTGCTGCTGGGCGGCCTCATGATGTGGGGCCTGAACCCCGGCCCCCTGCTGTTTGAGACCAATCCCGACTTCTGCTGGAGCCTGATCTCCTCACTGTATATCGCCAATGTGTTCACTCTGGCGGTGGCGGTGCTGGTGATCCCGTTCCTCATCAAGATCCTCAGCGTGCCCATCAAGTACATGATCCCCATCATCACCTGTGTGTGCATCGTGGGCGCCTATTCCACCTCCTACTCCATGTACGGCGTACTGGTGATGTTCTTCTCCGGCATCGTGGGTTATCTGCTGGACAAGAACGGCTTCCCCACCGCTCCCATGCTGCTGGCCTTCGTGCTGGCTCCCATGCTGGAGGAGAACATGCGCAAGGCCTTCATCGCCTCCCAGGGCAGCCTGGGCATCTTCACCGATTCCGCCTTGAAGCTGGTGCTGCTGGCCATCTTCCTGGTGCTGGTGCTGACTCCCTCCGTCAAGGCGCTGCTGCGCAAGACCAAGCACACCGAAAAGACCGCCGTGTGATCCGGCGGAGGATCTGAAAATGAAAAAGGAGAGTATCATCATGAAAAAACTGCTTGCTCTGGCTCTGGCCCTCACCGCGGTCCTGAGCCTCACCGCCTGCGGCGGCTCCGGCTCCGACATTGCCGAGGACGGCACCTTCACTCCCACCAAGACCGTCACCTGGGTGTGCACCTCCGGCGCCGGCGGCGGCTCCGACATCTTTACCCGCAAGATCTCTGACATCATGAGCGCCGAGGGCCTGGTCAACGGCCAGACCATCGTGGTCTCCAACGAGACCGACGGCGCTGGTGAGGTGGGCCGCAACAAGATCGCCACGCTGAAGATGAACCCCGACTACAACCTGCTGACCTTCAACTCCGGCGATCTGATGCCCATGGTCACCAATACCCAGAACCGCTCCTCCAACTTCCGCATCCTGGCCATCATGGCGGTGGACAAGCAGCTGCTCTTCTCCTGCGGCTCCACCGCCGGCAAGACCGATTACGCCAAGGCCGGCGGCGACCTCACCGACTTCGGCGCCGCCGTGGAGGCCGCCAAGAACGGCACCCACATCGTGGTGGGCGGCTCCAAGGGCGACGACATCGCCACCTACGATGCTCTGCTGGAGGAGCTGGGCCTCACCGAGGAGCAGATGAGCTACATCACCTATGACTCCACCGGCGACGCCATCACCGCCGCCCTGGGCGGCAACCTGGACTTCGTGATGTCCAAGCCCGCCGCCGCCTCCCAGTATGTGGAGTCCGGCGACCTGACCCCTGTCCTGGCCCTGTCTACCGAGCACTTCGGCGGCAACCTGGCGGACGCCCCCACCCTCTCCGAGATCGGCGACTATGCCGACGTGGAGGTCCCTGTCTGGCGCGGTGTGGCTGCCCCCGCCGCCATGAGCGACGCCGCCGTGGCCTTCTGGACCGAGGCGCTGCAGAAGGTCTCTGAGACGGAGGCCTGGGAGACGGAGTATCTGGAGCCCAACCAGCTCATCAGCCAGTACATGAACTCCGCCGACGCCACTGCCTATGTCAGTGCCTTCGAAGCCGACTACCTGGCCGCCAATGGCTTGAGCTGAGCGGAAACTTGTAGTATAATCATGAGCGGACCCGCATCTGCGGGCCGCTCATGATTTTTTTCAAAAAACGGATGGGAAAAGGAGCGCGGGAGACAATGGTGCATATCATCGTGTTCGTGCCCTCACCGGATCATCTGCCCTGGATGGAGGCCATGGCCCGGCAGGTGCAGAGCAGCCACGTCAGCATCGACGCGGTCCACCGCTTCGGCACGCCCGAGGTCCTGAATCAGCTGGACCGGTACGACGTCATCGTGGCCCGGGGCATCACCTACCGGAAGCTGTGCGACCTGTATCCGGACAAGCACATCACCCATCTGGATTTCGACGGGACGGATATCCTGGACGCCCTGGTGCGCTGCCGGGAGGAGTTCCATCCCGCCCGGATCGGACTTTGCATGAAGCGTCAGGGACTGCGGGACATCCTGCCGGAGCTGGAGGAGCTGTGCGGCGCGTCCATCCGCCTCTATGACGTGGTGGATGAGAACAGCGCCTTCCAGGCGGTGGAGGACGCCCTGGCGGACGGGGCCCAGGCCCTGGTCAGCGGCGGCACCGTCAGCAACATCTGCCGGGAGCGGGGCATTCCCTGCACCTATATCGAGACTCGCACGGAGACGCTGCAGTGGGCGGTGCGGGAGGCCCTGCGGGCTGCCCAGAGCATCAATGTGGAGCGCACCAAGAGCAACATCATCCGCATGATCCTGGAGGGCAGTGAGGACGCGGTGATGGCGGTGGACGAATCCGGCCGGGTGCTGGAGGCCAACGGCCGGGCCTACCAGCTCTACCAGCTGGCTTTCGTGGCCAACTGGAAGGGCCGCCGGGTGGACGAGATCAATCCCGCCCTCACCTATATCGGCAATCCTGCATCCCCCTGCCGGGACGGAGACGAGTGCGTCCTCACCCTGGGCGGGCAGCGCTGCTTCATCCGCTATCGCCTCATCACCGGCGAGGCGGCTGCCGCCGGTACCCTCATTACCACCAGTCCCGCCTCCCGGATCCTTCAGGAGGAGCGGCAGCTGCGCAAGGGCCTGGTGCGCCGGGGCCTCACCGCCAAGTATACCTTCCGGGACATCACCGCCGTCAGCCCCATCATGCGCAGCACCGTGGAGATCGGCAAGAAATTCAGCCGGGCCAGCTCCAATGTCCTCATCACCGGGGAGACCGGCACCGGCAAGGAGCTCTTCGCCCACAGCATCCACGCCTCCAGCGACCGTATGGACCAACCCTTTGTGGCGGTAAACTGCGCCACGCTGCCGGAAAACCTGCTGGAAAGCGAGCTGTTCGGCTATGAGCCCGGGGCCTTTTCCGGCGCGGCCCGGGAGGGCCGCACAGGACTTTTCGAGCAGGCGCACCACGGCACCATTTTCCTGGACGAGATCGGGGAGATCCCTGTGTCCCTGCAGGCCAAGCTCCTGCGGGTGCTCCAGGAGCGGGAGGTCCGCCGGGTGGGCAGCACCACGGTGATCCCCATAGACGTGCGGGTCATTGCCGCCACCAATGTGGACATCTATCAGCAGGTGGCCCAGGGGCGGTTCCGCAGCGATCTTCTGTACCGCCTCAACGCCCTGGAGATCCATATCCCGCCGCTGCGTGAGCGCCCGGAGGACATCCTTCCCCTGGTGGAGAACCACCTGCGGGCCCTGGCGGCGGAGATGGGCACCGCCCAGCCGGTGCTGACGGTGGAGGCCCGGCGGCTGCTGCGCCAGTATCCCTGGCCCGGCAATGTCCGGGAGCTGCGCAACATCTGCGAACGGCTGGTGGTCATGAGCGGCGGCCAGCCGGTGGGAGAGGCCCAGCTCCAGGGGCTGCGGCTGCCGCCTGCAGCGGTGCTTCCGGAGACGCAGCGTGGTCCGGCGGCGGAGCTGTCGGTGCCCAAGAAGAAAAAGGACCTGGCCAAGGAGCTGGGTGTCAGCCGCACTACCCTCTGGCGCATGCGCAAGCGGCAGGAGGCGGCCCGGGAGCGGGAGGACGGAGAGAGATAGGACACGGAAGGGGAGAGGAGCCATGGGCATCCACGATGGACACCGGGCACATATGCGCCGGCGGTTCATCCAGAGCGGTCTGGACGGCTTTGCCGACCATGAGGTGCTGGAGCTGCTGCTCTATTACGCCATCCCCCGGCGGGACACGAACCCCATTGCCCATGCCCTGATGGAGCGCTACGGTTCCCTGACTGCGGTGCTGTCCGCCCCGGCGGAGGACCTGCGGCGCACGGAGGGCATCGGGGATCAGGCGGCGGTGCTGCTGAACCTGATCCCCCAGGTATGCCGCCGGCTGCAGCTGGCCCAGAGCGCCGGAAACGAGCAGGTGCTCAATTCCTCGGAGCGGGCGGGGAGCTTCCTTCTGGCCTGCTTTGCCGGAGAGCGCAACGAGGTGATCTACCAGCTGTGCCTGGACCGCAAGGGCCGGCTCCTGGCCTGCAAGCGGCTGGGGGAGGGCAGCGTCTCCTCGGCGGACCTGGACGTGCGGCGCCTGGTGGAAAATGCCATCCTCACCGGCGCCAGCGCCGTGATCCTGGCCCACAATCACCCCAGCGGCGTGGCCCTGCCCTCCGGCGGGGACTACGCCGCCACCGACCGGGTGAAAACCGCCCTGGAGTCCATCGGCATCCGCCTGGCGGACCACATCATCGTGGCGGACGGGGACTTTGTCTCCATGGCCGACAGCGGATATCTGGACTGAAAAGAATCGAACAAATGTTGCCATACGCCGGGGGCTGTGGTATCATGGAGGCACTTTGGGCGGCGGCTGCCGCCCGGCAGAACAACGGATGACGGGAGGCGCAGCTGCATGCCGGAATTTCAGGTGGTATCGGAATTTCAGCCCTCGGGGGATCAGCCCCAGGCCATCGACGCCCTGGCCCGGGGCATTGAGAACGGGCTGAAGGAACAGGTGCTGCTGGGCGTCACCGGCTCCGGCAAGACCTACACCATGGCCAAGGTCATCGAGGCCGTCCAGCGGCCCACGCTGGTGCTGGCCCACAACAAGACCCTGGCTGCCCAGCTGTGCGCGGAGTTCAAGGAGTTCTTCCCCAACAATGCCGTGGAGTACTTCGTCTCCTACTACGACTACTACCAGCCGGAGGCGTATATCCCCCACACGGATACCTATATCGCCAAGGATGCCGCCACCAACGAGGAGATCGACCGGCTGCGGCTCTCCGCCACCTGTGCCCTGCTGGAGCGGCGGGATGTCATCGTGGTGTCCTCCGTCTCGTGCATCTATGGCCTGGGCGAGCCGGACGACTTTGCCCAGATGGTGGTGTCGCTGCGGGTGGGGGCCCAGTGGGACCGGGACGAGCTACTGCGCCGTTTGGTGGAGATCCGCTACGAGCGCAACGACATCGCCTTTGAGCGCAACATGTTCCGGGTCCGGGGCGACACGGTGGAGCTGTACCCCGCCTACTACAAGGACCACGCCATCCGGGTGGAGTTCTTCGGCGACGAGATCGAGCGCATCAGCGACTTTCACCCTGTCACCGGTGCGGTGAACCGGGTGCTCAATCACATCGCCATTTACCCCGCCAGCCACTATGTCACCACCAAGGAGAAAATGGACCGGGCCATTGGTCAGATCCGCACGGAGCTGGAAGAGCAGGTGAAGGTCTTTACCGACAACAATCAGCTGGTGGAGGCCCAGCGCATCCGCCAGCGGACGGAATACGACATGGAGATGATGGCGGAGCTGGGGTATTGCTCCGGCATCGAGAACTACTCCCGCATCATCTCCGACCGGCCCGCCGGATCGGCCCCCATGACGCTGCTGGACTTCTTCCCCGACGATTTTCTGCTGTTCGTGGACGAGTCCCACGTGACGCTGCCCCAGGTCCGGGCCATGTACAATGGCGACCGGGCCCGGAAGGAGTCCCTGGTGCGCTACGGCTTCCGTCTGCCCTGTGCGTTTGACAACCGCCCGCTGAAGTTCGAGGAGTTCGAGGCGCGGGTGGGCCAGGCGGTGTTCGTCTCCGCCACCCCCGGCCCCTATGAGCGGGAGCGGGCGGACCAGGTGGTGGAGCAGGTGATCCGCCCCACGGGCCTGCTGGACCCCAGGGTGGAGGTGCGGCCTGTGGCCGGGCAGATTGACGACCTGCTGGAGGAGATCCGCGCCCGCAGCGCCCGGAATGAGCGGGTGCTGGTGACCACCCTCACCAAAAAGATGGCCGAGGACCTGACGGAATACCTCCGGGGCGTGGGCGTCCGGGTGCGGTATATGCACGCCGACGTGCAGACCATCGAGCGGATGGAGATCATCCGGGACCTGCGGCTGGGAGAGTTCGACGTGCTGGTGGGCATCAACCTGCTGCGGGAGGGCCTGGACCTGCCGGAGGTGAGCCTGGTGGCCATCCTGGACGCGGACAAGGAGGGCTTCCTCCGGTC
>CALWXB010000035.1 GCA_944385405.1 uncultured Oscillospiraceae bacterium | reverse complement strand
CCGCACCCGGAGGAGCAGGCCTCATTGAGCATGATGTTGGTGACCACGCCGTCCTTGAGCCAGATGGCCTTCATGTCCTGACCGCCGATGTCCAGCAGGAAGGTGGCGTCCGGGAAGAAGCGGCGGCAGCCCCGGGCGTGGGCCACGGTCTCCACGGTGTGGTAGTCGGCGTGGAAGGCAGCGGAGAGCATCTGCTCGCCGTAGCCCGTGGTGCCCAGGCCCAGGATCTCCAGCTTCACACCCCGGCGGCGGTATTTCTCCGCCAGCTCCATGAGGCCCCGGCGCACCACCTGCAGCGGCTCTCCCTCATTGTGGGCATAGAAGGTGTCCGTCACCTGCTCGTGTTCATCCATCAGCACGAACTTGGAGGTGGTGGAGCCGGAGTCGATGCCCAGGTATCCCCGCAGCACGCTCCGCGCCCCGGCGTCCACAGGCGACCGCAGCTCGGCGGTGTGTCGGCGGAGGAAGGCCTCCCGGTCCGCATCATCCGCGAAAAACGGCTCGCCCGCCTCCGAAGCCGCCTGGACCTGGGCGGGAGTCCGGTCCAGCCGCTCCAGAGCCTGCTCCAGCGTCAGGGCGTCCTGCTCTCCGGGGAACAGCTCGTCCACGGCGATGGCGGTGCCCCGGGCCACGATGGTCTCCGGATGCTCCGGGCGGACGATGTCCCCCTCCCCCAGGCCCAGCCGCTGGGCGAACACCCGCACCAGGGTGGGGTTGAAGGTCAGAGGGCCGCCCTCGAAGATGATGGGCGCCGTCAGCTCCAGGCCCTGGGAGAGGCCGCCGATGGTCTGCTTGGCAATGGCATGGAATGTGGAAAGGGCGATGTCCGAACGCTCCGCGCCCTGGATCAGCAGGGGCTGGATGTCCGTCTTGGCAAAAACGCCGCACCGGCCGGAGATGCTGTACACCGTTTTGCCCCGGGCGGCCAGCTCCTCGAAGCCGTCAGAAGGGACGCTGAGCAGCGCGGCGATCTCGTCGATGAAGGCGCCGGTGCCGCCGGCGCAGCTGCCGTTCATCCGCATATCGGAGGTCTGGAGACGGCCGGTGGCGGAATCCGGGTGGAAAAAGATCACCTTGGCGTCCTGGCCGCCCAGCTCCACAGCGGTGCGCACCTGGGGATACAGCGCCCGAATGGCTGCGGCGTTGGCCACCACCTCCTGGACGTAATGGACCCCCATGGCCTCGGCGATGGGACGGCCGCCGGAGCCGCACACGCCGATGCGGAACCGGGCATGGGGAAACCGCCCGGCCGCTTCCTCAAGAAGCTGCCGGACGGTTTCCGCCTGGTGGGCATTGTGCCGCTGATAGCGGGTGAAGAGAACGCCGTGGGTCACGGGGTCGGTCACCACCGTTTTCACCGTGGTGGACCCTACGTCCACGCCCAAACGCAGGATGTTTGCAGGTGTTTGTGCCATATGTGCTCCTTTCCGGAGAGCCGCTGGGGCCGGGCCGCCAGCCGCTCCCGTACAACTGTATGTTCAAGAATATGGTAACACATTTTATCCTCCGCTACCTGTATATTTTTTGTAAAGAATTTCACCGTTTTGTTACAATTTTCCCCCAAAAATCGTCTGAATTTTTGCCGTCCAATTTCGTCAATCCGCCAAATCGCCCCGTTTGCCGCACCCCTCCGGACCACTCAACCACCGGTTGAGTGCTTTTTCCCCGCCGGTATGGTATCCTGAACGGGACAGGAGGGATACACATGGACAATCAGCAGACCGGCCGGCTGATCCGGGAGCTGCGCACGGAACAGGGCATGACCCAGCGAGAGCTGGCGCAGCGGCTGCACGTTACGGATCGGGCCGTCTCCAAGTGGGAACGGGGCCTGTGCGCCCCGGACCTCTCTTTGCTGGAGCCGCTGGCGGATGCCCTGGGCTGCTCCATACCGGAGCTCATCGCCGGACAGCGGACACCTCCGGACAGCCAGGCACCGGAGCCCCGGGCCCAGATGGAAAGCGTCATCGCCTACTCCCTGCGGGAGCTGCGGGAAAAGGCCGGCCGCAGCCGGGGACGGCTGTATCTGGCGTCTCTGATCTGCATGGCCGTCCTGGCCGTCTGCGGAGCACTGCTGTGGCGCAGCGGCGTACTGTTCACCCTGGACCGGACCGTCTCCCCGGACGGCACCCGGGAGATCACCGCATACAGCAAGGCCCTGCATGGCGGCGGCTTTTCCCAGAAAGACGCCGTGTCCCTCATCGTGCGGGACTCCGGCGGCAGCCAGTGGCGGGTGATCTACGGCCCGTGCCGGTATCTGGGCAGCTGGTGGGCACCGGACAGTGAGAAATACGTGGTGGCTCTGGAGGATAACGGGGAAGTCCGGCTGGAGCTTACCTGGCTGGAGCGGAACGCCAGCAGCAATCTCAACGCCTACCTCTCCACGGGCGTGGAGGCCAGTGAGCTGGCAAGGTCCGGCTACGCATACGAAGACGGCTGGCCGGAGATCCAACTACCAGTTCCTGCAGTGGAGCCGGGACAGTACCTCCATGCTGATCTACTACGCGTTCCAGGATGATGCCGCCGCCCTTCACGACGGATATTTCTGGTACAACTGCGAAACATGCACCGTCAGCGCCGTGCTGGCCATGGATCCACGATGATGGAGAACGCCCGGAGCGGCTGCTCCGGGCGCTTTTGTCATTCCGTCTGCCCGCCGGGCCCGCATGCCCGCCGCGCACCGGCCCCCGCCTCCGCAGGCAGGCTCACGCGCAGCAGCAGCTTCGCCAGCCACACAAAAAAGGCCAGCACCAGCAGCGGGATCACACAGGAGGTCACCAGCAGCACCGCCAGGGCCTCCAGGAAGCGGTTGACCATCTCCCCCACCTTTTCCGAAACGCCGGAGACCGCTCCGGTAACGCCCTCCGTGACCTTGGACCACAGCCCTGAGAAGAACCCCTCATCCGTCTCCTCCGCCGTTCCGGCGGTGTCCGCCACCTCCTCGGTGGCCTCCCGGGCGGCGTCCAGGGTGGCCTCCAGGGATGCCTGATAGGTACCCTCGATCAGGTTCGACACCCCTACGCTCACCGGGATCACCAGCACAATGGCAGCGGCAAAGGCCAGCAGCCGCCGGGCCAGTGCCCTGCTCCACGCCTGCTGCCGGAACAGGCTGAATACCAGCAGCACACAGGCCGCCGGCACCAGAAAACGGAAGGCCGCATAGCCGGTGATGGTCAGCAGGTACTTTTCCAGATAAATGGCGCACAGGACCAGCAAAAACCCCGTGCTCAAATCCGCCAGCTTTTCCGCGATGGGGGTGGCCGCGTCTCCCGGCAGCAGCGTGATAGCCGCCGAGGCCGCCGTGGAGGCAGCGGTAAGCTCCAGCACCGTGGCCTGCTTTTCCTCCAGAGCCTCCATCACGGCGGCGTGGGAGACAGGATCCGCCGCCCTGCCGGCCAGCCAGAACGCGGAAATCAGAGCCGCGGCCACCAGCAGTACCGCCGCCATCCATTGGGTTTTTGAATATCTGCACATCGGCATCTTCCTCTCTTTCCATGGGATACCGGGACCTCGGCAATCCTGCAGGCCCTTATGCCTCTCATTTTATCAGATTTTTTTCCGCCCCGCTCCACTTTTTTGCGGGGGAAGCGGCTGCCAGCGCAGAAGAATCGCCTGTGATTGCAAACGTATGCGTCCTGCGGTATAATTATTGAACAACCAGCATGCACGAAGGAGGGTTCGCCATGTCGTTTCATGACGCCAGGTTGGAGCAGCTGCAGCGGGAGATCGCCCGGAAGAGACAGCTGGAAGCCCAGCGGGAGGAGCTGCGTGCCCAGCAGCAACAGTTGGCAGAGAAGGTGCAGACGCTGGAGGCGTGCAGTCAGAAGGAGCAGGCCGATGTAGACCGCCTGGAAGGCCGCAGCCTCAGCGCCTATTTCTACCATGTCATCGGCAGAATGGATGAAAAGCTGACCCGGGAGCGGCAGGAAGCATACGCAGCCCGGGTAAAGTGCGACGCGGCGGTCCGGGAACTGGACGCCGTGACAGAGGACCTGGAGCGCCGGGAGGCGGAGCTGGCACAGCTGTCCGGCTGCGAGGAGCGTTACCAACAGGCCCTGCGGGATAAGGCCGACTTCCTCAAATCCGCAGGCGGACAGACCGGCAGCGCCATCCGTGCCCATGAAGAGCGTCTGGCCGTTCTGTCACATCAGGCGACGGAGCTGGAGGAGGCCTGTGCCGCCGGCCGGGAGTCCCTGGACACGGTCCGGGAGATCCTCAACAGTCTCAGCGACGCCGAGGGCTGGGGCACCATGGATCTGGTGGCCGGCAGCCTGATCTCCAGCATCGCCAAGCACAACCACCTGGATGACGCCCAGTATCTGGCGGAGAAGCTGCAGGTACAGCTGCGCCGGTTCAAGACCGAGCTGGCGGATGTGGACATCCAGGCGGACCTGCAGCTGCGCATCGACGGCTTCCTGCGCTTCACGGACATTTTCTTTGACAACTTCTTTACGGACTGGGCCGTGCTGGACCGCATCCAGCAATCCTCCCTGCGGGTCCGCCAGACCCGGGATCAGATTGAGGAGGTCCTCCAGCACCTGGAGACTTTGCTGCAGGCCGTGCAGCAGGAAGAGCGCGCCCTGCGCCGCGAGCTGGAAGAGATGGTGCGGGAGGCCTCTGCGGAAAGAGCGACCTTCATTGGTCCGGGAGACTGATCCCCGGCAGGCCCCCACAGACGCCCCGCCGCCTGTCCCGGGGGACCGGGACCAAACGGCGCCGGCTTTCTTTTCTGCTTGTATTTCAGAGATCAGCATGGTAGAATAAAGACGGATTTTTTAGTTTGTTTTTATCCAGAGGAGGTACAGGATGCCGAAGGTGGGATATTCCGAGGAAGAGCGGGAGCGCATCCGGGCGGCGCTGATGACCACGGCACTGGATCACATGGCACGGCAGGGCATCCAGCACACCACCGTGGAGCAGATCTACACGGCGGTGGGCATCTCCCGCACGTTCTTTTACACCTTTTTCCCCACCAAGGAGGATCTCATCGTGGAGACCCTCTACCTCCAGCAGCCCAAGATCCTGGCCTATGCCCGCTCCCTGATGGACGATCCGGCCCTGACCTGGCGGGAGAGCGTGGAGCAGTTTCTGTACGCCTGCTGCTACGGCGAGCGCAACGGCATCGCGGTACTCACCGTCGAGGACCAGCAGCGGTTGTTCCGCCGCCTCTCCCCGGAGAGCTATCGGCTCTTTCGGGAACGGCAGCTGCGCCTGTTCGGGGATCTTCTGGAGATCTTCGGCGTCCGGGCGGATACCGCCTCCGTCCGGCTGTTCACCAACATCAGCCTCCTGGCCATGGTGACCCGCCGGGCCATTCCCGCCACGCTGCCCCTGTTCGTGCCGGAGGCAGCGGATGAGACGGTGGCGTTCCAGATCCATGCCATCGCGGACGCCCTGGCCTCCATGCGGACAGCGGACACCGCTCCGTAAGTATCGGCCGCCTGAACGGTCCCTGTGTTCAGGCGGTCCTGTTCACCCCGTGATAAAGACAAACTTTAAAAATCATCTTTATTGTGCGCAGGCCGGGATCATATGCCCGGCTGGCAAATATACCCGATCAGGAGGAAATGACCATGGGATTTTTCAGCAAGCTCTTCAAGGGACCGGAAGTGGACATGGAAAAAAGCAGCGCCAACGCCAAAAAGATGCGGCTGCTTTTTGACCAGGTGGTGGAAAACGGCGGCAGCTACCGGCTGATCTTCGGCTACACGGAGGATGTGAGCCGGTTCAACTACGGCTTCGTCCACGGCAGCAAGACCAAGATCGGGAACCTGATCGTGGGGTGGAACGAGGCGGAGGCCACCATCGTGGCGGTCCCCACCGTCCCCGACCTCTCCGGCTGCGGCGACCCCACCTACTACCGCCGCTCTGAGATCCTCAAGGCTTACCGGAACAAGTACCCCACCGACGCGTTCGTCATCTACCCCGACAAGAAAGGGTATCTGGCCATCAACGCCTACGACTGGCTGGATGACGAATCCCTGTATGTCTATGTCTCCCAGGAGGAGGAGCTGGCGGCCTTCACCGATTTCTTCATGAATCGGTTCGCCACCAAGTGAGGCGGCCATGTCCCTGGGAGCACTGGGCGCATGGGTGCTGGTCCTGCTGGCGGTCTTTCTCACAGGCCGCCTGTGGTTCCGCTTCGTGGAGTCCATCCTGGACCGGATCCGGGCACTGCTGACCCGGCACCGGGAGCCGCCGGCATGGCATCCCCTTCCCCAGGAGGAGGACAAGGAGGACCCCTCCTGAGCAGCACGCCCCACGCCGCCGTCAGCACGCCCCTTCCCTGCCGGGAAGGGGCGTGCCCGCGCTTTCCCCAAGAAATCACCGGCACACAGCCGCTCCATCTGGAAAAACGGCCGCGGGTGTGCTATGCTGGAAAAAATCAGCCAATCACTTCCCGGGAGGATGACCATCATGACAGACGTACAGCAGCGGGCGGCGGCAAAGGAATTTGCGGCATATTGGGCGGGCCGGGGCGACGAAAAGCAGGAGACCCAGCGATTCTGGATGGATCTGCTGCGCAACGTCTACGGCGTGGCCGAGCCGGAGAAGGCGGTGGACTTCGAATATCCTGTGAAGCTGGACCATGTCAGCTTCATCGACGGATATATCCGGGAGACCCGGGTCCTCATCGAGCAGAAGGGCGCGGACATCGACCTGCGGCGGGGCTACCGGCAGTCCGACGGCTCCATGCTGACGCCCTATCAGCAGGCCCGCCGCTACGCGGGCTTTCTGCCCCACGACAAAAACCCCCGGTGGATCGTGGTGTGCAACTTCCGGGAATTCCATATCCACGACATGAACCGGCCCAACGACGAGCCGGAGGTGGTGGCCCTGGGGGACCTGGAGAAGGAGTACCACCGGCTGAACTTCCTGGTGGATACCGGGGACGAGAACATCCGGAAGGAGATGGAGATCTCCCTGCAGGCCGGCGAGATCGTGGGCACCCTGTATGACGCTCTTTTGCAGCAGTACCGGGACCCGGAGTCCCCGGAGACGCTCAGGAGCCTGAACGCCCTGTGCGTCCGGCTGGTGTTCTGCCTGTACGCCGAGGACGCGGAGATCTTCGGCGGCCACGGGAAGTTCCACGATTACCTGCAGAAGCACCAGAGCGACGCCCGCCGCGCCCTGATGGACCTCTTCCAGGTGCTGGACACGAAGCCGGAGGACCGGGACCCCTACATGGACGACGATCTGGCCGCGTTCCCGTATGTCAACGGCGGCCTCTTTGCCGATGAGAACGTCATCGTCCCCCGGCTGGATGAGACCATCGTGGATCTGATCCTCCGCCGGGCCAGCGCGGACTTCGACTGGTCCGCCATCAGCCCCACCATTTTCGGCGCCGTGTTTGAAAGCACCCTGAACCCGGAGACCCGGCGCTCCGGCGGGATGCACTACACCAGCATCGAAAATATCCACAAGGTCATCGACCCGCTGTTCCTGGACGCGCTGAAGGCGGAGCTGGCGGGGATCCGCGGGATCGCCGTGGAGACCGCCCGGAAGCGCCGCCTGCGGGAATTCCAGCGGAAGCTGGCGGGATTGAAATTCCTGGACCCCGCCTGCGGCTCCGGCAACTTCCTGACGGAGACGTACCTCTCCCTGCGCAAGCTGGAAAACGAGGTCCTGCGGTCCCTCTCCGACCAGATCACCTTCGGCGATGTCACCGCCCCCATCCAGGTCTCCATCGGGCAGTTCTGTGGCATCGAGATCAATGACTTTGCCGTGACGGTGGCCAAGACGGCGCTGTGGATCGCGGAGAGCCAGATGATGAAGGAGACGGAGGACATCGTGCACATGTCCCTGGACTTCCTGCCGCTGCGGTCCTATGCCAACATCGTGGAGGGCAACGCCCTGCGGCTGGACTGGGAGAGCGTGGTGCCCCGGCATGAGCTGAACTACATCATGGGCAACCCGCCGTTCGTGGGGGCCAGAATGATGAACGCCGCCCAGAAGGACGACCTCAACGGCGTATTTCCCGGCTGGAAAAATGCCGGGAATCTGGACTATGTATCCTGCTGGTACAAAAAGGCGGCGGAGCTGATGGAGGGCACTGCCATCCGTTCCGCGCTGGTCTCCACCAACTCCGTGACCCAGGGCGAAGCGGTGGCCAACCTGTGGAAGCCGCTTTTTGAATCCGGCGTGCACATTGATTTCGCCCATCGCACCTTCCGCTGGGACAGCGAGGCCAAGATCAAGGCCCACGTCCACTGCGTGATCGTCGGCTTCAGTGTGGCGCCCAACAGCAAGCCCAAGATGATCTTCACCTCTGACCGGCCGCAGATCGCAGAGAACATCAACGGCTATCTGCTGGATGCAGACAATGTGTTTGTGGAGAACCGGAACAAGCCCCTCTGTGATGTGCCGGAGATCGGGATCGGCAATATGCCCCTTGATGGCGGCAACTACTTATTTTCTGCAGAAGAAAAAGACGACTTCATACAAAAAGAACCATCATCGGAGAAGTGGTTCAGGCCATGGATTGGCTCTCACGAATTCATCAACCGTTATTTTCGCTATTGTCTGTATCTGAAGGAATGTTCTCCCAACGAGTTGAGAATGATGCCTGAGTGTCTAAAACGTGTTGAAAATGTTCGGCAATTCAGATTAAAGAGCACCAGAGCATCAACAAAAAAGCTGGCAGACTATCCTCTTTCTTTTGCAACCACAAATATTCCATCTCAGCAGTACATTGTAGTTCCAAAAGTCTCTTCTGAACACCGGCGATATATTCCTATGGGACTGATGGAGCCCAATGTTCTAAGCAGTGATCTTGTATTTATCATTCCAGATGCCACACTATACCGTTTCGGCGTCCTGACCTCCAACGTCCACATGGCCTGGATGCGGGCGGTCTGCGGCCGCCTGAAAAGTGACTATCGTTATTCCAAGGATGTGGTCTACAACAACTTCCCCTGGCCCGCCCCCACCGAGGAGCAGCGGACCAAGATCCAACAGACCGCCCAGGGCATCCTGGACGCCCGCGCCCTGTACCCCGACTCCAGTCTGGCCGATCTCTACGATGAGACCACCATGCCTCCGGAGCTGCGCAGGGCCCACCAGGAAAACGACAAGGCCGTCATGCGCGCCTACGGCTTCGACATCAGGACCACCACCGAGACCTCCTGCGTGGCGGAGCTGATGCGCATGTATCAGGCGCTGACCAAACAGCCGTGACCCCGTCAAAAAACGCCCGCCGAGACGCTGTCTCAGCGGGCGTTTGCCCTGATTCCCTTCCGGTGACGCCGCCGGCGCCCATCTTTTCCACTACGGCTCCGGCATCGTCCCGGACAGCGCAGCGCCCCGCTCTTCATGTCCCTGTTCCCATTGCAGCACGCCCGAAAACCAATGGCAAATGCCTGCGGGGAATCCCGCTCCATGCTTGAAGCCTATGGCAGATGCGTGGTATCATGCAAGTGACAGGCGGCGCTTCCATGGATCTGCGGCTGCTCCGGTACGTTCCGGCGGCCTGGTCCCTGCACCTCACCCAGTTCCGACAGCCGCTGACCCTGCCGGGTCAGTCCAGCAGCAGCGTCTGGCGAGGCCCGCAGCCCTGCTCCCGGAAGTCGGAGAAGAGGCAGTCGATGCGGGTGGGCCGGACACAGATCAGGTGCATAGGGCTTTTCAGCTTCCGCAGGAACTCCGGCGCGATGCCCCGATATGCCGCATGGGCCATGTAGACCTCCGAAAAGGGCTTCACCAGCTCCGCCCGGCCCATGACCTGCATCCCCCGGAGCGTTCCGAACCCCTGATAGCGGTCGTAGACGGCAAGGCACACGTTGGGATTGGCCGCCAGCCCAATGAATTTCCTGCCGCCCTCACTGAACATCCAGAAGCAGCCGTCGTGCCAGCTGTACTCGATGGGCGTGCAGCGGACATAGTCTCCGGTGCCGGTGGCCAGGGCGCAGGTGTTGTTGGCCCGGATATATGCCTCCGCCGCCTCCCGCAGCCTCTCCGGATCCATCCGGACGCTGTCCGCGTCTTTTTCATCCCAGTAGCGCGCGGCAGCCTGAAGCGCCTGCGCCGTATAGTAAGGTCCCTTCTGCAGTCCATCCATTCGGATCGCCTCCCTTTCACTTCGATTGTACGCCGGGGCGCCGGGATGGTCAATGGGAAGGCCGTCCCTGTTTTTCGGCCAATGACGCCTGTATTTTCCAAAAAGGAGCGATCTGCATGGAGATCCGAACCATCTGGATGTCGCCGGACACCGCCCGAAAAAGCCGCTGGGGCCTGCGGACCCTGGGCGGGATCGCAGGCATCGCGGCGCTGATGGGTCTGCTGATCATCGGCGGGACCCTGCTCGTCTTTGCCCTGGACCTGCCCCGGGAGGCCTTCTCCCTGCTCCTGGTCTGCGCCGTCACGGCGCTGGCCGCTGCGCTGGCGCTGAAGCTGGGCTGGCGCTCCGTCGGGGACGCCACGGTATTTTTCCTCACCCGGGACGACCGGCTGTACGTCATGGATGCCCGGACGGTGTCCCGCTGGGGCCGCGGGATCCCGGGCTATATCTCCGGCGCGCTGGAGACCCAGCGGTCTCTGCGGGCACTGGCAGACGCGTCCCGGGTCCCCGACGGTGCCGACGAGATCCTGCAGGTATCCGGCATCCGGGAAAACCGCGGGTACTACGCCATCCGCTGCCGGGTCCGCCGCGCTTCACGGCAGACGGTGCCGCACACCTGCTTCCTGGTGAAGGGCTATGCCGACCAGGACGCGCTTTTGCAGCAGCTGGAGCGGCGGCAGCGCTGGGATGGCCCGCCGGAGCCTGCCGGCAGCCGGGATCTCCTGGGGATCCTGATCAGCGCCCTGGTGCTCACCGCCTTTGCCGCCCTGTGCGTGCTGAGCCACCCGGCGGTGGACCGCCTGCCCCGGAGCATCTATTTCCCCTGCCTGGGCGCGGCGTTCCTGACGGCCTTTTTCCTGACCTATTTCATCATCCGGCATCGGCGGGGCGAATGACGGCGGAGCCATCCCCGAAAGCGGCCGTGAAGGATCCTCCGGGACAGACCCCGGCGTCCTGCCCGGGTCTGTTAAGAAACCGGGCGAAAGTGACCGCTTCGGTTGGTGGATTTGCGGCCGACGGAGCGGTAAACTGAACCATATCAACCACCCAGGAGGGATACCATGAGTTTGGGGAGCAACCTGTATCACGCCCGGAAAAAGAGCGGGCTTTCCCAGGAAAATGTGGCCGAGAAGCTGGGCGTCAGCCGCCAGACCATCTCCAAGTGGGAGACGGATGAGACGCTTCCGGACATCCGTCAGTCCAAGGGGCTGGCCGTGCTGTATCACATGACGCTGGATGAGCTCATCGAATATGACTTCGATGAACGGCAGGCTCAGGAGATGATCGACAGCGTCAGCGAGGAGGCCCAGGCCAGGATCGACTGGAACAAGGTCTGGAGCAAAAAGTATCCGGTGCTGGCCACCTATCACGCACGGGTACGCATCGGTGACTACGCCCCGTCTCTGCAGGAGATGCTCACCCGGCTGCAGGTGGAATACGGCTACAACCGCACCGATGCCCTGCTGGTGCTCAAGGACATCCTGGCCCGGGTGTGGAAGGGGCAGCTGTAAGCAGTCCCTTCCGCCGCCCGTCAATTTTGTTCACTATAATAACCTTTTTATTGATTATTTCAGCACTTTTCCGTCATCCGGAGCCTCCGGCAAAAAGGCCGCCCCATAGGGCGGCCTTTTTCTTCGCCGCTCTCCGTACCGCTTTGTGACCTGGTCACCGTACGGCCCGCCGCATCTGTGATATCATGCAGGCACCAAAATCAGGGAGGCATGCTATGACTTCAGGAAAGAAACGGCGCAGGGCCGTGGTGGATCGGGCGGCCTGCGTGGCCTGCGGATGCTGTGTGAAGGTCTGCCCGCTGCAGGCCATTGAGATCGTCCGTGGCGTGGCGGCCCGGGTGGATCCGGAAAAATGTGTATGCTGCGGCAAGTGCGCCAGAGAGTGTCCCGCCAGCGTCATTGCCATCCGGGAGGTGACGCCATGAAAAGCCGCTGGTACGACAAGCTCTGGATCGCATCTCTTCTCTATCTCCTGCTGGGCTTTTTCAACATCCTCTTTGCCTGGCTGGGCCTGCTGTGCTTTTTCATCCCACTCCTCATCGCAGCTGTTGGGGGGAGCAAGGGCTACTGCAACCGCTACTGCGGCCGGGGCCAGCTTTTCAGTCTGCTGGGGGGGCGCTTCGGCCTTTCCCGAAAGAAAGACATCCCCGGCTGGATGAAGAGCCGGGCCTTCCGGTATGGCTTTCTGATCTTTTTCCTGGCCATGTTCGCACTGATGCTGTGGAATACGTATCTGGTGTTCGCAGGGGTCCGGGAGCTGGGGCAGGCGGTGACGCTGCTCTGGACCTTCCGCCTGCCCTGGCACTGGGCCTACCACGGCACGCTGTTTCACCCCGGCGTGGCGCAGTTCGCCTTCGGATTTTACAGCATCATGCTCACCTCCACGGTGCTGGGGCTGGTGACCATGGTGCTGTTCAAGCCCCGCAGCTGGTGCGTTTATTGCCCCATGGGCACCATGACCCAGCTCATCTGCAAGGCCAAAGCCGGAAAGGAGCCGTGAGCGCCCCGGCTCTGCGGCTGATCCGCGCCAGCAGCCTCCGCCCGCAATCTTGACGCAAGGCCCTTCTCCGGTATAAAATGGGGAAAAACGAAGGAGGGATATCCCATGGAAGAAGTCTACCGCTTTCTGAAAGCCTGCGGCACCTATTATCTGGCCACCATGGACGGAGACCAGCCCCGGGTGCGGCCCTTTGGCACCGTGGATCTCTACAACGGACAGCTCACCATCCAGACCGGCCGGAAAAAGGACGTGGCGCAGCAGATGCTGGCGGCCCCCAGGGTGGAGATCTGCGCCTTCGACGGAGGCCGCTGGCTGCGCATTGCGGCCAAGGCCGTGGAAGTATCTGAAACAGCCGCCCAGGAGCATATGCTGGAGGCCTATCCCGACCTCCGGGCCATGTATACTCCCGGCGACGGCAACACCATGATCTTTGCCCTGACGGAAGCCGCCGCCACCTTCTCCTCCTTTACGGAGCCCAGCCGCACCGTCACCTTCTGAGCTCTCCGTGATACGAAAACGGCATTGCATTTCTGCAATGCCGTTTTTTCATGCCTTTCCGGGAACCCCGATTGTCAGGCAGAGCCGTTCATGGTATGATGTGTCCATCAAGCAAGGAGGTGTTCCCCATGCCCCGGACCGACGTGACGCAGATGCCCTTTGCCAGGCTCTATCCCCTGCTGGTAAACAAGGCTTTAAAAAAGGGCCGCACCCGGGAAGAGGTGGATCAGGTCACCGCCTGGCTCACCGGCTATGCCCCGTCAGACCTTGCCCGGCTGGAGCAGTCCGCTGTCACCTACGGCGACTTCTTCCAAAATGCCCCCGCCATGAACCCCCGTCGCACGCAGATCACCGGCAAGGTGTGCGGCGTGCGGGTGGAGGAGGTCCAGGACCCTCTGATGCGGGAGATCCGGTATCTGGACAAGCTGGTGGACGAGCTGGCCAGGGGCAGGTCTATGGAGCAGATCCTGCGGAAGTAAGATAGGAGCGGTACGCCGCGCAAATCCTCCCTGTTCCGCCGTCAGGGATCGGGGATCACATGGAACCGGAGATTCCTTGCCCGGAACCAGCAGCACCGGCCGTCAAGATGCTTCACATCCACCGGATCATCATCCACCAGGTAGTAAAATCCGTCCTCTTTCACCAACGTGGAAGCATACCAGGGATCCTGCTTCCGGGGATCCCTGACCCCCTCCGAACACGCAGCCTCTCCTTCAAACCACAGTTCGATTTTGCATCCCCATGTCCCGTCGAACAGCACGTAGATCCGTCCATCGTCCTGCTGGCATTTTTTGATGCGGGCATCATGAAACCCGCCGGATGCACAGAACAGCCCCTGGAGATCAGCCTCCGTCCTCACGTCCCGATAGGCGTGGTAAACATAGGCGGAATCCGTCCGGATACACCGCTCCAACAGCGCAGGCGTCACGGCCTCCACCCCATTGGCCGCAAAATCGATCCCCGCCAGGAAGCCGACGCAGCCGTACCCCTCCTGATCCATGATCCAGTCCCCGCAGTCCGGGTCCACGATCAGCACAAGAGGATCAAACCGCCGTTTTTGGGGAAATACAGCTTTCCGGACCAGCCGTTTCTTGTCCTCGCTGAGAACCACAAAAAACTGGTTATGTATGCGTGCAAAGAGGCGCCTGCGGCTGCTTCGTGACGGCAGTACAGGACAGTAATATCCAAACACCGTGGAGGTATCGTTCCCGCCCTTTCCATCGCGAATGATGGCATACACGGCGAAATCCCCCCTTTCCTTCAACGCTCGTCCGGCGCCCCCGGCCCCACTGTTTCACCTCAAGGGAGAGCACGATCTTCTCCCCCCTCCGTCCCCGCCGCCATGACGACCGTCTGGCGGGACCGCCGGAGCCTGCCGGGCGGCGGACACACAGCCTGTCTCCTCACCCCAGACGCTCCCGGAGCTCCCGGTAAAAACGGCGGGCCTTCTCCAGATCCCGGGCATTGGGGCGGCCCCTGGCAATGCCGCCCACCAGGCGGAAGAGACCGAAGGTGTCGTAGCCGCGGCAGGAGAACGTCCCCAGCACCGGGCAGCCCTTCTCCCGGGCCGCGTCGGCGACGGCACGGGTGTAGCCGGGGCGGTACATCCCATAGGTGCACACGAAGAACACCGGCTTTCCCTCCGGCAGATACTGCCGGGCAAACTGCATGACGCCCTGATGGAACTTCCCGAAATAGATGCCGGAGGCAAGCCCCACGCAGTCATAGTCCTCCAGCCGGACGGCCGGACGGGCGGTCACGTCGATGAGGTCTGTCTCGCCCTCCCCCGCCATGGCCTCCAGGACCTTCCGGGTATTGCCATGGTGCCGGGAGTAATAGCAGACGGCCGTTTTCATTCCCGCTCTCCTTCCTGCAGCTTCCATCCGAAGTCGTTGTGGTAGATCATCAGGCGGGTCATGCCGCCGTCGATGCAGATGTTCTCCCCGGTGATGAAGCCCGCCTTGTCCGAGCAGAGGTAGAGCACCATGCTGGCGATGTCCATGGGGTTCCCCACCCGGCCCGCGGGCTGCTGGCAGGCATCCGGCCCCTCGTAGACGGTGTAATCGGTGTCGATCCAGCCGGGAGAGATGGAATTCACCCGCACCCTGCCCGCAAGGCTCACCGCCAGAGCGTGGGTCAGGGCGGAGATCCCGCCCTTGGCCGCCGTGTAGCTTTCCGTCTGTGGCTGGCTCATCCGGTCCCGGGAGGAGGAGATGTTCACGATGGCGGCCCCGGGGGCGAAGTGGGGCGCGAACAGCTTGGTGAGGTAAAAGGGCGCGGTGACCCCTACCCGCAGAGCGTAGTTGAACGCCTCGTAGGTACACGCGTCGATGCCCTTCATCACGGGCAAGGCGTTGTTGATGAGATAGTCCACGTGGCCGCAGTCGGCGATGACCTTTCGGGCGAAGTCCTCCAGCACCGCCTGGTCGGCCACGTCGCCCACATAGCAGTCATTGGGGAGCAGGTCGATGATCCAAACCTTCGCCCCCGCCTTGCGGAATTCCTCCGCGATGGCCTTTCCGATGCCCTTGGCGCCGCCGGTAACTACGGCGACTTTATGTGCAAACATCGTCGATCCCTCCTCAGTCCGCATCCTCGTCCATCGCCTCCACCAGGAAGCTCACCGGCCGGAACCCATCGTTGCAGGAGAGCATGGCGGACTTGGGGTCCTTCATCCAGCCATCGTAGAAGTTTCCGCCGCCGTGGCTCAGCGCCAGCACGAAGGGCGAGATCGTATCCCAGGCGCTTTGGCAGAAGCCCTCCGGCTTCTCCCAGCCATTGGCGGTCCACACCTGACCCTCCTCCAGACCGCAGGCGTGGGAGATGGGGTTTTCATACCGGGCCATCAGGTCTTCATGCCGGGCGATGCGCATCACGGTGATCCTGCATTTTTTCATATGATGATCCCCTCGCAGTGGTCGATCTCGTGCTGGATGATCTGGGCCGTCCAGCCGGTGAAGGTCTTGAGCCGCTCCTGAAACCGCTCATTCTGCCAGCGCACCTTGATGGTGTTCCACCGCTTTGTCCGGCGGACGCCGGAGAGGGAGAGGCAGCCCTCCTCCGCATCGTATGGCCCGGATCTTCTGACGATCTCCGGGTTGAACATGACCATATAGCGTCCTTGGTCGTCGAAGGCGATGATGCGCTTTTTCACGCCGATCATGTTGGCGGCCATACCTACACAGCCGGCCTTATGGTACGCCAGGGTCTCCAGCAGATCGGCTGCTGTCTGGAGATCCTCTACCCCGGCAGGCTCCGCCTTCTGCGCCAGAAACGCCTCGTCTTTGCAGATATCCCGAATCATAACTGCTCCTCTCTTCGTCCTTGGACGATGACCGCCATACACCCCCGGGCGCCCTGACAGCCGTGCGCCGTCCCGGGCGTGGGAACCCCCTCACCGCTCCCATCCCAGCACCGCCTGCAGCGTATCCTCCGTGGCCGCCGGGAAATGCCGGCGCACCTGTGCACAGACCAGCTCCCCGGACCGCGCCGGCTCCTCCGTGTAAGCGGAGGCGATGTGCGCATAGCCCCACAGCGTCTCCGGCATGGCGTAGACGGAGATGGGCCATCCGTAGGGCTGCCCCTTTTTGTTCAGGCGCTGCCGGAAGTCCCGGATCAGCAGATAGCTGCTCATCTGGAGGTCGGTCACCGTGCCCTCAAAGTTTTTCTCTCCCTCCCTGCCGAACCCGGCCAGGCGCTTGAGCTCAAAGGAATACAGCTGGTCCCGGGCGGCAAACTGATCCATGATGCGTTTTTGACGGATGCTGGCCAGCTCCTCGTCCCAGCGGCTGTCGAAGTCATAGCCATCCCGCCGCCAGTTGGCAAAGCGGGGAAACCACGCTCTGGAGATGAATCCGGCTCTCCTGCCGAAAAACTTGCCGTAGGCCGCCTGGCCGCTGCGGGCAATGAGCTGTCTCCACTCCCAGGGATCCTGCTCCGGATCGCCGGACCACCAGCAGGGCCCGAACGTGTGCTCCTCCACAGAAAAGCCGTCGATCTCATTTTTGAAAAGGGGCAGGAACCCGATCTCGTCGATCAAGCGGACCAGTTCCTGCCAGCTGCGGATGCGGTAAGGGTCGTCCCAGCGGAGCCCCCGCATGATCCACTGGCCGTCTTCAATGGCCACAGCACATCCCTCCTTCCGCCTCGTTACCGGCATTATAGCACAGCAGGAAACGGAATACCATGGGAAAGGCAAACTTGACCGGGACTCCGGCGCCATACCCGGCGTGTTCCTGCCGGAACATGCGTGACCGCCTCGGCGCCGGTCAATCCCCAAGCGTCTGCGGTATTTCGCTGATAAATCTCAGAACCGCCATCATTCCTATCGGGAAAATGATATACCCGCCAGGTGGAATCATCTTCTTCCAAGACGCTCTATGCCTGGCTTCGCGTCAAGCAGACCCCAACAATCGCCGCCATCAAAATCATGGGTGCCAGTCTGACAAAGAGCCATTCAAAGGCGTGAAACGCCACACCCATGACGGCAGTCTCCAGGGTGCTAGAATCCCAGCTCAGGTAAGGGCTGCTGATAAAGAACAGGGCTGCGGAAACCACCACGATGCCCGCACATAACGCGATCAGCAGCCAATGGAGGACTTTTCTTCTCAGGATCTTTCTCTGGGCCAGCTGCAAATTGATAACCTCCAGTTTTTCCGAGAGGGCTTTGACCGCATCCGCCTCCGATTCGATTACGGTTTCTCCCAGCAGCGTGCTCACAGGTGTTTCCAGAGCCTCCGACAGGGCGATGAGCAGGTCGGAGTCCGGGACGGACAGGCCCTGCTCCCATTTGGAGACGGTCTGCCGTACCACATTCACCTTGACCGCCAGCTCCTGCTGGGAAAGGCCCTTGGATTTCCGGATGGCTTTGATGTTTTCGCTTAACATGGGGGATCACTCCTTTTCCTCTGGTATTACCGCGATCATAAGGGGGAATGACCCGTTGCCGCAAGCAACGCAGATGAACATGCGCTCATTTCAGCAATTCCCTCCGCAGATCGTCCAGATACCGCCGCTGCTGCCGCTTCAGATAGCCGGGGACAAAGGGACGCATCCACCAGCGCTTGGCGTTGACGGTTTCGGCGCAATGGAGCCAGGTGCCGCCCTCCGCCGCCTCGAAGATCCCCTCCCAGGTGCCGGACATGTTGCCGTTGGCCATGGTGAAGGCCCAGCGGCGGAAGGGCTGGCGGGCCGTGACGGTAAAGTTCGTAACATAACCGCTTTTGGTATGCTCTGCGAAGTGGACCTCATCCAGCACCTCCACCCGTTTGAGGTCGCTGCGCCAAGAGGTATTCGTGAGATCGGTCACGGTCTGCCACACCCGCTCCACCGGGCAGGGAAGGTGAACGGTCACTCTGGAAGTTGGCATGGTATCACCCCTTCTTCGGTTTCTTGTTCAGCTTCAGGCTGATGCCCCGGCGATCCGCCGCCTTCCGGAGGAGTTCCGCGGCGGCGAGGGCCCGCTCCTTCACGGATTGCTCAGCCGGTTCCGGCCGACTGTTCAGAGCAGTCATCGCAGTGCGCAGATCCTCCAGGGGCAGGAGATACACTGCCGTATTGAAAAGCGTCTTGCGGCGGCCGTCGTTGTAATGAGCCAGAAGTTCATCCAGAATTGCCCGTTTTTCCTCCAATCGGACAAAGTAAGCGTCCAGCCCCATCTCCCTGGCCTGGGCAATGTCCTGCTGCCGGTTCCGGTGGGGCACAAAGGAGTCCCCGTCATCGAAACCGTCATAGCGGGAACAGGGGTATTCCTGGCACTCCCAGCAAAACAAAACGCCGCCGTGCTCCAGGGAGCACTTGGCGATGGCGCAGCTCTGATTGCCTGCCCCGCCGCCGCAGCCGGGACAGTAGCCGCCCAGGTGCATGGAGCAGAGGGCGCAGTTGAGACCGCAGAGGGAGAAGCGGGTCTCTTCTCTGGTAAAGCCTTTCATGGTGTTTCCTCCCTTAAAACCACAGCGCCTGCTCCTCCCGGAACACCGGGGTATCCCCCTGGGCGTAGGGGTCATAGCGGTTTTCGTTGCAGCCGAATTCCTGCAAAAAGCAAATCTGGCCCGCCTCATTCCAGCGGATGAGGGAGAGACCGCCAAAGCTCTGGACGGTGCCGTCCGTCATGGCACACCGGAAGGCCCACTCCACCACGGTCTGGTCCCCCTTATGGAAATACTGCCGGATGTCCCACCGCTCCACGGTGCCCCGGGTGTTCCACTCGTCAAACCACAGCTTGATCTTCCCGCTGCCGTGGTACTCCGGCCCCCAGCTCTCGATGTAGACGGCATCCGGAGCGAAGAGTTCCTCGATGCCCGTGTCCTGCCTGTCCAGCCACATGGAGAACCAGCGGCGGACAGCTGCCTCCCGTTTTTGCAAAAGCTCCATGTCATATCCTCCTTACCGGCTGCCGGATAACGGTCTTCAGTTTTTCTGGCTTGCACCGCCGTACATCGCTCAAATAGATCTCGTGGTGGAACCGGCCCTGGCTGAAATCCAACACATAGCCCTGTTCCGTGGCATACTCTTCCATGGCCGCCACGGTGGCGGGCTCGTCATCGTAGGGGCCGATGTGCATGCACTGGACGCACACCCCCTCCTCCCAGGAGAAGAATTCCACCTTAGAAAAGTCCCGCTGCTTCTTCTCCGTCGCCTCCCGGACAGCCCAGTCAAAGACCTCTTTGGTCACAAACTCCGGCAGGCGGATCAGGGAGATCCACCGGAAATCCGCCTTGCGGGTGTAGTCCACGCCATGGATGCCTTCCTGCCACCAAAGGCCCTCCAGGGGCGGCACCACATAGTCGAAGTAGCCCTCCAACTTGTGCTCACCCTTCTTACTCATTTTGATGGTGTAGGCCACGGCGTAAAGCAGTTCCAGAGCCTGCTTGTAAGCGCCCTCCTCATTGGGATCGCCCTGACCCCGCACGGCCAGGAAGTTCATAGCGGGCACCGTGACGATGCCCGGTGTCCTGGGCGGCAGATAGAACTCCTTGTACTCTTTTTTATAGTCAAAGGCCACGGCTATTTCCTCTGTTTCTTCGGTTGTTCTTGAAGGGCCAGGCAGGTGAGACGGGTGAGGGCGGTCATGGTGTCCCGGTCGTCCACATCCTCCACCCAAATGTAATCCCTGGCCCCTTCATAGGGCGGGGCCTTGGGCAAATTGGGGAACGTCGCCTCCCCTGCCGGGGTGATCTTCACAAAAAGCTGGTCTCCGCAGATAACGGCGAAAAATATATCGTCGCAGTAGAGACCGTATTCCCCGAACATCTTCCGGCTGCGGATGGCACCTGCCTCCCGCAGCTGCTCGGCCACATAGTCCACAAAGTCCTGATGAGAGGCCATGTCAATCCCTCCTGTAACGGTCAGCCAGCGTTTTTGTCAATGCACCGAGCTGCTCCCGCAGTTCCTCCGGCTCCAGCAGCTCCGCCTTGTCCCCGAAGGTCAGCACCCAGCTGATCACGCTGTCGGCGTCGGGAAAGCCGCCGGTAAAGCGCAGCCTGCCGTCCGGTTCCGCGGTGAAGCGGTCCGCCCCGTACTCCTCCACCAGCCGCCAGCGGCAGGACGGATCAAAGAGGACCGTGACCCGGTATTTTATCGGAAAGACCCGCTCCGGCTCCAGGTCGGGCAGAGGTGCGGACCGGGGCTCAAAGAGGTCCCCAGTAGTGAGCTCCGTCATGCGGTTCAGTTTGAACAGGCGGAAATCCTCCCGCATCCGGCACCAGCCCCACATATACCAGGTGGACCAGTGGAACACCAGGTAGTAAGGCTCCACGATGCGCACAGATTCCCCCTTGGGAGAGAAGTAGGTAAAGCGGATGACGCGGTGCTGCTCGATGGCCCCTTGGATGCGTTCGATTTTGGGCGGCAGGCTGGTCTTATACCAGGAGGAGAGGTCGATGAGCATGTGGGCATCGCCGGGCACCAGTCCG
>CALWXB010000034.1 GCA_944385405.1 uncultured Oscillospiraceae bacterium | reverse complement strand
TGCAGGCCCATCTTCTCTTCGTGCTTGCCCACGGAGAAGCCGGGGAAGCTGCTCTCCACGATGAAGGCGGAGATGCCCTTGGTGCCCTTGGACTTGTCGGTCATGGCGAACACCACGAACACGTCGGCCACATAGCCGTTGGTGATGAAGATCTTGGAACCGTTCATCACATAGTGGTCACCCTCCAGCTTGGCCTCGGTCTGGCTCTTGGAGGCATCGGAACCGGCGTTGGGCTCGGTCAGGGCGAAGGCGCCCACCTTGTGGCCGGTGGTGAGCATGGGCAGGTACTTGGCCTTCTGCTCCTCGGTACCGTGGGTCAGGATGGGGTCGCAGCACAGACCGTTGTGGGTGGCCACGATGTCGCCGGTGGAAGCGCACTGCTTGCTCAGCTCTTCCACACAGATGGCAGCAGCCAGGGGGTCGGCGCCGCAGCCGCCGTACTCCTTGGGGATGCACATGCCCATCACGCCCAGGTCGAACAGCTTCTCGATGTTCTCCCGGGGATACTGGCTGGTCTTGTCCGTCTCGGCAGCGATGGGCTTGACTTCGGTCTCGGTGAAGTCTGCCATCATCTTCCGGATCAGCTGGTGCTCACGGCTCAGATTGAAATCCATGATGTTTTCTCCTTATATGAAAATTTGGGGTCGCAAATGTAAAAGGGGCCCAACGGAACCAGGCCTTCCCGCCTGGTTCCGCGCCCTGGGGGATACAATCCCCCTTGGATCACTTGATGCCCGCGATATCCTTGGCCAGCTGCTTCTTGCCCTGGATATTGCCCTGACGGGCGATCATGATGCGCTGGGCCTGGGGAGAGCCGGCGCCGTGCATGGACTCGGTGCGGTAGCCCACGGCGGCCGCGCCCAGGCACATGTTCTCCAGGAAGCGCAGCACGCGCTGACGGTCCTCGGTGGAGACGTCGTCCTTGGTCTTGAAGAACTTGTTGCAGATGTCGCCGATGGTCTCGCCGCTGCGGCCCACCACCGTGTCGGAGTGGAAGTCCTTCTGGGAGGGCATGGTGACCATCAGGCCGCCGGCCACGTCCTCGGCAAGGCGCACGATCTCATAGGGGAAGCGGGTGACGTTCTGCTTGCAGACGTTGGCCAGCAGCAGGTCGATCTGATAGTTGCCCGCCTTGGTCTTGAAGCCCTGGCTGGAGCAGGCGATGCCGCAGCAGTAGAGGGTCTCGTTGAGGTGGGTCATCTCGATGAGCTTGTCCTTGACGGCGGAGGCCTTCTCCACGCCGTTGTACTCCGCGGCCAGCGCGGTGGCGCCGATGACCACGTCGCCCACGCCCACCTTGCAGCCGCCGTAGCTCTGGCGGTGGTAGCCGGCGAAGCGCTCCACCATCATGCCGGCGAACTCATACTCGCCGTTGAGGAAGATGTACTCGTTGGGGATGAACACATGGTCCAGCACCACCAGGGCCTCCTGGCCGCCGAACTTGGCGTTGCCCACGTCGATGGAGGCGTCCTCCTCCATCTTCCGGGTGTCGCAGGACTGACGGCCGTAGATCATGTACATGCCCTCGGCGTCGGTGGGGCAGGCGAAGGAGACAGCCCAGTCCTTGTCTGCCTCACCCATGGAGATGGTGGGCATGAAGATATGCCAGTGGGAGTTGACGGAACCGGTCTGGTGGCACTTGGCGCCGCAGACCACGATGCCGTCGGCCCGGCGCTCCACCACATGCACATACATGTCGGGATCGGCCTGGTCGTGGGGGGCCTTGGAGCGGTCGCCCTTGGGGTCGGTCATGGCGCCGTCCACCACCAGGTCCTCGTCCTGGACCATGGTCAGGAACTTCTTGAAGTTCTCGTGATAGTGGGTGCCGTACTTCTCGTCCACCTCGAAGGTGGTGGAGAACACCGCGTTGAAGGAGTCCATGCCCACGCAGCGCTGGAAGCAGGAAGCGGTCTTCTGGCCCAGCAGACGCTGCATCTTCACCTTGTTGATGAGGTCCTCGGTGGACTGATGCAGGTGGGTGAAGCGGTTGATCTTATGACCGGTGAGGCTGGAGGTGACGGTCATGAGGTCGGCGTACTGGGGATCCTCCGCCACGGCGTAGGTCATGGCCACGCAGTTGATGGAGGGACGGATCATGGGGTGATCCACCCAGTTTTCGATCTTCTCGCCGAACATATACACCCGCGTGTTCAGCTTGCGCAGGCTCTCGATGTACTCTTGTGCGGTCTTCATGTATGTGATCCTCCTTCAATTTTGGGTCTTTACTTGTTTTTAAAGGTGGCGGACCGCTTCTCCAGGAAGGCGGTCATGCCCTCCTTCTGGTCCTCCGTGGCATAGCACATGCCGAACATCTCGTTCTCCAGGGCGATGCCGTCGTCAATGTCCATCTGCATGCCGCGGTCGATGCAGGCCTTGGAATACTTCACGGCGATGGGGGCGTTCTTGGTGAAGGACTTGGCCATCTCCACGGCGCCGTTCATCAGCTCCTCGGGAGCAAACACGGCGTTGACCAGACCGATCCGCTCGGCCTCCTCGGCCTTGATCATCTTGCCGGAGAAGATCAGCTCCTTGGCCTTGGCCACGCCCACCCGGCGGGGCAGACGCTGGGTGCCGGAGAAGCCCGGGGTGATGCCCAGGGTGACCTCGGGCTGACCGAACTTGGCCTTCTCGCTGGCCAGGATGATGTCGCAGCACATGGCCAGCTCACAGCCGCCGCCCAGAGCGAAGCCGTTCACCGCCGCGATGGTGGGGATCTCCAGCTTTTCGATGCGGCGCATCAGGGCACTGCCCCGGCGGCCCCAGTTGCGGCCTCCGGTGAGATCGAAGGGGCACTGCTCGCCGATGTCGGCGCCGGCCACGAAGGAACGGCCCTCGCCGGTGAGGATCAGGCAGCCCAGCTCGCCGGCTTTCTCCTCCTGCTCCACCTGGGCAATGACCTGCTCCAGCTCGGTGATCACCGTGGAGTTCAGGGCGTTGAGGGCCTCGGGCCGGTTGATGGTAAGGATGCCGATGTTGTCCTGCTTTTCATAGCGCACAGTCTGGTACATGTTGATCGTCCTCCTTTTTTGCTTCGGAGCGCCTCCGGGGTACGCGCGCTCATAATGCTCTTCGTAATATTTATAGCAAAACCCATGCCACCTTTGCAAGCGGAATTTTTCCCCTCGTTTTGTGCGTATGTGTGCAATCCGCCAGAAAATGCCCCGGGTTTTTTATGCAGGTATCACAGGATTTTTTCGGCTTTTTTGGGTTCCGTCAGGCGGTTTATTCATTTTTGAATAATACGGAATCAGATTCCGGCATGCGAAATGGCCTTCTTTTTTATGCAACTCCCACGAGCTGAATGCAATTTTCTGTGCGATTCGACGGTTCTTTTCTGCTGCGCCGGGCTTTCTATTCATTTTCGAATATGGTATACTCAAAAATGAATAGAACGGATCGCGGCCCGGTGCCGGGATCATTGGGGGGATATTTTTGGCACAATCAACAAATCTTTCCAAATTCATGGATGAGGACATCAATCTCAAGGGCCTCTTCGACATCATCAGCCCGGAGAACAACCTGGTGCTGGCGGACGACATGATGCTCTCCGACGCCAATGGCATCATCCTCTGGGTCAGCGAGACCTATGAGCGCAACTTCGGCTTCGCCCACAACTCCATCGTAGGCAAGTCTGCCTTCGATCTGGAGGCCGACGGCACCTTCTCCCCCTGCATCACGGCGGAGGTCATCCGCCGCAAGGAGAAGATCACCACCACCCAGACCATCAACCGCATCCACCGCAATGTGATGACCGTGGGCATCCCCCTCTTCGACGACCGGGGGGAGCTGAAGTACGCCGTGTGCTTCAACACCGTCTCCATGGAGCAGATCAACTCCATCCAGCGTAACTACCGGCACCTGCGGGACTCCATCCAGCAGTACACCCAGGAGATCGCCGAGCTGCGCACCCGGGCCACCTCCACCTCCCTGGTATTCAAAAGCGGGGCCATGCAGCGGCTGTGGACGCTGATGCAGAACACAGCCAACACCAAGGCCAACATCCTCATCACCGGGGAGACCGGCGTGGGCAAAAGCGCCGTGGCCAAGGCCATCCACGCCATGAGCGACCGGGCCGCCGGGCCCTTCATCGAGGTCAACTGCGCGGTGCTCCACGAAAACCTCATCGAGTCGGAGCTCTTCGGCTACGAAAAGGGCGCCTTCACCGGCGCCGCCAGCGGCGGCAAGATCGGCAAGATCGAGCTGGCCAACCAGGGGACGCTGTTTCTGGACGAGATCGGCGAGCTGCCGCTGCACATCCAGTCCAAGCTGCTGCAGCTGATCCAGGAAAAGACCATCGAGCGTCTCTCCGGCACCAAGAAGATCGAGCTGGACTTCCGGCTCATCGTGGCCACCAACCGGAATCTGGAGGAAGAGGTGCAGCGGGGCCTCTTCCGCTCCGACCTCTTTTACCGGCTCAACGTCATCCGCATCCACATCCCGCCGCTGCGGCTGCGCAAGGAGGACATCCTCCCCCTGGCCCACCAGTTCCTGGCGCGATTCTGCGGGGAGTACGGCAAGGAGCTGAACTTCAGCCCCCGGTTCCTCACCTTCCTGGAGCAATATGACTGGCCGGGCAATGTGCGCCAGCTGGAGAATCTGGTGGAGCGCATCGTCATCACCGTCCAGGACCCCATTATCGACGTCACCGCTCTGCCCCCGGAGTACGCCGGCGAGGCCCGGGACCCGGAAGCCCTGCTGGCACAGTCCGGGTCTCTGGCCGAGCGCATGGACGCCTATGAGGGCCAGATCATCCGGGACGCCTACCGCCGCTGGGGCACCACCGTGGCGGTGGCCCGGGAGCTGGGCATCTCTCAGGCCACCGCCGCCCGGAAGGTGGCCAAGTATGTACATCACGGCTGACCGTTGGGAGGATGCCATGAGCCTTGTCACCCTGAAAACCGAGCTGCGCCAGGAGCTGAAGCTGACGCCCCAGCTGCTCCAGTCCATGGAGGTGCTGCAGATGAACGCCCAGGAGCTTTTGGACTATCTGGGCCGGATCGGCGAGGAAAATCCCCTGCTGGAGCAGGAGGACGCCGCCCTGCACGGTGCATACGAAGAGCTGTGCCGGAAGGTCAGCTGGATCGACGCCGCAGGCGGCGCCGTCCGGGGAGACGCCCCCCTGCCGGAGCGTGGCGCCGCCGACCGCGAAACAGAGAGCCTCACCGCCTTCCTTCTGGACCAGCTGGAGCGGCGGCAGCTGGAAAAGCCCCTGCTGGCCCTGAGCCGGTATCTGGTACAGCTGCTGGACGAGGACGGCCGCCTGACGCCGGAAGAGCTGGAGGACCTGGAATCGCTGAAGCTGCCGCCGGGTCTCCTGGACCGGGCGATGGAGGTGCTTCAGTCCCTGGACCCCGCCGGCGTGGGAGCCCGGAGCCTGGAGGAATGCCTGCTGCTGCAGCTGCGCCGCCAGGGGCCGGTATCCCCGGCGCTGGAAACGCTGGTGCTGCGGTTCCTGCCGGAGCTCAGCCGCCGCCACTACGGTCCCATCACCCGGGAGACCGGTCTCTCCCCCGAGGAGATCCAGGCCGCGGGGCAGCGCATCGCTGCCCTGGACCCCCACCCCTGCCGGGCCTTTGCTCCGGAGGAACCGGCAGTGTACATCCGGCCGGATGTGTTCGTGGCGGAGCTGGACGGGCAGCTGCAGGTGGTGCTCAATGAATACTATCTCCCCCGGGTATCCATCAGCAGCTACTATGCCCGCCTGCTGCGGGAATCCGGGGATCCCGAGACCCGGGACTATCTGCGGGAGAAGATGCAGCAGGCCAAGTGGCTCCTCAGCAGCCTGGAGCGCCGGGGCGATACCCTGCGCCGCTGCGCTGAGGCGCTGCTGGAGGCGCAGCGCCCCTTCTTCGCCGGCGAGACCGGTGCCCTGGCGCCGCTGAACCTGCTGACCCTGGCCCAAACCCTGGGCCTGCACCCCTCCACCGTTTCCCGGGCCACCCGGGGCAAGTACCTCCAGTGCCGCCAGGGCACCTACCCCCTGCGGTATTTCTTCACCCGCCCCGTGGGCGATCAGGGCGGCTCGGCCCAGGGCGTGAAGCGGCGGATGCTGGAGCTGGTGCGCGGCGAGGACCCCGCCCGTCCCCTCAGCGACCAGCAGCTTTGCCGCCTGCTGGCGGCGGAGGGGATGCCCGTGGCCCGGCGCACTGTGGCCAAATACCGGATGGAACTGGGCCTGGGCGCCTCCGGCGTGCGGAAGCGGCGTCCGTGATGCCCTTATCTGTGCCAGCGGGGCCGGCGGCGCAATGCGCCGCCGGCCCCGTTTTCCGTTTTCCCCGTCAGGCAAAGGTCACCACAGTGCCGGTCTTGCCGTCCAGGGCGTCCAGGCACCGGTCCAGGCTGGTGATGATGGCCCGCTTGTCCGGGTTGGCCCGGACGAATTTCATGGCCGCCTCCACCTTGGGCAGCATGCTGCCCACGCCGAAGTGCCCTTCCTTCAAATACCGGGCTGCCTCCGCCAGATTCAGGTGATCCAGGTCCTGCTGCTCCGGCGTGCCGAAGCGGATGGCCACCTTCTCCACCCCGGTGAGGATCAGCAGGGCGTCGGCTCCCACCTCCTCAGCCAGGAGCTCCGCGGCGAAGTCCTTGTCCACCACTGCCGCCACGCCCTCCAGGGTGCCGTCCGGGTTCTCCACCACCGGAATGCCTCCGCCGCCGCAGGCGATCACCACTGCGTGGTCCCACAAAAGCCGCACAGCGGGGATCTCCACGATCCGCCGGGGCATGGGAGAGGCCACCACCCGCCGCCAGCCCCGGCCGGCATCCTCCCGCATGACGTAGCCCTTCTCTTCCTCCAGCCGCAGCGCTTCCTGACGACTGTAAAACGGACCGATGGGCTTGGTGGGATTTGCAAAGGCGGGGTCTGACCGGTCCACCACCACCTGGGTGGCCAGCGTTACCACCGGGTAGTTCCGCCCCCGGCTGCTGAGGGCGTATTTCAGCGCCTGCTGGATGTGGTAGCCGATATACCCCTGGCTCATGGCGCCGCACACATCAAAGGGCATGGGCGGCACCACGTCCCGGGCGGCCTCCCCCGCCAGCACGATCCGCCCCACCTGGGGGCCGTTTCCATGGACGACAGCCATCTCATAGCCCCGGCGGCTGATCTCCGCGATGTGGGCACAGGTCTTTTTCACCACCTCCAGCTGAGCCTCCGCAGTGGGAGGGCTGTCCTGATCCTGCAGGGCGTTTCCGCCCAGCGCGATGACGATTCTCTCCGGCATGGTCACACTTCCTTTTCTGGATTACTGCGATTTCAGTGTGCGCCGTCCCGGCGGGATTATGCAAAAAAGCGGCGGGAGCCCCGCCGCTTTTTCAATGTGCCAGCTTTTCCGAGTTGACGGCGCGGAACAGCGTCATCAGCAGGATCTTCAGATCGAAGAAGAGATTCCAGTTTTCAATATAATAGAGGTCGTATTCGATGCGCTTGCGGATGGAGGTATCCCCCCGGTAGCCGTTGACCTGGGCCCAGCCGGTGATGCCCGGGCGGACCTGGTGCTTGACCATATAGCGGGGGATCTCCTCCTTGAACTGCTCCACATAGTAGGGCACCTCCGGCCGGGGGCCCACCAGGCTCATGTCCCCCCGGAGCACGTTGAAAAACTGGGGCAGCTCGTCGATGGAGCACTTGCGGATAAAGGCTCCGAAGGCCGTCTTGCGGGGGTCCCGGTCCCGGCTCCAGCCGGTCTGCTCCGCGGCGTTCACCCGCATGGAGCGGAATTTGTACATATAAAACGGCTTCTTGTTCCGCCCCACCCGCTCCTGCCGGAAGAGGATGGGCCCCGGAGAAGAGAGCTTCACCCCTACCGCTGCCGCCAGCATCAGCGGGGACGTCAGCACGATCAGTACCAAAGCCCCCGCGATGTCCATGGCTCGCTTCAAAAATGCGTTGGCCAGGTTGTCCAGCGGGATGCGGCGCAGGTTGATCATAGGCAGGCCGTCGATGTTGTCCACCTGGGGATTGGAGGGCATATAGGCGGCGTAAAAGGGCACCAGAGACAGCTTCGTCCCCGTTTTTTCACACAGGTTGATGAGCTTTCCGGTGAGGGTGAACTCGTCCGGCGACATGGCCAGGATCACCTCGTCGGGGTTGCGCTGCTCCAGGATCTGCTCCAGCTGGTCGTAGCCGCCCAGCAGCTCCACGGTCCGCAGCCGCCCCTGGTCCGCCACATAGCCGTCCACGGTGTAGCCCAGCTCCTTATCCGCCCGGACCTTCCCCACGTAGACGGCGGCCATGGGACCGTCTCCCACCACCAGCACGTGCTTTTGGTTGTAGCCCAGGCTCCGGTAGTGGCGCAGGGTCATCCGCAGCGCCGCCCGCTTGCACACCAGCATCCCATAGGCCAGCACGCAGAACGCCACCAGCATCCACCGGGACATCTCGTTGAGGCGGAACACGAACAGCGCGGTGATCAGGATCAGTGTGTCCAGCACAGTGGCCAGAAACAGCGTCTGGGCCTCCTTGTAGAACCGCACCGCCCGGTAGGAGGCATACAGTCCCGCCACGGCATAGGTGCCCAGGCACAGCACCACCGCCGCCAGGCCCAGCCATACAAAGCTGCGGAAGGGGAACGAGACGGTGCCGGGGAAAAGATGGAACCGGACCCAGTAGGCCAGCAGCATGGCCGCAAATACCAGCACACCGTCGCTGAGCACGTTGAGCTGGTTCAGCAACCGCTGATTTTCCTTGATCATAGTCGATTTTCCCCTTTTTTCAACAAAAATCCAGCCTCATTTTACTTGAAATCAAACTACCTGTCAAATATAATAGGCCATGTATCCCACTGACGAGGAACGATCCGATATGAAGCAGCGCGTTTTGTTCACCGCCTCCACCGGCTCCCATCTGTACAATTTCCACCGCCCGTACCTGGCGGCCTTCCGGGATCTGGGCTGGGAGGTCCACGCCGCCTGCGGCGGTCCACCCCCCTCCCTGCCGGAGGCAGATGCGGTGTTTTCCGTTTCATTTGAAAAGAAAATGACCGCCCCGGCCAATTTCCGGGCCCAGGCCCGGCTGCGGCGGCTGATGGAGGAGCACCGGTACGGCCTCATCGTCGCCCATACCTCCCTGGCCGCGTTTTTCACCCGCCGGGCTGCGGCGGCCCTGCCGCAGCGGCCGCCTGTGGTGAACGTGGCCCACGGGTATCTCTTTGACGGCGATACCCCGTTTTTCAAGCGGCGGCTTTTGCTGCTGGCCGAGCAGCTCACCGCTCCCCAGACGGATCTGCTGCTGACCATGAACGCCTGGGACTTTCAGGCCGCCAACCGTTGGCGCCTGGGCCGCCGGATTGAGAATATCCCCGGCGTGGGCGTGGACTTTTCCCGGCTGGACGCGCCCCCCGGCTCCCGCACGCAGCTGCGTGCTACATACGGCTTCTGCGACGGGGATTTCGTGCTGGTGTATGCTGCGGAATTCTCGCCCCGGAAAAACCAGGCCATGCTGATCCGGGCCCTGCCCCTTTTGCCGGAGCGGGTCCGGCTGCTGCTGCCCGGCCAGGGAGCGCTGCTGGAAGAATGCCGGACTCTGGCCCGGACACTGGGCGTGGCGGACCGTGTGGTATTCCCCGGTCAGGTGGGGCAAATGGGTCCCCTTTACGCCCTGGCGGACGCCGCCGTCAGCGCCAGCCGTTCCGAGGGACTGCCCTTCAACGTCATGGAAGCCATGCACGCCGCCCTGCCGGTGGCAGCCACCGCCGTCAAGGGCCACACGGACCTGCTGACGGACGGGGTCACCGGCCTCCTCTATCCCTATGACGACGAAGCAGCCTTCGCGGTTTCCGTCAAACGCCTGCTGGACGACCCCGCCGCCGCAGCGGCCATGGGCCGCGCCGCCCGGGAGGCCGCAGACCCCTATGCCCTGGACCGGGTACTGCCCCAAGTGATGTCCCTTTACACCTCCGTGCTGCCCCGAACCGGAGCCGCCGTGGAAATCTGACAACAGGAGTGATCCATTTTGGCAAAAAAACAGCCTCAAGCCCCCTCCGCATTTGCCGGCATGCAGCGCAGACTGGACGCCGTGTTCCCCTGGCTGATCCCGTTCCTGCTCTTTTTCGCCGTCACCGGCACCAGCCGCCTGCTGGCGGTGGTGCTGGCAGCGGCGGCGCTGATCTTTTCCCTGGGCCGCGCTCCGGTCCAGTCCCTGCGGGAGCGTCTCTCCCCCCTCACCATCTCGGTATTTGCCTATGCTCTGATCTGCCTCCTCTCTGGCCTGTGGTGCCATTTCGGCGCCTATGCCGCCCGGGAGAGCGGCAAGACCCTGGCGGCACTGGCGCTCTTTGCCCTGCTGGTGACCCGGCTGCGCCGGGAGCATCTGCGGCTGGTACTGCAGATCTTTTCCGGTGTTTTGACCCTCATCGCCATTCTGTGCATCGACGCCTCCTCCCTGCAGCTTCTGGCCCGGGGTTTCATCGCCCTGATGGCTCCCCTGGGCGTGGTGTACTCCCTGGACACCATGGGGTATGAGGCCGGCACCCGCATCACCGGTATCTTCAGCAACGCCAACGTCTCCGCCGGCCTTCTGGCTCTGGGGCTGGTGGTGGGCCTCTACCTGCTGCGCACCGCCGTCTCCCGCCGGGAGCAGATCCTGACGGCCCTGGCGCTGGGCATCCAGTCCCTGGCCTTCTTCCTCTCCTTCTCCATGGGTGCCATGGCGTCTTTTGCCGTCACCTGCGTGGTCTATCTCCTGGCCTCCGCCAAGGGCACCCGGCTGAGCCTTTTCCTGCTGATGCTGGAGTGTGTGGCAGCCACTGTGGCATGCTCCTTCGCCGCCACCCCCTTCCTGGGCACCGTCAGCCCGGTGCCCCTGCTGGCTGCCGTGGTGTGCGGCGGCATCATCTGGGGTCTGGACGCCGTCTGCGGCCGCAGCCTGTGCCGTCTTCTGGAGGGCCGCCAGAAAGCCGTGGCCGCGGCCGGCGGCGCACTGGCGGCGCTGGCGGTGGTCTATGTGCTGCTGGCCTTCAATCTCACCGGCGGCGCTGTGCTCTCGCCGGATGCCGCTTTGGAGCGGGCAGTGTACCCCGATGCCGGGACCTACACCCTCTCCTGGGAGGGCACCGACGCCCAGGCCGTGATCTACAGCCAGACCGAAGCGGAACTGATGATGCACACCAACACCGTCCTCTACCAGGGTCCCCTGTCCGACGCCTCCTTCACCGTGCCGGAAGACAGCCGGGTGGTGTGGTTCCAGCTCACCGGCGACGGCGCGCTGACATCCCTCTCCCTCTCCGACGGCACCTCCGTGCCCCTGGGCTACAAGCTGCTGCCCGCCTTTGCCGCCAACCGCCTTCAGGGCCTGTGGGCCAACCAGAACTTCATCCAGCGTCTGGTGTTCTTCCGGGACGGCCTGAAGCTCTGGCTGGCCAGCCCCCTCATCGGTTGGGGCATAGGCGGCGTGGAGGGACAGGTCACCGCCGTGCAGAGCTTCTACTATGAATCCAAGTATGTCCACAATCAGTTCATTCAAATTATGGCTGAGGCGGGCATTCTGGGCCTGGCGGCCTTTGCGGCCATGCTGGGCAGCGCAGTGTGGATGCTTCTGCGCCGCCGCCGGCAGGACGCCGCCCCCATGACCGCCATGCTGGCGGCATGCCTTGCCATGGCGGTGTTCCACTCTCTGACGGAGGTGGTCTGGTCCACCCAGATCTATCAGTCCGCGGTGTTCGCCCTGTTTGCCGTGCTGATCCTCTTCTGCCGGGATGTCCCCGCTGCCGTGAGCCGGAGCGCGGGACGGCTGGCCGCCGTCTCGCTGTGGTGCGTCACCGCGATCTTTGCCGCGCTGCTCTCCGGAAATCTCCTGGCGGCCCGGCAGATGCGTACGCTGGACACCTCCGGCCTGACGCCGGAGGCCTTCATGGCGGCCCTGGAGCAGATGGATTTTCTGGACGTCTATGACGATTCCGATTACAAGGTGAATCTCATGGGCAACGCCCTGCAGTCCGGCACCGCCACGGGGCAGAGCACTGCCGCCCGCTGCGCCCGGCAGCTGCGCGCCACGGAGGAATTCGATGCCTGCTACAACGTGGCAGCCTACTACTATCTGCCCCTTCGGGATCTCACCGGCTTCTTTGACGCCGTTTCCGCCGGTCTGCGGCAGGAGCGCTCCAATCCCGCTGCCTGGGACAGCGCCTTCCACCTTTTCCAGAGTGCCTTTAAGCAGCTGGACACAGAGTATGTGGAGGAGTTTGCCGCCGGCGTGCTGGCCGCGGGCCAGGAATTGGATGCAGCCAATGCGGAGCTGATGGCCCCCATCACGCTGGATGAGGGGAACCAGGCCCTGCTGGACGCGGTGCGGGGCCTGGACGGCATCACGGGGCAAGCCGCTTATGATGCCATTGCCGGTGCCCTGGCCTGACAGCCGACACCCGCTGCCCCTGCTTCCCATCTATCAAAAAGACGCCCGGCGCTTCAAGCGCCGGGCGTCTTTTTTTGCGGGAGTCCCTCACCTGCGCCCGCGCAGCAGCTGCGCCGCCGCCAAAAGAGCTGCACAGCCTGCAGGCCAGCACCTGCGGTCAAGCCTTTTGGAAAGCGCCGCCTTCAAAGCATCCCCGCCGGAACCGGAGCTCCAGCTCAGGAGATATCCGGTCCCCTTTCGGTCAAAAAGATATCCGTACTCCCTGTCTGCCAGGAAGCAGGTGATCTCCGCATAGCGCACCTGTGTGGTCTGGCCGGAAGAGCATGTGACAAAGTGGTCCGCGTCAAACGAATACGACACCGAAAAGGGCATCGTCATCCGCTCCTCCACGGTCTTTGCCGCGCGCCTGGCTGCTTTTCCGGTATTGGTCAGAAGAACGCACCCGACAAATAAGATCGGCAGAGAAACCACGGGCCGATCCGGCAGAAACACCCCCAATGCGATCAGCCCGATGGACACAAGCTGTATCATCCGGGTCCGCACAGGATGCAGGAGATTCTCCCGAACGGAAAACAGCCGCACCAGCGCTTTGTGCGTATAGACGCCCTCCATCTCAAAAATCTCCATTTTCAGCAGCGCCTCCTTTTGACTGTTACTTAAAAAATAGCGCATTGCTTTACATTTGTAAAGAATTTTTTTGTAAAAACAAACGAAATAGGTCGGTAAATTTCCTGTTTTTCGCAGTCAATATGCACTATTTTTTTCGTGTCGTTTGTTGTAAAAAGTCAAAATTTTATTTACTAATCGTCACGCAAAGAAATGATTGTTTATTAATCAACATTTTTTGCTTATTTGTTGGTTGCGCATTCAAAAAACCCATGCTATTTTTGATATAAACATGTTGCAACATCGAAGCTTTTCCACTTTAAAAAAGATTTTGCGCACGCACAAACGCCTGCATGCGGAACAGAAAAGAGGATGATCCATATGGGCAAAGACTATCGAATTGCGTACCTGGGCGGCGACGGCATCGGTCCGGAGATCATTGCGGAAGGCGAAAAGGTTCTGGATACGCTGGCGGAAATTTTTTCTTTCAAGATCGACAAGCTGCACCTGGACTGGAGCAGCAAATACTATCTCAAGCACGGTGTAATGTTTCCCGAAAACGCCAAGGAACTGCTGGATGGCTATGACGCCATCTACCTGGGCGCCATCGGCGGTCTGCCGGAGGTCCCCGACCAGATCTCCGGCCGCATGATCCCCAACATGCGCGCGCTGTGGGATCAGTATGTGGGCGTGCGCCCCGTCCGGCTCTACCCCGGGGTGAACACGCCGCTGAAAACGTGCGACGGCAAAAAAATCGACTTTGTGGTGATCCGTGAAAACACCGAGGGCGAATACATCGAGGTAGGCGGAAGCGCGCACTACGGCGCCGACGAGGTCTGCGTGCAAAGCAGTGTTTTTACCCACAAGGGCTGCGAGCGGATCATGCGCTACGCCTTTGACCTGGCCCGGAAGCGGCACGCCAGAGGCATCACCAGCACCCCCCTGGTGACCAACTGTACAAAGTCCAACGCCCTGAAGTACTCCATGAACTTCTGGGACAAGGTCTTCCGCGAAGTGTCCCAGCAATATCCCGATGTCTCCACCAATTTCAACTACGTGGATGCCATCACCATGTGGCTGGTGAAAAATCCTGAGAACTTCGATGTGATCGTCTCCTCCAATATGTACGGCGACATCATTTCGGATCTGGCCTCCACCATGCAGGGCGGTCTGGGATTTGCATCCAGCGCCAACCTGAATATGGACGGCGGCCTCTCCATGTTCGAGCCCATGCATGGTTCCGCCCCCAAATACGCAGGCAAAAACGTCATCAATCCCATTGCCACCATTCTCAGCGGCAAGCTGATGCTGGAGCATTTCGGCGAATATGAGGCCGCAGACCTGTTGGACCGCGCCGTGGAAGAGGTGGTATCCAAGAAGATCGTCTGCACCCGGGACATGGGCGGCACCACCACCACAACGGAAACCGGCGACCTGATCTGTGCACAGCTCAGGCGGTTTGCATAAGTCATCGCGTCCCCCCGTTCCATACCAACCAAACAATGAAGGAGGATTTTTATGAAAAGGTTCGCCAGTTTGTTCCTTGCAGCCCTGTTGGCATTTTCTCTGGCATCCTGCGCAGAGCAGTCTCCTGCTGCCCCCGACGACTCCAGCGATCCCGGCGATGATTCCTCCGCAGCCGAACCCATTGTCATGAAGTACGCCACGTCTCAGGCCGACGACTCCATGTACGGACAGTGCGCCTTCATGTTCGAGGAGTTGGTGGAGAAATACTCCAATGGGACCATCGACGTACAGGTTTTCAACAACGGCCAGCTGGGCTCCGAGCGGGACATCGTGGAGCAGGTGGGATTCGGCACCATTGAGGCCGGCATCGCGGCATCCGGAAACATCGTGACCTTCATCCCCGACCTGCAGATCTTTGCCATGCCCTATCTCATCACCGACCTGGACAAGGCGTATGAGCTTCTGGACGGCGATGTGGGCCGCGCCCTTTTGGATCAGTTCGAGGATCTGGGCATGTACTCCTATCATTTCTATGTCAACGGCTGGCGCCAGTTCACCAACGCCGCCTTCCCCCTGGAGCACCCCTCTGACCTCAATGGTCTGAAGATGCGCTGCATGGAAAATGACGCCTATATCGCCATTTACCAGGCTCTGGGCGCAACGCCTTCCGCCATGTCCATTACGGATTTCCAGACGGCGGCCCGGCAGGGCACCGTGGACGGCCACGACAACGCACTGGTGAACATTTACAGCCAGAAGACCTATGAGGTCCAGCCCTATATCACCCTGGCAAACTTCACCTGGGACCCCTCCTGTGTCGTGTTCAATAAGTCGTTCATAGACAGCCTCACTCCCGAGCAGCAGGAAGCCATCAAGAAGGCGGAGTGGGAGGTTTGTCAGTGGGACCGGGAATACACGGAAACCTATGACGAAGAGCTGATCGCCGAAATGAAGGACAAGGGCGTCACCTTTGTGGAGGACGTGGACATTGCCGAATGGCAGGACGCCACCGCATCTGTCTATGACCAGTTTGCCGACCAGCTGCCCCAGGACATTCTGGAGGCCTTCCGTTCCATTCAGTGACAAACACCGCGCCGCCGTCATAACGGAGGAATAAAAAATGAATCGGGAGGCATTTCATATGACGTGAATAGTTCTATGAAATGTCTCCCGTTTTGTTCCCAAACGAAACTCTGCGCACACGATACGGCTGTCTTTACAGGAGGTGGCGTTTTGAAAAAGTTTCTTTCCTTCCTGGCCAAGCTGCAAAATCTCATCGTGGCACTGCTGCTGGCCGCATTCATCTGCGTGGTATTGCTGGCGGTCTTTGTCCGGTATACTCAGATCTGGAGCATCGGCTGGCCCGACGAGCTGTCCCGCTACCTTATGATCTGGATGGCGTTTATCGCCGCCGGCACCGGCGCACGGACCGACGCCCACTTCAGCATCGAGATCATCTACACGGTCCTGCCCAAGCGCTTCCACTGGATCGTCATCGTACTGAAAACCATCCTCACGGATTTTGTCCTGGCCTATATCTGCTATATCTCCATCGAGGTCACTCAGATGCAGCTGAAAATGGGACAGGTCTCCCCCGCCATGCACATCCCCATGTGGTTCATGTATATCGCCGTTCCGGTTGGGTGCGGTCTGTTTTTGATCCAGGGCACCGTAGGCATGTTTTACAAGCTCCGGCAGCTGCGTGAGGAGGTGGATCAGACATGATCGGTCTTTTGTTCGGCGTATTGGTGGTGGTGATGCTTTGCGGCGTCCCCATCGGCGTCTCCCTGCTGTTTGCGGTGCTCCTGTATATCATGGCCACCGGAAACGCCACATACTATCCCATGATCATCAGCAAAATGTTCACCGCCGTGGACAACTTCAGCCTGTTGGCCATGCCCTGCTTCATTTTTGCCGGCAACGTCATGGCAGACGGCGGCATTTCCGCCCGGCTGGTGAAGTTCGTCAAGATCCTTCTGGGCTGGACGCCGGCCAGCCTGGCCAACATCACGGTGGGCGCCAGCGCCTTTTTCGGCGCCATTTCCGGGTCCAATGCCGCCACCTGCGCGGCCATCGGCGGCATCACGATCCCCGAGATGAAAAACAGTGGTTATCCCGGCGACGTGGCCGCCGCAGTGGCTGCCGCCGGCAGCACACTGGGCTGCGTGGTGCCTCCCAGCGTGAACATGATCACCTATGCCATCGTCGCCTCTGTCTCCGTCACCACCATGTTCACCGCCGGATTCATCCCCGCTTTCATGATGGCGGTCTCCATGATCGTGGTGAACATCCTGTTCCTGCGCAAGTATGAAAAGCAGGGCCAGGGCCTGCCCTCCCCCGCAGTGGTGTGGCGCGCATTCAAGGAGGCCATCTGGGCCCTTTTGATGCCCGTCATCATTTTGGGCGGCATCTACGGCGGCATCTGTACGCCTACGGAAGCAGGCGCGGTGTCCTGCCTGTACGGAGTGGTGGTCTCGCTTTTCGTATACCGGGAGATCAAGCTCCGGGATCTGCGCGGGATCCTGGTCAGCTCCGCCGTCACCTCTTCCATGATCCTGTTCGTCATTGCTGCCGCCACTCCCTTCCAGTGGATCATGTCCAGCGGCGGCATGTCCCAGGCCATCGCCGATTTTGTGGTGAGCACCTTCAGCAGCCCCTTTGTCATCCTGCTTTTGATCAACGTGGTGCTGCTGTTCCTGGGCTGCTTCCTGGAGACCACCGCCATCATCCTTTTGATGGTCCCGGTCCTGCTGCCCATCGCCTCCAGCATCGGCCTGGACCCCATCGCTCTGGGCATCATCACCATCGTCAATACCTCCATCGGCATGATCACCCCGCCCATGGCCGTGTGCCTGTTCGTCGCCAGCGGCATTTCCGGATACCGGATTGAAAGCATCAGCCGCAGGATCGTTCCCTTCCTGATCGCGGAGATCATTGCGCTTCTGGTCATCACATATTGGCCTGACAGCATCCTGCTGCTGCCCCGCATGGGCGGATATACCGGCTGACGAATCGGAAAGGAAGTGTAGACCGTGTTTATCAAGCGCGAAGGTATCAATGAGCTGCTCCACGGAGCGGTGGATATGCACGTGCACGCATATCCGGAGATCCACTTTGACTGTGAACTGCGTCTGACCGATCTGGAGACGCTGCAGATGGCGAAAGACTATGGGATGCGCGGCATCGTGTTCAAATCCCATATGTGGCCCACCATGGCCTCCGTCTATCAAATGCAGCAGCGCATCAGCGGCATCGAAGCCTATCCCAGCATCGCCCTGAACGTCTCCTCCGGCGGGATCAACGCCTGGGCGGTGGAATCGGCGGCAGAGCAGGGCGCGCGGGTGGTGTGGATGCCCACCTGGAGCACCAAGAACGACATCCGCAACGGCGGCTTTTACAAACACATGCAGGAAGTCCTCCACCGCACCACCGACTTCAAGGAGGAGGACGGGCTCTATATCCTGGACGAACACGGAAAGGTCACGCAGAACGTCCGCGAGGTCATCGAGATCGTAAAGCAGTATGACCTGCCGCTCTTCACCGGACATCTCTCTCCCCCGGAAAGTCTGGCATTGATGCGGGCGTGCAATGAAATGGGGCTGAAAAAAGTGGTGATGGATCACCCCGACAGCTACAGCATCCGCGCCACCCAGGAGCAGGTAGAGGAAATGGCCCGGCTGGGCGGCTTCATCGAATTTGTGGCCCTGGGCACCCTGCCCGCCCAGCAGCGCATCCATCCCCGGAAGATCGCGGAGATCATCAAGCGGGTGGGCGCCGATCACGTGATCCTGGACACCGACTGTTTCTTCGACTACCCCTGCCCCGCGCCTGAGATGCTGCGGATGCTGGTGGCCTCCCTGCTGCATTTCGGCATCACCCCGGAGGAGATCATCCAGATGGTCCGCACTAATCCCTATTACCTCCTCAACATCCCCCAGGATGCCCCTATGCCGGCAGAGAACCCGCAGCCGTGATCATACATAGGTTTTCCGCAAAAACGCCGGATGCGCTTGACGCATCCGGCGCTTTTTCTATTCTTCCGGCGGGATCTTGTCCTCCGGCACGCCCAGTGCCAGCCCGAACCTGGCGCCTGCGCGGATGCTCTCCAGAATGCTGCCGCCGTCCAGTTCCGCCAAATGCACCACCGGGCACGCCGTCTGGGGCCGAAGTCTCACCGCCTCATACCCGGAGGCCACCACCACCAGTTCCGCCGGGATCTTCTGCGGCCCGTCAAAGCGCTCCGCCTCCAGTCTCTGACAGAGGACCCACCCCTCTCCGATCTCCAGTACTGCGGTGGCCACCCGGATGTCGCATCCCATGGAGAGCACGCTCTCCAGCGTCTGGCGCTTGCTGTACGCCTCGGCGCCGCGCATGACGTCATCGCTGCGGGAGACCACCGTCACACGCGACACCCCTGCCTTCAGCAGGTATTCCGCCGTCTCCACCGCCGTCTCCCCGCCTCCCAGGATCACCACATCCTGATAACCGGTCTTCCCCGACCGTAAAAACGGCTCTGCGTACACCACCTGCTTCCGCTCGATGCCCGGATACTGCGGCACACGGGGAACGGCCCCGCACGCTGCAGCGATGACATCGGGACGATACGCCCGGACAAGCGCCTCGCTGTACGGGGTATCCAGAAGCACCCGGACCCCCAGCACGCGGAGGCTCTCCGTCAGAAAGTCCCGCAGCTGGGAGATCCCCTCCTTGCAGGGAGGGATCCCGGCCGCGATGAGCTGGCCGCCCAGCTGGGACGACTTTTCCGCAAGGATCACCTCATGTCCCCGCATGGCCGCCACCCGGGCCGCTTCCATCCCAGCCGCGCCGCCGCCTACCACCAGCACCCGCTTTTTCTCAGGGGGGATCTGCCGCAGCTTGTCGCAATATTCCTCATGTCCGATCTCGTAATTCACCGCGCACCCAATGTGCAGCCCCTTGGAATACCGTCCAATGCAGCCCACGTTGCACCCCAGACACCGCCGGATGGGCCCCGTTCCCCTTCTGGCTTTTTCCAGCCACTCCGGATCGGCCAGGAACTGCCGCCCCACCCAGACCATCTGCGCCTGGCCGTTTTCCAGGATACTGCAGCATTCCTCCGGCGACGTGATCCGCCCCACCACGGAGACCGGGATCCGCAGCCGCTGTGCCGCCTGCGCCGCGTACCGGACATTCAGGCACCTCTCCCCATGGTGGGAGGGGATGTTGTATTCAAAATTATGCATGGTGCCGTTGGAGTAGTTGATGGAGTCCACGCCGGCCCTCTCCAGGGCCTGGCTGACCCGCAGGATGTAGTCAAAGTCATACCCCCCCGGAAAATTTTCACTGCAGGAAAGCCGGACCATCAGAGGCGTATCCCCGATCCGCCCCTTGATCTCACGGACGATCTCCAGCAGAAACCGCATGCGGTTTTCCTCGCTCCCCCCGTACTGATCTGTGCGCCTGTTGCTGAACGGCGAGAGAAATTGATTGATGAGATACCCGTGGGCCGCCAGGATCATAATGATGTCAAAGCCCGCCTTCTTCAGCCGGACGGCGCCGTCCCCAAACCGCACCACCAGCTCCTGGACCTCCGAGGTCCTCAGCGCGCGGGGGATGAGACCGATCAGCCGTTCCCCTTTCAGGTCCACCGGCACAGCAGACGGCGCAGCGGGAAAACGGCCGATATCGGCGGGATTTGTCACGCCGCCCGCGTGATGGACGATGCCGCAGGCCTTGGCGCCGCCGCTGTGGATCGCCTCTGCCAGACGGCGCGCGGCGGGGATCATCCGGTCGTGGTGGATATTGTTGCGGATCTTTCCGGAGCGCGCGTCCTCCGTCACCATAAAGCTCTCCGCCACTACCAGCCCTGCACCGCTCTGGGCAAGACGCCCGTAGTATCGGCATTGACGAGGCGTGACCTCCCCGTCCGGCGTGGACCAGCTGGTGCACATCGGCGCAACGGCGATCCGGTTTTTCAGGACCACCCCGCCGATAGAAATGGGCTGAAACATCGCATCATAACGCATAAAATCCCGCTCCCTTCTTTCCCGTCCGTTGCTTTTCGTTTTTTTACATTTACGTCGTCAAAGAATACAAATTTCGCTCTTGCAGTTCCTTATTTTTTATTATATACTATCAAAAAAGCCAGTCAACCAACAGAAAATGCAGCTTTGTTTCCTTATCCACACAACCGTTCTCCCCTGTGGTGTGTTCCACCATTTTCTTTGACGTGTCCCACCGCTTTCCCCATCGGTCCCAGATGAAAGGAGGCAGCCTGCCATGCAAAAAGTACAGCGGACCGCGCGGATGGATCGCCGCGTCCAAAAGACCAAGCGCGCCATCACCCACGCACTTGCCGATCTTCTGCAGGAAAAAAAGCTGGATGACATCACCATCACAGAGCTCTGCCGTGTTGCGGATATCAACCGCAAGACCTTTTACATGCATTTTTCCTCGTTGGAGGATGTGTTTCAATACATCGTAAACGGGATCCGCACGGGGTTCTTTGAGATCCAGCAGCAGTTCAACTCCTCCGCCGGCTATGAGCTGCGCGCATCCATCTCGCTGCAGCTGGAGCGGATCAACGCGGACCTTCCCTATTTTCAGGCGCTGGCCAAGGGAAACGAGTACCATCGCCTCTATATGGAGATCATGCAGGTCATGGAGGATGCGCGCCTCCAGTTCACCCATTCCACGGAAAACACCGTAAAATACGTGCTGCGCTTCCTGCACGGCGCCTATCTGGCCACACTTACCGACTGGCTGCGGGATCCGGAAGGCCGCACCTATCAGGACGTATCCGAGTTTTACATCAACAGCGCCCTGCGGGTGCGGGAGGCCTATCAGATCGACGACGTGGTGTGATTACACGAAAAAGATCCCCTGTCCATAATGGACAGGGGATCTTTTATACGGCTTCTTACTTCGCAGCCTTGGCGGCCCGGATGGCCTCCGTCAGCATCGGGGTGACCTTGAACAGGTCGCCGCAGA
>CALWXB010000033.1 GCA_944385405.1 uncultured Oscillospiraceae bacterium | reverse complement strand
CCCGCCGCCTACGACACCCTCTCCGCCTTCTTCCACGACACCGGCGAGGCCCCGGAGGATTTCGACCTGATCCTCACCGGAGACCTGGGGGCCCTGGGCCACGCCATCGTGCTGGACCTCTTCTCCCAGCGGGGCGTGGAGCTGGGGACGCGGTATCAGGACTGCGGTCTGCTGCTCTACGACCGCCAGGCCCAGGACATGCACGCCGGGGCCTCCGGCTGCGGCTGCGCCGCCAGCGTCCTCAACGGCTATCTCCTCACCCAGATGCGCCAGGGCCGGTGGCGCCGCATCCTCTTCGCCCCCACCGGCGCCCTGCTCTCCCCCACCTCCAGCTTCCAGGGGGAGAGCATCCCCGGCATCTGCCACGCGGTGTGCCTGACAGCGGAGCTGCCGGGGGCGTGAGCCCCCGCCATCCCATTTTTTCAGGAGGTCTCTCCATGGACTATCTCAACGCCTTCCTCTGCGGCGGCGCGCTGTGCGCCGTGGGCCAGATCCTCATCGACCGCACCAAGCTCACCCCCGCCCGGATCCTCACCGGCTACGTGGTGGCCGGGGTGCTCCTCAGCGCCCTGGGGCTCTACGAGCCCCTGATCTCCTGGGGCGGCGCCGGGGCCACGGTGCCCCTCACCGGCTTCGGACACTCCCTGGCCAAGGGCGTCAAGGAGGCCGTGGCCGCCGAAGGGTGGCTGGGGGTCCTCACCGGCGGTCTCTCCGCCACCGCCGGGGGCATCGCCGCCGCCGTGGTGGCGGCGGTGCTGGGCGCGCTGGTGTTCCGCCCCGGCGACAAGCGCTAGGGCCGATTTGTCACCCTTTTGTTCTTCTTTCCGCCGGAATGTCTGGTATCATGATCTCACAGAAATTTCGACAGAAAGGAACATCCCGCCATGCGCCGACTGCTGTGCGCCCTGTTGGCCGCGCTGACGCTCATCTCCCTCACCGCCTGTTCCGCCCCCGCCGCCGGCGATCCCCCGGAGGAGGCCGATCCTCCCCAGGACGCCGCCCCGGAGGAGGCCGATCCTCCCCAGGACGCCGCCCCGGAGGAGGAGATCCCCCCGGAGCCGGAGCCGTATGCCATCCTGGACCCCACGGTGATGCCCGAGGGCGGCGTCCGGGACGGCGTCACCTACGCCGCCTACGACGGCATCGTGGAGCACCTCTTCTTCCACCCGGTGGTGGCCTACCCCGAGCTGGCCTTTGACGGCGACGCCCAGGCCAACGGCATCGACGACTACATGGTCACCGCCGACGAGTACCGCAAGATCCTCCAGAGCGTCTACGACCGGGGCTTCGTCCTGGTGGACATCGCCGACGTGTGGAGCGAGGTCACGGGCGAGGACGGCCAGCCCCACATGGTCCGCAACACCCTCTACCTCCCGGAGGGGAAGAAGCCGCTGATCCTCTCCTTTGACGACACGAACTACTACGAGTATATGCTCGCCAACGGCTTTGCCTGGAAGCTCATCATCGGCGAGGACGGCAAGATCGCCTCCTATGGCAAGGACCCCCAGGGCCAGGAGGTCATCTCCCGGGACGAAGACGCCATCCCCATCCTGGACAAGTTCGTGGAGGAGCATCCGGACTTCTCCCCCTTCGGGGCCAAGGGCTGCCTGAGCCTCACCGGCTATGAGGGCATCCTGGGCTACCGCACCCAGACGGACACCAGGAGCTGGACCGACGCCCAGGAGGCCGAGCGCCAGAAGGAGATCGAGGCGGTGAAGCCCATCATCGCCGAGCTCAAGCGCACCGGCTGGACCTTCGGCAGCCACACCTGGGGCCATATCCGCCTGGGCACCAAGTCCCTGGAGTCCATCCAGGCCGACACGCAGCGCTGGCTGGACGAGGTGGGGAGCCTGGTGGGCCCCACCGCCATCCTGTTCTACCCCCACGGGGAGCGGCCCGACGGCAACGACTGGCAGAACACCGGCCCCGTTTTCCGGTATCTCCAGAGCCAGGGCTTCCGGGTCTTCTGCTCCGTGGGCATCAACAGCTTCAGCTACATCAAAAACGACATCTGCGCCGTCATCTGCGACCGCCTCCACCCCGACGGCACCACCCTCCGGGGCAGCGAGAAGGTCCTGGGCTGGTACAGCCAGTTCTACGACGCCCGGGAGATCATCGACCTCACCGTCCGGCCGCAGCGGGAGGTCCGGTGGATGACGTGAGACGCCAAAAACGCCGCGCCCTCCTTTCAGGAGGGCGCGGCGTTTCGTCCGTCACACCAGCTTTTCAAAGTAGAAGAACGTCTCGTCCTCCCCGGTTTTGCGCATACAGGAAGAGAGCATCCGGAAGGAGGCCTGGTTCTCCTTGAAGCACTTGGCCACCACCCGGGTGAGGTGGAGCTTGTACAGGGCCCACTCCGCCGCGGCGGCGAAGGCCTCCGTGCCGTAGCCGTGGCCCGCCTGGTCCCGGCAGATCCGGCAGCCCAGCTCCGCGCCGCCCCGGCAGTCGAACCGGTAGAGCACCGCCTCGCCGATGAGCGTTCCGTCCAGCCGCACGGCGAAATTCACCGCCTGACGATTTTCAAAGTCCCGCCGGGCCACCTGGAAGAAGCTGTCCGCCTCCACGGGGCCTCCCAGGCCGCCTACGTCGTCGTAGCCCCACCAGCGGTTCCGGTCCCCGTCCAGCACCAGGGCGTTGTATGCCGGGATGTCCCCCTCCTTCAGGGCCGAGAGGGTGAGCCGCTCCGTCTTCAGCTCCGGGATGGCGTCCACATGGCGCTGCAGCTCGTTGCGGGCCTCGAAGCAGTATTTGGGGGCCAGCTTGGCCGGGCCGTACTGGAGCTTGGAGGTCCGGAGCCCGCGGTCCGCGGCGTCGTCCTCCCGGTTGATCCACCGGCAGCCCTCTCCGAAGGCCGCCGCCTCCTCCTGCACCATGGCGGGGTACACCCCGGTGTAGGAGTAGAGGGCCTTTTCGATGTGGATGATCAGGGTGTCGCCGCATTTTTCCGTCAGGCACAGCGCGATGAGCCTGTCCCCGTCGAACATGCCCCCCGCCCGGAACCAGGGCTTGCCCGCCAGCTTCAGCATCTGCCGGGCCAGCTTCAGCTCCGCCCGGGCCTTGGCGTTGTCCCCCTTGAAAAACTCCGCCTCATAGTCCGCCCAGAACCGCTCCACCGCCGGGGCGTCCTTGGCGCCCAGGATGCGGAACTCCGCCTCCGGCCACTGGGTGCGGAATTTCTTGATGTGGTTGCGCTGGCCGGAGTACCGCCGCCCGGCAAAGAGCTGCAGGTCCTCCCGGTAGTACACGTAGTCCCGCCAGGTGCGGATGTCGCTGACGCAGGCGTAGGGGTAGCGCTCCAGCAGCCGGGGTGCCCTGCACGCCGGCACCACGGAGATCACCGGCTCCTGGCCCTGGGCCAGGCAGTAATCCTCGATGGCCGTGAGGGCCGCGTCCTCGTCCCCCTCCGGTCCGGGGACGGGATAGTCGAACACATACCGGCCGTCGCTGCGGTTTCGCACCACCAGGCACCCGGCCACCTCCGTCCAGGCCGGGTGCAGCACCGGCCTCCACATGAGCTTGGTGCCCACGGAATACTCGCAAAGGCCGTAGTCACAGCCTTGATAATACCGCCGCAGCCGGGGGGCGTCCTGCTGGGTGACGGGTTTGAATTGCAGCATACAAAACCTCCATGCGCCTCTGCGGCGCCGTCTCTTTCTATGGGGTAGTGTCCCCAGGATACGCCGGTTTCCTCCGGCATTCCATGCTTTTTGCAACAAAAGCAGAGCCGTCCCGGCTCTGCTTTCCGCTGCAAAAGGCGGTGAAGGGGCCTTATTTCAGTCCGATATAGGCCAGGCCGTAGCACCCGGGACCGGAATGGACGCCGATGACAGCGCCCAGCTCCGTGCTGGCGTACTTCCGGATGCCCAGGGCTTTCGTCACCTGCTCCTGGTAGGCCTCCAGCTTCTCAGGACACCGGGAGTGGCCGAACACCACGTCGTAGCGGGTGTCCACGGGATAGGCCCGGGCGAACTCCAGGGTATAGGAGAGGATCTTCTGATTGCCCCGGACCTTGCCCACGGACTTCACCTCGCCGTCCACCACCGCCACCACCGGGGAGATGTTCAGCATGGTGCCGATGGCCGCGGTGGAGGCGGAGATCCGGCCGCCCATCTTGAGATACTTCAGCGTGCCCACGAAGGCCAGAAACCGCACCCGGCCCCGGAGCTCCTCCAGCTTGGCCACGATCTCCTCCGCCCCGGCGCCCTGGTCCCGCATCCGCACGGCCTGGCGCACCAGGACGCTCTCGCCCATGGTGATGTTCAGGGAGTCCACCAGGTGGAGCCGCTCGCCCCCCTCCACCATCTCCTTGGCGATGGAGGCGGACTGGTAGGACCCGGAGAGCTTGGACGAGAGCAGCACCATCACCACCTCGTCCCCGGTGTCCAGCATGGGCTGGAAGGCGTCGCAGAACTCCTGGGGGTTGAGCTGGCTGGTCTTGGGCAGCACCTTGGCCTGGGCCTGCTTTTCGTAGAACGTGGCCTTGTCGATGTCCACGCCGTCGGCGTAGACGGCGTCTTCAAAGATGACCCGCAGCGGGATCACCTTCACGTTCATCTCCTGTGCCTCCTGGGCAGTGAGATCGCAGGTGGAATCGGTAACGATCTGAATGGCCATAGTGGTCCTCCTCCGGCGCATGGGCCGTATCCTGGTTTGATGGGTCGGATGCGCGTGTTCATGTCGTGTCTATCATATCAAATCCTCGCAAAATTGCAAGGCCCGTCTTGACATCCGCCCCGCGCCGTGCTTGAATGGGCCCAAACACATGAAGGAGGCGGTGCCATGACCCAGCGGGAACGGATGCTGTCCGGAGCCCTTTACAATGCCGGAGACCCGGAGCTGACGGCGGCCCGGCTGCACGCCCGGCAGCTGACCCATCGATTCAACACAGCCGACCCCGCCGCGCCGGACTACGCCGCCTCCCAGCTGGCCCTGCTGCGCCGGCTTTTCGGCCGCATGGGGGAAGGCGGCTGGGTGGAGGCCCCCTTCCGCTGCGACTACGGGTCCAACATCTCCGTGGGGGACTGCTTTTATGCCAACTTCGGCTGCGTCTTTCTGGACGTGGCCCCCATCACCATCGGCTCCCACGCCTTCTTCGGCCCCGGGGTGCACCTCTACGCCGCCTCCCATCCCCTGTGGGCCCCGGTGCGGGACCGGGAGGTGGAGTACGGCGCCCCCATCACCATGGGGGAGAGCGTCTGGATCGGCGGCGGCACCGTGGTCCTCCCCGGCGTCACCATCGGGGACGGCACGGTGGTGGCGGCGGGGTCCGTGGTGACGAAGGATCTCCCGGCGAACGTGGTGGCGGCGGGGAACCCCTGCCGGGTGCTGCGGCCCATCACCGAGACCGACCGGAAGCGCTGGGAGGCCGCCCTGGCGGAGTACGAGACGGACTGCCCGCCGGAGGACTGACCCCCGGCGCTCACAAAAAGAGAAGGCCCTCCGGGCCTTCTCTTTTTTTCAGTTCATCTGCTTGCGGCGGCTGAGGTTCATGGTGCCGTCCTGCATGTTGTTCAGGGAGTCCAGGCTCTTGCCGGTGCCCAGGGCCACGCAGGAGATGGCGTCGTCGGCGATGACGGTGTGGATGCCGGTGCGGGCGGTGACCAGCTTGTCGAAGCCGGAGACCAGGCTGCCGCCGCCGGTCATGACGATGCCGTTGGTGGAGATATCCGCCACCAGCTCCGGGGGCGTGCGCTCCAGCACGGAGTGGATGGCCTCCATGATCCGCTCCACCGGCTCCTCGAAGGCGTCCATCATCTCCGTGGAGGACACGGTGACCACCTTGGGAAGGCCCGTGAGCAGGCACCGGCCCTTGACGTCCATGGTCTCCTCCTCTTCCTTGGGGAACACGCAGCCGATCTGCTTTTTCATCTCCTCGGCGGTGCGCTCGCCCACCAGGAGGTTGTGCTTGCGGCGCATGTACTTCACCACGGCCTCGTTGAGCTGGTCGCCGGCGATCTTGATGGAGGCGCTCTCCACCACGCCGGACAGGGAGATGACGGCGATGTCCGCGGTGCCGCCGCCGATGTCCACCACCATGTGGCCGTCGGGCTTGGCGATGTCGATGCCGGCGCCGATGGCGGCGGCCACAGGCTCCTCGATGAGGTAGACCTTCCGGGCGCCGGCCTGGATGCCCGCGTCGATGACGGCGCGCTCTTCCACCTCCGTGATGCCGGAGGGGACGCAGATGATGACCCGGGGCTTGAAGAAGGACACCCCGGCCACCTTATGGATGAATTCCCGGAGCATGCGCTCGGTCATGTCGTAATCGGAGATGACGCCCTCCCGCAGGGGACGGATGGCCACGATGTTGCCGGGGGTACGGCCCAGCATGGCCTGGGCCTCGGTGCCCACCTTCAAGAGCTTGCCGGTATTCTTGTCCAGCGCCACCACGGAGGGCTCGTTGAGCACGATGCCCTTGCCCTTCACGAAAACCAGAACCGACGCGGTACCCAGATCGATACCGATATCCTTTGCCATGGACATAGCTTCCACCTCGTTGTTCTTTCTGTCAAACGTTATTATACACGGTTTTCCCGTCTGCAATCATACAGATTGTATTATACCGGCAAATGATAACGAATGCAACCGTGTTCTTTCACAAATTCGCCATTTTTCCCGACAGCTCCTTCGGTGCGCGGGCCACAACGGCGCACATCACGGCCTCCGCCCCGGCCTGGCGCAGCACCCGGGCGCACTCGCAGAGGGTGGCGCCGGAGGTGCAGATGTCGTCCACGAGGAGCACCCGCCGCCCGGCGGCCTCCGGCAGGGCGTCGAACGCCCCCAGGACGTTGGCCCTGCGGGCCGCCGCGTCCCGCAGGCTGGACTGGGGCGGAGTATGGATGGTCTTGCGCAGCAGCGCCCGGGCCTCCGTCCCCCACACCCGGCAGGCCGCCTCCGCCAGGAGCCGGGCCTGATCGTAGCCCCGCTGGCGCAGCCGCTGCCGGCTCACCGGCACCCAGGTGACGGCGTCAAAGTCCCCGGCGAAGTGCTCCGCGGCGCACCGGGCCAGCAGCTCCCCCAGGGGGACGGCCGCGTCGGCGGCGCTGCGGAACTTGAAGCGCAGCATGGCCTCCCGGACCTCCTCCTGATACCAAAGCGGCGCGGCGCACGCCAGTCCGCCGGAGAGGACCCGGGGCCCCTCCTCCACCCAGGGGAGGGTCTTGGGGCACCTGGGGCACACCCCCGGCTGGTCCAGCACCCGGCCGCAGAAGGGGCACTTGGGTGGGAACAGGAGCTGCCACAGCGCCTCCCGGCGGCTCATTTCCGCCGCCGGGGGTACGGCTCCGGCGTGTCCGTCAGGCCCACCAGGTAGTCCACGCTGACGCCGTAGAATTCCGCCAGCTGTATGGCCAGGCGCAGCGGCAGCTCCCGCTCGCCCCGCTCGTATTTGGAATAGAGGGACTGGTCACACACCAAAAACTCTGCGACCTCCCGCTGCTTCAGGTCCCGGTCCTCCCGGAGATCCCGTATCCGAAGTCTCATTTTCATCACCGAAAATGATTGTATCCATAGGACACATTGTACTTCGTTATATTGGACCATTTGTCCTTTTCTATTCGGCATTCCACCCCCCATTTTCTTTTGGTCTTGCCCAAAAGACTGCGCCCGCAGGCGCGTGTCGGAGGCCAACCGCCGCTTTGCGGCGGCTCTTGGGCCGGAGACAAACGGGCCGTGGACGGTCCAAAAGAAAAGGCGCAGACCCCTGTCCCATCTGGGACAGGGGTCCGGGACGTTCCGAATCGGTGCCGCGCGGCAGGGGCAGCTTGTACCGGCTCGCGCCGCCCCCCTTCCGTGCGCAGTCTGTCCCCGCGCCGGAAAGTGCACGTTTGGACGGGGTGGGCGACGGATGGCCTCTGCGCCGACTCCCGCGCGTTCCGCTTCGCTACGCGCTGCCGGTCCCATAGAGGGAAACCTTGCCCGGTCCGTATCGGGGGGTACTGCCGTTCCGCACCGGGGAGCGGCAGCGGAAAGAGGGGCACCGGCCATTCGGTTTTCCACCCCCGATGACCTTTCTTCTCCCGGCGCGGGGAGAGCCTTCCGCGCCCTCCCGCCCCGGCGCGAGCCGGTACAAGCCCGCCCCAAAGCAGGGCACCGGTTCAGAAATCCCCCATCTCCGCCGCCGACGGCGGCGGGGGAGGCGGTTTTCTCTTCCACCGGGCGCGGCGCATTCTCTTTTGTCAAGACAAAAGAGAATGGGGGGCGCTGTTGTGCAATCTCCACCGCAGCCCGGAATACCGCCGCTGGCGGCGGTCGTTTTCCGCCATGGCCCGGATGGCGGCGTCGTCCCCCACCACCACCAAAAGCTCCCGGGCCCGGGTCAGGGCGGTGTACAGCACCCCCCGGACCATCAGCGACGGCGCGGCGGGCATGGCCGCCAGCACCACGCAGCGGTACTCGCTGCCCTGGGCTTTGTGGACGGTCTGGGCGTAGGCCAGATCCACCTCACTGAGCATCTCCGCCCCGTAGAGGGCCACCCGGCCGTCGAAGTCCAGCTCCAGCCACTCTCCCGACGGGTCGATGCGCAGGATGCGGCCCACGTCGCCGTTGAACATGCCGGTGCCGGCGGCGGAGCCGTCGGCGCGCTCCCAGACCACGTCGTAGTCGTTGCGGGTCTGCATCACCCGGTCCCCCTCCCGGAAGAGCCGCTCTCCCCAGAGGATCTCCCGCTTGTCCGGCGCAGGCGGGTTCAGCGCCTCCTGGAGGCAGCGGTTGAGGCGGATGGTGCCGCAGGGCCCCTTCCGGGTGGGGGTCAGGACCTGGATCTGGTCGGCGGGGACCCCCATCTTCTCGGGGAGGCGGCTCTGACACAGCTCCACCACCGTCTGCACCGCCCGCTCCGGGTCCCGGCGGCACAGGAAGAAGAAGTCCCCCTGGTCGTTGCGCAGCTTGGGGGGCTGGCCCAGGTTCACGGCGTGGGCGTTGCGGATGATGGCGGACTCCGACGCCTGGCGGAACACCTCCCGGAGAAACACCGTCTCCACCCGCTTGCTGCGGATGAGGTCGGAAAACACGTTCCCCGCCCCCACGGAGGGCAGCTGGTCCGCGTCCCCCACCAGCACCAGCCGGGTGCCGGGCCGCAGCGCCCGCAGCAGCGCCGCGAAGAGGGGCAGGTCCACCATGGACATCTCGTCCACGATGACGGCGTCCGCCTCCAGAGGCTCCTTTTCCGTTTTCTGGAAGGTCACCACGCCGTCCTTCCAGCCCATGCCCAGCAGGCGGTGCACCGTCTGGGCGTCCATGCCCGTCAGCTCGCTCATGCGCTTGGCCGCCCGGCCGGTGGGGGCCGCCAGCACCATGTCCAGCCCCATTTTCCGAAACAGGGCCACGATGGCCCGCACCGTGGTGGTCTTGCCGGTGCCGGGGCCGCCGGTGAGCAGCAGCACGCCCTGCTGCGCCGCCAGCTCCACCGCCCGCTGCTGCATGGGGGCAAAGGTGATGCCCGCCGCCTCCTGGATCTCCCGCACGGTGCGCCGGGCCTGGCGGCTGACGTCCGGCGGGGCGGAGAGGAGCGCGTTCAGCCGGGCGCAGGCGGTCACCTCCGCCTCCCACAGCCGCCGCAGGTAGCAGCCCTCCACATTGGCCACCTGCTCCTGCACCACCGCCCCGGCCTGGACCAGCGCGTCCAGCGCCGCCTCCGGCCCGTCCTCCGGGCAGCCCAGCAGCTGGGCCGTGGCGGCCACCAGCTTGTCCCGGGGGAGAAAGACGTGGCCGTTGCGCTCGTTGTGGCTGAGCTCAAAGGTCACCGCCGCCTGGAGCCGGGCGTCACAGCCGGGGTCGAAGCCCATCTGCAGCGCCATCCCGTCGGTGACGGAGAAGTCCACGCCGCAGGCGTCGTCGGAGAGGAGATAGGGGTTCTGCCGCACCATCTCCAGCGCCGCGTCGCCGTACAGGCCCCCCAGGTGCATGGCCAGCACCGGCGGCAGGCCGTACCGGGCCAGGAAGGCCATGAGCCGCCGCAGCCCCATGTGGCGGCGGAAGCTCTCGGCGATCTCCCGGGCCTTCTTGGCGGTGATGCCCCGGACCGTGGTGAGCCGCTCCGGCTCCCGCTCCAGGATGTCCAGGGTGTCGGGGCCGAAGCGGTCCACGATGTTCCGGGCGGTGGCGGGGCCGACGCCCTTGCAGATGCCGGAGGAGAGATAGCTGCAGATCTCCTCCTCGTCCTCCGGCAGCGTCCGCTCCAGCTCCACCGCCCGCAGCTGCTGACCGTGCTGGGGGTGCTGCTCCCACACGCCGGACACCGTCAGGTGCTCCCCCGGCGCCACGCAGGGGATGCACCCCACCACCGTCACCACCTCCCCCTCCTCGGTGAGGAGGCGCAGGACCGTATAGCCGTTTTCGGCGTTTTGAAAGATCAGGCTATGTACGGTGCCGTCGCAGGTGGTCAGCTCTTCCATGTCGTTCCTCTTCTCTTCCGTCAGTTCCCCAGGTGAAATTCCCCGGCGGAGACCAGCTCCGCGTTCTCCTCCCGGTCCGCCAGATACCGGGCCATGTTCCGGGCCTCCTCCGTGAGGCCGCAGTCCGCCAGGACGATCTTCGCCCCCGGCAGCGTCCCCTGTACCCGCCGCAGCTCCCGGACGTCCGCCTCCATGGCCAGCGCCTCCCCCCGCAGGGGCAGCACCAGCAGAAGGCCCGGCACGGCGGGCCGTCCCCCGGTGTGGAGCACCGCCCCCGCCACCAGCCACACCGTGGCGGTGAGGCCCACGGCGGCAAAGAAGGAGATCAGGCCGTCTTGCAGCAATGCCATTCCAAATCACCTCGGAACAGTCTATGCGCCGGCGCCCCTCCGGGTTCAGTCCACTTCCCGGGTGATGCCCAGGGACGCCAGGATGGCCTCCTCCCGGGCCCGCATCTGTTTTTTCTCCGGCCCCTCGTCCAGATGGTCGTACCCCAGCAGGTGCAGCGCGGAGTGCACCACCAGGTAGGCAAGCTCCCGCCGCCGGGGGTGGCCGTATTCCTTTGCCTGGGATGCCACATGCTCCAGGGAGATCACCATGTCCCCCAGGGGCACCAGCCCCGTGCCGGGGTCGGCGTCCTGGGGGGACGGCAGCTCCCCGGGGGTGAGGTCGAACTCCGGGAAGCTCAGAACGTCGGTGGCCCGGTCCACCTGCCGCATCTCCCGGTTGATGGCGTGGATGCCCGCGTCGTCGGTGAGCAGCACGTCCACCTCGCAGGGGAAATCCACCCCCTCCGCCGCCAGGGCGGTCCGGATCACCTTCCGGATCAGGGCGCAGTTTCCCGTGCTGGCCCCGCCGGGAAGGTCGGAAGTGACCGGTATATAATGCTTTTTGGCCATTATTTTCGCCCTTTCCCGCTTTTGGCGTTCTCATAGGCCTCGTAGGCCGCCACGATGCGCTGCACCATGACGTGGCGCACCACGTCGGCGTTGGTGAGCTCGCAGATGCCGATGCCCTCCACGTTCCGCAGCACCCGCATGGCCTCCTTGAGGCCGGAGGACTTGCCGTCGGGCAGGTCGATCTGGGTGACGTCGCCGGTGATGACGATCTTGGACCCGAAGCCCAGCCGGGTGAGGAACATCTTCATCTGCTCCCGGGAGGTGTTCTGGGCCTCGTCCAGGATGATGAAGCTGTCGTCCAGGGTGCGGCCCCGCATGTAGGCCAGGGGGGCCACCTCGATGTTCCCCCGCTCCAGGTACTTCTGGTACGTCTCCGCCCCCAGCATGTCGAAGAGGGCGTCGTACAGCGGCCGCAGGTAGGGGTCCACCTTGCTCTGGAGGTCGCCGGGCAAAAAGCCCAGCCGCTCGCCGGCCTCCACCGCCGGGCGGGTGAGGATGATGCGGTTGACCTGCTTGTCCCGGAAGGCCTGGACGGCGGCGGCCACGGCAAGGTAGGTCTTGCCGGTGCCCGCCGGGCCCACGCCGATGGTGATGGTGTTGCTCAGGACGGACTTGATATACTCCTTCTGCCCGATGGTCTTGGGCCGGATGGGGCGGCCCTTGGCGGAGATGCACAGCACATCCCCCGTCAGCTCCGTGATCTGGGCCTCCCGGCCGGCGCGCACCAGTCCGATGACGTAGCGCACGTTCTGCTCGCCGATGGACTCCCCCCGGCTGGAAAGGGTCAAGAGGGCCTGGATGGCCTTGGCGGCCAACATCGTCTCCTCCGGCTCGCCTTCCACCCGCAGCTCCCCCTCCCGGTTCACCACGGTGACGTGGAACTCCTGCTCCAGAAGTCGGATATTCTCGTCAAAGGACCCGAAGATGTTCACGGCCTGCTCCAGCCGCTCGATGCTGATTCTCTGTTCCAACGATGCTTCACTCCCGTATCTTGCCGGACGCTATCCGTCCGCTTCTTCCGTATAGATGGGCACCTGCCGCCCGATCTCCTCCCGGCACTCCGCCTTCAGCGTCACCTCCAGGACATCGCCGCTGCGCCGGGCAGAACACAGGGTGGACTGCACGGTGCCCCAGGGGTCCACGATGTGGTGGAGATACTCCGTCAGCACCTGCTCCCCCAGGGCCTGGGCCGCCGCCTCGGTGAGGGACGCCGTCTCCGGGGCGTACTCCCGCCAGACCTCCTTCACCACGGTCACCGGCAAAGGGATGCCCAGCAGCCGCAGCGGTGTGCGTGTGACTATTTTATCACAGCTGCGGCCTGCAATGCTACTGTTTGAAAAGAATTTTACCCGATGGGTGCCCAGCACCAGGGAAAACCCCGTGCGTTCCCAGCCCGTCTCCGTCCGGAGGGAGACCGTCAGGGGCACCCGGGCGGTGAGGGTGTACCAGGTCCGGGCGGTGACGCTGCCCATGCCGGTGAGGACCCGGGCGCCGAAGGTGCCCAGATCCTCCACGCCGGAGATCAGCAGCTGGCCCTCCGTCACCACGCTGCCCTTGCCCACCGCGGTGACGCCGTCCATGGCCCGGACCTCCAGCACCATCCCCGGCCGCCGGGCCACCACGTTGGACGGGTGCTCCTCGTCCACCACCTCCGGCGCCGGCACCCGCTCCCGGACCTGGACGTAGGCCCGGAAGCCGGAGACGTTGACGGTGAGCCAGCTGAGCTCCGGCACGTCCAGCAGCACGTGGTTGCGGATGTCCTCCCCGTCCAGGGCAAGGCCGAAGGAGCCGATGCCCACGCCGTTTTTCTCCAGCGCCCGGAGGATCTCCTCCGTGGGCACCGTCTCGTTGCCCTCCACCACGAACTCGCAGACGAAGAAGGACCCCAGAAACAACGCCATGGCGCACACGGTGAGGCTCACCACCAGCACCCTTCTGCCCCGGAACCGGGCCAGGAAGTAGGGCGTTCCCTCCTTCCCCACCACGCAGAGGGTGCAGTCCACCGCCTCCGCCGCCCGGCGCAGCCGGTGGTAGTCCCGGCGGGTGAGGCGGCAGGTGAAGGCGGTGGGAGACTCCCATACAAGGTCCCAGAAGGAAAGGTCCCGGGCGGCGCAGAGATTCAGCACCCGCTCGGGAAAGGCGCACTCCGCCCGGACGCGCACCTGCCCCCGCAGGCGGTTGACGATCCCCCGGAGCATCCCTCACCTCACCCATTCCACGGCGGCGATGCTCCCTCCCAGGCGCAGCTCCTCCGCCGTCATGGCCATAAGGCCCAGCCCCGTCCCCCGGACCCGCAGCACCCCCGCGGGGGTGTTGATGTCGATTTGCTCCTCACTGTACGCCAGGATGCCGGCGTGATGCTCCACATAAAGCTGACGGCTCCCCACCATCTCCAGCCGCGGCAGCCCCGCCACCACGTCCGCCGGCAGGTCGAAAAGCTCCGCCACGGCGTCCAGCACGCCCGTCTCTTTCCGGTTTCGATCCATATATGCTCACCCCGCCCTATGGATATGCGCCGCCGGGACGGAACTTGCCGGGCATATCCCGTCCCCCGGAGGCATAGGGTCCGGAATGAGGTGATGACGATGCGCAGACGGGGAGATCTGGTGCTGCTGCTGGGCGGGGTGCTGGTGTGGCTGCTCTCCGACGCCCAGCGGGTGAAGACGGCGGCGGGAGAGGCCCTGGCGCTGTGCGCCGGCACGGTGATCCCGGCGCTGTTCCCGTTTCTGGCGGTGTCGGGCCTGGCCATGGCCCTGGGGCTGGGGGAGTGGCTGTCCCCGGCGCTGCGGGGGCTGATGGGGCCGCTGTACCGGCTGCCGGGCACCGCCGCGGCCCCCCTGGTGCTGGGCCTTCTGGGGGGCTACCCCATCGGCGCCCGGACGGCGGCGGAGCTGTACCGGGAGGGGGCGCTGACGCGTGACGAGGCGGAGCGGCTCCTCACCTTCTGCAACAACGCAAACCCCGCCTTCTTCCTCAGCGTGCTGGGGGCGGGGGTGTTCGGCAGCGTCCGGATCGGGGTATGGCTGTGGCTCATCCACGTGGCCTCCGCCCTGCTCACCGGCCTGGTGTTCCGGGGCCGGGACGTGCCCGCCCGCCGCGCCGCGCCGCCCCGGCGGCAGGAGGCGCCGTCTCTTTCCGCCGCGGTGGTGGGGGCCGTCACCTCCGCCGCCGGGGGGATGATCAGCGTGTGCGCCTTCGTGGTGCTCTTCTACGTGCTGGCCGGACCCTTCCGCAGCCTGGGGGGCCCGCTGGGGGCGGCCCTCACCGGGACGCTGGAGCTCTTTTCCCTGACGCCCCTGCTGCCCCCCTCCCGGGGAGGCTTCCTGCTGGCGGCCATCTGCGCCGGGTGGGGCGGGACCTGCGTGCTGTGTCAGACGGCGGCGGCGCTGGACGGCACCGGCCTTTCCGTGGGCCGGTGCGCCGCGGGGAAGGCCGTCCAGGCCCTGCTCTCCGCCGTGCTGGCCATGGCGGCGGTGTGGTTTTTGTGATACGGAGAGGATTTTTTCAGCCAGATATTCCGATATGTTGTCAAAATCACACCAGGGACATCCCCAGCATCACGGCGATGCTGATGGGGATGGTCAGCGAGGTGGCGGTGCCGTACACGTCGGGATCGCACCCCAGCTTGCCGCAGAACACCGTGGCCATGCTGCTGATGGGGGCGCACACCAGCCCCACCGCCACCAGCCGCTGCTCCATGGGCACCGGCAGAAAGAGCACGATCAGCGCCGAGAGCACCGCCGCCGTGGTGTACCGGGTCACCACGATGCCCAGCACCTGGCGGCGCTTCTCCCGGTCCAGCCGCACCTCAAAGAGGATGCCCAGCATCAGCATCACCACCAGGGCGTTGGCCCCCTCCACGGTGTCCGCCAGCTGATAGATGGGCGCCGGGATGGGCACCTGCAGCAGCGCCAGGGCCAGCAATACGATGTAGAGGTCGAAGGGGAAGGTGGAAAAGAGGGTCCGGCACAGATCCCGCAGGCGGAAGCGGTGCTCCGGATGGACCTGGGCGGCGGCGAAGGCGTAGATGATGCCGCAGTTCATGATGGAGTTGCCGATGTCGAAGAGGATCACCTCCATCATCTGCTGCGGGAAGAGGTTCTGGAGGAAGGGGATGGCGAACGAGCCGATGTTGAACCCCGCCATGCAGATCATGTACGTGGCCCGGACCATGGGGGATTTCCGGGCGGCCACCCGCCACCCCACCGTCAGCAGCACGATGTTCACCGCCAGGGCCAGCACGGCGAAGAGCACCAGCGACGGATCCGGCGTGAAGTCCCGGAAGGCGTTCACCAGCACCGCCGGCAGCGTCACATAGAGCATGATGTTGGACAGCACCTTGCTGTCCGACTGCTTGAACAGCCCCGCCTGCTTGAGGCCGTATCCCAGCAGGATCAAAAACACCAGAATGGCGGAGCGTGTGATGGCTGAATCCATGAAAAAAATCCCCTTCTCCTGTTTGTTTTGCCGCCCCCGCCGGGACAGGCGGCAGGCGCGCAGAGGCGGACGCCGCTCCCCCACGGGGACGGCGTCCGCCGTTTTTTTATCTTGCCGCCATGTCCGCGGCGGTCTCCAGGGCGATCTCCATCATCTGCGTGAAGGAGGTCTGCCGCTCCCCGGCGGACAGGGCCTCCCCGGTGAGGAGGTGGTCCGAGACGGTGCAGATGGCCAATGCCCGCTTCCCCGCCCTGGCGGCGTTGCAGTACAGGGCCGCGGCCTCCATCTCCACCGCCAGAACCCCCATCTCTCCCCAGGCCAGGGTGGCCTCCGTGTCGGCGTAAAAGACGTCGGAGGAGAGGAGGTTCCCCACCGGAGGCTCCACCCCCAGCCGCCGGGCCGCCGCGGCGGCGGTCTCCAGCAGCGTGAAATCCGCGATGGGGGCGAAGGTGCCCCCCAGACCGAACTGCCGGGCGTAGGCGGAGTCCGTGCAGGCCCCCTGGCCCAGCACCACGTCCCGGAGCCGCAGCCGTTTGGAGATGGCCCCGGCGGAGCCCACCCGGAGGATGTTCTCCACGCCGTAGAAGTGGTAGAGCTCGTAGGAGTAGATGCCCATGGAGGGCATCCCCATGCCGGAGGCCATGACGGACACCGGCACGCCCCGGTACGTCCCGGTATAGCCCCGGGCCCCCCGGACGTTGTTCACCAGCCGCGCTCCCTCCAGATACGTCTGCGCGATGAACTCCGCCCGCAGGGGGTCTCCGGGCATCAGAACGGTCTTGGCGAAGGCCCCCGCCGGGGCCTCATTGTGGGGTGTCGGCATGATCTATCCCTCCATGGCCTTCACGGCCCTGACGATGCGGCTGGTGCCCAGCCGGGCGGCCCCCAGGCGGATGAAGTCCTCCGCGTCCTGCAAGGACGCGATGCCGCCTGCGGCCTTGATCTGTACGTTGGGCCCCACCAGCCGGGCAAAGAGGGCCACGTCGGCCCGGGTGGCCCCGCCGCCGGCAAAGCCGGTGGAGGTCTTGATGAAGTCCGCGCCGGAGGCCGTCACCACCCGGCACAGCTCCGCCTTCTCCTCCTCCGTGAGGAGGCAGCACTCGATGATGACCTTTAAGATCTTCCCCCGGCAGGCCTCCTTCACCGCCCGGATCTCCCGGAGGACCTCGTCATACTTCCCGTCCTTCACCCAGCCCAGGTTGATGACCATATCCACCTCGTCCGCCCCGTTTTCCACGGCGTCGGCGGCCATGAAGCACTTGGCGGCGGTGGTGTCGTACCCGTTGGGGAAGCCGATGACGGTGCAGATGGGCACCCGGCCGGCGGCGTAGTCCGCCGCCTGGCGGACGTAGCTGGCCGGGATGCACACGCTGGCGCAGCCGCAGCGGATACCGTCGTCACACACCGCCCGGATCTCGTCCCACGTGGCCGTGGGAGAGAGCAGGGTGTGGTCGCATTTGCTGAGGATCTCTTTCAGCTCCATTTCAGGCACCTCCTTTATCCTGCGGGGTAGTACCGGGCCGTGTCCCCCGTCACCCGGCGCTCCGCCTGCCCCAGGCGGCACAGATGGTCCAGATGGGCCAGGGCCTCCCCCACGGCGAAATACTTCTGGGTCAGGGGGAAATCCGCCCAGCTGCGGCACCGGATGCTCCAGGCCATGCGCCCGGCGATCTCATAGGCCGTGCGGCCCGGGTCCGCCCCGACGATGGCCAGGGCGTCGGAGAGCCGCCGGGCGTGGTGGGCCTTCAGCTCCCCGATCCGCTCCCGGAAGTCCCCCCGGTCCCGGCGGTGGGCGGGCAGCAGCTCCCGCACCGGCAGAGACTCCACCTTGGCAAGGCTCCCCAGATAGTCCCCCAGGGAGTCCGCCGCCCCCTCCCAGCGGCAGATGTTGGGGGTGATGTGGAAGAGGATGTGGTCCCCGGAGAAGAGCCGCCCCGCCGCCGCGTCCCACAGGCACAGGTGCCCCGGGGTGTGGCCCGGGGTCAGGACGCACCGCAGGGCGCGGTCCCCCACAGGCAGCGTGTCCCCGTCCTCCAGGAACACATAGCCGTCGTAGGGGACGGGCCCCGCCGTCCGGGCGGGGTTGGTGTCCCAGAGGGCGGCCATCTCCTCCCGGGAGAAGCCCTCGGTGACAAAGCCCGCGTAGGTCCGCTGCCAGAAGTCCCGGCTCTGCCCCGCCAGCATCCGCGCGCCGTCGCTGCGGCCCATGAAGATCCGGCACCCCGGCCGGATCAGCTCCGGGGCCAGGCCCGTGTGGTCGCTGTGGAGGTGGGTGAGGAAGATGTCCATCCGGTCCCGGTCCGCTCCCACGGCGGAAAGCTCCCGCTCCACGGCCTCCCGGCAGGGGTCCTGCCGGAAGCCCGTGTCGATGAGCAGGCTCCGCTCCCCGGTGAGAAGGTAGCTGTTGAGGGTCTTGAGGGGATTGCCCACCAGGGGGATCTCCAGACGCCAAAGGTTTTCCGCCAGCTGCTCCGCCACGGTCCCCACCTCCTTTTTTCTGGCATTGTACCAGATTTTTCCCCACCTGTCCAGACGCCGGGACGGGGCTTGTGTTTCAGCGGCGGAGGTGGTAGAATAGGCCCTGCCGGGTCTTGCCGGTGCGTACATTTTTTCACTTTGGAGGCACAATTTTCCATGAAAAAGAAATGTTTGGCAATTTTATGCGCCGTCATGGTGCTGCTGGGCGCCGTCCCCGCCGCCGCGCTGGAGGGGGAGGCCGCCCGGGCCGCGGACATCCTGGTGACGCTGGACCTGCTGGATGACGCGGCGCAGCGGGACTTCAACGCCCCCGCCACCCGGGCCCAGGCGGCGGTGCTGCTGGTGCGCCTGGCAGGAGCCCAGGAGGCCGCGGAAAACGACCTGTGGATCTCCGGGTTCCGGGACGTGCCGGCCTGGGCCGATACCGCCGTCACCTACGCCGCCCACCAGAAGTGGATCACCGGCGTGACCCCCATCGACTTCAGGCCCGACGACGCCATCACCGCCAACGCCTGGTGCGCCTTCCTCCTGCGGATGCTGGGCTACAGCGAGTCCGCCGGGGACTTCACCGTGGACCAGGCCGCCGTGTTCGCCCAGCGCATCGGCCTCATCTCCCGGAGCTATGCCGGCTCTCTGACCCAGGCGGACCTCTTTGAGACGGCGGTGGACGCCCTGAGCTTCACCCGCCCCGACGGCGTCACCGTGGCGGAGCATCTGGTCTCCCAGGGCGTGTGCAGCGCCGCGGCCCTGCGGGCCGTGGGCGTGGCCTCCGAGACCCTCACCGCCCGGCAGGCGGCGGACCGCCACATGGCCGCCGTGGCGGCCCTCAGCGGCAGCAAGACCCAGGAGGAGGTGGACCTGGGCGTCTCCACCGTCACCGGCTCCGCCTTCTTCATCGACCCCAGCGGCATCGCCCTGACCAACTACCACACCATCCAGAACTGCATCCAGGCCACGCTGACGGTGTGCACCGGGGAGGTCTACCCCATCGCGTCCGTCCTCTGGTACGACGCGGCCATGGATCTGGCGGTGGTGAAGGTGTCCCCCACTGCCACAAACGGCACCACCGCCTCCGCCTTCGCGTATCTGGAGCTGGCGGGCACCGCCGACATCCGGGCCGGCGACACGGTATACGCCCTGGGCAACCCCCTGGGCGAGGGCCTGGCCGTCAGCGCCGGCGTCATCAGCGCCACCGCCCGGGTGCTGGACAGCTACTCCCAGCCCTGCGTCATGTCCACCGCCGACATCTCCGAGGGCAGCAGCGGCGGCGCCCTGCTCAATGAGTACGGCCGCGTCATCGCCGTCACCTCCGGCGCCTACACCTACGGCAACGCCATGTTCCTGGCGGTGCCGGTGGACCCCGTCATGGCCCTGGACCTGCCGGAGAGCGGTCCCACCCTGGCGCAGGTGAAGGCCGCCCAGAGCGAGAACTGACCGCCATACATAACAAGGCCCCCCGCGCCTATCCGGCGCGGGGGGCCTTTGTCATCCCTTCAGTGGGTCAGGAGCCACTGCTCCAGCGCCGCCGCGTCGGACACCACCGCCACGGCGCCTGCCTCCGCCAGCTCTCCCGGCTGGGCGTAACCGAAAAACTCCACGCCGATGCAGGGCAGGCCGCAGGCGGCGGCCCCCTCCACGTCGTATTTCCGGTCCCCCACCATCACCACATCGGCAAGGTCCGTCTTTCCCAGACGGCGCAGGCACTCCCGGATCACGTCCGCCTTCTGCCAGTCCCCCACCGGCGGGCTGCCGGTGATGACGTCCAGGGACGGGGTGAAGCCGTACTTCTCACAGATCAGACGGCACATGGCCTCCGGCTTGGAGGAGGCCAGGGCCAGGGTGTACCCCCTGGCCTTCAGCCGGGCGCACAGCTCCGGCATCCCCGGGGCGGCGGCATTTTCAAACTTCCCGTGGACGGCGTACCGCTCCCGGAAATAGGCCACCCCCCGCTCCGCCGTATCACGGTCGAAGCCGCAGAAGTTCCGGAAGGAGTCCTGCAGCGGCGGGCCGATGAACCGCAGCAGCGTGTCCTCCGGCGGCACCGGCTCATCCAGCTTCTCAAAGGCATAGCGCAGGCAGTTGAAGATCCCCTCCTTGGAATCCGTCAGCGTGCCGTCCAGATCGAATAGAATCGTACGATACATGCATCTCTCCCCTTTACGGGGGAGATTGTATCATCCTTTCCGCCCCGGCGCAAGAGGGTTTTCCGGACGGGCGGCGTCAGGCCGCCCGCGCTCCTCCGCCGTCCGCTCGATCCGGGCCACCAGCTCGCTGGGCCGCATGTCCAGCGCCAGGGCCAGCCGCCAGATGGTCTCGAAATTGGCCTGCTTGGTGCCGTTTTCGATCATGGTCAGATGGGTGCGGGCGATGCCCGCCAGCCCGCTGAGGACGTCCTGGGAGAGCCCCCGCTCCTTCCGCAGGGCCCGGATCGTCCGCCCGATGTCGTCGTTGTGGAACTGCACAGCACCACCCCTTTCCCCGTTTCTTATAGTGTATGGGAAAATCGGGGATAAAATGTCTATGATAGTAGACATTCGGTGCCGGTTGTGTTATCATGGACAGGAGACAGCCTGGGGCGCAGGCGGAAAGGAGGGCGGGAGATGGCGCATCCGGTGCGCAGGAGAAACCGGGGGCCGCTGGCCGCATTGGGGCTGGCGGCGCTGCTGGCCGTGGCTCCTCCCCTGACCCAGGTCCCGCCGCCGGCCGGGGAGCCATGCTCCGCGGCGGCCCCCCGGGACAGCTGCCTGCACGACGCGGCGGAGGCCGGGGCTATGGCGAAGGCCATCGTCCGCCGCCAGCTCTCCGACCCCTCCGCCGCGTTCCGGACGGAGGATGTGTCCCGGACCGGAGAGACGTGGACGGTGACGGGATGCGTGGACACCCGGGACGGCGCCGGCGGCCTGCTGCGCCGGGACTTCACCGTGTGCTTCACCTGCACCGGCGGCGGGCGGCACCGGGTGGATCTGTGCCGGGTGGGGTGAGGTCCGCCAAAACGCTTGGCACGAGGCCCGCCACGGCAAAAAGTTCCCCGGTTCATTGAACCGGGGAACCCTTGCTTCATAGATTAGCCGAAGTAACGCTTCAGCAGGCCCTCGAAAGCCTTGCCGTGACGGGCGCACCCCGTGGGACATACGTCCCACGGGGGCCCCGCATAGGACGCAAATGGGCAGGCGGAGCCCGCCCATTTCAAGGTTTTGGCTCCGCCAAAACGCTTGGCACGAGGCCCGCCACGGCAAAAAGTTCCCCGGTTCATTGAACCGGGGAACCCTTGCTTCA